>JBBRBY010000075.1:0-13430 GCA_038205315.1 Gemmatimonadales bacterium | reverse complement strand
CCGGGCGGTACAATTGCGCGCGACACCCTCAGGAGTCACCGTGACAGCAGCTTCCAGTCGTATCGTGCGCGCAGGCGCAACCGCGCTCTGCGCAGCCTCCATCTTCTCCGCACGAGCGAGCGCTCAGGACGCGCAGCGAATCGACAGCGCCTACACCGCGCAGATCGTGGCGCTGACGCCGGTGGACCCTCACTGGAAGTTCACCACGGAACTGGTGGACTACCTCCCCTACTCGGCGACGGTTCCCAGTCCGCTCAAGGTCCTGGGCTACGTTCCCGGCACGCTCGGCCGGCTGTCCCGGACCGCCGATCTGAACAGGTATTTCAGGGCGCTCGCCGCCGCTTCTCCGCGGGTGAAAGTGTTCTCGGCGGGGATGAGCGACGAAGGACGCGAGATGATCGTTGCGGCGATCGCGGATGAGGCGACGATTGCGAAGCTCGACGATTACCGCGCGATGATGTCGCGGCTTGCCGACCCCCGCGGACTTGCGCCTGCCGAGCGTGCGCGGCTGGTGCGCGAGGCGAAACCGATCTACTGGCTCACGGGAACGATTCACGCGCCGGAGACCGGCAGTCCCGAGATGCTGATGGAACTGGCGTACCGGCTGGCGGTGGATGAGGGTGACTACGTGAAGGGGATCAGATCGAACGTCATCACGCTGATCACACCTGCGACCGAAGTGGATGGCCGCGACCGAATCGTGGACACGTATAGCGAATCGCAGCGGCTGGGGCTCGGCCCGCAGGGCGTGCCGTTGCTGTATTGGGGCAAGTACACCGCCCACGACAACAACCGCGATGCGATAGTGCTGTCGCAGAAGCTGACGCAGAACGTGATGTCCACGTTTCTGCACTGGAAGCCCACGGTCGTCCACGATCTTCACGAATCGGTGCCGTTCCTGTACACCAGTACCGGCACCGGCCCATACAACGATGAGTACGATCCGATAGTCATCGATGAGTGGCACACGCTCGCGTATCAGGAAATCACCGAGCTCACTCGTCGCGGGCTTCCCGGAGTGTGGACGCACGGCTTCTACGACGGATGGGCGCCGAACTACACGGTTCTCTCGGTGGGGAATCTTCACAACTCGATTGGCCGGTTCTACGAGACCTACACCTCGTCGGGGGCAGGCTGCACCATCGTGAACCTGCCAACCGCTGACACGACGCGCCGGTGGGACAGGCCGAATCCGCCCGTCAACGGGGTGAAGTGGTGCATCCGCTCCAACATCAACTACCAACAGTCCGGCGCGCTTGTCGCGCTACGGTACGTCGCGGATCATCGCGACGTGTTCCTCGACAATTTCACAACCAAGGCGGAGCGCATGGTCGCGCGCGGCCGCAGCGGCGCACCGTACGCCTTCGTCATTCCACGCGGACAGCGACACGCAGCGGAAGCGGCCGACCTGGTGAACCTGTTCCGCGGGCACGGCGCGGAGGTGCAGGAAGCGACCGCGGACTTTACCGTGACCGCCGATTCGGCGGCAAAGCGCGATACCAGTTCACGCGATACGTCGTCACGCGCGAAGGCCCGCACACGGGTCGTTACAATCCCCGTACACACGGGCGACTGGATTGTCCGGCTGGATCAGCCGTATGCGGCACCAGTTCGCACACTGCTTGCGATCCAGAAGTACACCGTGGACGACCCGCCGCCGTACGACGACACGGGCTGGACCCTCGACCTGCTCCGAGGCGTCGAGACGATCAAGGTCGCCGACTCGGCCGTGTTCACTCGCCCCATGCGCATGCTGACGGCAGACGCATCGGTCGCCGGCAAGTTGAGCGGCACGGGGACGGCGCTCATCGTACGCCATACAGGCGACTGGCGATCCGCCATGCTGCCGTGGAAAGTGGCGGGAGCGAAGGTGCTGGTCGCGGATTCAGCCTTTGTCGCCGACGGAGTCACGTACGCTGCGGGAACCTTCTATATCGAGAAGGACGACGCAAAGGTGCGCGACGCACTTCGCGCGCTGGGAGTGGATGCGATCGCTACTGCAGCCGCGCGGCCGGCGAAGCAGCATGCGATAACCCTTCCGCGAATCGCGCTGATGCACACATGGCTCGAGACGCAGAACGAGGGCTGGGTGCGGTTCGCGTTCGAGAAGATGGGGCTACCGTTCACGTACATCTCGACGCAGACACTGAAGAAGCCGAACGCGCTGGATCGGTTTGACGTCATCGTCTTTCCGCACGCCAGCGGACCGACGACCGCGCTGATCAACGGCCGCCCGATGATCGGGCCGCCGATTCCATGGAAGACAACGACACTCACGCCGAACATTGGCAAGCTCGACGAGACCGACGACATCCGGCCTGGCATGGGGCTCGACGGTGCGGCGGCGCTTCGAAGGTTCGTGGAGCGCGGCGGCCTGCTCATCACCGAAGGCAATTCCACGCGGCTTCCAATCGACATCGGGTTCACCACCAGCGCGTCGATCGTGCAGACGCCAAAGCTGAACGCGAAGGGCGGGATATATCGGGCAACGATCGCGGACCGCTCAAGCCCCATCGTGTATGGCTACGAGGCGGCCAGCGTGCCCGTGTACTTCAATCAATCACCGGTACTGAACGTCACAAAGCCGGACTCGCTGGACCGGAACGAGGGAATCGAGCCCGCGATCATCGCCGCACGTGAGCGGATGCGTGCGCGCGCGGTGGTGTCGTATGCCCGCAACGCGTCGGACCTGCTCCTGTCGGGTCTGCTGGCCAATGGCGACGAGCTGGCTGGCAAGGCGGCGGTCGTGGACGCGCCGCTCGGCAACGGGCACGTGGTGATGTTCGGTATCCGTCCGCTGTGGCGATGGGAGAGCCAGGGCACCTTCGCGATGCCGATCAACGCTATCGCGAACTGGGATCACCTGGGCACGCACTGAAGATCTCGCGACGCGTATAATTTCAGGTATGACGCGTCCATACGTACTCGCCGAGACGAGCTGGAAGACCGTCTCATCCACGGACTACACGGTGGCGGTTCTGCCGTGGGGTGCGACGGAAGCACACAACTATCATCTCCCGTACGGCACCGACGTGATGGAGTGCGACGCCGTGGCCGCCGAGTCGGCGCGGCGGGCGTGGGAAGCGGGCGCGCGAGTGATAGTTCTTCCCACCGTTCCGTTCGGGGTGAACACCGGCCAGCTGGACATAGAGCTCTGCCTGAACATGAACCCGAGCACACAGGCGGCGCTTCTGCGCGATCTCGTCAGCGCACTGGAAGGGCAGGGAATACGGAAGCTCGTGGTGCTGAACGGGCACGGCGGCAATGACTTCCGGCAGATGATCCGCGAGCTACAGCCCGTCACGAGCGTCTTTCTCTGCACGCTCAACTGGTACACGTGCGTGGATCCGGCGGGATACTTTGATGAGCCGGGCGATCATGCCGGCGAGCTTGAAACGAGCGTTATGCAGCACATTGTGCCTGAACTCGTGCTGCCGCTCAGCGAAGCCGGTGACGGCAGTCAGAAGAGGCCAAAGATCGCCGCGCTCAGGGAGCGCTGGGTGTGGGCTCCGAGGCCCTGGACTCGAGTGTCGACTGACACCGGAACCGGCGATCCCGCGATGGCCACACCGGAGCGCGGTGCTCGATTCTTTGAAGCCGTTGCGGAAAAGATCTCAGGCTTTCTGGTAGAGCTGGCTGCCACCGACATCGACACGCTGTATGAATAGGCGCCGTTCGAAATTCAACGCTCGAAGTAGCACCGCGCCGCGCCTACTATCGCATCCGCAGCACCATCAATCCCGAGCGCGTCGGTGTTCATGCAGAGGTGGTAGCTCTCGATGGCCTGCCAGTCGCGTCCCCAGTTCGCCTTGACCCACGCTGAACGCTCCTGGTTGACATGCTGAACGCGTTTCTCCGCGTGGGCCCTGTCCAGTCCGTCTCGGTGCATGCAGGCGCGTGTGAGGGCCTCCAGCGGGGCGTAGCAGAAGACGCCAAAGACGTCGCTGCGGGAGTGGAGCATCATCTGGGCGCCGCGGCCGACGATGACGACAGACGCGCTCGCGGCGGTTTCCTCAATCACCGTCCGAGTCACGTCCAGCAGCCGCTGCTCCGTGGGCGGGAACTGAGTCACCGCCAGCGGTGACATCATCTCCTGAGTACTCATCGCCATCGCCGTCGCCACCCGCTCGGCGAGCGACGGGCGGCGCTCCTCGCGCGCGGCGACCTCGGACGTGCTCATCCCTGTCCGGGCCGCCACCTCGTCGATGAATGTGTTGTCGAGCAACGACCATCCGAGCGCCGTCGCGACTTTCGAGGCTACTTGCGATCCACCGGAGCAATACGTTCGTGAGATGGTGATGATCGACACGGCCGAATCCTCTCTAGGCTGAAATTCCCCCGAAATAATCCTCGCCCGGACGGCGGCGCTTCTCACTGACCGCGCGCCCGTAACGGCCATCGTCCGAGCGCGATATCCTGCGGCGCGCGACGAGCGCCTCGAGCACCAGCTCGCATGCGGCCGCCATCAAAGGTACGTTGGATCGCGATGCGAGTCCTGCCTCTTCGACCGTGTCGATCAGCGTTGGCACGGCCTCGAAGCCCTGCACGACAGCTGCCGCGGAGACGTCGTCCGATACCTGAAGGGCGCCGCCGGCGTCGAACCACATGACAATCTCGTCGGTGTCCGCCCGCCCTGCGCGCTCCCGGAACGTGGCATCGGCCGCTCGCCGGATGAGCTCCCGCGCGATGGCGGTGCCGCCGATGATCTCGCCCTCATATTCGAGCTCGATCTTGCCTGTGATGGCCGGAAGCGCCGAGTACACGTCTGCTATGCGCGGCACGGCTTCCTTCTCGCCCGTCGATATCGAGCGCCGTTCTGCATTCGATATGACGTTTTCAAGCACGCTGATCGGCAGGCGCTGCGAGACACCGGAGCGCCGGTCGATGCGCTTGTCCGTGCGCGCTTCGAACGCGATCCGCTCCACCAGCTCCTCCATGAAATCGGGGACTTCTACGGTTAGCGCACCGCGCTGGGCCCAGGCTTCCTGGCGCGTGATCTCCATCCCGATCTCCACCGTCTCCGGGTAATGGGTGACGATCTCGCTTCCAATTCGATCCTTTAGCGGCGTGATGATCTTGCCGCGGGCCGTGTAATCCTCGGGATTGGCGGAGAAGACCAGCAGCAGGTCCAGCGGCAGCCGGACCGGGTATCCTTTGATCTGGACATCGCCTTCCTGCATGATGTTGAACAGTCCCACCTGCACCTTTCCCGAAAGATCGGGCAGTTCATTCAGCGCAAAGATTCCGCGATTGGCCCGCGGGAGCATGCCGTAGTGAATGGTGAGCTCATCGGAGAGCAGGTGGCCGCCCCGCGCCGCCTTGATGGGGTCCACGTCGCCAATGATGTCGCCTATGGTGACGTCGGGAGTGGCTAGCTTCTCGACGTACCGGCTGTCGGGCGTGGCCCACGCGATCGGCGCATCGTCACCAGCCTCGGCCAGCAACTGCCGGGCGTACTTCGAGATCGGCCTGAACGGATCATCGTTCACTTCGCTTCCGGCGACGATCGGGATGACCTCGTCCATTAGCGTCGTGAGTGCCCGGAGAATCCTGGATTTCGCCTGGCCGCGAAGACCGAGAAGGATGAAATTATGCCTGCTGAGGACCGCGTTGGCGATCTGCGGCATGACCGTATCCTCGTATCCGAGGACCCCGGGGAACAGCGGTTCTCCGGAGGCAAGCCGCCCCAGAAGATTCTGGCGCAGCTCGTCCTTGACTGTCCGGTGGACCCGTCCTGGCGCCGCCCAGGACGATCGCTTGAGTGCGCCAAATGTTTCGGGAAGCGAAGACACGCTGTTCTCGTTGGGTGCGGATATCGGGTGGCCTCGATGCGACAATTGGCAGCCCTCGATATCCCAATAAATATCTGCCAGTCGCTAAACCCTCTCGTATCACGTAATTTAGCGGTGGGGTTGTGGTACTTGACACCGATTCTGGTAGGCATAGATTCGACCCCGCGCCACATCCGGGCATCGCGACTGCGTGCACGGACCCGGGCGATCACCCTCTGAACCTCTTAAGGAGATTCTCGTATGAAGCGCCTGGCCCTCGTCGCCGTCGCCCTACTCGCAGTAGCAGCATGTGCAAAGAAGGATGAAGCCGCTACGGATACCACCATGCCGGCAGCCGCCGCACCTGCAGCAATGACTGACACTGGTATGAAGATGACCGATACCAGCAAGATGATGGCTGACACCAGCAAGAAGATGACGGACACGCTGTCCAAGATGTCGAAGGACACAATGATCAGCGCAAAGAAGACTACTACCGTTACCAAGAAGCCATAGTTCCAGGCTTCAGCACATTGAAGCAAAAGGCGCGATCATTCGATCGCGCCTTTTGCTTGTCCGCCAACCACTGCGGAAGTGGCACCACCCTCCCAGTGTACATCGAGTGTGCTTCCGTCGTCGGCGTCGCGCCTCACCATCCCGATACCTATAGGGCCGCAACGCGAACTCACCGCTGTGCTGCGCACGTCGCCCACCGATCGATGCTCCGAGTCCTGCAACATCGCACCGCGCGGTGGCAGCACGTCACCAGTGAAGTTCAACCTGCGCAGATACCTGTTGACGTGCCCGCGAAAGTGAACGCGTGCAACCGTTTCCTGCCCAATATAGCATCCCTTCGTGTACGATATCGCGTGCAGCTCATCCAGGTTAGCTTCCTGCGACAGCGTGGTGTCGTCCATGTCGACTCCCCATGCCGGGAAGCCGCTCTCCACGCGCAGCGTATCGAGCACCTTCGCATCCGCATCGGCAGCCCCCGCTGATCGCAGCGCCCCGCGCACCGCGAGCGCGGACCCACTCGGCGCCAACACCGAAAACACCGGTTCATTTGCAAAGCCCATGTCCGGGAGACGGAGGATCGTCACGGCGCTCGACGCAATCATGGCCGGTGCGTGGGTGTACGGCGGCATCAATGTCAAGGAATCCGCATCCATGATCCCGCCGACCGAACGAGCAAGCACGTGCGCACTGTCTTCGCCGGTGAGCGTCTGCTCCGACGTCGCTGCGGAAATGTCCTGCAGGCTCGCAAAGCGCGGATTGATGAACTTCACGAGCATCGCGTGCAGTCCCGGACCCGCTTCGGGCGACGCGTGAAGCTGCAACCGACCATCCAGCATGAGCACGATCACGTCGGCGACGATCTTGCCCTTGGCGGTCAACACCGCCGCGTACTGACCCTGGCCGTCCTTCAACGCGGCGACATCGTTGGTCACGAGGCCGTTAAGCGTTGCTACCGCGTGCGCGCCGGAGATCTCGAAGCGCGCCCGGTTGGAACGGTCAATCAGAAGCGTAGGACGCATCAAGTAAATCTATCGGATGCACCACGCGCGCCCGCATGTCGGCGCGAAGCAGTCCGGCGCCGATCTGCATCATGCAGCCCGGATTGCCGGTCGCGATCAACGTCGCGCCGGATGCGCCGATTCTGTCGAGTTTGCGCGCAAGTACTGCGTCCGACGTCTCTGGCTCGATGAGATTGTAGATGCCGGCACTGCCGCAGCACTGCTCCGATTCGTCCAGCGGCACGAGCTGAACGCCTGGCACCGCGCGGAGCACCTGTATCGGCGCCGTAGCCACTCGCTGTGCGTGCAGCAGGTGGCAGGGTGCGTCGTACGCAACCGTAAATGGGAGTTGCCCACCCGAGCGCGGTCCGACCGCCGCCAGCAGCTCCGACACGTCGCGTACGCGCGCCACGAACTCGCGGGCGCGGTCGCTCCATTCTGCGTCGCCACCGAGTAGGTGGTCGTACTCCTTCATTATCGCGCCACAACCGGCGGCATTCGTGACCACGTAGCGTGTGCCCGAGCGCTCGAATGCGGCGATGTTCCTGCGAGCGAGCCGGCGTGCGGCATCCAGATCGCCGGCGTGCGCGTGAAGCGCGCCGCAGCACACCTGGCCCGGCGCGGGAACCATGTCATAGCCGTTGCAAGTCAACACACGCTCGGTGGCGCGATTGGTGTCGGTAAATAGTCCTTCCATAACGCATCCGCGCAGCAGCGCGGCGGTACCATTCTCGCCGCTGCCATCCGCGGTGTAGCGTGCCCGCTCCAGCGGGAATTCAGTCGACGCCAGCATCGCCATGGCGAAACCCATGCGGCCGGGTAGCTTCATCAACAGCGTCGGGATTGGCGTCGCCGCCAGCAGCCGCGCCAACGCCATCGATGCGCGCATGAGCGGCGCGATGGCGAAGACGCGGAGCAGCAGGCGTGACATCATCGTGGGTGCCTGTCCCCCTCGCAGCGTAGCGCGCGTCGCTTCCAGAAGCTGTCCGTACGGGACTCCCGACGGACACGCGGTTTCGCACGCCCTGCAGCCAAGACAGCGATCGATGTGCTCGCGTAAATCGGCATCGCTGGGCGGAATTATCCCGTCGGCCAGTGCACGCATGAGAACGATCCGTCCCCGTGGTGAATCATTCTCATCCTCGAGCGCGAGATACGTGGGACACGCCTGGAGACAGAATCCGCAATGCACGCATGCATCCAGACCCGCCTGCTCCTGCGACAGCGGGGTGTCCGCGCAGGCGCGCGTTGCAGGGGACGGTGTCGCCGCCCTGCTCACTGGGCGGGCTCCATTATTCCGGGGTTCAGGATTCCGGACGGATCGAATTGCCGCTTCAGCGCGTCCGAGATGGCCGCATGTGTAATGCGCGGCACGCGGTGCCCGTACGATTCAGGAAGCACTCGCCGCATGTGCGCAACGCTGTCCGTGCGCATCGCGCGCGCACGAACGCGAATGGTCACTTCGGTTATGACGCCGAGCGTGCCCCATGCACCGGTCATCAATCGCGTGAGGTCGAAGCCGGCGACGTTCTTCACAACTCTTCCGCCGGCGTGAATGACGTCGCCGGTACCAAGCACCGCGGTGAGGCCTAGTACCTGATCGCGTGGCGTTCCGAAGAGCGCAGCCGACGGTCCGTACGAGCATGTCGCAACGGTCGCGCCGATCGACACGTCGCCATCGGAGTGCGGATCGAGCGCGAGCCACTGGCCATACGGCGCGAGGGCGTCCGAGATCTCCCGGAGTGTTGTGCCAGCGCGCGCCGTGATCGTGAGATCGTCTGGCACATACGACACGATGCCGCTGTCGTCGGCCAGTGACAGCCGCGCGTCGGCCAACACCGCACCACCGGCCTCCAGCCACGTTCCGCGCGCAACTATGCGGAGCCGCACGCCACTTGCCGCTGATTCGCGAACGAAGCCGGAGATCTCCGCATCACCGCGCATGTATTCCCGGTCTGGTGGCGGGAGCCGCCAACCACTCCCTGCACGAGTGCACCGGAATCACCTTGCCGGGATTGGCGCGACGATCCGGGTCGAAGGCACTACGCAGATCGCACATCGCTGACAGTGTCGACTCGTCGAACAGCAGTGGCATGTACTGCAGCTTGTCCAGTCCCACGCCATGCTCGCCGGTTATGCTACCGCCTGCGTCCACGCACGCCTTCATCATTGCGCTCATGGCCTGATGTACCCGCTGCGCCTGGTCCGGGTCTCCGGCATCGTACGAGATATTGGGATGCAGATTACCGTCACCCGCATGAAAGACGTTGCACACGGTCACGCCGTGCGTGTCAGCGATCGCGTGGATCTGCGCCAGGACTTCTGTCAGCCTGGTACGCGGAATCACAGCGTCCTGTACGGCAAGGTTCGGCGCGAGTCGGCCCATTGCACCGAATGCCTTCTTCCGTCCCTGCCATAACCGCGCGCGCTCCGCTTCATCGGCGGCCACGCGCACGGAGCGCGCGCCGCAGTCGGTGCACAGCTTCCGCACGATGTCCATTTCGGAGGCGGCGCTCTCCACGCTGCCATCAACCTCGATCAACAGTATCGCCGCGGCATCGGCTGGATATCCGGCGGCGAAGATCGACGACTCTACGACGCGGATCGTACCGCTGTCCATGAACTCGAGCGCGGCCGGCACGATTCCGGACGCGATTATAGCGGATGTCGCGTGTGCGGCGTCCGCAATGGAGGTGAAATCGGCGAGCGCTGTCCGGACAGCAGCCGGCTTTCGTGTGAGCCGAACGGTGATGTCGAGCGCGACGCCGAAGCAGCCCTCGGAACCCACGAAGGCGCCGAGTAGATCGTAACCCTCCATCCCCTCGTCGCGATCACCGAGTTCCACGATCTCACCGTCCGGAAGCACGACCGTTGCGGCGAGAACGTGGTTGAGCGTCACGCCATACTTGAGGCAGTGCGGACCGCCCGAGTTCTCCGCGACGTTTCCACCAATCGTGCACGCCGCTTCGCTCGACGGATCGGGAGCGTAGAACACACCGTATGGTGCAAGTCGCTTGTTCAGGGCGGCATTCACGACGCCAGGCTCGACAGTGGCGCGAAGCCGCGCGACGTCCATGTCGATTATTCCCTTGAGCCGATGCAGGCCCAGCAGCACGACATCGTCGGCCAGCGCGCCGCCGGAGAGACCGGTACCGGCGCCGCGCGGCACGAACGCGGTTCCGCTCCTGGCCAGTAACCGGATCACTTCGATGGTTTCGTCGCGGGAACCGGGAAAGACGGCGATCGAAGGGCGCCTGTGGTAGCCGGGCAGCCCATCCGACTCGTACGCTAGAAGCTCGACGTCCCGCGTCAGGACATGACGCGCTCCCACAACTGCCGTCAGGTCGCCGAGCAGATCGGTGGCCGGTGGCATCGTCACTCCGCCGGCTGCTCGCCCTGAGTGGGCACGACTATGCTCAGTGACCCCTTCACGATTCGGTATTCGAGTGTTGCGCCGAGGCGCTTGATCTCACCATCAATGGCGACATGATGCGTGCGGCGCGTCCTGATCACGCACGAATCGACCATGTAGCTGTCCAGCTCGGGCGTCGCGGCAACGCGCTTGAGTCCCCGGCGTGCGGCCTCCAGGGCGAGAGCGAGCAGTCGCGCAGCACGCCGTTCCCGCACCACGATCACGTGCAGGCAGTGACGCCCGTCCTTGACTCGGTTTCCGAGCGTGGGAGATTTCGTCTCTCGCTCCCCGACTCCAATGAAAACCATCGGAGTGCTGTAAGCGCGCTTCTGTCCCTCGGCGTCGATTTCCAGAGAAACTGGACGCATCGACATGAATAGCCGTATCGCGGCGATGAAGCTCGCTATCCGGTAGCCAACGTACTTCTCCATCTGCTCGCGAAGCCGAACGTACGTGACGTAAGCGCCCACCGAGCTCGTATTCAGGAAGAGCCGGTCGCCAACGAACGCCACGTCAGCCATGGCCTGCTGCCCATTCAAGGCGACCGAGGCCGCGCTATCGAGATCGGTGGGAATGTTGTGGTCGCGTGCGAAGTGGTTGAGCGTACCACCCGGCAAAAGCGCGAGCTGAGTTCGAGTTCCATTTACTACGCGCGCGGCGGTTCCCACACTCCCGTCGCCACCGGCGATGAGGATGCGGGGAGGAGCGGATTTCATCACTTCTCTTATCGCCGCTTCGAGCCCGTCCGGCGGCATCGCGTGAACGTCGAAGCCGCCTACCGCTTCGAGCGCGCGCTTCGCTTCGGGTGCGGTGCCGGCGGCATCATTGACGAACGCAGGAATCACAAGTGGTAAAATAAAGCGAGGGCCCGGTTACCGGGCCCTCGCTGATCATTAATGATGGGCCGGTCGACCTAGGCCGCACCCCAGAACCCCGAAAGCGCGCCACCATCGGGTGACTGGCGCAGCTTCTCGAATGCGCGCTCCCGTATCTGACGGATGCGTTCACGCGTTACCCCCAGGAGCGATCCGATCTTCTCGAGCGTCATTGCCTCGGAATCCTGCCCGAGTCCGTAATAGAGGTAGAGAATCTTCCGCTCGCGCGGGGTGAGATACTTCTTGAACGCGCGGTCTATCGATTCGCGCATCAGCTTGAAGTCGGTGACTTCCTCGATCTCGGCGCCATCGACACCGGCAAATCGCTCACCCAGCGTCGAAGCCTCACGATCGCTTCTATCGATCGGAGCATCCAGCGAGATCTCGGTGGCGGACATCTGCCGCGAGGAGCGCACGGTGTCTGGAGTCTCGTCCAGAAGGCGGCCGAGCTCGTTGTCGGTCGGATCGCGCTTGAGCACCTGCGCCAGAACCGTCTCCGCGCGCGAGAGCTTGATGAGCTGCGAGTTCTGGTTCAGAGGTATGCGCACCGAGCGTGTCTGCTCAGCCAGCGCCTTGAGTACCGCCTGACGGACCCACCACACGGCGTAGGAGATGAACTTGACGCCCTGGTCCGGATCGAACTTCCGCACGGCCTTGAGCAGCCCTTCGTTCCCAATTGCTACGAGCTCGCTCAAATCCAGGCCGTGACCCTGATACTTTTTCACATACGAGATGACGAAGCGAAGATTCGCTGTAACCAGACGCTCGGCGGCCTTCTCGTCGCCACCCTGGGCGCGTCGGGCCAGTCGTCGCTCTTCCTCTACATCAGTGATGAGAGGAAGCTTCTGTATGTCGTGCAGGTACTGGTCGAAGGCTGTGGAGGGTGAAGACCGCGCGAACCCTTTAGGCCTGCTCTCGACCGCTGCCGGCATAGACGCTCCAGTGATGGGCTGAAGCAGTCAGACTAATCGTCACATCTGTTTTGGTCAACAGCCATGTTTCGTGCCAAAGGAATGTGACATGTCACCACAGTGGCGCGAAGCTGGCGGGACCGGCCTGGCTTAGGGTGTTGGCGGATCCTTCTGGCGCGTTCGGCTCGTGGCGGTGAGTATGCCAAGTCCGATCAGAACAACTACTCCTACTGCGATCCAGGTGGTGGGGAGGTTCAGCAGGTAGGCTCCGATGGCGAGCCCGATGATGACCACGAAAAAACCGATCAGATAAGTCGAGAAGGCTGACATCAATTCTCCGGTTTGACGACCAACATGGCGGTCCCTCGCTGGCGACCGAATCTCCGTGCATCAGAGCAAGACGGGGTCCAGATGTCGAGCGTGTTTCCCTTGACCTTCCCACCGGTGTCATCCACGAGAAAGCGTCCTAGGTAATGCTTGCCGAGGAACACTTCCACATATCGGGCGAGCGGGAAGATCCGCGGGTCGGCGGCGACAATCCCTTCGCGGACGTAGTGGTCACGCCTGGTCGTCCCCTGCAGGCAGTACTGCGTGAGGGAAACCGGGAGCGCGACTCCTGCGGGTGCGCGGGTGAAGAGCTTCCGGATCGATACGAGATGCGGAAGCCTGGGCAGGACGCGTTCCGCTCGCACCACGAACGGCGGCAGCATGGGATCGGCGTATACGACGACTGGCGAGTGCCTGAAGGTTTCCGGCTGGATGTTGGGGAGTCGCGCGTAGCCGCTCTTCACGAATAACGCCGCGATCAGCACGGCGAAGACGGCCCGGAAGATTTCCCACCGCTTCACGCGAGCACCTCTTCCACCAGAGAATTGGGCAGGCGAACGGTGTAACCGTCGGATGCGGCCGCCATCATTCCGATGCGGGAGGGTATTGCGTATTCGATG
>JBBRBY010000074.1:0-13481 GCA_038205315.1 Gemmatimonadales bacterium | reverse complement strand
CGCCCAGACGAATCCACCGTCCCACGGCGCTCGCTTCGCGACACGCGGCTGGCCGTGATAGTAAACGGTCAGTGTCTTTGTGCCGTCCACCGGTTGTGCTGCGGTAAGCGCCGCGAAGAAGGCGTTCCCATCCCTCCGGTAGGTCACGCGCCGGCCGTCCTGTACCATGCTGTCTACTTCCAGCGGTACCTGCAGGTCGATCTGCATCTCGCGGGGCGTTCCGGTCACGCGATACGCGATGCCGTTGTATCCCGTTATGCTGCTATCGGCGGGATTCACGCGTACGTGCAGATCGTAAAACGTCACGTCCCACCACGCGCGCTCAGGGGTGTTGCTCCCGCGCAGCGTATCCGCATGAGTGTACTCGCGCACCTGCGCCTGACCCTGGGCAAACGCCGCGGGACCAACGCCTCCGTTGCCGGCAAGCACTGCCGCAAGGAGCAGCATCGATTTTCCACGCATCAGAACAAATCCAGTAAAAAATTTTTGTCCGCTTCAGTCTAACGTGGCGCCACTCCGGACTGAATCACTCCGCACGCGATGCGCGCGCCGGAGTTTCCTGCAGGGTCGCTCATGTTGTCGTCGGGACCCGCATGAATTACGAGTGCACTTCCGTCAGTATCGAACACCCCACTGGAGCCGGGAGTCAGAGATACCAGCCTTGTCGTCGCGACGTAGTCCGCGTTGCCGGCGGCATCGACCTTCATGTTCGGCAGGTCGCCCGCATGCGGGCCCTGCGGGTTGTCCAGTCCGTGATGGGTTCCGGCGGGATTGAAGTGACCGCCAGCAGAGGTGAAGCCAGGGGTGACGCAGGAACCAACCGAGTGAATGTGAACCCCGTGGAGGCCCGGCGCGAGTCCGTGAACGAGCATTCTCACCTGCACTTCCCCGCTGGCATCCTGGCCAAAGGCCGCGACGCCAACGCGATTACCGTTTGCATCCTGTACCACAGAATATCCGTTGGCGACCACGTCGCCGATTCCGCCCGAGTGGGCACATGCGCCGAGGACCAGTATCGCCGCGCACGCTGCGATGTCTCTTTTCGCTTTCATGTCTCTCGCTCCCATTGACAGCAGTTGCCCGGCGTCGTTACGGATCGATTCCGAATGGATCGCCGGGAGGTGCAACTAGAGCCTTTGTCGGATTGGGCAGTTCGTGTCGATCGAGCCACCGTCCGATATCTCCTGATATCGCCAGCCAGGTTGCGCGCTCCACGTCACCTCCTCCGGCCGCTGTGGTCTCTGTCGCGCGGCGCGCTGCGACCTGGCGCATCCGGGACAGCTTGAGGTCCGCGATCGCGCGGGTCTCGGGCGTTGCATCGGTGTCGGCGGCGAGCGCCATCACCCGGTCCACGACTGCCCTGCGTGCCACGCGTCGCAACGCGGCGAGCTTGCTGCCCTCGCCAGCGCGACTGCTCCACGGGTTCGCCACAAGAGAATCGATCGTCTCTCCCAGCGTAAGCTCGTCACGCTCGCGAGTCGCGAACTGGACGAGGCGGTCAGCGCGCTCTGTCTGAAGCACGCCATCCACGATCATCTGCGCAAGTGTCTGCGCCGCGCCAAGATCGTCGAACGCCGGATCCGTACGGCTCTTGAAAAGCTCCACGGAGCCGCGATAGCCGGACGGTCGGGGCCCCATCAGCGTTATAACTGTATCCGGTATCGCAAGCTCGGCGGGCTGCAGCGCGGACAGTATCTGGTGCAGCGCCGCGCGCTGCCGCACACCCGGGATCGGTCTGGTGGCCTGAAGGCCGTCTCCACGGGTCGCGTTGCTGTACTCCATCCCGCCAATCGTCTTGGACAGCGAGTTGAGCGCGAAACGATGCATGAAGTACACCGGTGCGAACCGCTCCTGAAGCAGTGCGAGCGGTTCACCCGGCAGAATATTGCGCTCGCCGAACTGCGACATCGCGATGCGCCGCACGTGCATCTCCCGGTCCAGAAAGATTGCCGGTGTCGCTGCGTCGTCCCAAAGATTCACGCGTGGATCGGAGGCGTAGTCGGGCCGCGCATCCGCGTCCGACAGGTAAAGAAATCCTTTCTTCAGTCCGTCCGCCACGATTGCGCGCAGCGAGTCCTTCTCCGTTCCCGGAGGAAAGATTCCGTAGCCCCAGTGGATGGCCCACACATCGTAGGCGCCGGGCCCGACAGCGTATGCCTCGCTGACGTCGATCCTGCCAGCCGAGTTTACGGTGACGCGGGGCGGCGGATAGTCCATGACCGAGCCGCGCTCGTACGTTGACGCTATGTAGTTGTGTGCCAGACCGAGTGTGTGGCCTACCTCGTGCGACGCCACCTGGCGGACACGTGCAAGCACAAACGCCGTATCCGCGGACGAAGCGTCTGCACCGAACAGGCCGGCGAACAGATTGTAATCCGTGCGCGCGCGGTGCGAATCCAGCCGCGCCATTCCCTTGATCATCTCACCCGTGCGTGGATCCGCCAACGCACCGCCCACGGACCAGCCGCGCTCGTTACGGTTCTCCCACTGCACCACGTTGTACCGCGCATCCATCGGGTCCGCGCCCTCCGGCAGATCCTCCACACGGAATGCGCCCTTGAGGCCCGCCTGATCGAACGCCTGCGTCCACCAGCTCACTCCCTGCTTGACCGCGGTTCGAATGGGCTCCGGTATTCCGCGATCGATGTAGTACACGATCGGATTCCGCATGGAGCTGCTCGGGTCCGACGGGTTCACACGCTCCAGGCGGTGACGTTCGATCCAGCGCTGCTCCAGCGCTCCCTCGATGGGCTGCGCATAGTCCTTGAACGTGATGCCAAAGTATCCAACGTGCGGGTCCATCTCCCGCGGCTTGTAGTTGCCGTCGGGAAGTTGGAGCAGCGTGAGGTGCTCGCGCAGCGTGAAGGACCGCGGATCGGCCAGGATACCACGCAGGATCGGGCCGGGATTGCCGGTGGTCGTGTACGTTATCGCGACGTCGATCTCGGTATTCGTTGGAAACGCGCGCGTGTACGGCTGATAGATGCCGGACCGATCGCGCGCCACCGTGTAGGCTCCCTGTCCGGCACGTGCGATCGTCGAGCCAACTTCCGTCCAGTCCCGAATCAGAAAGTCGGTTGCGTCCACCAGCAGCCTGCCATTCTCCGCGGCAACGATCGGAAGCGAAGCGATCGTACTGGGCGGAAACGCTTCCGAGACCGTGCGCGCATGGTCTGGGTTGGTGGCGGCCGCGGATGAGCGGTAATTCCAGTTCTCCAGAACCAGCAGCACGTGATCGCCCTGCCGGTCGAATCGCGCGACGGATTCCTGCGTGTTGGCGCCGCGATCTATGCCGATTGGATTGGAGCCGAGCCCCGTCGCCTGCGAAACAAAGTACAGGAGTTGCAGCGAATCGCGCGGGATTTCCAGGTACGTCTTTCCGCGCGCGGCATCCAGGTAAATGGGGATGAAGCCATCCCGCTTCTCGAAGCCACGTGTGCGGCTCCCGATAGTTGCGCTCGAGTCGGTAACGCGCGCGGCCGCCGGGCCAACCCGCGCGGTTTGCGCGACAAGCGCAGCTGATGAGAGAGGCAGGGCAACGACGAGAGCGGCGAAGGATCGCAGGCGCATGGGCGGACGGTGGCGAGAGTGCGACTTGGACGCGCGGTTTGCAGCGTCGACTCAAACCAACTTACGCCATACCGGCGAGCCTCGCTGCAGGCTGCGTGTCGCCGGCCGCTGCGAGCAAGTCCACGGAAGCCGACCGAAGCCAGCGGAAGCCCCGAACGCAAGAAAGGCCAGATCGCAGAACGATCTGGCCTTTCCATCGAGAAGTGGCTCGACTACTAGCCGATCTTCGTTACGTTCTCGGCCGCTGGACCCTTCTGGCCCTGCACGATCTCGAACTCGACGCGCTCGCCTTCGGCGAGGGTCTTGAAGCCCGACCCACCGATCGCAGAGTGATGGACGAAGCAATCCTTCGTGCCATTCTCAGGCGTAATGAATCCAAAGCCCTTCGCGTCGTTGAACCACTTTACAGTACCGGTCGTACGCATTCCGTTGTCCTTTTCTTGTGTTGGTCGGAGTGGGTATGCCGTACGACCATGAGTAGTGTTTCGTGAATTTGCCCTCACGATGGGGATCCTAGCCCGGATCAGACTCGCGTCTGACTGCAACGCCGGGCAACAAAAAGGAGCCTGCAATACCAGGCTCCTCAGTGTATCGGAACGTGTCGTACACGGGTGTACGCGTCGCACTAGGTAATTTAGGGGGCCCAGGGGAATACGCAAGCCCCAATATCCCTGGACTGAACTACCCCCCTTCAATCCCGGCGTTCCGCAGGGCGGCCGCCGGGATTGAAAAGGGGAGTCCCGTCACGGATTCCCGTCGTCGTCCTCGGATCCGCCGAAGCCGATCGAGGCGTCGTCGCCCAGGCCGGGCATGCGCACCACATGCACCGTTTGCCGTTCCACGTGACCGCCGACCGTCATGGTCACCAGATAGTCACCTGTTCCGGCAAGCGGGGCGCTACGGCCGCCACGCCCGAATGGCGGGTAGCTGCTTCCAGGCATGCGAACCAGCTGCGCTACCTCACGCAACAGCCCGGGATCGATCGGCGCCTCGCCGGCTGCTCCAGGACCGGCCCGCCCACCGCGGCCTGGAGCCCCAGCGGCAGCGCCGGTGTCGGCGGCCGGCCTGGGCGCGCCCGGCACACGCGGAATCGGACCCTCAGCCGGCCGCGCCACGAACCGGTCCGAAGCCGCCGCGGGACCAAACCCAAAGCCACCGCCGCCGCCAACGCCCGTCGTCATCTGCGTCCGGATGCGGGTGAGCGCCACTCGATCCCCACCAGCCTTCTCCATGGAATCGACCACGAAGTCGATGCGCTGGATGTACTGAACACTGTCACGCTTCTGCGAGGGTGACAGCGGGACCGCCTTGGGCTTGGTCCTGAAATCCCAGTACACCCGGTTGATCGCGGCCGTGGAAACCCGAGGGCCGTTCACGACCGCCAGCGTGTCGCCGCCGGCGCTCGTAACGGTGAACTTCACCGAATCCCGCACGCCCGACGCGAGCCGGTATGTGAACTCTGCGCCGTACGGCACGCTCATGCCCTGGAAGGACTTCTGGCCAATCTCCTGACCCTCCAGCGGAGACTGGGCAAACTGGAATGCTGTGGACGGCGTAAAGAAGTGCGTATCCGTGCCGCGCGCCGCCGCATCCTTCATCTGCTCCAGCGGAGCGATGTCCACGATCCAGATGCTGCGACCGTGAGTTCCAGCGATGAGGTCATGATCCCGCGGTTGAATCTTCAGGTCGTACACCGGCACCGTCGGCAGTCCGGTCATGAACCGCTGCCAGTTGGCCCCGCGATCCATCGACACGTAAGCTGCCACGTCCGTACCAAGAAACAGCAGATCCCGGTTGACCGGATCCTCGCGGATCACGCGTACCCAGTTCGGCGCGTTTGTCGGAATGGTTGCTGCAAGCGAACGGAACGTCTTCCCAAAGTCCGTCGTCACGAACACGTACGGCGTGAAGTCGTTCCTCTCGTGATTGTCGAACGTGATGTAGAATGTCGCAGAGTCGTACGCAGATGGCTCGATGCGGCTCACGTCAGTGTTCTTCGGGACACCCGGGAAACGGCCGGTGAGATTCTCCCACGTCGTTCCGTCACTGCGAGTGAGCCAGACATTCCCGTCGTCAGTGCCCGCATACAGCAACCCCGGACGAATCGGCGACTCGGCCAGCGTCGTGATGGTTGCGTACGTCTCGGCGCCAGTGGCGTCGGTCGTGATCCCGCCAGTCGTGTGCAGGCTGATGTTGATCTTGGCGGTGTCGTTGGTCGAGAGATCGGGCGAGATCGGGAAGAGATGGTCACCAAGATCGAGCGACTTGAGCACACGGTTGCCGGCCATGTAAAGCGTTTGCGGCGAATGCGCCGACAGGAAGTACGGAGCCTCCCACTTGAATCGCATGTCACCCGCGATCGAGTCATTCCGCTGGCGCGCATGAAGCTCGGCAATCGTGCGCTTCGTCGCTGGCGCCTCCGGCTGCGCGGTGTCGCCGCGCGCGACCACTATCGAGTCCTCGAAGCTCTGGTACCGCTCCCGGTACGAGGGCTTCCGAATCTGCGTGCGCTCGCCGGTCGCGTAATTCAGCCGGCCGAGTCCGCCACCCTGCGATTCGGCAAAGATGATGTCCGGGTTCGTCTGGTCCTGCGCAGTGTAGAAGCCGTCGCCGCCACCAACCACGAACCAGTTTGCGTTGGTGATGTTGCCCTGCTTGCGCCGACTCGGCCCACACCACGACCCGTTGTCCTGCAATCCACCACAGACGCGGTACGGCACGCCCATGTCATAGCTCACGTCATAGAACTGGCCTATGGCGAACGTGTTGATGAAATCGTAGTTGCCACCTCTGTCCCACGTCTGCGATATGCCACCATCGTCACCAACGATGAAGTGCGCGGCGTCGTTGGGATCGATCCACATCGCATGATGATCGACGTGAATGCCGATGGTCGCGTTCCGCACTGTCTTGCCACCGTCGTCAGAGAAGTTCACGGGCGTGGAGGACCAGTACACGCGCTCCGGATTTGTGGGATCGACGCGCACCTCGGAGTAGTAGAACGGCCGCTCGTTGTGGTCGTTCACCTTGGTCCACGTTGTTCCAGCATCGTTGGACCGATACAGCCCGTTCCCCAGCTTCTGGCGCCCCTTGGAACTCTTGTTCTTCACCGGGTTGGGGAGCGAGTCAGCTTCCACCAGGGCGTACACGATCTTCGGATTGCTATGCGCGATCGCGATGCCGATCCTGCCCTTCATGGTAGCGGGAAAACCACCACCCTTGATCTCCGTCCAGGTAGCGCCCGCGTCGGTGCTCTTCCAGAGACCACTCCCCGGACCACCGCTGGTAAAGAAATACGGACCGCGCACGCGCTCCCAGCTCGATGCGTACAGCGTGTTCGGGTCGGATGGGTCCATGGCGACATCGACAAATCCAGCCTTGTCGCTGATGAACTTGCTCAGCTTCCAGGTCGCACCGCCGTCCGTGGTCTTGTAGAGCCCGCGCTCCTTGTTAGGCCCCCACGCATGTCCGAGCGCCGCAACGTAGACGGTGTTCGGATCGGCAGGATTCACGACGATGCGCCCGATCTGCTGCGTGTCACCCAGACCGGTGAAGGTCCAGGTGCGGCCACCGTTGGTGCTCTTGTACATCCCGCCACCGGGCGAAATGGAATTGCGCGAATCCTCCTCTCCGGTACCGGCGTAGATGACGTTGGTGTCGGACGGCGCAATCGCCAACTCACCCATCGAGCTGACAGGCTCGTGCTCGAACACAGGCTGGAAAGACGTTCCAGCATTGGTCGTCTTCCAGATACCGCTCGCAGCCGTCGCCACGTAGAACGTGCGTGACGGCGATGGAATGCCCGCGATGCTGGTGACGCGGCCTGCCATGTTGGCCGGACCGATGCTTCGCCACTTGAAGCCCGCGAGTGTCGCGGAATCGAGAGCCGCTGCGGCGGACCCTCTCGCGGCCGGTGCCTGGCCGAACGACGGCACCGAAAGCACGGTTACCGTCAAAGGTGCGAGCCTGAGCCATCGCGATAGATGCATTTTCCAGTCGGGTGGAGGAATGGGCGCAGGGGACACGACTCTGGCCTTCGAGCCAGCGGCATGTCCCGCCGAGGAAAGTACGACTGACCCTGGCGGTTCGCTGCGGTTCGCTGCGGTTCGCTGCGGTTCGCTGCGGTTCGCTGCGGTTGCTGGCCACGGGTTGCACAACCGCAAGAACGACTAGACTGGCTCTGCGACCCGGTCTATGGTGTGCCGCACCGCCAGGACGAGACCGTCCCGCGTGAACGGCTTCTCCACCACGGCGATTCCCAGCTCGGATATCCGGTGCTGGAGCATCATGTCCTCGGTGTAGCCGGACATGAACAGCACCCGGAGCCAGGGATACACCGGCAGCAGCCGCTCGACCAGCTCGCGCCCGCTCATTCCGGGCATCACGACGTCGGTGAGGAGCAAATCGACGCGCTTCTGCGTCGAGGCGATGGTCCTGATCGCGTCGGCGCCATTGGCCGCTTCGAGCACGTCGTACCCTCGCGACTCGAGGATGCGGCGCGTGAGCCGCCTTAGCGGTTCCTCGTCCTCCACCACCAGAACCGTCTCGAAGCCGCGAACGGATTCAGGCTCCGCGTCGTCGGTGACTGTGGCAACTGACGACTCTTTGGCGCGCGGAAATTGCAGCCTGAACTCGGTGCCGCCACCGATTTCGCTTTCCACCACGACCTCGCCGCCAGACGCCTTGACGATCCCGTACACCGTGGAGAGTCCGAGCCCGGTTCCCTTCCCCTGTTCCTTGGTAGTGAAGAACGGCTCGAATATTCGTGCGCGGGTAGCCTCATCCATTCCCACACCCGAATCGGCGACCGCAAGCGTGACGACCTCCGTGTGGACACCGTTCACGTCCACGGTGTCACGCCCGGTGCAGAGACGCACTTTGCCGCCGCCCGGCATCGCATCGCGCGCATTGACGACCAGGTTTACCACCACCTGCTCGAGCTGCGATCTGTCCAGCTGCACCAAACCGATGTCCTCCGCGTACTCGGTGGCGAGCGTCGTATCCTCGCCAATGAGACGACGAAGCATAGTTTCCATCTCACCGACGAGAACGTTGATGTCGAGCAGCTGCGGCTGCACCA
The DNA here is from genome assembly GCA_038205315.1 of Gemmatimonadales bacterium. Classification (GTDB taxonomy): domain Bacteria; phylum Gemmatimonadota; class Gemmatimonadetes; order Gemmatimonadales; family Gemmatimonadaceae; genus Fen-1247. The sequence continues at coordinate 4,831 of JBBRBY010000074.1, read as the reverse complement.
GCTGACGCCGGCTGAACGCAAGCAACTGACGCGTCAGCGCCGCAGCGCGGTTCGTCGCCGCCTTGATCTCGCGAACGTCCGCGGAGAGCGACGTCGGCTGTTCGCGAAGATCGTGGAGCAGAAAGTCGCTCGACGCACCAATGACTGTCAGCAGATTGTTGAAATCGTGTGCGATTCCACCGGCCAGCCGGCCGACGGCTTCCATCTTCTGCGCCTGGCGAAATTCTTCTTCCAGCTGGCGTTGCCGCGACACGTCGCGCAGAACGGCCGTGAACAATCCATCGCGCCCCGAGCGAGTGTATGCCATGGATACCTCGACCGGAACTTCCTCGCCGTCCGGCCGGACGATGAGGGTGTCCCAGACTTCGGGATTCGGATCACTCATGTGCGCGGATCGCCGGGCCGCGAGCATGTGCTCTTCGAACACCGGAACGCTGCGCGGCGCAACGGTGGCAAGAATCCGCGGGTCTGGAAGTGCATCGTTGTCCAGTGCGAACAGTCTCCGCGCGGCGACGTTCGAGTACACGATTCGCTCATCATCGCCAAACGAAACGACGGCGTCGGTCGCCGAACCGAGAATTCCCGCGAGCCGAGCCTCGCTGCGTTCCGCTTCTACAGTCTGGCGAAGCATCTCGCTTGTTGCCTGCTCCAGGTCTCGATTGGTCGCTGCGAGCTCGGCGGCCTGAAGCTGCACCTGCACCGATTGACTTTCGAGCTCATCCAGCATGCGCCGCTGCGCGCGGACATTGCGCGAATGAGTGTAGTTGACGAACACTGCAAGCAGGATGGCGAGTGTTGACGCGGTGATCACAATGAGCAGCAACACGTTGCTTTCGGCCGTCGCGACGGCGCTGCTCCCGAAGTCATTCCGCTGGACCGTAGCTCCGATGGAATCGAGCAGCTCGCCAATCTTCCGGTCTGCGGTGCTTTCGCGCGCGGAAATCGCGGCCGCTGCGGATCGGGCCGACACCTGGCGCTGCGACCGGTTGGCCTCGTCGAGCTCGCCCAGCCGGAGCCGCACGAAGTAACCTAGCGAATCGAGTCGTGCCTCCACCGGGAACGCCGACGCAATGTCGCGGATCGACATCAGGGACTGCTCCGTCCGTGCCGCGGCTGCCGCGTAGCTCCCTGCGAAGCGGCCATCGCCGGTACTCGCAAGATCCCTCGCGGAGACGTTAGCGGCGTGGACACCGTCGTCCAGCGCTCGCAGCGCGGAAAGCATGCGAAGCGCTTCAGACGACCGGGATGCTGCTTCCTCCGAGCGATGGACACTGTTGAAGGCAATCCAGCCTACCGCACATACCAGCAGTGCTGATACGTATGCGGCCACGACATTCGGCCGGAGGGACAAGCGGAGCATGAAAGTGATCTTAGCGCGTCACACGAGTGGATGCTACCGAACGGGTGATGAGAGTTCGGTTACAATCTCAGCCGGCTGCCGCGACCGATTCCCTTACGCCGCCGAACCGCCGATCGCGCGCTGTGTAGTCACGCACTGCGCTGGCGAGATCACCGGGGGTGAATTCGGGCCACATGCGATCGGTAAAGTACAGCTCCGCATACGCACATTCCCAAAGCAGAAAGTCGCTGAGCCGCTGTTCTCCCCCGGTGCGTATCAGGAGGTCCACATCGCGCACATGTCCCGCGTGAGTGACCTCGTTCATCAACTGCACAAACACTTCCCGTGTGAGCGGTCTGCCAGCCGCCCGCTCAGCGGCCATCACCATGGCGTCACGTGCCGAATAGTCGAGAGCGATCCGAAGATCCAGGCGCTTGCCGTCACGGGTGGTCTGCTCGGCCATTTCGGCGGTTCGCCGGAGCTCGGCGGGGATCCGATCCCTGCGTCCGATGATCCGCATCCGGACGCCATTCTGGACACAACGGTCCATCTCCGAAAGCAGGTAGCGACGGAACAACCGCATGAGCATGCTCACTTCACGCGTTGGGCGCTTCCAGTTGTCGGCCGAAAAGGCGTACAGCGTAAGAGTGCCGATGCCAGCGTCCTCGGCACTTTCGACTATGGTACGCACCACCCGCGCGCCCACCACATGGCCCGAAGTGCGCGGCCGTCCGCGCGCAGTCGCCCAGCGGCCGTTACCATCCATGATAATAGCAACGTGGAGGCGCTCTTCGCCGGCTGCTCGCGCCGACGCGCTTGCCGTGGTGACTGAGTCCGAGTGATGTGAGTGCACGCCTAACGATCCCGGGTCGCGCGAATCAACGCTTCCATGTGGTCCAGGTACCGAGCGAGCGCGGAGCGCCCCAGGGCAGTGAGTGAGTACTGAGTGTGTGGCACGCGACCTTCGAACGTCTTGGTGCACGTTATATACGACGCATCTTCCAGCTTGCGGGCATGAACGCTGAGATTTCCATCGGTCGTGCGCATCAGCGTCTTCAGCTCACTGAAGCTTAGAACGTCGTTTACCGCGAGGGCACTGACGATCCCGAGCCGGAGCCGCTCGTGAATGAGGCGGTCGAACGCCGCGGGAATCGGATCCGCGGCGCGACCATCTACCGGAGCGAGACCCGACTTGGTCGCGCGCGCTGACGGGGACGACGGCGACGATTGCGATGGCGTTTCCGGGTGCGCTTTGCTGCCGGCGCGGTCGATCTTAGCCACCGTATCTCTTCGCGATCGGGATTCCGAATGCAATGTGAAAGCCACCGAACGCAATGCCGAGGATCCAGTCATTCCATGCGAGCGGTGTGAAAAGCGCGAGCGCGCCCGCGGCGAGGAAGCAGAGGCCCATCACCGGCACGATCTCGACGGAAAACGCACCGCCGGCCGCGACGGCCGCACCGTACAGAAGCAGCCACAGACCCGGCAACACGGCGGCCATGCCAGCGTGGTCGAGCACGACGGTGAGCACTGCACCCGCGAGGAGCGGAGGCGACACCGCGAGCACGAACTTTCTTCCGGGTCCGGACAGGAGCGGAACGCCAGAGGCGCGTGCCTTCGCGAGCATTGCCCATAGCTGAACGACGATCCCGGCAGCGGCAAGCGCAAGCCAGACATCGAGCCAGCGCGCGGGCGACGGCTGCGCAGCCGCTATGAAGGATGCGGTGATTGCCATGACGCCGACGATGACCATGCCCCAGCCGGACACGGCGGTGAAGGCGCCCGCGTTCTCCATGGTGGAGCGTATGAAGGCCAGGTTGTCCATGGCCCGCGCGTGAAGCGCTGGCGGCTCGACGGGAGCAGCCTCTCGAATGGGCAATACTTTCGTCATCGGAAGGAAGTCTCGTCCGCTGCCGGCCTCTTGTCAAGTACTTTTTCCGACAAAGTGTCAAGCACGAATAGAAGTGTCCCCTGTTTTACACGGATAGAAGTGTCCCTTTTGTGGTGGGTGATAGTTCGATTGTTCTTGACCCTCTTCACGGGTGTACGTCAGCGCCAGCCCTGCGCAGCAGGGCGAGCTCCCGCCATTGTTTATGCTGACGTCGCCACGGGTGATCGGGACTTGGCTTGTACGGTACCTTTGGCTCTGATTGCTCTGCGATCATAGGTGAGGCTTCAGCCGGTACCTCTGGAGGTACTGATATCATCCGCTTGACCGCCGCTGTCCAGCTGCAGAGCCGCTCCCGTCCATCCCGAGCGACATGGATCACACGCAGTCGTCCGTCCTCGGTCTCACGTACCAGCACCACGCTCTTGGCAGGCACGCGTCCACGAGCGGCACGGTCCAGTTGAAGCGCCTGATTGTTGTACTGCACCACATAGTCGTTGCCGACCACGCGCCGGCTCTCCATGCAGAACACGTCGTCGTCCTTTAAGCGCCGATCTCGCACACGGTGATGATCCGCCGCACTGGCCGCTGGTACCGCGAATCGTGCGTTGTGCTTGGGCAGGTACGTTGCCGTGACATACTCGTTCGCCGCCGTGTTGTCGCTGATATTTAAGAGCCGCATCTTCTTCACCAGCCGGTCCTGCTGCGTGCCGTGATTGCGTTCGATCCGTCCCTTGGCCTGCGCACTCTTGGCCCCGATGATCTCGATGTCCAGCTTCTGGCACATGCGCCCAAATTGCGTGTATGCCTCCTCCCCGCGTGAGCGCTCATTGATCGTCGGCTCCCGTTTGTACACGTTCTTCCAGTCCGTGTAGAGCGCCCGCGGCACACCGTACGAGCCGATCCAGGTTTTGAGCACAGTGACCGCGGCCCATGTCGTTTCCTCGTCTCCGAAGCGCAGGAGAGTGGTGCTCGTCGCATCGTCGACCAGGCTCATCATGCAGCTCCGTTTACCTTGCCTCGTACCTCGACCTTCAAACCAGTCGTGGAAGCTGCCATCCATCTGCACTAGCTCGCCAAAGTGAGCCATACGCTCGCGCCTGACATGCGCCGGTGCCTTGCTCTTCCGCATTCGGCTCCAGAGCCCCGCCTCACGCATCCAGTCCGATAGCGTTGAACGGGCGACCAGCACGCCGTGATCGCTCCATAGATGCTCGGCTACAAGTGTGGGGCCGAAACGCTGTCCCACCCCTTTAGCTGCTGCTCCGCCGTAGTGCATTCGTATGAGCGAGAGCACTTGCTCGCGCTCGACAGCGGCGCGTGCGTGATTGGATCTCCGGGCGACATTACCATGCACCAGCCCCTTGGACCCTTCACGCCGATAGCGTCGATACAGCCGTTTGGCTTGCCTATAACTCACGCCCAGGAGCGGTACCGCCTCAACAAGTGTGATCGACTTCGCCTCGACCCTGGCCAACACCGATCCTCTCGAAAATTCCTTCCGACTCATTGCTGTCCGCTCCAAACCAACCTCCCTTGAGGTCAGTAGGTTACGGGACAGTTCTATCCGTGTCGCAAGGGGACATTATCATCCGTGCTCAACA
>JBBRBY010000073.1:0-13598 GCA_038205315.1 Gemmatimonadales bacterium | reverse complement strand
CGCGGCGATCATGGCGGCCGCGCAATCGAATTCTCCGAATGGGTTGCTTCAGGTCGCGCTTGCGCACGGGCTGGTGCTTTCCATTTTTGTAACAGCGCTGATGCGAATCTCCGGCCACTTCAATCCAGCGGTGACACTTGGATTCGTGGCCACGCGGAGGATAGACCCCATGATGGCCGGTGTGTACATCGTCGCGCAGCTGCTCGGTGCCGCCGCGGCGGCATACCTGCTGAAGGGAACGTTTCCGGAAGCTGTGGTACTCGCGACGCGCGACGGAGGCCAGGCGATCTCGCTTGATGTCACCGCGACGCAGGCCTGGATCCTGGAAGCGATCGCGACGTTCTTCCTGACCTTCACCGTGTTCGGAACCGCGGTCGATCCGAAGGCACCTCGCGTGGGCGGGTTCGCAATTGGTCTCGTGCTCGCCGTGGACATTCTCGCGATCGGACCGCTTACGGGAGCATCGATGAACCCCGCTCGCTCGTTCGGGCCGGCGCTCGCCTCCGGGATCTTTGAGGGCCAGTTTATCTACTGGACAGCTCCGATCATCGGCTCGATAGTGGCAGCACTACTGTACGATACCCTGTTCATACGGCGCGAGCGCGAGCCAATCGAGCACGGCGCGATAGAGACCTGACGCAGGCTGACTGACTGGCAGAATGAACCCCGCGGCGCTCTCGAGCGCCGCGGGGTTCATTCTGGATAGCCGCCCAGCGTGCGTGCTCAGGAACGCAGCGCGCCGAATACTGCTGGCAGGGCTCCCACGACCCATACGATTACCGCCGCAACGGCGGCGCGTGAGCGTGGAATGCGAGCCACGACTGAAAGTCCGATTGCGAGCAGCACGGTCACCCAGATGGTGAACACGTCGATCCTGCCCAGCAACGCGATCGACAGGTGTGATGCGGTATCGGGGTCCAGGAAGCGAGCCGGACTTAGCGCCACCCTGTACTGGCCGTTGAGCGTGGAGGGGTCGAGGAGAAATCCCTGCACGATGCGGAGGATCGTGTCGAGGATGCGCGGGATGAGCGAATACGCCGCAATCATGCACGCGGCGCCGATGGATTCCTTTGCTCCGACGAACTTTCCGGCGATCCAGAGCACGATGCCGACCAGCAGCGGCATGATGAATGAGCCGACCGCTACCAGGATCGGGAAGAATTTGTCGGAGAAACCCCGCGCCTGTTCCATCGCGGCAGGCGACATGTTGGGATTCTGCTTTGCGGCCGATGCGATGCCGCGAGCGAATTCCGCGTCGAGTATGGGCTGCATTGCTCCGTGGCCGGCGATCGACAGGGCTGTGGTGACGACGGCAAAAACCAACAACGGGGTCCAGAACCCGGAATTTCGCCTCCGCTCGAACACCTCCGAGGGCGCCACGAATATGTCGATGAAGTCTTCCCAGATGGCGGCCGGTTTGGCGGACACTGGCGCGGCCGTCGTTCCCATGTCGTCGGGTGAGGTCATTTAGGAGGGGTTTGAGGTCTGCTCTAGTGTGCATGCTCGAGCAAAATCCCGCCAGGGGTACTACGCAGGCATACTCCACTGGCAGGATGTGACCGAGGAGGCCTCGGATGAGTTAACGTATCATGGTGATATCGGACGCCGCAGTCGTCAGCCGGGTACGGGAGGGTGAGAGCGACGCTTTCTCCGTCCTCTTCGAGCGCTATCACGCCCGGTGCGCGCGGCTGGCGCTCCGGCTCCTAGGCGACCCGGACGAGGCGGCCGACGCGGTTCAGGAGGCCTTTGTCCGCGCCTTCCTGTCGCTGGACAGCTATCAGGAGCGTGACCGATTCGCCTCATGGCTGCTGTGTATCGTCGCGAATCGCTGTCACTCTGCTGCCGCAGGCGCGCGACGTAGAGCGACGGCGGCGACCGAGTGGATGCGAGCACAGAACGACACCGGCACTGCCGGAGTGATGGGCGAATCTGATCACGCGCTGGCAACGCACATCGACAACGCCCTTGAGGGCCTGCCAGCGACTACCCGGTCCGTTGTGCTTCGAAAGTACGGCGAGGGTCTTAGCTACGCGGAGATATCGGCCGACACGGGAGTCGCCGTATCCGCACTCAAGATGCGCGTGGCACGCGGCTCGGCGCAGCTCCGGCGCACCCTCATTGGCGCCGGCGTCACGATGGCGACGATCGCCATCGTGTTCGCGAGCCATGGGCGAGAGGTCCGGAAGCCTCATTCCGTGACGCTGGTGGCGTGCGACACGCTGCGCGCCATAATGCGCGACACCGTCGGACCTGCTGAGCGCGACTCGATACTGCCGGCCAATCGCTGCGGCGAATTGCGCCGAACGCCCGCGGCAGTGCGGGCGCCGACCACGCCGGTACCCGTAACGGAAAGACCTGATTTCTGATGGGAACATCATCCACCACGGGGTCGGTAGAGTCGCCCCCGTACGCCTGGGGCGCGCTCGCCGGAATCTGCGTGCTCACGCTGTATCTGGCGACACTCGCACCCACGACCGCGATGTGGGACGCGAGCGAGTACATCGCCGCAGCCCGAGTCATGGGTCTGCCGCATCCGCCGGGCAACCCGCTGTTCGTGCTCCTGGCGCATGGCTTTGGTTTACTGCCGCTGCCCGTATCGTACGCCTCCCGGATCAACATCCTGGCCGCGCTGTCGAGCGCGATAGCGGCTTCAGTCTGGTTCCTGTTGATCGATCATGTGCTCGCGCGCACCCGGGCGACGCTCGTTCAGCGCAGGACATGCGCAGCAGCGGGCGTGATGCTGGGTGCGGCCGCATTTACCGTGTGGAATCAATCGGTGGTGAACGAGAAGGTGTACACGATCTCGCTCGCGCTGTTCGGCGTGATAACGCTGCTGATGCTCCAGTGGCAGAATGGTGCGAATTCCGCGCGGAATGACCGCAAGCTCGTCGCAATCGCGTTCGTCCTGGGCGCTGGATACTGCGTACACCCGGCGGGACTGCTGCCTGGCCTGGGAGTGGTAGTGGCGGTCTTGTACCGCGACTACCGCGCATTCTTCCGGCTGCGTCTCGTTGCGATGGTATTCGGCGCGTTCGCCCTGGGACTCACACCCTTCGCATTCGAGCCGATCCGTGCGGCCCAGTCACCCGCGCTCAACGAAGGCTCGCCGACCGGGTGCGAGAACGGATTGAAGCTCTCGTGTACGCTCAGCGAAGCAACGTATCAGCGGCTCGCCGCGAACGTGAACAGGACTCAGTACGCGAAGCCTTCCATACTCGACCGGCAGATATCATATCCCGCACAGCTCGGTATGTGGTGGCTGTACTTCAAGTGGCAGTGGCTGCGCGACGCGCATGGTACTGCACCGCTGGCGCAGACAGTACTCGCACTCATCATGTTCTTCCTCGGGGTGTACGGGGGCTATCTCCACTGGCGCTGGGACCGCGCATCGTTCGCCTACTGGGGAACGTTCATGTTCACGCTCACCGCGCTGCTCGCGTATTATATGAACTTCAAGTACGGCTTCTCCCAGGCTCCCGAGCTCGGGAACGCCGTTCCGCGTGAGGTACGTGACCGCGACTACTTCTATCTGTGGAGCTTCAGCGGATGGGGAGTCTGGGTAGCGCTAGCAATAGCTGCGGCCTGGCGTCGAACCAACGCGGGAATCGCGTTGCTCGGAATCGCGGCGGTGCCGCTCATTGGAAACTGGAGTGCGGCTTCGCGGCGTAACGACAGCGTGGCCCGTGACTGGGGCGCGGACATCCTGAATTCAGTCGAGCCGTATGGCGTGATAATCACAATAGGAGACAACGACACGTTTCCGCTGTGGTATGCGCAGATGGTGGAAGGAATCCGTCCCGATGTCACGGTGATTATCGAGGGCTATCTGGACATGGACTGGCCTGTCCATCAACTGATCAGGTCGCCCATACACGGTTACGACGCGGCTCGCGGCCCCGCGATCTTCCGCGGACGCGACTGGCCGCGGCCCACGCATCCGCCGCTCCGAATGACAATTGGAGAGTCCGACTCGGTGCCCGACTACACCGAGATTCGAACGCCTCAGATTTTTCGGGCCGGGGCGATCGAAGGGCATGTCGATCCCGGATACCTCGAGCGCAGTGACGTCTTCGTGCTGCGGCTCATCACCGACGCCATGCCCGAGCGACCGATCTACTTTACGATGGGGTCGTCGTACCCACAGCGCTTCGGTCTGCAGCGATACATGCTTGCGGAGGGGCTGGTAGAGCATCTCATGCCCGCGCCGGTCGGCGATTCGACAGGCCAGGCTCTCAACGTCGCGCGCAGCGATTCACTCTGGCGCAACTACGGCGGGCCCGCTGCGATTGTCAAACGCGGGGACTGGATCGATCGCGCATCGCTCGCGACGCCGGTGGACTACGTGCTCCTAGGCACGTCTCTCAGTAACGCGCTCGAGCGGAAGGGAGATCAGGAGCGAGCGCGGGTGATACGCAGTCAGGTGGAGTCGATCATACACGCAGCCCGAATGGAAGAGATATTCGGACTTCCTCCAGCGAGCGACTAGCGAGCGACTAGCGAGCGACTAGCAAGCGACTAGCAAGCGGCTAGCACGCGACTAGCAAGCGACTACCAAGCGGCTAGCAAGCGACTAGCACGCGACCGGCATCACGGACCTACGTGCATGTATTTGGCGTCGTATCGCGCTATCGAGTCCTGAATCACCTGCTTGGCTGACTCGTTCCCTTCCCAGCCCTGGATCTCGACGCGCCGTCCTTCGAGATCCTTGTAGATCAGAAAGAAGTGCTCGATCTCCTTGAGGTAGTGCTGCGGAAAGGAGGCAATGTCGTAATACTCCTCGTAGCGCGGGTCATGCCACGGTACCGCGAATATCTTGTCGTCCGGCTCGCCGCGATCGAGCATCTTGAGGACCCCGATTGGACGAACATCGATCTGGCAGCCGGTGAATGTCGCCTCTTCCACATGAACCAGGACGTCGAGCGGATCGTTGTCCTCGTGAAGCGTGCGCGGAATGAGGCCATACTCACCCGGGTAGGAGACCGCGGAATACAGAACACGGTCCAGGCGGAACAGGCCTGAAGCCTTGTCGAGCTCGTACTTGTTCCTGCTGCCGCTGGGAATCTCTACGACCGCGGTGACCTGGTCAGGGGGTTGCCTGCCAGGCTGAAGATCATGCCAAGGGTGGATCATCGACCAAAGATAACATCGGCCCGATGCAGGTCCGAACGGCCGTGCTCAGCGCTGAGCTGGCCGCTATCCCTCGATCGGCGGCGAGTCCACGCGAATGCGGTAGTCCCGGCCTCGAATCAACACGAGCAGGCTGGGCACCATGTACAGCGTGATGGGCGTCGAGAGCGCAAGGCCGCCGATAACGGCGAGCGCGAGCGGCCGCTGCAGCTCACTTCCGGCTCCCAGGCCAAGTGCGAGTGGGAGCAGGCCGAAGAGAGTGCAGAGAGTGGTCATCAAAATGGGGCGCAGTCGAGTCCGCGCGGCTTCCCGCAGGCCGACCTCGAGAGTGACGTTCTGATTCACCATTCGGTAGCGCGTAAAATCGAGGAGGATAATGCCGTTCTTCACGATGAGGCCCACGAGAAGAATGAGACCCATGAACGATGACACGTTCAGCTGTGTGCCCGTGACGAGCAGAAGAACAACGGCGCCGACGAAAGAGATCGGCGCGACGAGCAACACGACCAACGGCTCCACGAACGACTGGAATTGTACGACCATCACGGCGGTCACGCTCAGCGCCGCGAGCAGGAGTACGAGCAGGAGCGCGTGGAAGGCTTCCTGCTGGCCCGCGTATTGGCCAGCCAGCTCCACGCGAATCCCCGGCGGCGGGGGATGCGCGGCAAGAACGCTCTTGACGTCAGTCATCACACCGCTGAGCGCGCGCCCACTTACATCGGTCGTGATCGCGATCATCTGCTGCTGATTCTCACGGTCCAGCTCGGCGCGAGTCTCCGTTGGCGTAAGAACCGCGACTGCGGAGAGCGGAACCGCGCGACGGGACGACGCGGCGACGAGCGGAAGCTGTCCGAGCCGCTCCGCGTCGAACCTAATGGCATCGGGCGCACGCACGCGCACCGCGATTGCACGGTCGGCCGCGCGGACCTCGCCGGCGGGGACACCAAGGAGTGCGCCCTGCACCGCGTCTCCGACAGTCGCAGGAGTGAGACCAGCGCGAGCCGATTCCGCCGCGCCGACATGAAGCAGCATCTCTGCGCTTGGCTCGCTCACGCCATCGAAGAGATCCTGTACGCCCGCGACCTTGCTGAGCGGATCGCTGAGCGTCCGCGCGTAGCTTTCGAGCTGATCCAGGTTGTCGCCGAACAGCTTGATCTCGACCGGTCGCGCCGCACCCGCGAGGTCGTTGATGACGTCGGAGAGAATCTGGACGAACTCGATGTGGAGTCGCGGCACGGCGGTGGCGATCCTGCCGCGCAGGTCGTCGATGATCTCGAAGATCGTCCGGGAACGCTGGGCTTGCGGAACGAGTCGGGCGACGACATCGCCGCGGTTCTGCTGGGTGGCGAAGAGTCCTAGCTCCGCGCCGGTGCGTCTGGAGGTACCGGTTATTTCCGGAGTGCTTGCAAGGATCTTTTCCGCGATATGTACTTCACGGTCTGTCTCCGAAAGCGCAGTTCCGCCAGGCGTGAAGTAATCAAGGACGAATGCACCTTCGTCCATCTCTGGAAGAAAGCCCGTCCCCGTCACCCGTGCCGCGAGGAATCCCAGCACGACGAAAACGACAGCGCCAGCGATCATCCAGCGTACGTGGTGGAGCACGCTGGCGAGCGATCGCTCGTAGATGTCAGCTAGTGAATCGAGCCCGCGAGAGATCGCGCCGAGAATACCGCCGCTACCATGCTCACCGCGTGGCTCATCATCGCTCGAGCCGTCCTCCGACCGAACAAACTGCTCGCTCAACAGCGGGATGATTGTTATCGCGAGCACCAGCGAGACAAGCACGGCGATCGTGAGCGTGATGGACAGCGCCTTGAAGAACTGCCCCACGACTCCTGTGAGCAGGCCAAGCGGGAGAAAAACCACCACCGTGGTGATGGTGGACGTGGAAACCGGAACGATGAGCTCCTGCAGGGCGTCGCGGATCGCGATGTGCCGGTCGGGCGTGAACGAAAGATGTCGCGCGATGTTCTCAGTTATCACGACGGCATCGTCGATGACCAGACCGACGGCTATGGCCATGGCTCCGAGCGTCATCAGATTGAACGTCTGCCCGATCATGGACATGACGAATACCGTAATCGCCATGGTGAGCGGAATCGCCGTCGCACTCACCGCGGTGATCCGTCCGTGACGGAGGAAGGCGAACAGGACGATGATAGCGAGAACCGCACCGATGATCATCGCATCGCGCACGGACGTAACCGCCTCCCGGACGAGCGCTGCCTGGTCGTACACCGGCTTGAGGATCACGCCCTGCGGCAGCGTTTTCCGAACGTTGGCGGCGATTGAAGCGACGCTGTCCGCGATATCCACGGTATTTCCGCCGGGCTGTCGCGTAATGTTGAGAAGTGCAGCCGGCCTGCCGTCACCGCGCACGAGACTCACCTGATCCTGGGTCCCCATCTGGACTGTAGCCACGTCCCGGACATGCAGGCCATTGGGGAGCACCACATTGCCGATGTCCGCGACGGAGTGCGCCTCCTGGTCGGTCACGATCAGATACTGCTTGTAGTCACGCGCAGCGCGTCCGACCGCCGCCGGCGATATCGCGCTCTTTATCGCAGCCGCGAGGTCATCGTAAGTGAGGCCCTGCGCTGCCAGCGACGACGGGTCCGCAACCACCTCTATTTCGCGTATGCTGCTTCCCTGCACATCCACACGACCCACTCCCGGGACTCGCGAAAAGACGGGACGAATCTGGTAACGCGCTATGTCGTAGAGCGTAGATGGGTCGGTGCCCTCAAGGTTGTACGAGAGAATGGGGAACAGAGATGGGGTAAGTCGCTCGACCTGTACGCTCACCTCGGAGGGAAGCACGTTGCGCACCTGGCTGACACGTGTCTGCGTCAGCTGAAGCGCGACCTGCATGTCGGTCTGCGGCGCGAAGGTAACCGCAATTTCGGAGGCGCCGCGAATCGACTTCGACCTCACGCGAGTGACGCCCGGAACCGTGCTTACCGCCTCTTCGAGCGGGCGTGTCATCGAGAACTCGACCTGGCGCGCGCCGAGGGAGGATCCCTCGGCAACGATCGTGATGCGAGGGAACAGCAGCTCCGGATATATCGCCGACGGCAGCGATCGCGCCATCCAGACGCCCGCTACGCTCAGCAGCACGACAATCAGATAGATGACTCTCCGCTGCGCGGAGAGTACGTCAAAAAGGCGCAAGTATCGTTACCGCTTGGGCACTGTGACCTTGCTGCTGTCCTCGATGCCGTATGCACCGAGGGTAACCACCGTCTCGCCAGCAGCCAGGCCCTTCGTTATCTGAACCAGCGAGTCACCCCGCGCCCCAACGTCCACGGGAGTCGCATAGGCCACACCGTTCCGCACCACGTACACTCTGAAGCCGCTGCTATCCGGAACCAGCGCCGCAGCGGGAATGGAAACCGCACTCCGCAATGCCGAGCCGGCAATTCTACCAGTCAGCGTCTCGCCCATCCGCAACGGACGGACCGATGACGCAACGCGAACACGAATCGGCACCGCGCGCGTGGAAGAGTCCACGGCGGCACCCACCGCAATGACCGACCCTCGACCTACCGCCGTCGCCGATGGTGCATCACTGTCGAATAGTCTGACATCCGCGCCCGGCCTGATTCCAGCGGCGTCAACCGCCGACAGTTGCAGCAGTATCTGGAGCGCCGCCGGATCGGCGACCGCAACGAGCACCTGCGAGGGGTCCACCGAGGCGCCGGTGACGGCGTTCATTTTCGTTACGACTCCCGAAATGGGCGACCGTAAAGTGGACAGAGCAAATGTTCTCCTCGCACCGACGGCGGCGGCGTTGGCCTGCGCGAGGTCGGCACTCGCCTGATCCACCGTCTTGCGCGGTAGTATCCCCTCCTGCGCGAGACGTGACGCGCGCTCGTACGCTTTCTGAGCCGCGTCGCGAGCAGCATTCGCACCGGATGCAGCTGCCTGAATCGCCGCCGCATCGAGCTGAACCAGTATCTGGCCTGCTCGCACGCTCTGACCGGCCGTCACCAGCACGCGCGAAACGCGCGATGGCGCGGGCGCGCTCAGCTCGGCGTAACCCGTGGGACTCGCCACGACGGTTCCCACCGCGCGGACCGCAGGCGTAAAGGATGCGGTGCTCACCGGCGCCGTCTCGACCGAAACGACGGGCGTCACCGTTGCCTCGCCCGCGGTGTCCTTCCTGCCACACGCCAGCGTTGTGAGCAGGAGTGTCAGTGTGCATGTCGAAAGGACTACCACAACCGCGTTTCTCCGTGGACGCCGGAACGTCATTGCGTGATCCCGTTTCGGGTGAATATCCGCACCAGCGCCGCACCTACGTTTGCAGCGACCAGATCTGTAACGTACTGCGCCTGCGCCTCGTGCAGCGCGCGCCGCGCTTCCAGAATGTCGCCAATCGCCATCTGGCCCTCGGCGTACGCTCGCTCGCTTAGCGAGACGTTGCTCGTCGCGGCGTCCAGAATCGAGCGGTCGCGCGCGATCCTGCCCTGCGCCACAGACGATGTGCGGTATGCGCGGGAAAGCTCCGCGGACGCGTCCAGCCGGGCTATCGCGAGCTCCGCCTGCGCCCGCGTGACCTCAGCGCGAGCCGCATCCACGGCACCACCATTTCTCTTGAATAGCGGAATTGGGAGCACAACTCCTAGTGTCGGAAGCACGCCCTTCTCCGATCCGGTCGGGTCCCTCGCCTCGACACCGAACTGAATTGCCGGAACTCCGTACACGCTATGCCGCTGAAAAACGAGAGTCTGCTGCGCGGAGTTTACGGCCGCGTTCGCCGCGGCAACCGACGGCGCAAATGCGAACGCAGCTGGGCCGATCCCGATTACGCGGCCAGGTGCGCCGAGTGAATCACGCAGGTCCACGACAATAGTGTCGCCGCGCAGTCCCATCAAACTCTGCAGCTCGAGCCGCGTATCGATCGCTTCGATGGAATCCCCGCTCGCGACATTGGCCGCCTGTCCTGCCGATACCTCGGCAAGATTGACGTCGATGTCGGCCGCATCGCCCGCGTCGCGTCTCGCCCTGGTATCGGAGAGCATTCGCGCCGCATCCACCGCGGTGGCGCGTGACAGCGCCGCACGAAGTGAAGCGCCCTGTGCCACTGTGTACATCGTATCCACCGCGAGCTCAATCGAGGCGCGGGCTGCAAGGAAACCATACCGGGCGCTCGCACGGCCGGCTTGCGCGGCGCGAACCCGCGCACCTCGAATACCGGGGAGATCGAGCGGAACGTCGACGGAAAAGTGGTTCTGCGGCACCGCGCGCGAGTACGACGCCGTGAACGTAGGATTGGGATATTCGAGGGCGGTCCGGAGCCTTGCCGCAGCCGCCAGCGTGTCGGCACCGATCGCGGTAACCCGCACCGACGAGCCAAGCGCCATCTGAATCGCTTCTGCGCGAGTCAGCGGTTTCTGGGCTTGGGCTTGTACGGGGTTCAGGATGGCGATCGCACTCAAACATGCTATCGCACGGAGGGCAACCTGCGCGGGCCTGACGGCAAACTGAGCTGTCGTCACCCGGGGAAATTAGCTGTCGGCACCTGTCACGGACATGACACGTGCTCTCGTGCGCGCTTCCACGCACTCAAACACCTGGACACTCGAGCCCGCGGACAAGCGGCACCGCGGCGACGTGAGGCGTCCAGATATTCGTTCGGCCGCGGCGCTCGGCCTACCTGGCGCTCCGCCACTCCAGAGCCGGAAGCGAGGTCCGGCCCGGGTACGGAACAGCGGGCCCCTTGATTGCGCGCCATAACACGCGATTGAACAGGTTTTCGTCCGCGCGGTCCTCCGCGCTGAAGTCGAGCAGTGCAGAGGCCGTGGCGGCTGCGCCTCGGCGAGGATTCTTCTCGACGGAGTCGACTGCCGGGTGAAGCGCCGTGTACGGTGTAATGTCCGGCGTCGCCGCCCAGATTGCTCGCAGCGGCCGACCATAGAACTGGAACTGGGAAAGCGGCGGGAGATGCAGAATCGCGCCGATCGTGGCAATGAAATCGGTCGTGTTGGTCCATCTATGGACCACGCCGCCGTGGTTGTAGGCAGAAATTACGAACGCCGGAGCGCGATGTGAGTCCACGTGATCCGGTCCATTCTGAGCGTCATCCTCGACAACGAAAACCACCGTACTGTTCCAGTAGGGCGAGCGCGATAGCGCTTCGACCATTCTGCCGAGCGCCAGATCGTTGTCAGCCATGTAAGCGCGCGGCGTCGGCTTGTCCGCGCTTGCTCCCGACGTGTGATCGTTCGGAAGCCGTACGATCTCGAGTTGGGGCATGTTCCCCGACGCCACATAGCCGTTGAACTCTCGAATCCAGACATCCATCCTCGTCTGATCTCTCAGGCTGAGGTCAAAGCCCGGATAGTCCGGATTAGTATTCGCGGCAAGAAAAGGCTTGTCACCGATGTAGACAACGTGGCCGTGCGACGTGTCGGTCACCACAAATTCGCCGTAGTTGCGGAACGTGATCCTCGCCCGCGCAGCGGCATCCCAGAGGTAACCTTGCGCCGGCTCACTCACATCGTCGTCGGGGACGTCACGCCGCGCGAAACCCCGGTTGGTGCCTTCATAATCGTAGGACCGGCCACGGCCCGAATAATTACTCGGAACCGTCTTCTCGAGATAATCCGTGGCGTATGCCGCCGTGGACCAGTTGTGACCATCGGCGCTCACCTCTGCGTTGGTGAAGAACCGATCGAAGTCGCCGAAGCGCTCCGCCAGCGCATGGTGGTTGGGCGATACGGCGCGAGGAAAGAAAACCAGTGAAGTATCCCCGTCGCCAATTGGCAGGTCGCCCAACACCTGATCGTACGTGCGATTCTCCTTGATGACGTAGATCACGTGCTTGAACGGCGGATATGAGTATCGCGACGAGTCATTCCCCGCGCTCCATCCCTGCGCGTTGGCCACGCGACGCGACAGCTGTGCGAGCGCCGCGTCATTCGCGGTTGCCAGCGTCGTGGTCATCAATGAACCCGTCGTCTGACCCAGCGTGTATTCGCGCGAATTGTCACTCTTGCCGTGAAGCGGATCAGGACCGGCCGGATTGGGCGCCGTCCCGAGTCCCTTTCCGCTGAGCACGACGAGCGTATCGCGTGAAGCGAACACGCCTGTTGGATACCAGTCTGACGGAACGCGGCCGACAAGGCGATCCACGCCCGTTTTGGTCACCACACCGGATGTTCGTGCACTCAGATCGAAGACGGCGACTGCATTGTTATCCGCCTCGGCGACGAACAGTCTGTCGCCGGCAGAGGAGAGCGCAATGGCGTTGGGAGTACTTCCCTCTCCGGGGCCGGCTGGTGGTGGGTCCATCAGCTGCGCGATGACCGTACGACTGCGCGTATCCAGCACGGAAATGCGGTCGGTGCTGCCCGAAGCTACAAACAGGCGGGAGTCGTCACCGTTCAACAGCAGCGCTGACGGATGCCTGCCAATCTCGACGCGGCCCGCGTCTCGCAGTTGCCCGTTGGCCGCCGGCGTCAGAATGGACACGGTGTTTCCGCCCCATGCGGTTACGTAAACGACGCCGTCGTGAGACACGGCGACACCATACGGATAACGCTGTGTTCCTATCCGCTGCGTCACGCGACCCGTCGCGACATCGAGCACCGCGAGCGAATCTGCCATGTTCTCGGCGACATACAGCGTCCGCCCATCGCGTGAAAGCGCGATACCGGCGGGATACCTCGTACCCGCCTTGCGCGCGGCCTTGGCGGCAAGCACCAGGCTGTCAGTCAGCGAAGCCACACCGTCGTGCCACGCATAACGATAGACGACGTCCTGGTTTCCGCCGGACACGTACAGTGTTCTACCGTCCGGAGCGAATGCACTTCCGATGAAAGCGGCCGGCTGAACAACGGTCTGCACGACCTGCCCCGTACGGCGATCCACAACCTGAAAACCCTGCTGCCGCATTCCATTGAGCAGTATCACGAACCGGTCGCCGCCAGGTGACAACAACATTGCCAGTGGCATGGAGCCGAGCGGAACCGAAGCCGCCGCGGGATCAAGATGCACGCCGGTCGGGAGTGTCACCTCGCCCTCGGGCTCACCCGGCCGTCCGGAGGTCGGCACACTTCGCGGGGTCGTAACCTGGCAAGCGCCAAGCAGTGCGACGACAGGAAGCGCGATCCTCAGCTTCGTCACCGAACTGCGATCACGACACACACGACTGAATGAAAGCCCGAATGATCCGGTCATGAAACACCCGACGATTGAGTGAGCTCAGGACACGCTCCTGAAGGCGCCAAGCCTTGCCCGAACTGCAGCCACGATGGACTCGGCGGACGGCGTGGAGGGAACGATGACGACATCGAGACCCTCCTGCCGGAACACCTCCGCCGTTGCGTTGTCGTATGCCGCAACCGGCACGGACCCTGTTGCGTGCTCGCCAGCGGCACGAAGATAATCCTCTGCCGCAACCGGCGACATCGCAACCACGAGATCCGATTGATGGTCTCCGATGATGCGCCGAAACCGCTCAATGC
>JBBRBY010000072.1:0-13684 GCA_038205315.1 Gemmatimonadales bacterium | reverse complement strand
CGATCTGCGGTCGTGTCAATGACCCGGCACCACCGCGACCATAGGAGACAATGTCGAGCACAGGTTTCTCGGGACCGCGCAGATCAATGAGTCGCTTTTTCATACCCGGTCCTCCAGCTCTCCAGATTCGCGTTTATCAGCCCCCGCACGTGATCGCGTAACCCGACACACGCCCGCAGGAGCGCTTGAAGATCGGCCTTGCTCGGACCCGCCGGCCGTTCGCCCTGATTCACGACTCGCGCAATTTGATTCAGGTTTCGGCCGATGGCACTGAGTTCGGCAACGGCGCGTTTCATCGCCGCGAGCTCCGCCGTCGGTAGCGGCGTCAGCGAGCGCAGATGTCCACGGATCAGGAGAGAGGCATAGGTACTGGTGGGATATCCGCGCGCCGTGGCACGATCGCGCAACAGGATCAAATCATCTTCGCGAAGTCGCATTGACAGCCGTCCGTCAGAGGCGACTCGTTCAGACGGCTCCGGCACATTGGCTGGTGCTTCGGCAACGGCGAGCAGCGACATATCCACCAACCGCTTGAGCAGGGCCGATTCCGATATTCCTTGTTGACGCGCAACCGCCGCAAAACGATGTTTCGTTTCATCGGTGACGCGGGTGGAGATAAATGATGCGGAAGCCATTGACGCGAATTGTTCAACAATGACCGCCGCTAGGCTATCCCGCAAACGACTCGAAATGACCCACAAATGCATCACTCGAACCACCAACCGAGGAGATGCCCCAACGCCAAACGCAACCTCGACCCCGAATCTGTCGCGAACCCCCAAGCCCGACTGCTGCCGCCGATCTGCCCTGAACCCACGCCAGAAGCAACCCTCAACCCAGCCACCCCCAAAACCAAGCCGATCAGAGCGCCCGACAACGAACGAACAATCCAAGCAAGGAACTCCACACTCAACCCCAAGCCGAAAAAAAAGCAGGGAATGTCACGAGCACCCTCCCCGCAAAAACAACAACCCGAGTGGACTGCTACTCGCCCGCAACCGGTGCCCGATAGGAGCCCCAAGCGCCCCGGAAGAACACCGGTAGCCAACCCGTCCCCGCGAGAAGCGACTGTGCCCGCGTAATCAGGTCCTGCTTCTTCATCCCCTGCAATGAAGCTGCCGCCGCCGCCGAAACGCCCTCCGACACCGTCGCCAAAATCGATGCCTTGGATAGCCGACTGAAGTACTCCCCACCCGGCGTCCACCACTGCCCAACATCCAACCCCGCCGCCACCGCCAGCGCATCCGCCTCACTCTCGCCCTCCTGGGTCTGCAGTGCGTCAAGGGACAACGCCACGCAATAGGCGATGAGCTGCGCCACCACGTCTGACGACTGTCCCAACAACCAGGCGAACACGGAGCGGGGATCCTGCGGTAACAACGCCTGCAACTGCTCTCGAGTCAACTGAAGGGACACCGAAGCGCGGCTGGCCTCCAAGTCCTCTGCCAGAGCGCGCAGCTGCGTCGGTATCGCCCGGATCTGCATCGGACAATGATCCCCTGCCCCCGGATAGAAGGTGCTCAGGATCAGTCCCTGCGCGAGGCACGCGAGCGCCACCGCGGGCTGCTGCGCCACCACCGCCTGCAGAGCCCGCGTACGATGCGCTGACAATGCCTCCACCAAGGCGGCCGAATGCGGACTCAGCGGGCCCGCAGAAATATCCGTCGTGTCCGCTGACATCGAGACCAACCGCTTCGCATCCGCTTGCCTCAATAGACCCGATTCCACCCGCAGCTTGCCGTCATAGCCGATACTCACGACGGCACCGGCGAGGGCTTGCTGCTCAGGATCGGCCGCACTGCGCTGCTCGTGGAGGGCCTCCTCTGCCTCCTCAATCTCCAACAGCTGTGCCTCCAGCGTGGAGGCAATTTCCTCGTCGTCTCGCGCCGCCACGAGCTGAGCCTCGATTGCCTGCCGCCGTGTCACCAAATCTGCCAACGCCACGCCCTCCTGCTCCGTAGGCTCGCGCAGGATTTTCCCGACGCGCTCAAACGCCGACAGCGCTGAAAAGTCTAATTGCGGCATGACCTCGACCCACGCCATCCCGTCGGCCTTTAAGCGGTCAGCTTTCTTGGTGAGTTTCTCCAGAGCGAGCCGGTTCAACAGCGCGGCATCGGTCAAGAACAGATCATCGCTTTGCGCAAACAAGTCGCGGCGAACCGGACCCCCAGCTTTCTCATACGCCTTGATGCCGACAAAGCGCGCGAGCGGTTCACGCATCGACACCTCCGATTGCGACAGCGCGCGACGCAATGCGTGCGGGGTGCGCTGCTGGACGGACAATCCTGCCCACGCTTGGCGTTGCTGCTCGTGGTCCTCGGTGATGGCCAGCGCCATCAAGTGCTCGAGCGTCACCTTCTCGGTGCGATACAACTCGATAAACTCCGGATGTACATTGGCGAGCTTTAATCGCCGCTGCACAACCAGCGGTGAGACGCCAAAGTGCGCGGCAACATCGTCGACCGACCGCCCCGCCTCGATGAGCTGTCGGAAGGCGATGAATTCATCAGCCGGGTGCAGCGAGCGCCGGCCGGAGTTCTCCGCCACGCTGATCGCAACCGCCCGGTCCGGCGTCGTCACCAGACAGGGCACTAAATAATCCTCGGTAAGGGTCTTCGCCTTGACCAGCAGTTGTAGCGCCCGCAAGCGCCGCCCACCGGCGATCACCCCATACACCTTGCCGGGATGACGGGTGGTTGGTTCCTGCGCCACAACCGCAAGGTTCTGCAGAACGCCTTCGGCCGCGAGGAGCGCTGCGAGTTCTTCTAAGCCCACGGCAGCCTGGGTATTGCGGACATTGAGCGGTGAGAGGGTCAGCTGCCGCAAGGCAATGGATTGAATCGAGGCAACAGTGCAAAGAATCGTCATGGGAATCTCCAAAATAAGTAAAAGTAATTAAACGAGTGATCGACGGGCACTGAACGCGGCGATGACCGCGCTCAGCGCCGTTGGGACTACGCCGCGAGCGCGGTGGCCATGCGCCACAGGGCGGTATTGAGTTGCACATCGCGCCGAATGGCCGTGATCGGGCGCGAGCGCACGACACGGTGCGACGCCGTACGACGAATCAAATCCCCGTGAATGACACTTTCTTGGACGCGGTTATAAACTCGCCAGACATCATCCCCAACATCCTCGGCGCGGCGTGCCTCCAGCACCTGCTGCAGTTCAACCCCGGCGTGCCGATCCGTCGGAAACCGCAAGGCGAGCGCCTGGGCAGCAAAGGCCAGCTGTTGCGGTGCATCGAGCATCGTCCGTTCCATCCGCTCGACCCACGTGCCGACTTCGGCGAATCGTTCAGCCTGCATCACCACCGCCGAAATCGCCGCGTCGAAAACGTTACCCCGGTGCGGTACTTTCCAGGCGGGCAACGTCGCATCACACACGATCAGCCCGTTGGTGCAGACCGGGCGGTACAGCGCCAGGCGGAATGCGAGTGCTGCGCGGCCGTCATGGGAATTCAAGCAAAGAATTTCCGGTAATCACCAGGATCCGATAATGCGAAGGACGTTGTCAGTTGTGCGGCAAAGCCTGGATTGTGGGCCTCCATCCTGAGCATTATTTCTCGCGTGCCATCCTGCCGACGTGTTCCAAACGCCGAGGAGGCCTGTCATGATCCCCACGAACGATTCTTCCGCATTGCTTGCGCGGTTTGAGCAGCATTTGGCAAGCACGGGCTATACACGCAACGTAGTCGCCAGCCATTTGGATTGCGTGGAGAGATTCCTCAACCATTTGACCCAGCGTCAGATATCGGTCGCCACCGTTACGTGCGCTGACATCGATGATTTCCTACAACAACAACGACGTGTATTTCGACGCCGCCACGGACATCGGCCGGTGTCCACCGGGAACTGGCGGCGATCACACTGCACCGCCGTTCGTAAATTCCTGCAATTGACGATTGGCCAGTGGCCGCCGACGCCAACCCCAACAGGCCCATTCGATACGAAGTGCCGGGAACTATGTGCCGAGTACGCGCGGGAGCTCCGCGATCATCGTAATTTGGCAGCATGTACGATCTACGGCAATATTCATGAAGCGCGAGGGCTTCTGGCTTGGGTCGGGCAGCAGCAAAGCGAGCCGGAACTGGCCGCGTTGAACGTTGCGGACATCGATCGGTATCTGACGGCGCGGGTCGCCTCCATTCAGCGAACCACACGCAAGACCGTGTCATTGCAACTGCGCAGCTTTCTCCGGTTTCTGCATGCAACCGGTCGCATTTCGATTGATCTTGCCGCCTGCGTGATTTCCCCGACACTGTATCGTTTCGAAGGCGTCCCCTCGATCCTGCGACCGGAACAAATCCGATCGATCCTCACGACAGCAAGCAAAGATCGCTCCCGCGTCGGACTGCGCAACTACGCGATGCTGATGCTCTTGGCGACCTATGGATTGCGCTCAAGTGAGATCCTCCGATTGCAGCTGAAGGATGTGGATTGGCGAGGCGAACGGCTGTGGATTTACCATACGAAGACTGGCGGCCGGTCTTGCTTGCCGCTGATGCCCAAGGTTGGCCAAGCACTGATCAACTATCTGCGCGACTCTCGACCCGAGTGTACAGCCAGGGAGATTTTCGTTCGCAGCGCAGCACCGCGCGGACCGTTCGTCGCGGCTACCGCAGTCAACTCGATGCTACGAAGGCATTTGGCCAAGATCGGGATTCGGCTGGAAGGTAAACGCGGGCCGCACATCTTTAGGCACGCGCGCGCAGTCAGCTTGCTGCGTTCGGGCGTCCCGGTGAAGACGATCGGCGATGTGCTTGGTCACCGCTCCGTCGCTTCGACCAACGTCTACTTAAAACTCGACGATCATGAGCTGCGCGCCGTGGCGCTTGAGATCCCGACCACCGCGGTGCAACCATGAACGTGTGGCCCGACAACGATGGCGCCGCTATCGAGCTGTACGTTCGTCAGATGGGTTTCCGGCATTCCAAGACTGGCGTGATCTACCGAAGCGAGCTTCTGAGGTTTCAATGGTTCATCGCCTGCCGATCGGCAGGCCCGGTCTTGGCGGTAGAGGATCTCGCCGCGTGGCTTCGTGACCGTGCCGTGCATTGGCCGCCGTTCCTAGTACTCGATCGCGCTCGTAAGGTCGATCGGTTCCTGAGTTTTCTTGTCGCCCGGGGATTACTGACCAGCCAGCCCTTTGAGACGCTGCGCAATGACTACGGAGTTCGGACGATCGCGCAGATCGTGCCTGCATTGCTAACCGCAGAGCCGATGGCAGCCTTCGAGTCGCTTCGACGGTCAGCCAAGTACAGTAGTTTCCTGGGTCCCTTGATGCGTGATCACGTGGCGATCATGCGCAGCATGGGCTACCGGTTTGACACGCAGTCCGCCCGTTTTGAGACGTTTGATCGGTTTTTGCAGAGTCGACCAGATCTGACCGGTCAGGCACTCCCGGTCCTGGTGCGCGAGTGGGCCGCGTTGGCATCAACGACGCAGCAGCGCTGGCGATGTTACCAACTCGGACGGGATCTCACGAAGGCATGGCGTCGGATCGATCCCACCATGCACGGTATCGAGACTGACCGAGATTTGCGTCGACATGTCGACCTACAACAGCGTCGGCCCTACCTCTACACACCGGCGGAAGTCCGGCTTCTCCTTGACACGGCCCGGTCACTGCCGGCACCCCGCGCGCCGCTACGCCCGTTGACGGCATACACGATGCTCGTTTTCGCGTACTGCGCCGGTTTGCGACTGGGCGAGATCGTCCGACTGGATATTGGCGATGTGCATTTCGACGACGGGACCATCGATATTCGCAACACCAAGTTTTTCAAGTCCCGTCGGTTGCCGCTTTCGGATAGTACACTTGTGGCGCTCCGCGAGTATCTGCAAGCGCGTGCGGATGTAGGCGGGCATCAAGAGCCAACCGCGGCGCTTTTTTGGCGCCAGACGCGCCAAGGTGGTGGCCGGTACTCACACTTCACCATTTGGAGCCTGCTGGTGCGCGTTTTGCGCCGATCCGGATTGAAGCCGGCGCACGGCAGACACGGGCCGCGCATTCACGATCTACGGCATGCATTTGTCTGCCATCGCATGCTGCAATGGTACCGCGAGGGTGTCGAACCGCAGGCGCGGCTACCGTATTTGGCCACTTACCTCGGTCATAAAGATATCAATTCGACTCTCATCTACCTGACCGTGACCCAGGAGTTGTTGCAGATTGCTGGAGAACGGTTTCGTTCTTACGTGCACGGCGCCATTGCTGCAGCACCGGGGAGGCAGTCATGAAGGCCGCCAACACTTTTCCATCTCATCTGCAGGCGTTTTTCTATGAGTGGCTCGTTCAGCAGCGCAACGTGTCCCCCCACACCGTACGATCCTACCGCGACGCCTGGAAGTTGTTCCTACGGTTCGCCGCGGACCGGTATCACTGTGGCGTCAGCCATTTGACGTTGGCACAACTGGGCGCCACTGAGGTCCTGGCCTTTCTCCAGCATGTCGAAGATGATCGTAAAGTTAGCATCGGTACGCGTAATTGCCGGCTGTCGGCACTGCGTAGTTTCTTTGCCTTTTTGGCCGCGCGAGAACCCCCGCTCGCAGCGCAGTGCGCGAACGTGCTGCGCATTCCGACCAAGCGGGCCCCACGGCGTACGCCCGGGTATTTGGAACCGCTAGAGATCGACGCCATTTTAAGCCAACCCAATCGGCAGACCCCGGAGGGCTTTCGAGATTACGTGCTGCTGTCCTTCCTCTACAACACGGGCGCGAGGATTCAGGAGGCGCTCGGTATCCGTCCCAGCGATTTGCGGCTGACTTCCCCGACCTGCGTACGACTGTTCGGAAAAGGTCGCAAAGAACGGATGAGTCCTCTGTGGCCCGAGACGGTGATTCAGCTGAGGGCGTTGCTCGAGCAACAGCCCCGTGCCGACAATGAGCCGATCTTTGTCAACCGCTACGGCCAACCACTGGGTGCGTCAGGCGTGCGGTTCAAATTGTCGCAATACGTCGCGGCGGCGGCAAAAGTGACTCCGTCATTGAACAACCGGCGGATTTCCCCGCATACGTTTCGACACGCCGCCGCGGTTTCATTGGTCAGCGCCGGCAACGACGTCACCGTTATTCGTAGTTTTCTCGGACATGCCAACCTTGAGACGACCAACTACTACGCACAGGCAAACCTAGAAACAAAACGCAAAGCGCTCGAGAGCATCGAGCCCACCACAAGACGCCGGCCACCTCGTTGGAAGCGCGAGGCAGGCCTCCTGACCTGGCTTGAGTCCCTGTAGGCCAGAAATAATGCGCAGGACACGGCGGGTTTGACCGTGATTCCTGATGGCTCGACCGCCCTCCTGCGCATTATTGCATCCTGGTGATTACCGGAGTAATCGCGAGGTCGCGATTACTCCGGAACACAGTCGCGTAACTGGACGGTTTCATACCGCCGCCGGAAGCGGATGACATGGGCGGCAGACAGCGGCCGGGAGCGTCGAGCATGGGATTGCGTGGCACTCACCGGCACAAAACCCGCGCCGTGCAACGCCTCGATGATCCGCTGGGTTGACAGGAACGTGTAGGTGGGACTCACCACCGGATCGGGCATAACGGCCGATGCGGCCGGTGAGCGGGTCTGCAATTCGGAGGCGGGAAGCGAGCGCACGAAAGCCGAGTGGATCGTATCGGAGGCTGACATCAAACGATCAAGATGACTCATGAGAGATTCTCCAAATTAATTGATCTAGGCGGGAATGCCCGGTCGCGCAGCACCACCGCACGCGCAGCCCTCCAGACTCGCGTGCGTCCGCACGCGACTTTCGCCGAGCACGGGTCCTCCCGCGCGCAGGGTCTGGACGGCGAGCACGGCGGTGGTACTGTCGGCGCGAACGGCGTTTCCGCTTCGTTTGTTTTCTTGCACGACACCGGCCTACGCGCCGTGATGGGTGACGCGCTCGGGATGCGGACCGCGCAGGTAGTGCGTGTGCTGCAGCTGATCGGTTTGGACGTTCCAGCGGAAGTCCCCGAAGGCGCCGTACCCTTCGCGCCAGTCGGGGTAGCGTGAAATCAGCAGCGCCAAGAACAATGCTTTCATTCCCGGCGTACGAACCGAGTCCACCAGCGGCGATGTCGTTCCGCTCAAGTAGGTCACCGTCAAAGCAATGAATCGTCCCTGACCCTCAAAGCCATCGTATTCCGCCCGTACGTGCTCAATGCCCTGATGATGCAGATAACGCTGCAACTCCGGCGCATGCTGCGCGAACTTGAAGGTGGGCCGATGCCGGCGAGCGCGCGGCGGGCAGTGTGCGGAATCGAGAGTTGCGGTGTGATTCATGGGATGCTTCCTTCATAGAGTTTTCCCGGGCGGAATTGCCCTACCCGCGTCTCACCACCGCGCGCGCCGCGGTCCAGACTCGCGCGCCGCGCGCGACTTTCGCCGAGCACGGGTCCTCCCGCGCGCAGGGTCTGGACGGCGGTGCGCGCGGTGGTACGCTGAAGCGGGGTGCATTCCGTCATGAATTGGTCGGCAACACGGACCGCGGGTCGTGGAGTGGTCCGGCGAGTGCCCGGAGCGGCGGCGAGCGGGGAAGTGATTCAGCGTCACCACTGCTGTTGAAGGTTCCGCAAGGTTGAAAAAAGTCCCGAGCGTTCGCTAGGCGCTCGGGAAGTTCAAGGGTCGAACCGCGACCACTCTTTGGCCGCAGATCTGGGTGAGCCGCGGCTAAGCGATGCGGGGTGTATCCGCTGGGACGCTTA
Source organism: Gemmatimonadales bacterium (assembly GCA_038205315.1). GTDB lineage: Bacteria > Gemmatimonadota > Gemmatimonadetes > Gemmatimonadales > Gemmatimonadaceae > Fen-1247. The sequence continues at coordinate 4,982 of JBBRBY010000072.1, read as the reverse complement.
CGATGACCCAAGCAAATTCGATGTCTTCGGCACCGCAATCCTCACAACCGTGACCCTTGTCGAAGATGGCGGAGACTTCCCAGTCCCAAGTTTCTGTGCTCCAACGCGCAGCGGCATCAGCGACGACGTTGTCGGAGCCACATTGGGGACACACGGGAACGGTTGGGCATTCGCCATCATTCTCCGCTCGCCGACTCGAAGGGACTCTGAACGGGCCTATCTGTGCACCGGGCGCCGCTTTAGCGGCGATGTCGGCAATAAGTCCGTCTTGCCGAAGCGGGCACACTCCTTGCGATGTCCATAGTTCACGCAATAGTTGCTCCGACGTTCCCGGCGCGTCCGCATGCCCGGCGCTCGTTGGCGCGCCACTGCTTTCGTGATCAGATTGTTTGCTGCTGTTCATGAAAATCTCCATCGGATGTGTGGGCGGGAGTGCCCGAACGGGCGCCTCACCGCCGCGCGCGCCGGCGGTCAAGGCTCGCGCCGGCTTCGCGCGGGCCTTGAGGGCCGAGCACGCGGTGGTACTCTCGCGCCCGTCAATCCCGCCCCTACCAATCTCCTTCCTCCAGTACCTCGCGCAAGGTGATGCCCGTACGATCCGCCGTTGTGATCAGTTCGCCGGTTTGCGCCTTGGCGATGAGCTCTCCCACGGACAGCAATCGGGAGATCCGGTTATAGGGAATCTCGCGCAGCGCGGATGCGCCGTTCGCTTGCACATCGAGCACCGTGAGGGAGTGGGAATTCACGCGAAGAACGTAGTACCAGACGCACGCCGCGCCGAGATCGGCGACGGCGTTCGGTAAGTTGAGGCCCGCACCGGTTACTGCTGCTAAGGGCGGCGAGTTATTTGCGCTCATACTGCCTCCTCGTCATCCTCGTCGGGATCGATATCATGCGAATCGGCGGCGGCGCCATGATCATCGCCTGACAACGCATCGTTGGGCGGGGCTTCGCCGGCGGCGCGTGCTCGCGGCCAGGCCTGCAGCCAATCACGACGCCACGCGACGATCTGCGACGCTTTTGTCGCTCGGCGAGCCGGTGCTGCGCGCAGCGCCCGATCTGGATCCACTGTGGGTTGTTGCTTCTGGTAGCTGCCTTGACGTCGGACGCAGCTGCGCACGGTGTTGACGCAAACACCCAGTTCGCGCGCCAGTTTGGATAGCGTGGGGACGCTGTCACGAAACGCCGCGTGCGCCTCCCGCCACGCCAGGATCTGCGACATCTGCACAGCACTTAACATTTGCGACCGACCGGCACGCGAGTCCCGCAAGATATCGCCTCGCGCAGGACACCCCCGCACCACCGCGACGCTCACGCGCAGGCGCTGTGCGAGAGCAGCCAGCGTGCCATGGGTGGCTTTGAACGCACGTCGGTGCGCGTCCCAGTGAAGAACACGCTGAATCTGTTCTGACCTTAATTTGGGCGCTGCGCCGCGAGCGTTCGCCATGGGATTTCTCCTTCCGTGAGGGACGCGAGCAGACGAGGACCAGCGCTCGCAATTGGGGATACCTGGGAGAGCGCCGACGCCGATGCGCCGGCGCCTCACGCGCGTGGCTAGATCAACCCGTGCTCGGCGAAGGAGTAGATGGATTCACCGACGATGAGGTGATCGAGCAATCGCACATCGATCAAACACAGGGCATCGCGGATCTTGCCCGTGATCAATTCGTCCGCACGGCTCGGTTCAGCGATCCCACTGGGATGGTTGTGATAGACAATGACGGCCGCAGCTGCGTGGATCAGCACCGAGCGGACGATTTCACGCGGGTGGACCGAGGCACCATCTATCGTGCCGCGAAACAAATCCTCTGCGCATATCAAGCGATGCCTATTGTCGAGGTACAAGCATCCAAAGGTCTCATACTGCAAATTGGCCAGGCGCAGGCGCAAGAAATCATGGGTACGAGCAGGGCTCGTTAGCACCGGCGAGCCGGCGCGAAAGTGGCGCGCGAGCGCGCCCTTGGCACAGCGGATCACCACCTCATCGGAGGCCGCGATGTAGTCGCCGGCTTCACGTACATACAGAGTTGTCATGGCCATCATCCTCGTTGACCGGCACAGCGCCGTAAGAGGACGAACAGGGGATGGCGCGGTATGCGACCAGTGGATCGTGGAATAAATGGCGGGGACCCGCGCATCGCGGGGTGGCGGCCGTTTATGCCGCGAAAGCCACTGGTCGCGTGCCGCGCCATCCCCTAGCCTTGTCCGAGTACGGTGGTGTGCCGGTCCTACCACACCTCATTCCCGGATTTTCTCGGCCAAGGGCTTGCGGCCGCGAACGCGATAGGGAATGCTAGGCCGCGTAAGTCGACGACTCTCGACCCGTCAGATAGGTTGCTCTGCACTTTGGCCCGATCTTTTTCGGGCCAAATTTTTTAGGACTGACCGCCTGTCTGCACTCATCCATCAGACCTGCATTGACGGCGTTGTCGCGGTGCATTACAGGAACACCAATAAGTATTGGAGGTGCAACGATGCCGATCAGTGTCAGACTTCCTCGAATACTCGAAGCCCGTTTGGAACAAGAATCCCAACGTCTGGGCTTGACCAAGTCCGAGTTCGTTATCGATGCACTGGAACGCACGCTGGGATTTAGAAACCCGGCCACCTTGCTGCGCACGGTCCGCAAGGCCGGCCCCATGGTCACACTGTCCGCCTCGAGCAATGTGTCGGCGCGCATGAAAGCAAAATTGCGTGCGCAACGCGCTGATTGATTCCGGGCCGCTGATCGCGCTTTTTGCGCAAGATGATCGGCACCATGACCGCTTCGATGCGCTCGTCTCGGCATTATCCCCGGCCGGACTGCGGCTGCTAACGACCTGGCCGTGCATCGTGCAAGCCCCGTATTTATTGGCCACACCGCACCGACTGGAGATGCTCAAATGGGTTCAGCTCGGAGGGGTCATCGTCTACCCGTTTGAAGCGCTGGATCTGGCGCAGATGCTGCCGTGGATGCGCCGCTATTCCGAGCGTGGCAAGCGGGAAATGGGCTTGGCCGATGCCTCGCTGTGTTGGCTCGCGGCTGAAACCGGCGTCACGGAAATCATGACGGTGGATGCGGCGGATTTTTCGCGCTACCGGCTGCCGCGAAATAATGCGTTCATCCTCCTGTAGCGCATGAATCCGCGACAGAATGTGTCACGGTGCAATCCGCCTCTACCACGGCACCGCTCAGCATAGATCGACTATCTGTCACTGGCTCGGTTTGGATGGAATTCGGCGGTGCGGACGAAGGCAATACCGCCTCACTCGACTCGTCGTCAACCACTCCGAGCATCTCTGGCTCGACTGCCTGGGTGGTTGGATCGATCGGGTCCCCGACCGCAGACCCATCCGGGGCGAGCGCCGCCGAGCAGCACTCAAACGTGCGCTGAAAATATTCGCGCGCCAGAAACCCTTCGTCCTGGCCGCTTGCGCAATAGCCATCCTCGCGCGGACGATTACCGCTGCTGCGCAGATCACACAGATCGGCGATGAAGGTGCGCAGCACGGCATCGGGCGCCACCGACACTGCCGTGCAGCGATCTACAAATTCGCGCGGCAGATCCAGTAGGGTGGGCGTCGTGTCCTCGCGCACCACCGCACCGGATCGACCGGGCACGATACCCGTCTTGACGCAGAATCGATGCTCGCCCATCCGCCAACCCCAGCGGCAGCGTGCGGGATCATCCCGTTCGGGTGCGCGCCGCAGCCGCTGATCCGCATAGGCGTGAAAGCCGAACTCGCTGCCGTTGTTGCCCAGCATCAGCCGTCCGATCGTACCGATCTCCCACCACCCCGCATTGGCGCTGCACACCACACGCTCGGACCCGGCCACTCGGAAGGTGAGGCGTTGCGCACCCTCCTCGATCCGAATCAGCTCCACGTCGTACCACGGAGTGTCGGTATTATCAGCCCGCATGCTGTTGACTGGAAAGTCCATTAAAATAACCGTTATTCGCGGGTCCACGGTGGAGATTTCAGGACCCGCGAATCCGGCTCGATTGCAGGGCGCAGTTGCACGCTCGGCACCTCGGGTTCCGGCGTGACCGCGAGCAGTGCGCGCACGCGCGCCACGAATTCTTGCTGATCGCGTGGATCCGGGTAGCGGTTTTTCGCGATCAGCTCGGCGCCGCGCAAGATCAAATACAACCCGCTCATCTCAGGGTTTTTAACCCCACTGCGCCGCGCTTCAATGGAGTTATCCAAAATCTCCCGCGCCGTGCGTTGGCGCTCGGCAATGAATTGCGGGGTCTCCACTTCCCAGCGGTTTTTGTACTGCGGTCGATCGACGCGCGACTCCCCGGGGCGAGGAGCGCGCGGGGTGAGCGGTTCGCGGCCCACCAATCGCGCGGCCACCCGTTGGCCGATCTTGACATGGGATTTGGAGTCCCGAATCGCGCGTTGCAAATCCGCGCCCCACAGCACCCGCTCACCCACCTCATCCGTGGTGCGCAGACGCACGAAGTAGGACAGGGCGTTCTCCTCCTCGAACCTGTACTTGGCCGGACCGTGTTCGCGCAAATACCCCACCACCCATTCATTGTCGCGGATCCGCGGCGGCGGGTGACGGGCATCGCTGCGAGAGATGTTGCCCATTTAGCTCAACACCCGCGCGGACGCACGGTTCTGAGCGCGTTCGGCAGGCTCCCGTCGCAGGTCAGGTTCGCGCACGCGTACCGCGCTCAAGGGTTCGCCGCGCTCGATCTCATCGGCAATGGCCTCGCGCACGCGACGCACGAAACGCAGTTGATCCTCGCGTTCGCGATAGACTTCTTTTGCCACGAGTTCGGCTGCCTTTAATTCCAAAAACGTGCCAACTAGCTCCGGGCGTGTTTGACTCACCGCTTTGGGGTCTACACTCGGATCCCGAACGATTGTTGCAATCTGCGCGCGCTGCGCCAGGAAGCTCTGCCGCTCCACCAGCCAGCGATTACGATACGCCGCCACCGATACTTGCCCTGTGACCTCACCATCCGCGCCGCGCTGGGCTCGATACACGG
>JBBRBY010000071.1:0-14170 GCA_038205315.1 Gemmatimonadales bacterium | reverse complement strand
AGAGGCTGGAGAAGGCTGGGTTGGTGCGGACGACGAGAAGTTCGGAGGATAGAAGAGCGATTATTGTCGAGGCGACGGAGAAGAGTCTGTCGCTACGGAAGGCGGTGGAAGATGCGTGGAGGGAACTCGAGGCTCGGACGGTGGGGGCGTTGACGGGAGAACAACGGAAGGAAGTGCTGGATGCGTTGGCGGCGCTGGAGAGGAATCTTGTGGGTGCGGAGAGTGGTGGGGCGGCAAGATAGATTGCTCGCGGGCTATGTGGCGATATATCAAGGCGATATATCATCTATTGACATTTACCACTGTTGTGATATTATATCACGCATGCCGGACCCGGCCGTCGAGCCCCTAAAACCTCCCGAGGCAAAGCAGCTTGTCCGGAGCATTGTCGAGAATGGGATCGTCGAATTCTCGGGCCATGCGCTAGTGGAAATGGCGAAGGATGAACTCGAGACCACCGATTGCCTAAATCTTCTCCGCGCCGGGATCTATAATCCGCCTGAGTCAATTCATGGAGAATGGCGCTATCGAGTAGAAACACAACGCATCTGCGTTGTATTTGCGTTCACGTCTGAAACGCGGATGCGGGTCGTAACTGCGTGGAGATTCAAACAATGATTTGCGACGATTGCGGCGGTCAGGTAGTAACGGAAGAAAACGCAGTCCGTCGATACACCATCGGCGGCCTGCCACATGTACAGCTGCACGGTGTCGAAGTGACGAGGTGCAATGCGTGTGGCAAGGAAGGAATTGCCATACCTAGAATCGAGCAACTGCACCGTGTTCTGGCTGAGGGGTTTGTTACGCAGCCGCGTATGCTCGCGCCTGTTGAGATCCGTTTTTTGCGCAAGCATTGCGGGCTGTCCACCGCGGACTTCGCTCAGAGGATGGGCGTCGCGCGCGAGACTGTTTCCAGGTGGGAAACTGGAGCCCAACGCATGGGGGCGGTCGCTGATCGACTTTTGCGATTGCTGATGCTCAGGCATGAACCGACAGAGAATTACGCTGTCGATGATCTCCTGCGTGAACTGAATGACAAGCCCGCGCCGAAGAAGCTTGTCTCAGTTTCCGTTTGGAACGGTGAAGGTGGTTGGACTCCTAAGGAACGGCTTGAACTCGTGTCGCGGTAGGCGTTCGACCGGCCTGCACTTGAATCGTCACACATCGCCGACACAGGCCATGCGACAACTACCTTATATATCGGCTTCCATCATTACGAGATCGGTGAAGACCACTTGGCCATCGGAGCAAAGCCGTGGCGTGCGGCGCTACCAACGACGCACCTGCCTGAAGCGTGAGCGCCCATCGATACCGATGGTGCATTAGGCCGGGAAGACGTCGCAGGAATTCCGCGAGATCACCAATCGGTGCGTGTACCGCAATCCCGCGGTTGAGGCGCCAATCATACGCGTTGGTCCACGCATCGATTAGCGCGTACGGATCTCCAAGCAGCACTTCCGCGACACGACCGCGGCGTTTGATCTCCACCAGCCGACGCTCGACTAGCGCCTTGAGCATATCCGACGCTGTGGCTGTACCGACACCGGCCGCGCTGGCGAGTTGGCGAACACCCCAGACACGTCGGGGATCGCTTTGCTCGAGCATGATTCGGAGGATAAGCGAGCTCCGGTCGGCGAATGGGTCGGCTCCTCTGGAGATCAGACCCACTGATCGCTTGGCGGGCTTGAGGTCGCTCCGGTCTATAAGCATTTGCGGCAGACGAATTGAGATCGCGCCGCTCAGGTCGATGAAGTGTTCACTCCGTGCTCGCAATGCTTCGCGCTGTGCGACCAACACGCGTTTTATGACCGACGTTACGATGGCGCCAGATTCTTCCGCGATCAGCGCAGGAGTTGCCGGCGGCTGGGCTGGTTGTCGTGGAACGCGTCGGAAATCAGAAGCACTTCCGCGCCAACAAAGGTGCACCCGTCTTCGAGGAACTCCGTTCGCTCGTGTTCAAGACATCGGGGCTGGCCGACGTCGTGCGCGCCGTACTCGCGCCCAACGCGGCGCAGATCGAGGTAGCGTTTATCTTTGGCTCGTTCGCGAAGAATGAAGCAACGGCGAGCAGCGATGTCGACCTGATGCTGATCAGCGACACGCTCGCCTATCCAGATATCTTCGCCGCGCTCGAAGCGGCCGCACAACGACTCGACCGGACTATAAACCCCACGATCTACACACCTTCCGAATTCGCGAAGCGTGTTAAACGCGGCAACGCGTTTGCATCAAAGGTGCTGGCGCAACCCAAAATCTGGCTGATTGGTCGAGCAGTCGCTACCGCGATCGAGGAACTGTCGCCACCGGACTAGACCTGGCGGTTCGGGATTACGGAGCGGAGCGTAGTGGTCTGGCGGACAGCGAGTAAGTCATCATCGCGTACCGAACGCACGTCCGCCACGGCGAGAGTCTGGAGCGCCGCAGTGTGTCCGGCGGCGGTTACAAACTTCACCTCGATCGCATCCGGCGCATATACCTGAACGACGGCGCCGAGATCGCCAGCACGAAGCCCGGCTTCCGGCACATCACGGACGAGCACGACCGTATCGAGTTCACGAATTGGAGCCATCAGAGTGCATCCTCCACATAAGCCGTCACGAACCGCGGAACAACCTCGTCCTTGAGGACGATCCAGACGGAAACAACGTTCGCACTCGAGCCCGCGTTGCACAACCGCTCACCCGCGCTTCTTCCTCGATCCAACCTTCACCGGTGTTTTGGATCTAGCCGATTCCTTCACCAATAGTTTTTTCGCAGACGTTTTTGCGTAGCCCACTACACGAGATCCTGATTCCTTCTTGACGGGCCGTCCGCCCTTGCTGCCATTTCGTCGTGCAGCATCAGCCTTGGCCGTGCTCGTGGACTTGCCACCACGTCGCGCAATCTCCCGTGCGGCGGAACCGGGGCCGAGGGCATCGATTAGAAGTCCCGGAACGCTGAGCTGCACGTCGAGTGCATCCCAATGCAGTCCGGCACCGGACGGGCTAAGTGTCAATTGGGCAAGTTGTTCTTTCGATGCATTGCGGAGCGCAGCGATCACGCGCCGCGGAAATCCCAATCGGATACCGCGCGTGGTCTCGATCACGATGAGATCGCTGATCGAATCGTAAAACGCAGCCCCCGCGCGGAGGCCAGCCGCGCGGTCGCCCTCCTCGCGCGCTCTGGCCGTGGGGATGCGTTCCAGGATTTCGTCATCTGACAGCGGACGCTTATTCATCGTGGTGCTTCCTCCACTCCTCAAGCAGGTGCGCTTCAATTGATTCAACGACTCGAATCGCGCGAATCACGTCTGCACGTTTGATCGATCCGAAGACGCGATACGGCTCCAAACCGAGTCCAGTACCGATGCGGACTACCACCTCGCCGGCATCTTTAAGCACATGAACGTGCGCCGGTGCGTGCTCGCTCGGAGGCAGGTAGATGTATATCCTGAACCCACCGATCTGATGCACTTTGGGCATACGGGTAAATTAAGCCAAGCGGTTGGGTTTTGCAAACGGCGAGCAGCAGCGTTCAGCCGCAGGCGCAAGCCAATCCCGAATCGCTTGCAACAATACAGCAAGTCTAGATAGCGGCATGTTTGCGGCGGCGGGGCGGTGCCGCGTTCGGCGACGCGTTGCGGTCAACTGCGCGCGCCGCAGTTCGGGCGCTTCAAACGGCCTTCGCAATCCCACGTTCCTTGTGCTCGAACGCATCGGTGAATGCGTCGAGCTCGAGCGATGTCATACCAAGTTCCTCACCCACCACTTGCCAGGCGCTTACCGCGTTCTCGACTTCGCGGACGATGGTCCGCGCCTTGGTGTCAGGAATCCGGAAATACTCTGCAACAGACAGAAGCGCTTCGATAGACGCAGCAGGGCCTGACTCCTCTGAGATCCACGTCTTCAACTCGCGCGCCCGGTCAGGAAATGGATTGATGTCGAAAGCAGGAGACAGGCGCCACCTTCCTCGCTCCACATGAAGGAAGCCATGGTTGTGGAGGTGGTCGTCGAAATTGCTGATCAGAATGGAGAAGGCGATGCGTCGCCAGAGTTCGTCGACGTCTTCCTGCACCGCTGCCCCGTGGACGCGAATCGTGTCGACAATCTCAGCGTAGCTGTGCTCCCCGGACGGCTCAACGCCCATGAGCGTCGCCGCCGAGACGTAGGGAATTCGTCCTCCGTCGGCCCGATCGAAGCGTCGGACGACGGCAACCGGGATATCGTCGCTCGTGACAACGCGCGCCTCGGCGGCGCTGATGCCGGCGCGCCTCGCCAGGCGAAGTGCCAGCACCTCTGCCTTGGTGATGGCGCGCTCGTCGCGCACACTTGGGAATTTTCCGATCGCGAGATGGCCATCCTCGTCAACAATCGAACACTTGGGCCGAAGCCCGCCCAGCGAAGTCCCTCGTCCGCGCAGATAGGCAAGGTCGGCAGCCGTCTCTTCGTTCAGCTCGACCGCTCGCGTCGATGCGAGCATGTGTCGCAGCTCAATCAACGGCGGATTGGCTCGGCGGCCCCCGTCGACCGCGCGTTGAAACACGCCGTCTTCATCGCGGAACCGGAGTGCACCAACTCGACTGACGTCATCCACCTCAAGGAGGAAATCCATGCTGTTCGCCAGCGGCGGCAGGTCGCCCCCCGCGAGGCGCGCAGCAGCACGTCGCTTGGCGTGGTCGCGTCGAATGAGCTTTTGCCCCCATCCATCGGGCTCGGTGTCTGCGATAGCGGGATGGAAGACAGACCCGTCCTCGGGCTTCCGGCGGAATTGAGGTCCTGACTGGAGTGGCAATAGCGGATCGATTTCGAACCGATCGTCGCGCTTGAGCCAATCCTCATCGTATACAAAGTTCGAGCTCTCGCGAGCGCCGTCTTGGTTGTAGTGCAGCGTGCCGACTCGCTGCTGAGCGTCGCCCAGATACACACTGATCGCGCGTTTCATAGCGGCCGCGGCTCTTTTCGAGGGCGCACCCGTGCCGGAAGCTGCTCCACTTCGAGAAGGATCCCCTGATCATCTCGGCCGGGATCAGCGAGTTCGCCAACCTGGGTGCCCAGTCCCAACGTATAAAGGGCCATGGCGTAGGCGCCCATCGAGACCCCGGGATGCCCATTCTCGATTCGGAAGTAGGTTGGCCGAGTGGCTCCGATCCGCTCCGCCATCATCGCAGTAGTGAGCCGACGGCGGCGCCTAGCCACGGAGATATCGTGCCCGAGCTTGGTGAGCGCAGCTTTGACCTGGCGCGGGAGAATTTTGGTAGTGGGTCTAGGCGGCATAGCGACAAGGGAGATTTACGTTAATCCTGATAGCAGAAAATATATCTTACACTAATGCGTTGAGGATAGCAAGTAAGAACATCCGATAGTGTCAACGTCAGTTGACACTAATAATCATAACATAAATCTATCTTTACGTAAACTTTTATGGCGGAGACACGATCGGCGGCCTGCCACATGTAGAGCTGCACGGTGTCGAAGTGACGAGGTGCAATGCATGTGGCAAAGGAGGGAATTACCATCCCACGGATTGAGCATTCTCGCTAAGGGTTTGAACTAAATGAGGGTCAGAGATCTTGCGCGATGCAAACGTGCGGGAACACGCCCGACGCACTAGAATAGCTTCCACGCGCGACAGTTTCCAACCGGCGTCATCGTTGCATCGGTCACCGGCAACGATCCACGCCAGGCAGATGATCGCCACGTTCTGCCCAATCTTGACCCACGTTCAAACACAGGCTCCGGATGGAGACACGAATCGATAACGGCGCACTGCCACGCATAAACATGCGCAACGTGCCCACCCCGTTAAGCGCTGCGGCAGTCGCTCGTGTTCTGGCGGTAGCTGTAGCACTTCTCAACGCGATTCCAGTAAGCGCACAGCAACGAGCTCCAGCATCTCGCGGCTCGTTCCACGTCGAGGAAGCAACCATCGCGCAGATCCACGCCGCGATGCGAGATCGTTCGCTAACGTGCGTGGGTCTCGTGCAGCAATATCTGCAGCGCATCGACGCGTACGATAAGAAAGGTCCCGCCGTTAACGCGATAATCCTGGTGAACCCGGACGCGCTCGCAACCGCCGCCGACCTGGATCGCCGTTTCGCACGCGACGGGATCACGCAGCCGCTGCAGTGCATTCCGGTTATAGTTAAGGACAACTATCAGACTGCGGGACTTCGCACCACCGCCGGCTCGCTTTCACTCAAGGGATTCATACCGCGCGAGGATGCGTTCGTGGTTCGCAAGTTGCGCGAGGCGGGCGCAATCGTGCTCGCGAAATCCAACATGGACGAGTTCGCCTTCAGTCCTTACGAAACCGTAAGCTCGATCCTGCCAGGCTACACGCGCAACCCGTACGATCTGGCCCGCGTCACCGCGGGATCGAGCGGTGGCACCGCAGCCGCGGTGGCGGCGGACTTCGGAGCCGTGGGACTCGGCACCGATACTGGCAACTCCATCCGCGGTCCGTCGGCATTTCTGAGTCTCGTCGGAATCCGCCCGACGATGGGGCTCACGAGTCGCAGTGGCGTGGTGCCGCTTTTTCTCTCGGCAGATGTCACGGGACCAATGACGCGCACCGTGGCCGATGCAGTGGCATTGCTCCAGGTAATGGCCGGCCCCGATGCCGCCGACACAGTAACCGCGCACAGCGCAGGAAAGATTCCGCGCAGCTACGCCGCATCGCTCGTACGCGACGGACTCAAGGGCGCGCGCATAGGCGTGCTGCACCAGGCTTATGATAGACCGAGCGCGGATTCGGAAGTAATGACACTATTCCATCGCGCGCTGGACGACATGCGTGCTCACGGAGCGCAGATCGTGGATCCGGTGGCGGTGGACAGTCTCGCCGAGCTGCTGCGCATCTCCAGCGCACCCTGCAGTCAGTTCAAGTACGATATCAACCGATACCTGAGTGCACTCGGCGATCAGGTGCCAGTCCACAGCCTGGAAGAGATCATCAAGTCGCGCCAGTTCCATCCTTCCATCGAGATGCGACTGAAGGACGCGCAGGCAGTGACCGAGACGCCGGAGCAGTCGGCGGGCTGCCGCGGGCAGCAAGAATTTCGCGCTCGATTGCGCGAAGCCGTGCTGCAGCTCATGGACAGCAACAAGCTGGACGCGCTGGTATATCCAACCTGGAGCAACGTACCGCGCCTGATCGGCGACCTGAACACTCCGGCCGGCGACAACAACCAACTATTCGCACCAAGTACCGGCTTCCCCGCGATCACCGTACCGATGGGTTTCACGCGCAATGGAACCCTGCCTGCGGGTGTGCAGTTCTTCGGCCGAGCGTGGAGCGAGCCTGAGTTGATCAAGCTGGCCTACTCATATGAGCAGGCGACCACGCACAGGCGCCCGCCGTCTACCACGCCTGCGCTGAGGTGAGCGGATCACCGCGTGTGTCTGGGTTCAGGGCTTGCGACGTGATGCCATTCAGGCGCCTTCAGTAGGAACAGCCCCGCGGGCATGGTACCGCGAGGCTGTTCTGCATCACGCATTGGCACGGACGTGCTGCTCGTTTGCATCACGCAAGATCCGACCCCATTCTGCTCCCCGACCCCATTCTGCTCCCATTCTGCTCGATTGGAAGTCACTCGTATTCCCAGTGCCAGGGCATCCGCGTCTCACCAAGTACAAACCGCGCAATCTCCGGATAAATCCGCTCCGCCCTCACATCGTTCGCAAGCATTACCACGCAACGCTGTTTGCTTTCCAGACACAGGACCATGTTGCCGGTCCAGTCGTTGTGTCCGGCCTTGAAGAAGGCCGGACCACTCGCGTCCTGAAACGTGACGAGACCGAGTCCGGCGGCAAGACCAATGTCGTTGTCATGCGGGTTGGTTTCCGGAGCGAGTGATGGGAATTCGTGCGCGGATGTGATCGCGAGCTGTGGCCTGAACATCTCGGCGCGCGACGCCTTGCTGAGGCCGTCTCCGCGAACGATGGCAGACCAGAGCCGAGCCTGATCCTCGATGCTCGTATCCATCGAACCTGCGGCGCTCACGTGACTACGCTCGTCGTGCGGCTCCATCGATCCATCCAGTGCGTAACCGTCGGCAAGGTTGTTGGCGAAGTCTGGACGCCATGTCATGCTTGTGTTAGTCATGCCTAGGCGATCGAACACACAGGTCTGCATTTCCTTACCGACGTCGAGTCCGAGGCCCTGCTCTGCAATCAGTTGAAGGATGTAGAAGCCTTCGCCGGAATATGCGTAACGCGTTCCGGGTGTGAAGTGGAACCGCATTTTTTTATCGGGCTCGAGCCATCGGAAATTGGCGAACCCCGAGCTGTGCGTCAGCAGAATGCGCGGAGTCAACAATCTCCATCGTGCGTCGCCAGCGAGATCCGTGTAGTCGTAATCCTCGCTGTTGTACTCTGGAAGTGGACGGGGGAGCAACGTCGCGACCGAGGCGTCAAGATCGAGCCGTCCTTCGTCAACTAGCTGCATGAGCATGTAGGCGAACGTCGTCTTGGTGAGCGAAGCGCCGTACATGATGGTCGACGTGGTGAGCGGAAGATCGCGCGCCACGTTGCGGTAGCCGTATGCAGCGACGTGCACGATCCTGCCACCGTCGATGACTGCGAGCGCCAACCCCTGCACGTTCTCCCGCTTCATCAAACGCTTGGCTTCCACATCTATCGCGCGCCCGTCGGGAATCCCCGCGGTTACTGTTGAAGTCGTAGAGTCGATTCCGCGCGTACTTTGCGTTGTGCAGCCAGCGGCGAGGGTGAGCATTGCGAGAAGGCTCGTGTATTTTGAGATGAATCGGACTGAGATGTTCATGTTATGGACGCCAGATGAATGCGGTGGCGAGTGCTGCTATCACAGCTCCCGTCAGTATGAGAGCAACGATGGTGAGCAACTCCCGTGGAGAACCGTCGCTCGGAGGACGCGTCACTTGACTGCAGCAGTATCAAGCACTTGCGCGTACCCGCCGCCCGTCACTCCGAAAGCATCCTTAAACACGCGGCCCTAACCAGGGCTTGAGCACTTGCTCGGCCAGTGCTGGCCAATCCCGGTTGGCCGCCGGATTCGCCGGACTCGGATGCGGCAGATAACGTACGTCTGCGTCCGCACCGAGCACGGCCTTCGCTCGCCGTTCGGCATAGCGCCCGATCGCCACGACCGTCGCCGGTGCCAGCGCGCGCACTGCGGCCCCCAGCGCGCGATCACATACGGCCGTCAGCGGTTCGGTCTCGTCTCGACTCAAGTGTTCGGGAGTGAGATTGTGTCCGTCCCCGATGAACAGTAGCGGACAGTAATTCCAGACGAAGAAGCGCGAGAAAAAGTCTTCGGGCGAACCGAGGCGCGCTTCGGCCCAACGCCACAGTCGCGAGCCGCTGCCTTCGTTGCGATGACACGCCATGCCGAGTATCGGATACTTGGGATGTTGCTCCGGCATAACGCGACCGAGCCGAGTTTCGATGCCGAACCACTCGCGCACCATCACCACGTCGCCAAACGGCACACCCGTCTGCGCCATTCCCCAGGGCCCCGGGTTCATGCCCAGCAGCACCACCCGCCCGCGCTCGGTACCGAAGCGCTGCAAATACTCGCGATGGGCTGCCCACGCGTAGTCCAACGGATTATAGACGTGGCTCGGCGTCCAGAACTTCAACTGGCCGGCTTCACGTGCCAGCCTGCGCGTGATCGTCGAAAGATTGGATCGAGTCGTCACCATTATCAAACGTAGCGACTCAATCTGACCTCATTTCACCGCCTGAGTGTTCATTGATAGGCCGTCGGGTCGGACGAACGGCGCCTGCTCGAGCAGCCGCCCCTGGCAGCCGAGCTCCTGAACTGGCGAGGCGCGCGCCGCGGGTCTAGTTTCAACTGGTTGGTTAAACTCTCTTGCGGAGGCGGCGCTGCCGGAGGTGCGGGAGGACCTCACTGGTGTGCTCGCAGATCGTTACGCGATCGAGCGAGCGATAGGTCGCGGAGGCATGGCCACCGTGTATCGCGCGCGTGACCTGCGCCATGACTCGACCGTTGCGGTCAAGGTGCTGCAACCCGAGATAGCTGCGTTCCTGGGCTTCGCGCGATTCGCGCGGGAAATTCAGATCACGGCGCGACTGCAGCACCCGAACATCCTGCCGGTCCTGGACTCTGGTCGCAGCGGCAACCTCGAGTATTACGTCACGCCGTTCATCGAGGGGGAATCGCTTGCGGCAAGGATTACGCGCGAGCAGCAGCTCCCGCTGGATGATGCGATTGACCTGGCGTGCGAAGTCGCGGATGCGCTTGCCTGTGCGCACGACCAAGGTCTCGTGCACCGGGACATCAAGCCTGGCAACATCCTGCTCGCGCACGGACACGCCATCGTTTCAGATTTCGGCATAGCGCGCATCGTCGGCACCAGCGGAGACAGCAGGCTGACCGAAAGCGGCATGGCGCTTGGCACCGCAACCTACATGAGCCCGGAGCAGGCGTCCGGTGGCGAGGTCGACGGCAGGAGCGACATCTACAGTCTGGGCTGCGTGCTGTACGAGATGCTTGCCGGCAATCCGCCATTTACGGGAGCCAACCCGCAGGCCGTGATCGCACGGCACATGGTGGAGCAACCAGCGCCGCTCCGCACGGTGAGGCCATCCGTCACAGAGCCGCTGGAAGCTGTGGTTCGAAAGGCGCTCGCGAAGTCACCGGCGGACAGGTTTGCAAACGCGACGAAGTTCAGGGCTGCGCTGCAGCTTGCGCGAACCGGGGCTGTTGCACCTCACGAGCGCGGCGCAACGCGGTGGAGCACGCGAGCGGTGCGGCTGGCGACGATGGCGCTCACCGCCGCTGCAGTCATAGCTGCACTCGTGTTTGTAGTGCCCCGATACCTCCACCCAACCGGCGGCGACGCGCTTGATGCTCCGGCGACGCATAACGTGGCGAACGTCGCGGTGCTGTACTTCGATGATGAGAGTCCGGCACACGACCTGGGTTACATCGCAAGCGGCCTCACCGACGAGCTGATACACCAACTCAGCGCTGTCTCGGCGCTGCACGTAATATCGCGAAACGGAGTGCTGCCGTTCCGCGGCCGCGCTGTGAGCCTCGACAGCATTGCATCGACACTGCATGTCGGCAGCGTGGTGACCGGCAGCGTGCAGAAATCCGGCGACAGCGTGCGCGTCAGCGTCGAGCTGGTGGACGTTGCTACGGGAAATCATCTCGATAGCCGCACCACTGCGCATCGAATGACGGATCTGTTCGCTCTCGAGGACGACGTCTCGCAGCAGGTGGCGACGCTTCTTCGGACGCGACTTGGTCAGCAGATTCGTGTGGCACGAATCGGTAAAGGAACGTCCAGCACGCCAGCTCGCGAACTGGTGCTGCGCGCGTGGCAGGCGCGTGACGAGGCGGCGACAATCGCGTCCGATAGTCGCGCGGGGACGACGCAGGACGCTATCGGTTTCCTGCAACTTGCCGACACACTGCTGGCGCAGGCCCAAACGCGCGATCCGCAATGGCAGCAACCTCTGATTGACCGGAGTTGGGTAGCGTGGAGCATCGCCCGTCTGCTGCCGTTGTCCGCGAAGTCAACCCAACTGCAGACAGCGCGCAGTTTTGCC
This sequence comes from Gemmatimonadales bacterium, assembly GCA_038205315.1. Taxonomy (GTDB): domain Bacteria; phylum Gemmatimonadota; class Gemmatimonadetes; order Gemmatimonadales; family Gemmatimonadaceae; genus Fen-1247. The sequence continues at coordinate 2,636 of JBBRBY010000071.1, read as the reverse complement.
GACTCTGCGCTGCATCGCGCGCCAAGTAGCATCGATGCTCGGGAGCTTCATGGCACCGTCCTGTGGGAGACCGCAAAGATCACGATGGGAGCGTCGAGCATGGCAGAAGTCGCGGTTGCGGAACGCGATCTGCGCGCGGCGGTTGCCGCCGACTCCACGAATGCCCGTGCGTGGGGGGCTCTGAGCGAGGTGCTTCGTTTCAAGGGCGATGTTGCGGAAGCGAATGTGGACGCGCGCAGAGCACTGGCGCAGGATGCATACCTCGAAGCCGCACCGAGAATTCTGGAAGCGCTCTACACCAGCGAGCAGCTACTTGGAGACTACGCTTCGGCCGGACAGTATTGCGATCAGGGCCGCCGCCGGTTTCCCAACGACTGGCGCTTCGTTCAGTGCCGACTGACACTCATGGGAGTCGACAGCAAACGGGCGAAACCGCGGGAAGCCTGGGCTCTTGTGGCCAAACTGGACAGCATGGACCCACCCGGGCAGGCTGCAACCGATCACGATGCGTACAATCCGGTGTTCAGGAGAATGATGGCAGCCCTGATATCCGCGCGAGCCGGGGATCGCGACAGTGCGCGAGCAGTGATAGCGTGGGCAACACACGAGGTTGGCAACGACTCGTCCGCGCGACTCGATCTCGACTACGACGAGGCGTCCGTCAGGCTGGCGCTGGGCCAGCCTGACGTCGCATTACGGTTGCTGAGCGAGTACGCAGCCGCGCGTCCGGCGCTCAGAGCCTACATCGCGCGCGATCCCCACTTCGCCGCTCTCAGAAACGATCCGCGGTTCGCGGCGCGGTTCACTGCTCTCGTTCGAGATCATCCAGAGTGACTTCGGCAAGCGCCTCACCACCGCGAACGCTCACGAGGAAACTGCTCGTGGAGTCGGGCATGTGCATAGCAGCAACCACACGCTTCTGATTGAACGCCTTTCGCATCCTGTCAATGTGGCCAGGGCTGCTGAAGCGGACGTAGTATGGAAACATGAACTTCTCAACCGCAGCCTCACTCCAGAACATCGCGTCGAAACGTCTCGCGAAGTTCGTAAGTGGCGTTCCATCCGATGCTATCACCGGCGGCTGCATGGTGATCGCGGCGATCCTTGCGCGATCCGGTTCGGCGTTGCTGGTCATGCACTCGAAAATCACTTCGTCCGAAGCCGGCCGCTGTGTGCGTACCTCTGGTCCCGTGTTCCCCCAGACGACGTAGGCAGTCTCGTCCCGAACCCCGTCCACGGCTTCGGCAAGCCTGCGCAGATCGTTGGCGGTCAACTGTCGCCTTCCCATATGCCAATCCCTGGTGAGAGATGTGTTGCATGGAGCGAATCAGAGCATCAACATTACGGCGAGTCCCCTCGCGTCGCCAGAGGCCGAGCCGGGAAAAGCACTAACTCTCGACGGCCGTGGGAATGACCCCTCCCCTGATCTCTCACCAGATGCGCACCCGATCACCCGGCGCGAGGTAGAGCTTCTCACTCGCTTTGACGTCGAACGGCGCGTACCACGCATCAAGATTGCGCACAGTCAGCGCACGGTACGGTCCTGGTGAGTGACCGTTGGTGAGCAACTGTCGGCGGAGCGCAGGCTCCCGGAACTTCGTCCGCCAGATCTGCCCGAAGCTCAGAAAGAATTGCTGATCGCCGCTGAGGCCGCCGACAACCGGCGCAGGCTTGCCGCCGAGCGAAGCGTGGAACGCGTCGTACGCGGCTGCGACGCCCGCCAGGTCAGCGATGTTCTCGCTGAGCGTCTGCTGGCCATTGATGGCGACATCGGGGAGCGGATGGTAAGCGTCGTACTGCAGCGCCAGCGCGTGTGTTGACGCCTGGAAGTGTGCAAGGTCGGCGGGCGTCCACCAGTTTCTCAGCCGCCCGTGCGCGTCGAAGTTCGCGCCGTTGTTGTCGAAGCTGTGGCTGATCTCGTGACCGATCACCGCACCAATGGCGGCGTAGTTCATCGCATCTGCCCGCTTGGGGTCAAAGAAGGGCGGCTGCAGAATGGCGGCGGGGAAGTTGAGTGCGTTCATCGCCGGCAGGTTGACCGCGTTCACCATTTGCGGCGTCATCACCCACTCGGTGCGGTCCACCGGCTGGTGCAGCTTCGCGATGCTGCGGTCGTATGTGAAGCGCGCGACACGGTCGGAGTTGCCGTACGCGTCGTTCGGCGACACGCGCAGCGCAGCGTAACTCTGCCACTTGTCAGGATATCCCACACTCACTCGCAGCGTGTGCAACTTCGCCTTCGCCTCGGCCTTCGTAGTTGGCGCCATCCAGGATAGCGCGTCGATTCGGTGCTCGTAGGCGCGGATCAGGTTTGCCACCATCTCCTCTGCACGCGCCTTGGCGCTCGCGGGAAAGTAGCGCTGCACGTACTGGTGTCCCACCGCGAAGCCGAGTGCGTCGCTAGTCCAATTCACAGCGCGCCGATCGCGCGAGGCTTGGGCTTGCGCGCCCGTCAGTGTCTTTCCCAGAAACGCGAAGGCCTCACGGTCGAACGCGGGTGGAAGCACAGCCGCGTGGTTCTCGATTGCATGGTACGCGAGCAGCGCTTTCCACGAAGAGAGTGAAGCACTCGCGACGAGTGCCGAGATACCAGTGATGGCGCTGGGCTGCCACGCGACCAGCGAATCCTGACCTGC
>JBBRBY010000070.1:0-14216 GCA_038205315.1 Gemmatimonadales bacterium | reverse complement strand
CCAGTCGGCGCCGCGAGCGCGACGCGAACATTGGGGTTCTGTTCGAGCAGCAAGGCCAGGAGGCGCGCTACCGTCGTCGTCTTGCCAGTACCAGGGCCGCCAGTGATGAGACAGAAGCGGGAACGGAGGCCTGCGGCCACTGCGACGCCCTGCCAATCCACTTCGGCCGCCAGGGGGAATATCTCGCGAAACGGCTTGACGAGAGCGGGAAGCTCGCTGTCTAACGCTATTGCCGACACGCGCTCGCGAATGGCGCAGGCGAGGCGCACTTCGGCTTCACGAAAACGACGCAGGTACAGCCGATCACCCTCGAATACCAGCGGGGTGGGACCATCGCCGGCGCTCACCCAAGGATGCAGTGGGAGCGCAGAGCGGAGTTGCTCCGCAGGAACGCCGCTGACGCCGGCAGCCTCTGCATGTTGCTCGAGCTCCTCCGGCGACAGACATATGTGTCCCCCAATGGTCGCACGCATGAGCAGGGCTGCTGCTCGCGCGACCACACCTTCAGTGTCCGTCGCCGCGCCAGCCGCCGCAACCTGACGATGGAAGACGCTCGCAAGCGGCCCGAGTGCCTCGCGCAACTCGACCATATCGTGGGGTGACAGAGTCACGGTGGTTATCGGACGTATCCTCCGATGCATGCGTCGAGCGCATCGACGAGCGCAGGCGACGGGCGGTCAGTGAACCAGGCTGGCGCGCCCATCGCTAGGCCCCTCAGGAACGCATACCCGACGCCGCCGAAGTCGCGTGCGTACTCGTACCGGTTGCCGAGTCGCGAGCGAAGGAAACGATGCAGTGCGACGACGTAGATGTGGTACTGCAATACGTAGTGCTCATTCACCATTACTCGGCGCACGGTATCCACACCGTAGGATGCCGCGACAGCACCGAGCGTGTTGGATTTCCAGTCCACGATCCACCAACGACCATCGATCTCGGTCACCAGATCCACCACCCCCGTCAGAAACCCATCGATCTCGGCGCGCGAAACGTGCATGAGCCCTTCTGCATATGACTCGGCAAGCCACTCAGCTCCATGCTCCTTGAACACGGCCGCAATGCGCGCGGGAGAGACGTGTGCCATTGACAGATTGAACCGCCACTCACGGAGCGTCTTGTCCATACCGACTGCGTCGAGCGGCGTCGCGGCTCCGGGGATTGGCGTCGAAAGTGTGGCGACCATCATCCGCCGCACGAGATCGACGGCCGCGGCCTTCTGAGCTGCATCGGCGCCAGGGCGGGGCAGCGAATATCGCGACAGCACGTCGCTGACGATGTGGTCCAGTGCCACAGCATCGCCGAGCGTCGTGAAGTCGAACCGCTCGAACAGCTCATGGAGTGCATTGCCGGTATGCGCGCCACCAGGCAGCTGGTTGGCGCGCTTCGATTCATCGGGCTGCCCCTCTGTCTCATCGACGGGACCAGCCTCGGAGAAATCCGCCGAAAGCTTCAATCCCTGCGTGAAACGGGAGTATGAGGAGACGGTCCAGCTGCGCGTCTGATCTGCTGCCAATGAGACGGCGCGTGACTCGAGCGCAGTCGCGGCCGAGTTGCCGTCGCCCTCCGGCAACGCACCGATGCTGAGCGCATCAACTTGCGACAGTCTGCCGATCAGGTCTGTGTGCGCACCTGCGAGCACCTGCGCAGGCGTAGTGCCGCGGCCGGCAACACCATTCAATAGGTGGTGGATGGCGCCGTGGCCTTCTCCCCGTGCACCGGTGGCCCACACGATGTACGTGCGACTGCGCGCGCGTGTCAGCGCGACGTACGCAAGCCGCAGACTCTCCGACAGCTCGGAGTCTCCGAGGAGCTCGTCAGGCAGCCTCTCTCCAAACAGGATCTTCCGGCTACCGTCCGCGAATCGTGCAATGCGAGGTGACGTCTCCTTATCCAGCCGTCCTTTCCATAGATATGCACAAAACACCACCGGCCATTCGAGACCCTTGGCCACGTGGACCGTGCTCACGGTCACGGCTTCAGCATCGGATTCCAGATGTTGCTGGCGATACTCCGCGTCGCGGTCGCTCTCCGCGGCAAAGGCATGTGCCCACGAGAGGAGCATGGTGGGATTGCGGTGTCCCTCCCGCTCACCCTCCTGCAGCAGCGAGAGGATGTGTCGAAAGTCGGTGAGCCGTCGCTCGCCGTCCCGATAGGAGGCCAGTCTGTTGCGCGCGTCCCATTCATTGGAGAGGCGCGTCAAGGCCGGCAGCACACCGTACGACGCCCAATCACGCCCGGCCTCGGCAAAACGGTCCACCAGTGCGCGCCACGTGCGCTCATCGGATCCGAGGGCCGCGAGCTCTCGCGCCGTATATCCACCGATGGACGTCGACAGCGCGCGCCGCACCACACTCGGGCTCGCGGGGTTCTCGATCGCCAAAATGATCAGCAGCACGTCCTGCCACATCGCAGAATCGGCGATGTCGCCCGTGGCGCCAGACACGGCCGGCACTCGAAGCGCATGGAGGGCGTTGAGAAGCGGGACGGCCTGCCGATTCGCCGACACGAGGATTGCGATGTCAGACGTCTTCAGTCTGCGCCATGCCTTGTCGGCACTGTCGAAGTATCGAACGCTCGGATCGCGCAGGAGCCGAGCGACCTCCGCCGCGATGAAGCGCGTGATCTTTCGTTCCACATCGGGCGCGTTGTCAGGCTCCAGGTCAACGAGCACCATCGGGCGCCGGGCGCTGTCGGTCAATGTCGGTTCGCAGCGCGCTGCCTTTACTCGTTCAAAATCGAGGACGCGTTTGTCGACGTCGAATGGTGTCTGCGTCTGCGTGAAGAGAAGCTCCGTCGCCTGGACCAGCGCCTGATCTGTACGGTAGTTCGTGTCGAGGGACAGAACGCGTCCCTCGCCAAGCGCCAACGCGCTCCCATGCGCATCGCGATACGCGGTGATGTCTGCGCCGCGAAAGCCGAAGATGGACTGCTTTGGGTCACCGACGAGTACCAAGGGGTTCAGTTCGAACGTGGTCGAGAAAATGCTCCACTGTGCCCAGTCGGTATCCTGGAACTCGTCGACGAGCACGGCGTCGTAGCGCTGGGATAGCACTTCACGCAGGCGCTTTCCTGTTGTCTCGTTGGTGAGGGCGCGCTGGAGGAAGGCGATCATCTCGTCAAAGCCGGCCACGCGATCACGTTCCATCGCCTGCTCCATCCGCTCGGCCACACTCAGCACGACGTCCTGCCAAAGGCTCGCGCTGGCGGCATCGTAGGCGGCACGCACTGCTTCGCACGCCGTGAGAAACGGCTCGCCAGGGATGAGCTGCTTGTTGATCTTCGCCGATTTGTGCGCAACGGCAGAAACGCTCGACGTCGCCCATCGCGCAATATCGGCAGTCACCGGCGTTTGCCCCGAACGCAACGCGTGCATTGCCGTGCAGAGCTTATCCATCTGCTCGCTCGTGATGCCACCCTTGTTCCAGTTGATATTATCGCGGAATGAGCGCAGTCGCCCTTCGTCCCAATGAGCGAGAATGGGACGGAGGCTCGCCTGGACAGACTCGAGTTCGTCCTCACGATCAATGCGCGGAGGCCGCTCCGCGCCGATGCCCTGTCGGACCACCTTTGCCGCTCTCGCGAGATCATCGGGCGACCAGCGCGTGGCCTTCTTGGTGTCGCCGCTCATGCGCTCGGCCATCACGAAATGGCTGATGGGCCCTGCCTCCCAAGTGAGTGCGCGCCACTCATCCGCCACAGCTTGCTCGCGGTACTCCTGGTCCTGCTCGATGAACCGGAGACCGACAGGAACGCCGCACTCCAACGCGAACTCCTCGAGAGCGCCCTTGCAGAAGCCATGGATCGTCGTGACGGCCAGGCGATCGATGGAGGCGAGCGTAGCGTCGAGTCTCAACGACATCGCCTCGCCACCGGCACGAAGCATCTGCTGCATCCACAGATCGTGCGGTTCGGGGACAGCGCCGTCGCGGATGCGCTTGGCCAATTGCAACGCGACGCGAATGCGCTCCTTCAGCTCGGCCGTTGCCGCCCGCATGAAGGTGACGCCGAGCAGCCGTTCTGGCTTGGTAACGGGAGGCAGCCCATTGTCCTGCAACAAGAGGCGGACTGCCGTGCGCACCATCCACGTCGTCTTGCCCGTGCCGGCGGATGCTTCGACGAGGTTGGGTCCCATGCCGGGAATGAAGCTTTCTGGAACACTCATACGACCTCCTCCGCGACGTATGCGCGCATGTACGGCAGCAGCACGCGTTGCGTGTAGTCCTCAAAGAGCGCGACGAATTCCGGATCACCATCGAAGCCGCGGTCGGCCCAGCAGAGCAGGGAGGAGGGCAGCTCTCCTTCACTCGGGAACGATGGGAGCCCGGGAAGCACAGCCCTCGGGTGCCACGTCTTCCGCGCCTCGCGGAATGCCTTGTCCCTCGTCTCTTCGTCCGCCTCTGCCTTTGCTTGCCGCCCAAGTGCTTCGAGCCAGGCGCACCCGGTCCTTCGAAACACCGGTTGAGGCGCGAGGGATGCCTCGTCGAAGAACTTGCATAACCGAACGAGCTCCTCCTCCGCGTTCGCCACCGCGGCCAGCTTCCATTTCGAGGCACCGTCCATCCGTGTCTCGGTGGGCAGCTGTTCCCCGCGCGCGGCCAGCACGTTCATCACGAGATGCGGCACCCACTGCGAGACGGCCGAGTGAGGCCGTATCTCGTAGAGGCATTCCATGACGCGCGCATCAGGTGTCAATCGATCAAGGCGACCGACAATCGTCCAATCGCCAACGATGAGGCTTACGGGGTGCGGTGGACGCCAGTCGATGCGACGCATCTCCTCCAGCTGTGGCCACCAACCGCTCGCGACGGCTGCCGCTACCAATCGGCCCTCTTCGCCGTATGGCAGCTCGGGCTGATGCTGAAGCCAATCGCTGATCTGCTCACAGTCCCGCGTGTCCTTGCGCCGTTGTGCCGCCTCGAGCCGCCACGAAATGGTTCGGAACTCGTTGCTGACACCGTTCTTCCCGAGCGGACTAAGCCCCTGCGGCTCGGCGCCTGATGGCTCATCGCCTTCATACATCTGCATGCCGAGCACACGGCGGCAGAAGTAGAGCGTCGGATCCTTGAAGCATTCCGTCAGCGCACTCATTGAGATCACGCGCGATCTCTCACTCGGCTCATCCAGCGGCGCGTCGGCAAAGCCGCGGCGCTCCTCACCGCGAGTCGACAACGAGACAGCCGCGCCCGCCCAGCTCCGTGCTGCACTCTGAATGTGTCCGGCTGGCGGCGCGGCCGAGAAATGACTTGCCGAGAATGGATGTGCCGGTTCGTCACGCACCAAGCCGGCATCCTCTCCGTCGAAGCACGCTTCCTGGACGAGATCGCGCAATTCCGAAACGGCAATTGAAGCCGCCCGCACTTCGTGCCGGAGCGTCGTGAATCCCGTCCACGCAACATGCACGCGCGAGCTCGCGCTGCCGATCGCCTGCCGAAATGCGTCGAGCGCATCCGCGCGACGATCGGGATCCTCGTCCTGTGCCGGATCCGACAACATATCCCACGCGGGAGTGCTTCCTCCGCCAGGATAGAGGGCGTCGTCCATGCCGGCGATCAGGACGACGCGCGCCGGCAGCACAGTTCCCGGCTCCAGCCGACACACGCGCATGCCACCGCGGAGGTGCCCGATCTCTCCAGCCATGTCTTCGAACGCCTGTTCCAGGAGAGTCCGGATGGCAGACATGCCAACGAGCGCGCCGTTCGATGCTCTCGCCACTTCGCTGACGATGTCGTCGATGGTGGAGCGGAGCGTGCGGAGTGCGTCGAAGTCGTCAGAGCCATGACCGCTGACGAACATCCTGATCGCATCCTCGAGCACACCACTCCACTCCTCGGCAGCCCGCGGAGTTCGCAACTCACCGAAGAGCGCGAACAGCTGCTCGGTCCAGCCGGCAATGCGCCCGATGAGATCGGAATTGCCCGCCGAGTCGCCCGAAACAGGCAAGATGTCTCCCACGGGCGAGTCCGAGCCGCCCATGGCGATGCCGAGTACGAGACGGTCGATACCGTGACGCCAGGTGCCGGCTTCCAGGGGAGCCAGGTGAAATCGCTTCTGCCGGTCGGCACCGTCCTCCCCCCAGACGATGCCGGCTTTCGTCGCGAGCGAAAGCACGTTGGCCGTCTCGAGCTCGGTGAATCCCGCCGCATCCGCAATCGGCGCGAGCCGAAGCAGCGCGATGATCTCCTCCATAGTAGAGCGCCCCTCACTTGCCTCGAGCAGGCGCAGTAGCGCGAAGACGACCGGCGAACGGTCCCGAAAGGGACGGCCAGCAACTTCGTACGGCAGACGTGGCAGCCCTGCCTCGTCCAGGCCAAAGACCGCGTCGATGGCCGGGAGATACGTGTCGAGCGAGCTCACGTAGAGCGTGACCTCATGCGGCCGAAGCTCCGGCTGCGACTCCATGGCGACAATCAGCCGCTCGCGGAGCGTCTCGATCTCGCGCAATGGCGAATGGCACGCGTGAAGTGTGAGCGTATCGTCGAGCGTACCTCGACGGCCGCTGTCGCCCGCGAGCAACCCCTGGACACGCCCGAGCAGCGACGACGCATATACGTCGCTCGGTTTCATCGGCGCCAGCCCGAGAGTGGTCAGCGAAGCCGTGGCGGCACGCAGTCGCGTTGACATGATGGCGTGCTCGCCAATGCCGGCGAATGCGAGCACGCACCAGCGGACCTGCCGCTCCGTGCCGATGGCTTTGAGCGTCTCGCGAATACTCGGCGGCATCGCGGGATCCGCCACGACGAGAATTGTCTGGGCAACGGCGTCCGGGCAGCGGAAGCGCCCGTTGCGGACATCAGCGATGACCTGGGCCGGTGATCCCGATGCCGAGTGCTCCACCAGCGATCGCCAGAGTGCGCGCTGCCACACTTCGCTTGCCTCGTCGCGAAAGGCGAGCGTCTCGGAGGTCTCCCAGCGCAGCAGCAAGTCTGGCCGATGCAACAGGTAGGCACGGTAGCGAAGCGCTACAGCGCGCGCGAGATCCAGCAGCGCGATGGTGTCGCCGCTCTCGACGATCTGTTGGGCCGAGTGCGGTAGAAGAGCGGCTTGCTCGCCCATGCGAGCGATGAGCCGCCACGCCATGCCGCCCGTTCTCCATTCACCGTCAGTGCCTTCGAGTCCCGCGGTCTCATCCACCCAACCCGTGGGAGAGATGAAGCGAATCGATGCGGCACAGCCCGTCGCACGCGCGATGCCCAGGGTGAGTGCGCGACGAAGCGCTGGATGATGCGCCAACACGACGGGGTGGTCGAAGGGACCCAGCGGGAGTGCAGCCAGCTCACGGATGAGCCAATCTGTCGCGGCATCGGTATCGTGGACGCCAACGAGGGTAAGGCCTGAAGCTGTCAACGGTTACTTCTCCGCGTCGCCGATGGCGTCAATTACGTGCCGAGTGCCTGTTGCTCCGACGCTGTAAAGATACAGAGGGGGTCTGACAGTCCTTGTCCAGGTCTCCGTGCGGCGCGAATGGTTCGTTCCTCTGCAATTGATTCGGCCCGGCGACGTGCAGGCGGGAAATATCTCTTGCACATCAGCCGAATAGGCGGTACGTTAGTTCTCGCGCGGTGGTTTCCCCGATTTGACGGGCCGCGCACGGGAGCAATCCCGGGCTCTCTACGAGCTACCGTCTAAGTCGCGGCTGCGGCCCGCGACTTCACGTGCGGGCCGATTGCTATGTCGGCCCCGTGTGAAGCCTGCCGCGGAGTGACCGTCATGTCAGAAACAAGATTCCAGCCAGCGCCGCCCGCCCTGACGCGGACGCTGCAGTCGTCCGTCACCGTTCTTTCCGTCGAGTCGCCCGAGCATCAACGGGCGTATCGCTACGTCATCCAGCTGCCAGCAGGAAACCGGCTGGCAATAGATCTGGGCACGCTGCCAAGCCTCGCGGCGGCGCTCGATGCGGAGACACGATAAGATGTTCGTGCCGAGCGGAGCGGTGAACGGGGGATGGCAGTCGTCGAACTATTTCGACCCCGAGCTGACCAGGCTGGTAAGGGCGATTGTCCGCCGTCGATATGATTTCATCTACGGCTATCCACACACGCCGGTGCAGGAGCAACCACTTCGCCACGACGATGATGGAGTCAGCTCGCCCTTCGTCGCGGCTGCGCTCATCCATCTCTGGGATCATTGGGAAGATTCCAATGGAGCGTGCCCATCATGCATGGCGAACGCGTTGATGATCGGCGTCGAGGGAAACGAGGAGCTCGCGTGGGTGCACGGGGTCTGCACGGCGTGCGAACAGGTCGTTCACAGATATTACTCCGGCAGCGTGGAGCTATCACGACACCTCGTGCGCGCGCTCGAGGGCACTCGCTTCCGTCCGCAGTGGAGCTGGACGCTGAACAGCAGTGGAGCATGTCCGCACACATCGCTCATCGCTGTGCTTCGGTCACTCGGAGAGTCAGATCTTCCCGACCCGCTCGCGTATGGTTTTCCGGGTGGTGGTCCGGAGCCCGCGCCGTGTCTGGCAGATCCAATTCAATACAACACCGTCCGGCGCGCAATCGTATGGGCAAGTCGGGCCGCGATTATCGAGAAACAAACTGGATACCGGATCGAGCTCGACGAAGACATCGAAGCGCATCTCGATACGTTTGTCACCGAGTTCCTGGTGACGCACTCGCGGCTGCCCGAAGGTCCGGTAGGAGCAACCGACCGATTCTGGTTCGAGTTTCCGATCATCCGGACCTCCGCGGCCGAGACGTCCCACGATGACGCGACGCTCGGCACCGATGATGTCGAGGCGGCGGATGTCGAGGAGTGCGAGGATGCATCACCGGCGCATGCCGCGCTCGATCCGATGCCTCCCCTGGTTCAACGCGCCATCGATGACCTGATCGCCGCGATGGACACGAAAGGCGACGCAGGGCCGTCGATGCAGACCATCACCCGCTGGCTGGCGACTCAACGATTGGACCAGCTATTTGGTGGTGACCGCCAGATCATCGCGCTTCCGGTCGATCTGGCGATCGGCACCGCGCGCGCCGAGCCCGAGCACTTTCTCCGCACACTCTATCGTCTCGATGACTCCTCGCCCGTACGTGAATGGGTTCGATACAAGTACATGACTGAGTACGTCATTCCGTCGCTCTGGAACAACTCATTGAGCACAGTCTCTCACGTTCCCCTGAGCCTTCGCGGCGCGGGCGGACGCAGAGCCATCATCGCTGCCGCGATCTATCACAGGCCGGAAACCCCGCTCGTGGTGAAATGGACCGGCCCATTCGCCTCCCGAACGGCACTATTGGAGACGTTGAGCAAGTCTGGCTTCGTCACGGGAGAAGCGTCGCTCAGGCACCCTGCAATCGCGGCGCGCCTCGCGGCTGCGGTACTCTGCTCCGCGTAGCTTTGCGGCGCGGTCAGCGGCTCGCAAGCCGGTTGCCGCGCCCCTCGTGCGCAAAGCCAGCGATCAACAACTGCACGACACGTCGCGACATCTTCTTGCGTTCTCCCGACCAGGGGCGCTGCGTGCTGGCCCGCCGGTAGAGACCCTCGTCGATGAATTCGCCGACGAGGCCGTGAAGCAGTGCGGCCAGTGCGAGGCCGTACTCCTCCACGTCGCCGGTGTCCAGGAGGTGCTCGTTCTGCGCGTGTCGCAAGGCGGCAACGATGACGACGAACGCGTTCAGCTTGACACGGTCGAGGTCTCGGTAATGCTGCGCACTCACGGGCGTGATGGTGCCTTCCTCCTCCCACGTATCGTGGAATGCGAGCGGATCGGCCAACTCCACGTTGAACAGCGCCCGGTACAGGTGGGGCCGCTCGACTCCGAACTGAACGTATCGGAGCGACATCTCGAGCAGTGTCTCGAGAGGGTCATCACCGGTACGGCGCTCCAGAATCGAGGTCAGTTCCGTGAATACCACCGTGGCGACCACTGCGAGGAGCTCACGCCGTCCATCGGCGAAGTGGCGATATGACGCCATCGGAGTGATGCCAACCTCGCGAGCGATTGCTCGCAGCGTTGCGTCGGCAAGCCCTTCTGCCTCGATCAGCCGGCGGGCCTCATGAATGAGCTGAGTGCGAACATTTCTTGATTCTCTCTTGGGCATGGGTCCCTTGACAGGTGACGTCTACACCGTATACTATCTAAGTATACGCTGTAGACAACTGGAATATTCACCCGCGCTCCCAGAGACACAAGGGGCAGCGGCTTTCACTCGAGGTATCACATGCGTACGTACAAGATGGAACTCATCGATCGACATCCGGTTGTTCACTTCCCGAATGGGTTGACGCTGATCGACACCGGTTCCCCGATGTCGATTCCGGCGCCTGCCATTGTCAGCGAGACGCTTGGCCGAACCATCACTTCGCTGCGCGGCACCGATCAACTGCGCCAGAAGGTGATCCTGCTCGACTATGTCTCAGGGCGATACGTCGAGAACTTCCCACGCCGCGGCGGTCAGGTCATCCCGGTCGAGACAGTGATGGGAGTGCCTCGAGTCGATCTGCAGTTCAAGGGCGAGACCTTCAAAGCGTTTTTGGACAGCGGCGCGAAGCTTTCGTACGTCGACCAGACAGCCGTAGCCGGCATGACCCCGGTCGGCAAAGAGCAGGACTTCTACCCGGGCGGGATTGGTACCTTCGAGGTCGACGTGTATGAGTTCGAGATTACTGTAGCCGCTCGCACCATCGCTGGGCGCTTCGGCGTGCTGCCGGACCTGCTCAAGCTTGCGCTCTCCCTGGCCGGTCTCGAGGGCTCGTGGATCCTCGGCGCCGACGCGTTCGTGAATCGCCGAATCGTCCTCGACCTGGCGCGAGACCGCATCATCGATGTCACTGACGTGCCGGCATCCGGAGAGCCGGCGGAAACGGCGAATATTGGCGCAGGAGACCGCTCGGCGAAGATGCGCCGTGCGTACGACGCCGCGAGCCTGCTTCTCGACGCCGAGCTGTCCGCGGACGATCGAGCACTCATCCAGGCGCTTGGAGAGCGAAGTGTGGTGGTCGTGAAAGGCGCATATGACCGGGTAGAGGATGTCCTGCGGCTCGCAAACATTCCTCATCAGGTTGTGACACCAGAAGCCATCGGGAATTGCGAGCTGACGCCCGAGCAACTGGTGATCGTCAACTGCCCGGGAAAGATCGACGAGCATGGGCTGAGTCACCTGCGTCGTTTTGTCGAGGCGGGCGGCAGCCTGGTCACGACCGATTGGGCGTTGAAGCATGTCGTCGAGAAGGCCTTTCCGGGATACATCGAGTACAACGACCATTCGACAGGCGACGAGGTCGTGCGCATCGAGGTCCGCGATGGGTCAAACCCATGGCTTTCGGGAATGTTTTCTGAAAGTTCGGATCCGCTCTGGTGGCTCGAAGGTGCCAGCTACCCGATCCGAATCATCGACGCCGCGCGCGTCAACATTCTCCTTGCGAGTGCCGAGCTGGGCGAGCGCTATGGCGAATCGCCTGTTGCGGTGTCGTTCAACTATGGAGAGGGCGACGTCCTCCACATGATCTCACACTACTACCTCCAACGGGCGGAACTCCGAACGGTCCGCCACAAGAAGAACTGGAAGACGTACGCACGCGAAGTCGGAGCAGAGCGTGTCGCGGACGGGGCTCCACGCGCGATGGATGACCTGAGCGTGAGTGAGGTCGAGGCAGCGCACAAATCGCTGCGATTCATGACGAACATGGTGATCGAGAAACAGCGAAAGAACCGGCGACGCTGACGTTCGAGACCTCGAAGGCTCCTTCTGCCTTGCGGGACATTTCGTTGAGCTCGCGAAGGTCAAGCTCCGCTGAGCGTGCGCTGTCAGAGGGTGACGTAATAATAGAGCCACGGACTCTCGAATTCTTGCCAAGGTCTCCGAGACCGGTGAGTGATCAATTGTGTAGCGATGCGTCGAGGGAACTCGTCCTATTGGTGGACGTCTAGTCGCGCACGCGAAGGGCTACTGCGGCATCTCTGTCTCTGAATTGACACCACACCAATTCCATCAGTCTTCCGACGTGTCTAAAACGATCTCCGAGGACCCAGACTTTCCGGGATATGACGCCGGCGGAGGCGATGCCTTCGATCCTGTCTTTCTGCGTTGCCGCGCCGATGAGCGCCCTGCGGATTGGAAGGGGTGGCTGCGCTTGGGATACGCTCTGGTGCAGCGATGCGAGGACGGGGGTGTCACCGTGCTCAAGCGCGCGACCGAGCTGGCTCCGCATAACGGCCTGGGCCATTACCTCCTTGGCCGGGCGTTCGGTCACGAGGGACAGCTTGCGAAATGCGAGAAGGAGATGGAGATGGCTGTCGGTTTGCGGCCAGACTATGCTCACGCGTGGCTGATCCTTGGTCACCTTCGACTCGCGAAAGGGCGGATCGACGAGGCGCTCAACGCGTTCCTCCACACCGTCCGCCTGGCTCCCGACGGCGATGTCTATTGGAGTATTGCGCGATGCTTTATCGCGCAGGGACGCATTCCGGCGGCCACGGTGGCGCTGGAAGAGGCGGTGCGGCTGAAACCCAACCACGTCCCGGCGCATCGCGCCCTCGCCTATCTCGGCGATCTTCGCGACGAGCCCGACGTCGCGCGTCGACATCTGCAGCAGCTCTTCGCGCTGAACGAAGACATGGCGCGAGCGGTTGAGGATGACCTCAATCGATAGACATCATATCTGAATGCTCTCAATTGTGGAGAGCGCTACCTCGGTCCATCGCGCTGGAGTCCTCGAGATCATACACGTGACGTCGACGTTCGCCGTGCTGCACATACCCCACGCCTCTACGGAGATTCCGGAAGACACTCGTGCCGCCTTCTGCGTCTCCGACGAAGAGCTCGACCTCGAGCTCCTTCGGATGACTGACCACTACACCGACGAATTGTTCAACATCGGATCCGGCGTCGCGCTGACGGTCGCGTTCCCGGTTAGTCGGCTGCTGGTTGACCCCGAACGCTTCCTCGACGACGCGGCTGAGCCGATGGCCAGGAAGGGCAGGGGGGTACTCTATACTCGCACGTCGCACGGGGCGCCGCTGCGCGCGCCGGTCAGCCCAGTGGAGCGGACGAGGTTGCTCGATCGCTACTATCATCCGCACCACGCACGCCTTACTCAGGCGGTGGAGTCTGTGCTCGCCGAGCGGGAATCGTGCCTCGTGGTGGACTGCCATAGTTTTGGATCAGCGCCACGCCCATACGAATGGGATCAGTCCCTTGACCGCCCGCAGATCTGTCTCGGCACTGATGCGTTCCATTCGCCACCGAGTCTAGTGGAGGCGGCGCGCGGAATATTCGAGGCCGCCGGCTTCACGGTCGCACTCGACCGACCATTCGGAGGGGCCTTGGTGCCAATGGCGCACTACGGGAAGGACCGGCGGGTGCTGGCGCTGATGGTCGAGGTCAACCGTGGACTCTACATGGACGAACAGACGGGGGCCCGGGGTGAGGCTTGCGACAGCATACGACTACGACTGCAGGACGCCGTGCGGCAAGTGATCGCATTCGCGGCAACGCTATGTGCGCAGTCGCCACGCGGGTGAAGGGGACCCAACGCGTCGCCGATACAACCGAGCTTGCCACTGTGGTGCCTCAAACGTGCGGGCCGTGGAGGGATGCTGCGGTACGTCCAGGCGCCGCCGAAGCATGCGCAGACTGGATCACGTACTTCGCCTCGCCAGCCTCCGCGAGATCGGTTGCGGCCACCGGCGTTATCTCGACGATGCAGGTGCCCGCACCCGTGATCGGTATGCTGAGGGTGCTCGCCGCGGTCAACACCGGCGACCGCAGAGTCATGCCCAGAGTGCGCAGGTGCTGTCAGAGGGCAATCGTATCATCGGTATGCAAGGAAAGGGTATGCGCAAGGCGTTGACGACGGGTTTACCTCGCGCAGCTTCAAGGTGGGCTCCTTAGCAGTCTGTGTCAGCGGCCGCGATTGACGCTCTCCCCTGGAACGCATCCACATGACAAAAGCCATCGCAGCAATTGCCCGCCATCTGACATGTCAAACCCCAAGATCCAACGATGGATCGACCTCCTCGCAGCGCTGCTGAGTCACCGCTTGCCGGCGACGTTCACGGAGATCGCAAGGGACGTCCCCGCGTATCTCGCTGACGGCAGCGTAGAGGCCAAAAATCCATCCGCCAGCCTCAAGCGCATGTTCGAGCGCGACAAGCAGGAGCTGAGGGAGCAGGGTGTACCCATCGAGAGCATCGGCGAGGACGGAAGCGATGAATCCTCATACCAGCTTCGCACGAAAGACTTCTACCTCCCCTACCTCGGCGTCGT
>JBBRBY010000069.1:0-14232 GCA_038205315.1 Gemmatimonadales bacterium | reverse complement strand
ACAGAGATCGCGAGCACGGCGCCTGCGCCATCGGTCTCCGCGTCGGCGCCTGCGCCAGAGCCCACGGTCACGGTTTCAGCGCCTTCTCCCAGGCCGCAGCCCGTTGATGTGTCCTATCCTTCGACCGGGTCCTCATCCGGCCGCGGCGAGGGTAACGGTAGCGGTGGAGGAGTTGGCGGAATCGGGGGCATCATCGGCGCGATCGGAGGTGCAATTCTGCGCGGTGGCGTGGTCGGCGGCGACGGCGATCACTGCGACCCCAGATCGAACCGCGGCGGCGGGGGTATCTTGATCAACCGGCGCGGTCCAATACTGCGCGGGCATTTCTAGACAGACTCTGGAAAAACCAGAAAAAAATTCAATGACACCGACTCGCCCTGCGGTAATCTGTGCGGCAACACTCCTCGCGATCGCTGCATGCAGCAAGAGCGACAACAAGACCGGTCAGGACGCGCTGGCGCAGGACTCGTCCCTCTCTCGTGATCTTCAGCTGGCGAACAGGGACACTACTGCCCAGCCACAGTTGAAAGACGTGCCCACCACGCCGCCGCCGGCACCGCCGCGAGCAGCGGTGGTCGAGCGGCAGAGAGTTGCATACACGCCGCCGCCGCCGCGTCGGCCGGCGCCGCGCCCGACGCCACCGCCAGTTACGGTAGCCCCGACGCCGACTGTAACGACGACGCCATCAGGCAACACCGTGACACGGGCGCCCGCGGGTAATACCGAAGGCGCCGTCGGCGTAGTCTCCGCCGGCACGAACATCGGACTCAGTTCCGGTCAGCGTGTCTGCACCAACACCAACAGTGTTGGCGATCGCATCACTGCGACGCTGGCCGAGGCGGTGACGGGGTCGAACGGAGTAGTCATCCCGCAGGGCGCCACTGCGGTGCTCGAGGTCACATCACTCGGCCGCAGCAATCAGGCGGGTGAGAACATGAACATCGGCCTGGTCGTTCGCTCCATCTCGTATGGCGGCCGCACGTATCCGGTCAACGGACAGATCGTGAGTGCCGGCGTGGAGCAGGTGAAGGCCTCCGACAACAACGACGCAGGCAAGGTCGCCGGCGGCGCGGTTGTCGGCGCGATCCTCGGGCGCATTCTGAGTGGACGATCCAAGACACAGGGAACGATCATCGGTGCAGCGGGTGGCGCGGCAGCGGGCGCCGTACTTGCGCACCAGACGCAGAAGTACGACGCGTGTCTCCCGAGCGGCGGACGAGTGGTGGTCCGACTCGACTCGCCGCTTCAGATTCAGGCCGGATCGGCGTCGAACAGCGCCATCTAGAGGCTCGACCCAGCAGGCGCACCTGAACGAGACCCATGTGTGACAGTCACGGCTCCGGAGAGAACGTTGATCTTCGGAGCCGCGCCGCATTCCGGATTCGCATCCCGTCACTGCGCGCCACGGCACCTTCAAAGCTCTCTGGAGCGACATATGTCCTGCAAGCCGGTAACTACATCGATGCGCGGCAGAACGTGCGTGATCACGGGGGCGAACACCGGAATCGGCAAGGCTGCCGCCGAAGCGCTCGCCGCGCTCGGTGCACACGTCATCATGATCTGCCGAAATCGTGAACGCGGCGAGCGCGCGAAGAACGACATCGTGCGCACCGCCGCGGGTGGCGGTCAGGCCGGCGCGGTGGAGCTGTTCATCGCCGATCTCTCCTCGCAGGCCGAGGTCCGGGGCGTCGCGCGGGATGTCCTGGCGCTGCATCCCCGTATCGACGTGCTGATCAACAACGCGGGAGTGGCGCTCAACAACCGCGAGCTGACCGTGGATGGCATCGAGCGAACCTTCGCGGTGAATTACCTCGCGTACTTCATGCTCGCGCATCTGTTGCTCCCAGGGTTGCGCGCGGCGGGAAATGCGCGCATCATCAACGTCGCGTCCGGCGCGCACGCACGCGGCAGAATCGAGTTCGACAACCTGCAGGGCGAGCGGAGCTACAGCAACTGGCAGATGTACTCTTCCAGCAAGCTCGAGGACGTGATGTTCACGTTCATGCTGGCGCGAAGGCTCGCCGAATCGGGAATCACCGTCAACGCGCTGCACCCGGGTGTGGTGGCCACCGAGATCTGGCGGCAGATTGCGATCGTGCGGATCATCAGCGGCTGGTTCATGCTGTCGCCGGAAAAGGGTGCCCGTACGACTGTATATCTCGCAGCGTCACCGGACGTGGAAGGCGTCACGGGTAAGTACTTCGACAAGTGCGAGCCAGCGAGGACAACGAAATTGAGCCGTGATGAAGCAACGCAGGAGCGGTTGTGGGACGCGAGTGTCGCTCTCACCGGCATTGGGCGAGAGATCTGAGCTCGATGGGTTATTCGTCGGTGACGTCGCGCGCATGCGTACTTCTTGCTGCGCTCTTCACCGTCGCATGTTCGGCGAGCATACGGCCGCTGCCACCACTCTCGCCGTCACCGGCGTCTCCGCCTCCAGCAGCCGAGGGGGGCATGTCGAGCGTGACAGCGGACGCACTGGACATCGAGTACTTCGAGGAGCATCCGCTCATGGTTCCGGTGGATGGGGTGGGGCCGAATGGTGTGCAGGACAGCTTCAACGAGGCGCGATCGGATGGCAGGAGCCACCGGGCGAGTGACATCCTCGTGCCCATGGGGACGAGGGTGGTGGCGGCCGAGTCGGGCACCATCATGCGGCTGAGCCAGAACGCGCTGGGTGGGACGACCATCTACATGGCCGACGATACGGGCCGGTTCATCTTCTATTATGCTCACCTCGAGAAGTACGCGGACGGCCTTGCAGCCCAGGAGCACGTAATGCAGGGCGCTCTACTCGGTTATGTTGGAATGACCGGGAATGCGCCGGTTCCGCATCTCCACTTCCAGGCCATGCGGCGAGACATGAGCCGCCATGACTACTGGAACAGTCCCGCGGTGGATGTACGGCCATTCTTTACGCTGACCGGGAGGGTGCGCGCGAGTGATGAACAGTAAGGAGCGAGCCAATCTGCGCGCGGAGGCACAGCGGTTGAGTCCTCTCGTACACGTTGGACATGCGGGCGTCACCGACGCCATCGTCAAGACCATGGACGATGTGCTGCGCACCCACGAGCTGGTGAAGGTGGATATCAGCAGGAACCTCGAGGCACCGATCGGGGCGATCGCGGATGCGCTCGCGAAGGCGACCGGATCCGAGGTGGTTCAGGTAATCGGCCGCAAGGCGACGCTGTATCGCGAAAATCCGGAACTGGAGCGGAAGGGCAACATTCCTCCGTGGCGTTGAAATCTGACCCTCCAGGTCTATCTTTCCTCAGATTGCCAGTGACTGGCCGAACCAATACCAGACAATGCCCTACGTAATTACCGAAGCCTGCATCGGCGTTAAGGATCGAGCATGCGTGGACGTCTGTCCCGTGGATTGCATCTACGAGGGCGAGAACCAGCTGTTCATCCATCCCGATGAGTGCATTGACTGCGGAGCCTGCGAACCGGAGTGTCCGGTGACGGCCATCTTTCCGGAGGAGGACGTCCCGCCGACTCTGAAGAGCTACATCAATCTCAACTCCGAAGTCTTCAAGGGGCCCAATCCGCCGGGAAAGCCCCAGCGCTGATTGTTCGGGCAGAGTGCGACACGCCTTCGGGCGTCTTTCCTTTCTGGTGGTGTAAGGGCAGAGTGTTGCGGCGCTGCTCAGGGCAGGCGACGGCCGCCAATGCCGTAACGGCTCTTGATGACGAATGCGATGATGAGCACGACATACTGCAGGAAGGTGCTCACCTCGCTGCGCCA
This sequence comes from Gemmatimonadales bacterium, assembly GCA_038205315.1. Classification (GTDB taxonomy): domain Bacteria; phylum Gemmatimonadota; class Gemmatimonadetes; order Gemmatimonadales; family Gemmatimonadaceae; genus Fen-1247. The sequence continues at coordinate 10,484 of JBBRBY010000069.1, read as the reverse complement.
CGCCTGCGGCCAGTCAAAATCTCCCGCGATCCATCGCACCGGCGGACGTGGCATCCACCGCGGCGTGACTGACTTGTAATCGAGATACTCATCGTCGAAGGTGCTCTCGAGCACTCCTTCCTCGAACCGCACGATGAGCGAATACTCCGTCGCGAACAGCACAATCGCGACCGGGAGGAACCAGAACACACCCGAGATGACGGCGAAGCCCATCCATATCAGGAAGTTGCCGTTGTAGAGCGGGTTGCGACTCCACGCGAACGGCCCGTAGGTGACGAGCCGGTTGACGTTGCGCGAGCGGCGGCGCGTCGATGTACCGGCGGCGGCCACTCCCCAGAGGCGCCATCCTTCCCCGAGCACGACGAGCAGCAGGCCGATCACCCAGAGCTCGAGCGACATGGCGCCAGGGGCGACGAGGGGAACGCCGAGGAAGAGAATGGGGAGCCAGCCACGATGTCGGAACAGAACCGCGCCGGCGCGGGCAGCGGGCGTCCGTTCGGCAGCCGACATGGGGACGGCCACCGGCTCCGCGGCGATCGTCGCATTCTTGGACTCGCTCATCGGCTCAATTTGCACCATGGATACGCGTTGCTCAACGGACGGGCCGAAAAAAACGGGAGGCCGATGGCTCGACCTCCCTCGTGTGCGATGCAGTGCGCCGTGTCGCCAAGCCGGATCAGCTTCGTGCTTTCCGCGCCGACTTGCGCCCCGATTTCCGCGTGGAGCTCTTGCGTGCGGGGGACTTGCGTGCGGGGGACTTGCGTGTGGAGGACTTGCGACCGGAGGACTTGCGCGTGGCGCTCGTGCGCGTAGCGGACTTCCGTGACGACGACTTCCGCGCCGTGCTCTTGCTGGAAGCGCGCTTCGATGTACGCTTCGAAGTACGCTTGCGCGGAACCTTCTCGCCCTTTTCTCGCGCCTCGCTGATGCCGATGGCGATTGCCTGCTTTCGGCTCGTCACCTTGCGTCCGCCGCGCGTCTTTAGCGTGCCGTGCTTGCGACGGCGTGCGGCGCTCGCGACCGTTGAGCTCGCCTTTTTGCTGTACTTTCTGCCGGACGATTTACGGCCCGATTTCGTTGCCACCATCTGAACCTCCCCGGAAAGGTTGAATCAGTTACAGAGCGCATTCGGTTGCAAGAGGCGCGCCCTTACAGCAGTCGCGAATCGAATGTGTTCCAGAAGAGCGTGTGACCGGGCGCGGTTCGCGCGAGCGACAGCGCAACGACGAAGGCTTTCGCGGAGTACGTGTCGTCAAGTCTGATCCCCGTTGCGTCCTCCAGCGCACGTGCGGCGTCGGACGCGGCTGGGAGCGGGCGGCCGTACGCGCCGCCGTACGCATCACACACCACGCCAAGCCGATGCGCTGACACGCGTGGGATGCGCTCTCCAGTAATTCGTTCCATGAGCTTTGCGGTGCGCGTAATCAGCCGGCGAACACGGAATCGATTCGCGACTATCGCGGGCGTTACCTGTACCGCGATGATCGCGACATCCAGACCCGCGATGGCGAATCCCAGCGACAGGCCAGCCACCGTGCCGCTAGTGCCCAGCGGAAGCACGACGCGCGCGGGAGCAGGCAGTTCACCGGAGCGTACCTGCTGGGCGAGCTCGAGCGCGGCGTTAACGTGCGCCAGCACGCCAAGCGGACTGGACCCGCCAACGGGAACGTACCGCAACTTCTGACCGAACCGGGACAACTGCGCGCGAAAGAGCGCGAGCGTTGCCGAGGAATGCACGGGCGACACGACGCACTCGTCTGCGATTCTGTCCGCGACCGTGTATGCCGCGTGGTTCATCTCGTGCCGCCAGCGCACGCCGATGACACGGGCACCGAGTCTGCGCGCGTGCACCGCGGTGGCGAGCACGTGTGTCGATCCCTCGCCGCCGGCGGTGAGGATAGTATCACCCGGACGAACACCCGCGAGCAGAAACTCGAGTGCGCGCACCTTGTTGCCGCCGCATACCACGGAGTTCATGCCGTCGGATTTGATCCACACGTCCGTGCCGTCGACGGTCGCCAGTTGCAGGGGCGACGGCAGCACGCAGAGCGAGACGCGTGGAATCGCGCGCAACGCCGGATACCGAGCGTAGAGTGGAAATTCGTCGTCTCCGCGCATCATCCGGCTGGGAATGTCACACGCACGCTGCTAGCCGTTCGCGAGCTCCGGGTGCGGTGGTGGCTCCGTGACGAATGGCAGCGGCGTCGGGTCGCCCACCACATCTTCCACGTACAGCATCTTCACCAGGATCATGACCAGGACGAGCAGTGGGACCGCGACGAAGAGACCGACCACGCCGAACGCCAGCGCCATTCCGGCCTGCGTCAGCACGGTGAGGACGGGAGGGAGGTTCACTCCTTCCTTCATGAGCAGCGGAATCAGAACGTGGCTCTCGAGAAAGTGGATCACGTAGAACGCGATCGCGACCGCGGCTGCCTTCTCCGGCGAATCGACGAAACCCATGGCGATGGCCGGGATCGCGCTGATGAGCGGGCCGGCCATCGGGACGAACTGCAGCAGTCCCGACAGGATTCCGAGTGGCAACGCGGCGCGGACATTGAGAAGCGTCAGTACCGCTGTCGCAACGACACCCATGACCACCATAGCGATGAGCTGTGTGACGAGCCAGCGACGGAGCGCCAGGCCGATCGCTTCCAGAACCTGCTCTCCGCGGACGCGCGATCTGTGCGGCATCAGCGAGATGAGGCCATCTCTGTACAGTCGAGGGTCGGCGCCGATGTAGATCGACAGAAACAGTATGATGATGATGCCGGCGCCCACCTCGATGGTCGAGTGAACGACCGGATAGATGAAGCCGGCGGAGTTCGCCCCCCGGGCCAGGATACGCTCCTTGAGCGCCTTGAGGTGAACAAGAGAATCTGAAGGAACGAGCGAATCTGACGGTATGGTGTCGGCTTGGCGTGCCGATACTGGCGCCATGTCAGCGGAATCTGGTGCGCTCGAAAGAAGCGAGAAGACCACGCCACCCTCTCGCTGTCCGAGCCAGCGGTCAAGCTTTACGAAGGCCTCCGGCAGGCGCTGCTTGAGCTCGCGGTACTGCGTCCGAACGGTCGGGCCGGTGAGCGCGCCGAAGCCTACGAGGAGCGTGATGGCGGCGGCCACGATGAGGGCAGCGCCCAAGCCTTGCCCGATGCCGAAGCGGCGAAGCCTGGCCGCGCCCGCCGACACGGCCAGGCCAAGCAGCACCCCGATGTAGGCGATGAAGATCAGGTTGTGCGCCCTGAATACGATGTAGCCTGCGGTCAGAACCAGCAGGACGACTGTCGTGGCCCGCGCGATGTCGCGGATGGGCCATGTCGCCGGGGGTGCTGAGGATCTCATTGAGGTCATGTATAGATTGAGGTATGGCAGATCCGTACCAGCCCGTTTATCTCGACACCGCGGAGCGGGCCGAGCTTTTCCTCGAGTCGATCGCCGGCGTGAAGGAACTCGCTCTTGATACGGAGGGTGCGAGCTTCCATCGCTTCGTCGATCGCATCTACCTGCTGCAGCTCTCCACGCAGCATCATAGCGCCATCATCGATCCGCTGCACTCCGGTGCGCTCCCCAAGCTTGGCGCAATGATCGAGGATCGGGAAGTGGAGGTCATCTTTCACGACGCCGACTACGATCTGCGGCTTCTGCGGCAGGATTACGGTTGGCACGCGACCCATGTGTTCGACACCCGAATCGCCGCACAATTGCTGGGTATTCCGGCCTTCGGCCTCGCGGCTCTGCTGGAAAAGTTCTTCAACGTCAAGCTAGACAAGCAGCACCAACGCGCGGACTGGTCCATGCGCCCGCTCACGTCGAGCATGCTGGACTACGCTGCGCAGGACACGCGCTACCTGCTCGACCTGCGCGACGAGCTCCGGACCGGTCTGGAGTCGATGGGCCGCATGTCGTGGGCAGAGGAGGAGTTCGCGCGGCTTGAGTCGGTTCAGTTCGCGCCCGACGATCCGGCGACTTCGTTCATGCGCACCAAGGGCGCGCGCGATCTCAAGCGGCGCGAGCTCGCTGTCCTGCGCGAACTGGTCGCGTGGCGCGACGAGCGCGCGGCGGCGCTCGATCGCGCCACCTTCCGCGTAATGGGCAACGAGGCGCTTTTCGAGATATCACGCGTCCATCCTCGCACGCGCGAGGCACTGGCCGCGATCAAGGGTGTCCCTCGTGGGATCCTCGAGCGCCATTCCTCGGAGCTGCTCGATGGGGTAGGCCGCGGGCTGGCGGTTCCCGAAGCCGATCTTCCGCGGTTCCCCCGGGCCGCCCGCTGGGACCGCGACCCTGATTTCGACGGGAACGTCTCGAAGCTCAAGGCGGTCCGCGACTTTGCCGCAACCCGTCTCAAGCTGGACCCCGGGGTGCTCTGCGCCCGGGACCGCATGGAGGCGGTTGCGCGCCGGAAGCCGGCCTCCGTGCAGGAGCTGGCCGAGATCCCCGAGCTTCGCCGCTGGCAGGCGGAGGTACTGGGGCCAGATTTCGTGACCGCCCTGAGCGGCTGACCCAGGCCGGTACCTAGCCGGCCGGGAACCTGAACGCAGCGGATTTCGTTCGCGTTCAAACCTTTGCCGCCATCGGTCCATCTCATTGCCAGACCGATGCAGACAGCCATTGCAACCTCGCCAGACACAGTGAGCTTCCCAGTCGCCGAGCACGATGTCCAGCTGGCGGTGAACGGGGACCGGAGCGCATTCGAACGCCTGTACCGGGCCAACGTCAACCGTGTCTACGCGATATGCGTGCGGATGTGCTGCGACCGTGGCCGTGCAGAGGAGCTGGCGCAGGACGCGTTCGTCCGGGCGTGGGAGAAGCTTCCGCAGTTTCGCGGCGATTCGGCCTTCTCAACCTGGCTGCACCGGCTCACCGTGAATGTGGTTCTGGAAGCGCAGCGAACTGAAAAACGAACTCGCGCTTGCCTGGACGACGAGGACGCGTTCGATAATTCGCCCCCGATTGCGCGGCGAGAGCTGCACCTGGAGAGGATGGATCTGACCGTTGCGATCGCGGCGCTTCCGCCGGGCGCGAGAGCCGTATTCGCTCTGCACGATGTAGAAGGGTACAAGCACGAGGAGATCGCGGCGATGCTGAACATCACGTCGGGTGGCAGCAAGGCACAACTGCATCGCGCGCGAAAGCTCCTCAGGGAGGCACTGGCATGACGAACGAAGATCCAATAATGGACAACGAGCAGGTTGGGGAAGCGGTGGCGAGATATCTCGAGGGAAATCCGGAGCTGCTGGATGGAAGCGCGCCATCGCGCGACCTGTGGCCAGCGATCGAGAATCGGATCTCCGCCCGCGTTCTCCCCATCGAACGCAAGCGTGCGGGGAGCGAAATCCGTCGGCACCCGCTGGGCTGGTTGCTGGTACTGGCTGCTGCGTCCGCACTGGTGGCGTCGAGCGCGGGTATTACCTACGTCCTCAGTTCACGCGGGTCGGAGCATGCCGTAGCGGCACTCCCGAATACGACGCCCGCTCCGAGTGCGGCTTCGGTCCCCGCGCGATCGGTGCCGGACTCGACCGCGGCGGCAACCGCCGCGCAGCTAGCGCGCAGCGAAGCAGACAGCAACGAAGTCGCCGCACCGACACGTGTGCCCGAGAGCGAGCATGTGCGTCGCGCGACATCCAGTCTCGCTTCGCGTGTCGCCACGAAAACAGGTGACGACCTGCGCAGCACCTACGACAGCGAGATTGCCACTCTTCACACCGCACTCGAGGCTCGGCGCGGTCAGCTGAATCCCGCGACGGTCGCGGTCATCGAGGAGAATCTTCGGGTGATCAACGAGGCGATCCGACAGTCGAAGGCGGCGCTCGCAAAGGATCCGAACAGCAGGCTGTTGAACGACCAACTGGACCGCACGCTCGCAACGAAGACCGGATTGCTTCGCGCGGCAGCACTACTTCCCGCAGCGTGACGTCACGAGAGGACAGGCACATGAATGGATACAGCATGAGAACACTGAGGAGGACACTGAAGCACGAGTGGGGCGTTTCCGTGATGCTCGCGGCGGCCCTGGCGTCACTTCCGCCGGCATTCGCGGTGGCCGCGTCGCCGGCTTCGGCGCAGGTAGTGGCGCCCGTGCCACCTCCGCGGCCGCCGCGCGCACCTCGGGCGTGGAGTGGGATTGGACAGGACGGCGTCGCCAGGATCGACACCGTGGTTCCCTTTTCTTCCAACGGAACCATTGAGCTATCGCTGATTTCCGGATCGATGAAGGTGTCCACGTGGGACCGCAATCAGGTGCGAGTGGTGGCTACCACGTCGGGGCCACCGAGCCTCGTGTTCGGCGCGAGCAGTTCGCATGTGAGTCTGGAGCAGGGCGGGCGCCACAATTCCCGAAACGGCGAGAGCGGGACGGCAACGTATGACGTAACGGTGCCCACCGGAGCGCGCGCCACCCTCTCCGCGGTTTCCGGAGGTATCGACGCCGCCGGAATTCGCGGGCCGGTGGACGTGAGCGTGGTGAGTGGACGCGTGAACGTGCGGGACCTGGGCTCTACGCTGAATGTCGAGGGAGTCTCGGGGGAGATAACCGCGATGCGCGTCGCCAGCGACGCGCGCGTGGAGAACGTTAGCGGCCGAGTATCGCTGTCGGGCGTTGGCGGAAGCGTGAACGCTGAGACGGTGAGCGGTGGAATGATGCTGAGAGGAATCACCGGCGACCGTGTTCGCGTCACGACTGTCAGTGGCAACATAGATTTTGCCGGGACGGTAACCAGTTCCGGACGCTACGAGTTCGAAACCCATTCCGGCCGCACCGACATTACTCTCCCGGGCAACGCGAATGCCAACGTGAGTGTCGAAACGTTCAGTGGCTCGGTTTCGAACGGTTATCCCGGCGCGGTACGGCGGAAGAACTCCGATTCCGAAGACGACGGGAGTAATTACGAGTATCTCATCGGACGGGGCGGTGGCAGGGTGCGGGCACAGACGTTCAGCGGCAGTGTACACATTTCTCAGGGACACCCATGACGAACATTACACGACGCATTCTAGCGGTCGGCGGCGCCCTCTCGCTCGCGGCGACTCCGATACTTGCGCAGCAGGATCTTGGGCGGGACGGAACATCGTGGCGCTGGGATGGTGAGCTGCCCGGCGGCGGCTCCGTTCAGGTTTTCAACGTCAATGGCGCACTGCATTTCTCCCAGAGCTCCGATGCGACGGTTCACGTGAGGGCTGAGAAGCATGTCCGCTCGGGCGGCGATCCACGTGCGGTCCATTACGCGGTTGTGCGGGATGGAACCAATCTCACCATCTGCGTGCTCTGGTCCGATGACGCGTCGTGTGAAGCCTCCGGCATGCGCGGCGGCGACCGCGACAACGACCGCGGCCGCAACGTGTCCGTGGAGGTCACGCTCCAGCTTCCCGCCGGCATCCGTGCAATCGGCAATACCGTGAACGGCGACATCGCGATCGATCACATCAATTCCGACGTCCGCGCGGGAACGGTCAACGGATCCGTGCGCGTTACTAATTCCAGCGGGGCGGTTCGCGCCCGATCGGTCAATGGAAGCGTGAACGTGGAGACGCGCGGGGGGCCGGTGTCGGCGGAGACGGTCAATGGATCGATAAACGTATCCATGGGCGCGAGCGGAAACGCGGACATGAGGTTCCGCACCGTCAGCGGTGACATCGATATCTCCGTCCCATCGTCTTTGAAGGCCGAGATCGACCTCAACACCCTGAACGGATCCATCAACAGCAAGTTTCCGCTGGATTACGATCGGGACCATCACCGCGGTCGCGGTACGGTGGGGAGTGATGGTCGTCGCCTCAGCGCGAGCACCGTGAATGGCTCGATAACGCTTCACTGACCCTCGATCGGTGTCCCAAGATGCGTCGCGCGTGCCGGAGTTGTTTCACTCCGGCGCGCACTTCGGGCTTCCGGGGCAGGATTCTCGCAATCCGTGTGGCCCTGCGAAAGCGTTCCGTCTCTGCAAGCCGTACTTTTAAGCATGCAAGATCACGATGCCGGCAGCACCGATGTGCGACTACGGGCCGCCGTTCCGGCGGACATCCCGACCATTCTCGAGCTGATTCGCGAGCTTGCGGAATACGAGCGTGACCCGGATTCCGCCGTCGCCACTCCGGATCTCATGTTCGACGCGCTCTTCGGGCCCAGAGCCGTTGCGCACGCGATAATTGCCGAGGACGACGGGCAGTCGCTCGGCTTCGCGCTGTACTTTTTCAACTATTCGACGTGGACGGGGCGTCGCGGTCTGTATCTCGAGGATTTTTACGTGCGGCCGGCAGCGCGCGGGCGCGGGATAGGGCAACAGCTGTTCGCGCGGCTGGCGGCGATCGCTCAGGACACGGGTTGCGCGCGGATGGATCTCTCCGTGCTCAATTGGAACGTGGACGCGATTCGCTTTTACGACCGGCACGCCGGCGAGCCGATGAACGACTGGACGCACTACCGCTTCGACTCGTCGGCGATTGCACGCATCGCGTCGGGATCAGACGCAGCGAGGGCGAGATGAGCTCCACCGAAGGCGCGGCCCCGCGATTGGCGCTCGATGTGACCGTGACTGGTCACGTCGCGCATGTCCAGCTCAAGGGGCCGGGAAAGGGGAACGCACTGGGTCCCGAATTCTGGCGTGAGGCGCCGCTGGTATTCGACGAGCTGGACGCAGAGGCGACAGTCCGGGCGATAGTACTCGACGGCTCGGGCTCCAACTTCACATTCGGGCTCGATCTCGTAAGCATGACCTCCGAGCTGCGCTACGCACTCGGCGCTCCGGCGATGGCCGCCGAGCGCACGCGATTCCTGGATCAGCTGAGCGAGATGCAGCGCGCGATCGAGTCGCTGATGTCCTGTCGGAAGCCGGTAATCGCAAGCGTCTCCGGCTGGTGCGTGGGCGCTGGTATCGACATCATATGCGCGGCTGACATACGCGTCTGTTCCGTCGAAGCGATGTTCTCGGCGCGCGCGGTGCGAATCGGCATCGTCGAGGACATGGGAAGCCTGCAGCGGCTGCCGGCGATCGTTGGGGAGGGTGCTGCGCGAGAGATGTGTCTGACAGGCGAGGATTTCGACGCGACGCGAGCTGCGGCACTCGGACTCGTGAATCACGTGGACGATACACCCGGATCGGCGCTCGAACACGCACACGCAATTGCGCAGCGAATCGCAGCCAACCCGCCGCTCACCGTGCAGGGCGTGAAGCGTGTGATGAACCGGCGGTCGCATGCCGACATCCGTGAAGACTTGCACTACACCGCACTCTGGAATGCGGCATTCATGCAGTCGCGGGATTTCGCGGAGGCGATGAGCGCCTTCGCGGAGAGGCGTGAACCAAAATTCGAGGGGCGCTGACATGACGACGTTCATCGCGCGGATGCTGGAAGGGCGCACGGCGATCGTCACCGGCGGCGGGTCGGGGATCAATCAGCGCATTGCCGAGCGGCTCGCGGAGCAGGGTGCGAAGGTGGCGCTCGTGGGACGGACGCAGTCAAAGCTCGATGATGTCGCCGCCGGCATCGTCGCGGGGGGCGGCCAGGCCGCGGGCTTCGCGGCCGATGTACGGGACTACGATGCGCTGGCGCGTGCCATGGCCGCCACGCATGAGAAGTTCGGTGCGATAGGAATCGTCGTTTGCGGCGCGGCCGGCAACTTTCCCGCGTTCGCGAATACGATGTCGGCCAACGCATTCAAGTCGGTGGTGGATATCGACCTGCTCGGAACCTTCAACACGTGCAGGGCCGCCTTCGAGCACCTCGAGCGACCCGGCGCGTCGATCGTGAACATCTCTGCGCCGCAGGCGGTTCAGCCGATGATGATGCAGGCGCATGTATGTGCCGCGAAGGCCGGAGTGGACATGCTCACCAAGTCACTTGCGCTCGAGTGGGGTCCGTTCGGCGTGCGAGTAAACGGGGTGATTCCCGGGGCCGTGGCGGACACCGAAGGGATGGACCGGCTCGCGCCACCCGGGCCGGTTCGGGACGCGATCGCGAAGCAGCTGCCACTGCAGCGGGTGGCAACCAAGGACGATATCGCGGACACCGTCCTATTTCTGTGCAGCGACGCCGCCAAATACGTCACTGGCGCCATCATCCCGTGCGATGGCGGCATGACTGCGGCGGCGATGGCGATCAAGACTCCGCATCAGTCCGCACGAACGTCCTGACGGGATCACCCGTCCCAGCGGCACCGGACTTGAAGGGTAGAGTGGGTAGCTGCGTACTTCAACCCGATTCAGATGCCAGAGCTATCAGATTTCGACGATTCGATCCGTCAGGAGGAGCGCGCATCGCTCCACAGCGAGCTGCTGTCCCGCCTGGACCAGAAGGGCGTCCATCTCGACGCGCGCGGGACCGACGCTGAAGTAGCGGATTTACTGTCTGCGATCGACGAGTTCGAGGCAGCCGTGGAGAAGGCCGGTGGCGACCTCATGGTGGATTCGCCGGATTCGTCCGAGCCGGAGCGGCCGGAGTGGGTGCTCCCGCATCCGCACGACGACGAATCCGTGGCCGTGTACACCGGA
>JBBRBY010000068.1:0-14234 GCA_038205315.1 Gemmatimonadales bacterium | reverse complement strand
GTTGTGTAGCGGTGGTCACGCGCAGGACCGAGAAGATAGAGGGTCGCGTCCAGGCTCAGGACGATCAGACAAATGGCTACGACGATCGGGAACCAACGTGGAATTTGCATGGCCCCAAGATGCGCCGGCCCGCCCTGCTTGGCCAGCCCCGAACAGCTCTCATAGCAAAAGGGGTGGGCATCCGAAGATGCCCACCCCTTTCTCCAACGCGCCGAAGCGCGAGACGTTCAGACTACTTGGACTTCTTGCGGCGGATCATCGGGACGAGGCCAACGAGGCCCGTTCCGAGAAGAGCCATCGAGCTCGGCTCAGGCGTCGAAACAAAACCCTGAACGGTCGTGTGCCCGTTGTTGTTGTTCGGAGCGACGATCGCGTAGCCCACGCCACCTGGGACGGCGTTCGTGTTCACTGAGTAAGTGCTGGCGCCGATGTTGAACTGAGTCGGCCCGGTAACCTTCCAGTACGTGAGGCTTCCCGTGCTGGTGAGCGAACCGGTGATCGCGCCGACGAACGACCCTGAACCACCGGTCGGAGCGGTCTGGAACACGTTCAGCGTGAACGTATCCGAGAAGTTGCCCGAACCCGTGCCCGACGTGATGAAATCGCCGTAACTGACGTTGCTCGGCGTGCTGGTCGTGGTCGAAGAAAGCGCGGCGAAATTGATCGTCATGCCACCATTCGATACCGAGCTGTTGCCCGTCGACGTGAACACACCCGTCGTGTAATAGGTCACCTGCGCCTGCGAGGCTACTGGCAGCGCGATTGCCGCTGCAGCGCCCAGCACTGCGGTGAACCGTCGAGAAATCTTCATACGTACTCCTCCAAAAAAAGTTTGACAACCCGACGGCGACCCTAGGTGCTGATACAGCGCCGCGATAGCGCCCGTCGACACTTCTGCGACGCTGCCATGGTGAGCAGTTTCCGTGCCCCCCGACGGAACGCCGGACACAATGTCGCGGAAACGAATGTAGTGGGCATCGCTAATGTGATATTCTCCCATGAAAACACCGATCCGTTGAGTGGTAGCGGCTCGCCCTTCAACAAGCCGGTTTCGAGGCGTCAATGGATGATTTCGGACATAACTATTCGTTTACTGTGTTGCATGTTCTCCACAGGTGTTGGATTGACGGCGATGAACAGATTGTTAGACCCGCTCGCCCGGTATCGGCGCGGCCGCCGTCCCGGTCCCGATGTTGCGACTGCACCATCACGCCGATACTCCGTACTAATATCCTTGCTGAGCGCAGCGCCTCTTTGAGACTTCTCGTCCGCTTGTCTCTCGCTGGCGAGTCGTTTCCCCACGCAATTGCCCACCGCCCTGAATTCGAATGAGCAAGACTGTCCTGATTACCGGCGGAGCCGGCTTCATTGGATCCCACGTCGTCCGTGCCTTCGCTGACGAGGGATACTCCGTAACAGTCCTCGACGACCTCTCATCCGGCAAGCGGGCCAACCTCCCCGAAGGCGTCACCTTCTTCGAGGACGATATCCGCTCCCCCTCGGCGGCCCGACTGATCCGCGACGGTGCATTCGAAGTGATCTGCCACCTGGCCGCGCAGATCGATGTGCGGAAAAGCGTCGAGGATCCCGCCTACGATGTCGCGGTCAACGTCGGCGGCTCCCTCAACCTGCTCGAGGCCATGCGCCAGAGCGGAAAGAAATCCACCCGGTTCATCTTCTCGTCCACCGGCGGCGCCCTCTACGGCGACGTGGAGACAATTCCCACGCCCGAGAGCTTCGCCAAGGACCCCCAGTCTCCATACGGTAACGCCAAGCTTTCCGTCGAGTTGTACCTCGGCTACTATGCACGTGTGCACGGCCTCGACACTGTGGCGCTCCGCTACGGCAACGTTTACGGCCCACGTCAGGACTCCCACGGCGAGGCCGGCGTCGTCGCGATCTTCTGCGAACGCGTCCTCGCTGGGCGCGAGCTCACCGTGTTCGGCGACGGCAACCAGACCCGCGACTACGTCTACGCGCCGGATGTCGCTCGCGCAAACTTCCTGGCGGCCACCAGACCGCTCCCGCCCGCCGGTCCGCTCGATTCCCGGTCGTTCAACATCGGTACCGGCGTCGAAACCAGTGTGCTCCAGCTCGCCGAGCTGGTCCGCGATGCGTCGGGGATGACTGCGTCCATCGAGCACGCTCCAGATCGCGCAGGAGAGGTCCGCCGGTCGGTCCTGCTAGCCGATCGTGCGCACCAGGTTCTTGGCTGGTCTCCCCGGATGTCAATCGCAGACGGAATCGCCGAGACGTTCAGGTGGTTCTCCGCCGAGCGCGATGGCGTCGCCAGCTCCGCCTGAGGGGCCGGAGGGAACCGTGACAACAGAGCACGTCTTCACGGTCGATGTAGAGGACTACTTCCAGGTCTATGCATTCGAGGGTGTTGTCGATCGCGCGGCGTGGGACGGCTATCCGTCGCGCGTCGCACGCAACACCGACGTCATTCTCGACCTTCTCGCGCGCCACAATGCGCACGGCACGTTCTTCACACTCGGCTGGGTCGCGGACCGGCATCCGGAGATCGTTAGACGGATCGCCGACGGCGGTCACGAGATCGCGTCGCACGGCTGGTGGCACCGTAAGGTGACGTCGCTCACTCCCGCGCAGTTCCGGGAAGACGCGCACTCGTCACGCATCATTCTCGAGCAGGTGAGTGGACAACCTGTGGTCGGATATCGTGCACCCAGTTTTTCCATAACGCCGGGCAACGAGTGGGCGTTCGATGCACTGCTCGAAACGGGGTATCGCTACGATTCGAGCCTGTTCCCCATCAGCCGCTCCAACTATGGGTATCCGTCCACACCGCCTCTCCCCCATCTGATCCATCGAAAAGGCGGCGACTTGATGGAGTTCCCGCTGACCACGACACGTTTCCTCGGCAAGCGCATTCCCGCCGCCGGCGGCGGCTATCTGCGCCACTTTCCCTACAGCATCATTCGCAAGGCTTTCCGTGAAAAGGACCGATCCGGCATTCCAGGCGTGTTCTACATCCATCCGTGGGAGATCGATATGGATCAGCCGCGGATGCCGGTGCCATGGCTTACCACAATGCGACACTACCGGAACATCAACCAGGTGATGCCGCGCCTCGAACGCCTGCTCAGCGAGTTCAAGTTCACGTCGATCGCACAACGCCTCGCGGCCGATGGAAAATCGTTTCGCGCCATCCGTCCGCGGCCGGACGTCGTACCGCCAGCCGTAGCGAACGGTTGACGTTGCGCGTCGAGCGTTACACCGGAAGCGCCGAACAGTGGGATGATTTCGTCCGCGCGCAAATCGGCTGGACTCACAATCATCTCCTCGGCTGGCGCACCATAATGCGGCAGTCGATGGGACATGACGCGCCGTACCTCGCGGCGAGAGACGAGCAGACCGACGCGCTCCATGGAGTGCTTCCGCTGGTCCGGGTGAAGAGCGCGCTGTTCGGACATTTTCTGGTGTCAATCCCCTTCCTCAACTACGGCGGGCCACTCGGTTCCCCAGAGGCGGTAGCATTGCTCGGGGCACACGCGGCAGCCATGTCACGTGCGGACGGCGCCGGTGTTCTCGAGCTGCGCAGCCGTCATAGCGTAGGCCATCTCGCTGGATTCGACGTCTCGCATCGCAAGATCACCGTGGTGATGGACAGCTCCGGCGGATCCGACGCGCTGTGGAAGCGTCTGAGCTCCAAGCTGCGCAGCCAGATACGCCGGCCACAGAAGGAAGGGGTGACAGTCAGAATGGGAGCCGATCAGCTCGGTCCATTCTACCGTATCTTCGCCCGTCACATGCGCGACCTCGGCACTCCGGTCATGCCGTTCAAATTCTTTCAGGCCGTCGCGCGAGAATTCGCCGACGACGCGCTGTTTGCTGTCGCGTATCATGATAATCGCCCCATCGCATGCGGCGCCGGCTTCAGCTGGGGCAGTGGTGACACGCGAGAGTTCGAGATCACTTGGGCGTCCTCGCTCCGGGAATACAACCGCATGTCGCCGAACATGCTGGTGTACTGGGAGCTGATGAAGCAGGTGTCCGATGCAGGTGTCAACACATTCAACTTTGGCCGCTGCACACCCGGCGGGAGCACCCACAAGTTCAAGACCCAGTGGGGAACCACGGATCAGCCGTTGTGGTGGTATGAGCGTCGCGCGGCCGGTGCGGCAACGCCATCCGAGGGTCACGGCGCAGCATCGCGAGGTCCTGAGATCTGGAAGCGTCTTCCGCTCGGCGTCGCCAACACGCTCGGTCCACGCATTGTCCGGTTCATACCGTGAGCCCGTTGCGGCACCAGCTTACGGTCGCGTCGGCGCTCACGGCAAGTGACATTACCTCCGCTACGGGGGATGCTCTCTCGGGGAATGATCGTACCGACGAGGTGCGCGCGATGCTCGCGACAGAGTTCGGCGCAGCCCAGGTGCTCCTGACAGACAGCGGCACGTCAGCACTCGTGCTTGCGCTGCGGATGGTGGCGAAAGCAGGGCTTCCGGTGGCGATGCCAGCGTACGCTTGCGTCGATCTCATCGCCGCGGCGCGTCGCGCCGACGTTCGCGTTCGATTCTTCGACATCGATCCGCATACGCTGAGTCCGGACATGGATTCACTGACGCGCGTCGTCACCGCCGACGTCTGCGCGATCGTTGTAGCGCACCTCTACGGATTCCCAGCCGACATGCCCGCGGTGATGGCAATCGCAGCCCGGGCCGGCGTCCCGGTGATCGAGGACGCCGCGCAACACGCGTGCGCCACCATCGACCGCAGACCCGCCGGCTCGTTCGGCGATCTCGCGGTGCTCAGCTTTGGCCGCGGCAAGGGAACTACTTCCGGACGCGGCGGCGCACTGCTCGCGCGGAACGAAACCCCGTTCACGATCACCGACCACGATCTGGGTAATCGTGCATTGGGACTCGGAGATCTCGCCGTCGCTAAAGCGAGCTGGCTACTCGGCCGACCATCCATCTATGGACTTCCAGCATCGATTCCCGCGCTTCATCTCGGCGAGACTGTTTACCACGAGGCCGGAGAGCCGCGCGCCATGTCGCGCGCGGCTGCTGCGCTACTTACCCGAACACTTCGCGGCATGAAAGCGGCTGCCGTCGCGCGACGAGCGGTTGCGCGCCGATTGAGCGCCGCGGTGGCTGAGTCGAGCGTTCTGACAGGCGTGCACCCCATTGCTTCGGGCGAAGCCGGCTATCTGCGGTTTCCTGTGTTGATGGACCACGTGGTTGAGGGCGCGCCCGACCTCGGAATAGCGCGCGGCTATCCGCGTCCGCTCGCGAAGGAGCCAGAGGCGCAACCGTGTCTGGCGGACGGCAGCGAGTCCACTCCAGGCGCGACGCAGCTCGCAGCGGGTCTCGTCACGCTTCCAACGCACCACCTGTTGTCCGAACGTGACATCCAGAAAGTGTCTCAATGGGTGCGAGATCGCGTATGAGCCCCCACTCCCCTCGTCCGATACTCAGTGATGCCGCGGGTGAACGCGACCCGCTCTCTACCACAGAATCTTCATCCGTAACGATGAGCACCAGGCCGCGATCGATTGTTTACGTATGGGATGCCGACTACCCATGGGATGTCCGCACCGAAAAGATTTCGCTGGCCCTGACCAACGCAGGCCACAAGGTCACCATCGCCGCCCGCAACAAGGCGCGAAAGCCGATACGTGAATCGTTGCCCGAAGGTACCGTGCGCCGAATGGAGCCCTGGACGGCTCTCCCGAAGTCCGCTGACGATCTACTCGGCTTTCCCGCCTTCTTCAATCCGCGCTGGGTCCGGCTGATCCAGGTCGCGTGCCGAGAGTCGGCGGCCGACCTGATCATCGTGCGCGATCTGCCACTCTGCCCCACCGCGATCTTCGTTGGCAAACAGCTGGGAATCCCGGTTATCCTCGACATGGCGGAGAACTATCCGGCGATGATGCGGGTGCTCTGGGAAACCGGGCGACATACCCCGCTGGATTACTTCGTGCGCAATCCGACGCTCACGGCGCTCGTCGAAAGGGAGTGTGTCCGCCACGTGGATCATATCGTCGTCGTAGTTGAGGAGTCCGCTGATCGAGTAGCGGCACTCGGCGTTCGACGCGACAGGATCACGATCGTCTCGAACACCCCCCCTCTTGCCCGCCTGGATGATGCGGTCACGCAGTTAGTGCCGCGTGAAACCACCGACATCGTTTACATGGGGAATCTCGAGGTGGTACGCGGGCTGCTCGAATCCATCGACGCGATTGCACTACTCAAGGCGCGCGGGAAGCGCGTAAGGCTGCGAGTGATCGGCCGCGGCCGCGACGAAGCGCTGATCCGGGCGCGCCGTGACGCCCGGGGCCTGGACGATTCCGACGTGGAGTTCCTGGGCTTCATCCAGTCGCACGCCGAGGCCCTTCGAATCGTCGCTGAATCGGATGCCGGCCTGATGCCGCACCGGAAGAACGATTCGTGGGATACTACGATCCCGAACAAGCTGTTCGACTACATGGCCGCCGGCCTGCCGGTGGTTAGCTCCAACGCCGCTCCGTGCGCCCGGATTTTGGCGGAGACAGGCGCGGGATGCATTTTCAGGTCGGGCGATGCATCGGACATGGCTGACGCCATCGAGCGAGCGACGGCAGCTGGCGCCAGAGAAACATTTGGGGGCGCGGGGCGAATTGCCGTCAGGCAACGGTACAACTGGGACCACGATACGACCGTGCTACTGGGCACCCTTGACCGCACCGCCCACAACTGACGGAGAACGAAACTCCCCGCCAAGGGTTACCATATCCGGACTTGATCGTTCAGTACCGGGATCGATGAAGCCAGGTAGCTCGCCCTTCCCTAGCAGTTAGGCCCTCAGGGGCCACGACAAAGGCAAACCCGCCGAAAGACGGGGACGCAAAACCACGAGGCTAAAGCGTGCTCAGGCACGCCATGCTAGTCGGGCTTCCGAACGGCGTACCACTCGAGGACCAGACTGTGAACTTTAGTACCAGACCAGTGCTTATTGCACTTATTCTTGCCGCCGCTGCGTGCGCCGGCTCCGACGTCAACAAGAACGGGTCCGACGTGACGGACCTGACGTCAGCGGGGTATTCGCTCCCGCCGGCTGCCATTGTACAGGTGGCGCCTAACGTATCGACCGTCGGGATCGGCGGCACCGTTCACCTCGCCACAAGTGTGGTCGATGCGAGCGGCCAGCAGATGATCGGCGTCCGCTTCGTTTCGGCTCGTTGGGAATCCAGCGATACGACGATCGCAAAGGTGTCAGGAGCGGGAATCGTCACCGGGCTTCACAACGGTGTTGCCACCATAACCGCAGTCGCAGGGGTGCAGACTGCGTCGAGTCTGGTAATGGTGGGTACCGGAGCCCAACCAGCAGCTCCGACTCCGGCGGCGGCACCGAGTGATTCCGCAACGCCAGCTCCAGCAACGCCAGCTCCAGCAACGCCAGCTCCAGCAACACCGGCTGCAACACCACCGGCTGCAACACCACCAGCTGCAACACCACCAGCTGCAACGCCACCAGCCGCAACACCACCAGCCGCAACACCACCAGCTGCAACACCACCAGCCGCAACACCACCAGCCGCAACACCGCCGGCTGCAACGCCACCAGCCGCAACACCACCAGCCGCAACACCACCAGCTGCAACACCACCAGCTGCAACACCACCAGCTGCAACAGTACCACCGCTTCCCGCTGCTCCGGCTACGCCCGTCCCGGCAGTGCCGACAACGCCGCCACCTGCGGTAACACCTCCGCCCGCGTCAACTCCGTCAACGCCACCAGCGTCGACGGCTCCGAGCGTTCCGTCGAGTTCCACAGGACCTGGGCTGTCAGGCTTGGCACTGATCTCCGATGATTACACCGGATACGCCAACACTGCCGCTCTTCAGAACAACATCACCGTCAACATCGGCGGGACCGGAAACTGGCAGACGGCTCTCTATCGCGACGGCCACGACGCCAATCTCGCAGAACTCGATCAGGCCGTGCGTTACAATGGCCACGCAACGGTCAAGTACAACGCTCCGGGCGGAGTGCCCAACATTCCAGGTCTCTGGGTGCCGCTTCCGCACCCGCTGTCAACCATGTGGCTCAGGGCCAAGATCAGATTCAGCCATGGCTTCACTACCACTGGAACACTCACCAACAGCTCCAACGCGTACAAACTGCTCGGCTGGGGTTACGCTGCCTCCTATGGAAGCGGTCGTGTTGAGATTACCAACACCAGCCAGTACCAGCTGTACTATGGGACACTGTTGGCTGACGGCAGCAACACTCCGACATCGACTCCCAACCAGTTCGGAATCGGCGGCAACATCGTCAACGAGTGGTCGGACGGCAACTGGTACGATTACATAGTCGAGTACCAGACCACCTCACCAACCACCTCAATCGCTCGCCTCTGGATCGCAAAGGACGGAGACACACCCGTCCTCCGCGCCACTTCTACATCCACATCGCTGGCTGGCTACAACATGGCCCAGATCGGTTACGTGATGCTGGGGCTCAACTTCAATCAGGTCCGTGCGGCCGGCCAGACCGAAGCACTCTGGTACGGGCAGTGGGAAGTCGTCGACGGACAACAGCACCCAAACCCGTTCGGACTCGCCGGTAACTTCTGATAGCTGTCGTGACGGCGAAGCAGCGATCACGCCGAACGCCTAACGATTAGATCCCGATCGTGGCGCGCAAAGGAGTTGACAGCAGAAGGCCTACGCAACGGTTGCGTAGGCCTTCTGTGCTGCGCTCCATACTGACGAGGAGCTTGGCGCCATTGGATATCATCGACACGACCGCCAGAATGTCACCCGCGCCAACTCATGACGTGACGGGACTACGACGACGCGTTTTCGCGAGCACGACATAGCCCCGGATCGTCAGCAGCTCGCCTCGATCGCCTACCTCGCACGGTGTTTTCGACGGGTACGGAAGTTCGTCACGGAAACCCACAACGCCGTTAAGCGAACGCTCCAGTGATAACGGCGCGACACGTGCCCCATAAGTTTTCGGAAAACGCGCGATCGGTCGCGTCACTTCTATAGAGCATGCTGACCAGCCTGTTTCACAGCCTGTAAAAACCTGTCGCGCCCACGCAATGGATCGTCGCACCAATACCACAGTTCTCGCCCTACATGATCGCGAAAGCCGGGGGGCTTTTTATACGATCGAGGAGCCGATGCGCGGCACCTGTACCGGTGGTCGGACATCGGTGGTGTGCGCGGTAAGCTGCAGCTGCCATTCAGCCTCTTTTCAGCGCGAAGCTCACCGAGGACAAGCAATTGAGTAGGCCGCCAACGACCCAACCACAGCGGCGAATCCTCATGTATCTGAGTCTGGTTATGATCTGGTTTTCCGTGTGGCGGGTTCACATTCTCTGGCCAGTGCTGGGAAGGCTGCAGCTATCGATTGTGGTTGAGGTCGCACTAGCGATGATGGTCTTACTCAACTACCTGTCTAGCGCGCCGCCGCGGCTTACTCGGTCGAAGGTGCTCTTGGCTCCTTTCGTTCTTTTTGGATTGATGATCGTGGGCTTGCCCTTCAGCCTGTATCCTGGCCGCGCTTTTACCTTCGTGACGAAGGACTTTGGCCCAACGCTGCTACTCCTCACTGGTGTCGCGACTAGCATCCGCACGTATCGGGACCTTGAATGGCTCACCTTCGCTCACCTTGTCGGCGCAGTAGTCTACTGCACTTGGGTATACGTCACCATCCCCATCGGTCCCGGTGGACGACTTAGCGACCTGGTATTCTACGACGCGAACGATTTCGCCTTAATCGTCGCCGCGAGCATTCCGTTCGCAGTTTACTTCGCGCGACCGGGCGTGACCCTTATTCGGCGACTGTTTTCGATCTATGCGCTTCTGTTGTTCGCCTGTATGATCATCAAGAGCGGGTCGCGTGGCGGGTTCCTCGGGCTGATCGCTGTGGCAATATTCATCGTCACAGCGATGCATGCAATACCGCTCCATGTGAGGCTTGGCGCCGTGGCGGCGGGCGCTTGCCTCTTTCTGATTTTTGCGCCGGCGACCTACTGGACGCAGATGCGCACACTGCTCCACCCATCGCAAGACGCCAATTCCACCGAAGACATCGGACGCAAGGCAATATGGAAGCGCGGAGTAGGATACATGCTCAGCCATCCGGCGCTCGGCGTAGGTGCATCAAATTTTCCGCAAGCCGAGGGCACAATCTCCGAGCTTTCACGTGAGTACGCCGCTCGTGGTGCGGGGCTCAAGTGGTCAACAGCACATAATTCGTTTGTGTTGGTCGGCGCCGAATTAGGCGTAGGGGGGCTTCTGACGTATGTGACTATGTTCGTTGCGTCGTTCGTGTTGCTCGGCAGGATTCGCGAAGGCGGCCCTCGCATGTCCTCCGTCACGCCAGATGACGTTGCCTTTGCGCGTACTCTGATGGGATCGCTTCTAGCGTTCGTAGTGTCCGGCTCGTTTGTGTCTGCCACCTATTTCGCTTACCTGTATGTCACCATAGGTTTGGCTACGGCGCATTTGTCAGGTATCCAGTACCGCGAGGCAAACGCCGGTCTTCAAAGGGCTCGGGCGCCCCGTCGGGTAAACTCCGTCGCCCGGGCTCACTTTCCGCTTCGGCGCACCCCTTGGTGGGCATCAATTCACCCGCCCACACAAGCAATTGGTGCCCCCGCGATCTTGCTCCCCGAAGCGCCTTCCAGACGGATAGCCTAGCCGTGCTGTTTTTTTGTCGCAAACGCAATCTTCCGCTCGCCGAGACTTCGGCCAAATGATGCTACTACTCTTTCTAGATGTCATCGTTGTCATCACCATCGGCGGGCTTTTACTGCACTTCCACGTAGAAATGCGCGTCGTGCGCGGCTTCGCAGAGTCCGCTGCGCTTACGCGACGCGGTGAGCGAGCTCTCGATACGGCGCTCGCAGTCTGCGAGACGGTGTTCCTGAAGGTGCCCGATCTTCCCGACGACCGAAGCTTCGTAAGGCTTCCGTTGCTGGCCTCCCTCGGCGCGTCTCCGGCCGGCGTGATCCGGGGAGGTGGATGTTGTTCAGGGAAGTCACGCATAGCCGTTGTCGCACTTCACAGCCTTGGGATTTCCGCTGCGCAAGCCACTCTATATCATCGCAGCGGCCGCGCACAGCACTGTCTTGTCGAGGTCAACTGTGGGGGAGCGCCGTTGATAATTGATCCAAAGTACGGTCTTTACTTTGTCGACCGTGAGGGATGGCCGTTGGGTATTTCCGAGTTGCGTGCAGGCGCAGAGCCATGCCTGCGCAGTATAATCTCCCACGCAACGGCAGCTTACCCAAACAACGACTACTACGCGTTTAATTACAGACTTACTGGCACAGCCAATTGGACGAAGAGCCTGAAGCGCCGAGTCCTTTATTGGATCGCATCGCACGCGGTGCCAGGAGGGATCGATCAGGTTCGCCAGCCCGTATACTTGGAATGGCCGCAGCTGCTGATGGCTTGGGGATTGACTGTGTGTCTCGTCGGTGGGCACGCCTTCGTTGGAGTGCTGACGCATGCGCATTCGGCGGCGTCCGTTGCTCAGGTACCGGTCTTTCCGCCGCATGTCTGTGCGAGCGCCTGTGTCGTTGCCTTCGCTTCCATCGGGCCAAACCTTGTTGCGCGGATCAAGTGGCATCTAGTCTCCATTGGCCAGTCAACTAGCGCCGAATGCCCTAGGGCCGCGAAGTAAATGCTGGGCTAGCTGCATTAGCACGGCGCTGACTCGGCTGACGCAGCGCCGTGAATGAATGTCAAGAAACGCCCACAGTCGTCTTCTGGGTCAGCGCGCGGTTCTATTCCAACCATGACAGTGCTCGCGACGGAGCTGGATCGATGCGGACCGGCACACTATTCTTGTGGGTGGACGGGACGCAAATTGGCGTACTTGAAGCTGCGGCTATCAGTACGAATCGCTTTATCACGCGCTCCGTGCGCCCGACGGGCTCGGTATTCACGCTTCGGCCGGATGCTCTGCTCCCCGTTTCGTGAGACAGATTCAGGAGCGCATAGTGCGCTCTTTTGGCCCGGCGACGTTCGCCGCCTGACTGTCCTGCTTACCCACCAGTAGCTCGCTCCCTGGCCGTTCGGTTCTCAGTTGCCGGTACTCCGTCGGCGAGCGATAGTTGAGCGCCGAGTGTGGAGCGACGCCATTGTAATCCGTAGTCCAGCCCGGGATCTGATCGAGCACCGCGGCCGCTGTACTACGATCCGCCCCATCGAGGTAGTCCCGCCGGAGCGTGTTCACGAATGCCTCTGACATCCCGTTCGACTGCGGACTATACGCGGGCGTCGTAACCGGCATAAGACCGAGCCGCTCGGCGGTGCACACAGTGTCCAGCGCGGTGTAGATGCTGCCATTATCGCTCAGGAATTGCACGCGCTCGGCGGGGAGCTCACTGTCGAAGCGCGCACGTACAGCAAGTGTGAGAAGTTGCTGTACGTCGATAGAGCGATACTTCCGCGGTACAGCTACGTGCGCGATTGCTTCGCGATCATGACAATCCAGAATGAAGCCCAGCTCCACTAGCTCGCCGTTCCAGCACGAGATCTCAAGCGTGTCACTCGACCAGCGCTCGTTTGAACTCCCGCGTATGATCCGACCGGTGTGCGCACGACCACTCCGCCGACGTCCCGGTCGCGGCAAGTTCCACGCGTTGATCTCCATCACGCGACGAATGCGTTTGCGATTGTACGCGGTATCAAAGGTGCGATTCACCATCGCGGTAACACGCCGATAGCCATAGGCACCACGCTGGCGGATAACCTCGCGGATCTGTGCGGCGACGGCGGGATCATCCGCCTTCGCGTACTGCGCAGGACGTCCGTGCGTACCTCGGTACGGTGTCGCGCGGCCGATCATCAGCGTGCGGCAGATCGCCGCGATAGGATGATTTGTCATCTCGCGACAACGCCGTACCAGTGAGGCTTTTTTTTGGTTCTTCACGGAATTTAGGGATTTTGGGGTGACAGCGGTCTTTCTCGGATGCATGCTATCGGGTACGGAGGCGACCGATGGCATACGAGGAGATCACGGCGTTGCTCGGCGGCTGGGAAGGGTTCGAGCTCGTAGGAGCTACGCGCACAGCTGTAAGCGAGACACACCCAATTCCTGAGATCGTTCTCAAGCTCGAGCCGGTGCGTGGTGCACCGAAGCGCTGCAGTCGATGCGGTGAGGTTGTGGATGTCGTGCACGACGTCTCCGAGCGGCGAGTGCGCGATCTTCCGATCATGGAGGCGGAGACCTGGCTCGTGTTCCCGCGTGCACGGCTCGAATGCCCGCGCTGCGGGCCGACCGTGGAAGCGGTGCCGTGGCTGGACCGGTATCAGCGCATGACGACCAAACTAGCTGAGGCAATTGCCCGTCTGGCGCACGTACTTCCGATCAAGCATGTCGCTGAGTGGTTCGGTGTCGGATGGGAGACGGTCAAGCAGATCGATCAGCGCGCCCTCGAGCGACGGCTCGGGCCCGTGGACCTCTCCGATGTGCGCGTGATCGCCATTGACGAATTTGCGATCCAGCGCGGACACCGCTATGCCACGGTCGTCGTCGAACCGACTACAAAACGCGTGCTCTGGGTGGGCCGTGGACGTGGAAGAGAGGATCTGCGTGCGTTCTTTGCACTCCTTGGTCCGGCTGGCTGTGCGCGGATCACTGCGGTGGTGATCGACATGAGCACGGCGTACACGGAGGAAGTCCGGGCGCAGTGTCCACAGGCTCGGATCGTGTATGATCTCTTCCACGTGGTGGCAAAGTATGGCCGCGAGGTCATAGACCGCGTCCGTGTGGATGAGACCAATCGCATAGCACGGGCGGCCGGGAAGAACCAGATGGCGATTCGCAGGCGCAGGCGCGTCATCAAGGGCACGCGCTGGCTGCTGTTGCGCAATCGAGAGAACGTAACGAGTAGCGCCGACCGCATTCGCCTGCGCGAGTTGCTCAAGGCGAATCGTGCGCTCTTTGTGGTCTACGTGCTGAAGGATGATCTCAAGCAGCTCTGGCGCTTCCGCTATCCCGGTGCTGCGCGTCGTTTCTGGCAGGAGTGGTATCGACGTGCGAGAGCCAGTCGCATTCCAGCTCTCGTGGCATTCGCCGAGAACCTATCGGCACGTATCGAGGGCGTGATCAGCCACTGCCGATATCCGCTTCACACCGGCATCCTCGAAGGGATCAACAACAAGATCAAGGTCTTGAAGCGCATGGCATACGGCTACCGGGATGACGCCTACTTCTTCCTCAAAATCCGGGCTGCTTTCCCCGGTATTCCGTGAAGAACC
>JBBRBY010000067.1:0-14376 GCA_038205315.1 Gemmatimonadales bacterium | reverse complement strand
GAACATTGAACGAGACTTCCGGGGCGGACGGTGGCGTTACAAATTTCTCGTCATGCAACGTCTGGTAAACGCGTGGGTGTGGACGGCGACGGTACTCGTTGTAATCCTTGGCTTTTTGTACGTCTCCATCGTCTGGCTCTTTACTGCACCGTTCGATCCCGGCCGGTACGCGGCGGGTCGCGCCTTCCGGCATCTCGCGGTCGCGGCGACATGGCTGAATCCGTACTGGCACTTCCACACCAGTGGTGTCGAGATTCACGACCCTCGGCGGCCGTACGTGGTGGTCGCCAACCACGAGAGCTACGCCGACATATTTCTAGTCTCGCACCTGCGCTGGGAAATGAAGTGGCTCGCAAAGGACACGATCTTTCGCATACCCGTGATGGGCTGGATGATGCGCATGGCCGGAGACATTCCCATCATTCGCGGGAATCGCGGAAGCGGAATGCAAGCACTTGAAGCGTGCCGGGACCGTCTCTCCAAGAACGTATCGGTGATGATCTTTCCCGAAGGGACCAGAACCAGATCGGATGAGCTGCTCCCGTTCAAGGACGGAGCCTTCCAGCTTGCCGTATCCACGGGGACGCCGATCATTCCGCTCGCCATCGCCGGAACGCGCTACGCGATGGCGAAGGGATCGTTCAGCTTTCGCCGCGCGAACGCGATCTGCCGGGTGCTCGCGCCCGTCGAGACCACCGGCCTCACGACGGCGGACATACCGAGCCTCCGCGAGGGGATTCGGCAGCGCATCGTCGACGCCCGCCACGAATTACAGGCCGAGCTGCTGAAAGACTCGAAAGCTTAATGGCGCGAGCAGCGGTTGAGGCTTATGCGAGCCGCAGCAACGCTGCCGTGAGCCGGCTGCTCAGTATCCGACAGCGGCCCCGGTAGCCCTAGGCTCGTAGACGCCGACCCAGCGGCCATCCGCACCGCGCATGATGGCGTTCACGTTCGTCAGCGAAGTAGTCGCGCGAAGCTTGTGACCCATCGCTTGCAACGAATCGATCGCAGAGTGAGACAGCCCACCGGCCTCGTAGGTGATCGCGTCGGGCCACGCCTGCTCGTGCACCCGCGGTGCGAACATCGCGTCGGGAAGCGACATGTGCTGATCGATCACGTTCAGAATTACCTGCGCCACACCGGTGATGATCGTTGGTCCGCCCGCAGCGCCAATTACCATCATCAACCGTCCCTGTGGATCGACGACGATCGTCGGTGACATGGCACTCAGCATTCGCTTGCCGGGCTGAATGGCGTTGACCTCGCCCTGAACCAGACCGAACTGATTGGGCTTGCCTGGCTGTGCGGCGAAGTCGTCCATCTCGTCATTCATGAAAAACCCACCGTCAGCAACGAATACGCCGGAGCCGTAGCCGCTATTCAGAGTGGTCGTGGTGGAGACCGCGTTGCCAGCGCCATCCACGACGGAATAGTGCGTCGTGTGTATCGGCTCCGCGGCCACGCTGAAATCGGGTGGCTGCGTCGCGCGATCAGGAGCGATCGTCGATGCGAGCTGGCGGGCGTAGGCCTTGTCCGTGAGGTGCTCGATTGGATTCGTAACGAACGCCGGGTCGCCGAGCTTTGTATTGCGGTCTATGAAGGCGCGCTGGAACGTTTCAGCGAGCAGGTGCTTGTATTCGGCGCTGTTGAATGCGGGCATCGCCTCGAACGTCTCGAGCTGGTTGAGTATCTCGATCATCGTCACCCCGCCGCTCGACGACGGCGGCATGGCGAACAGCGTATAACCGCGGTATTCACCCACGATTGGCTGGCGCATCACCGGCCGGTACGCTGCAAGATCCGCGAGAGTGATTATGCCGCCGTCGCGCTTCATCTGCGCGACGATCGCGTCTGCGACGGGTCCTTCGTAGAACCCTGATGGCCCGCGCTCGGCAATCAGGGTGAGCGTGTGCGCCAGCTGCGGTTGGCGAAGCCTTGCACCGGGCGGCAGCGCAACGCCATTGGGAAAGAACACCGACGCGCCAGCGAACTTCCTGATCAGCGAGGAGCTGGAGCGCAGCGAGCGCGATAGCGCGCTGTCCACCACGAAACCGTCGGCGGCCAGTCGTATCGCTGGCTGCATCACGTCGCGCAACGACATCGTGCCGTACTTCGCGAGCGCGGCAGCCATTCCGGCTACCGAGCCCGGTACTCCCGACGCCAGTCCCCCGATCGTGCTTCGGTCAGTGAGCTTTCCGTTCTCCACGAACATGTCGCGGGTTGCCGAAGCCGGAGCGGTCTCACGATAGTCGACTGTGATGGCCTGGCCGTTCGCGAGCCGGATCACCATGAATCCACCGCCGCCGACGTTGCCGGCAAACGGGTACGTCACCTCGAGGGCGAACCCCACGGCGACGGCGGCGTCCACGGCGTTGCCGCCCCTCCGGAGGACCTCGGCGCCGGCTTCGCTGGCCAGCGGACTGTTGGTCACCACCATCCCGTGACTGGCGATCGACGGCCGCCGTTCCCGCTTCTCCGCCCACCCTTCGGGGAACGCCGGGTGAACTACCGTGGTCGCCACATCCTGCGCGGGAGGTCGGCTCGTCGCCTGGCTGCATGCGCCAGGAAGAAGAGCGAGGAGCAATACGGCGCCGATTCGGACTGGCATCATGCTTGAATTGGATGCCGCCAGGATGGTCAACGGTGTGGTGCGCGGTCGGTTCACGGGAGCGGGTCTGCGGGTTGTCGGTGATGGACGTACTAATTCATACGTCGCCAGTGAGCCGGGCGTTAGACCTAGCTCCGTAGTCACCCGGATACCGTACGGTCGGGCGCAATTGCAACTTTCGGCGTCTCCCCTTTGCCCCTGCGGAAAGCCCACTTGGTAAGTGAAGTAGCGGAAGAAGCGCCTCAGCCGTGCGCCACACTGGATTGCATCGGAATCAGCCACCGAACGGCTGCCGCCGAGCTGCGCGAGCGCGCGGCATTCTCGGCGCCACGACTCAGGGAGGCACTGGTTGCCGCGCGCCGTGATTGCCGTATCGAGCGTGTAGCAATCATATCCACGTGCCACCGTACGGAGTTGTACGCCGAGCTGCCACGGAAGTCCGAGTATGGGACCGAGTTGCTGCTTCAGTGGTGGGCCTCGGTGTGCGGGATTCCCCCCGCCGACATTGCTCCCCACGCGTTCGTCCTTACCGGAATGGACGCGGCGAGGCATCTGTATAGAGTGGCGACCGGTCTCGATTCAGTGGTTCTCGGAGAGACACAGATAGTTTCGCAGGTAGCGGTGTCGCTCAAGCAGTCGGTAGCGACGCACGCGGCGTCACCAATGCTCAAGCTAACGCTGAGAGGAGCGGTTCACGCTGGCGAGCGCGCACGCCGCGCCGTCTGGGGCCGGCTTCAGGCCGCGAGTCTCGGGTCGGCCGCCATTGATGCTGCGGCCGCGGAGGCGAAGGGCATCGCGGGTCGCACAGTTGTGATTGTGGGCGCCGGCGAAATTGCAGATCTGGCATTGCGCGCGCTGAGCGCTCACGCGCCGAAGCGCGTAATCGTGGCGAACCGGAGCATCGAGTCGGCTCGAGAGGTCGGAGCGCCGCATGGCGCCGACGCGTGCGGACTGGAGTCGCTCGGCGAGGCTATATGCGCGGCCGACATCGTAATCGCGGCGACACGCGCGACCCTTCCGTTCATTCATCACGACCTTGTCGAATCGGCCATGATACAGCGTGCCGAACGAGGGCTTACCATCGTCGACGTTTCACTCCCCCGCAACGTGGATGTCAATGTCCGTCGCGTTGCCGGCACGCAGCTCATCGGAATCGACGATCTCGCACCCTACATCGCGGCCGCACACTGCGAGCGGCGAGCAGTCGTGCCAGGAGTGGAGCGCCTGGTGGAAGAAGAGCTTGGAACTCTTTCGGACAGGCTTGCGCGGCGCGTGATCACCACTGCGCGACGTTCTGTGGCGGTGGCATGATCACGCGCAAGTTCAAGGTGGGGACGCGGCGTTCCAGGCTGGCCCTGCATCAGGCAAATATCGTGGTGGAGCTGATGCGGGCGTCGCATCCCGCGATCATTTTCGAGCTGCAGGAGTTCGAAGCATCCGGTGACACCATGCTCCACGTCCCCACGCCGCAACTTGCCGCCGACGCCTTCACCGATGCGATCGAACGCGCACTAACGGAGGGCGACATCGACGCGGCCGTTCACTCGTACAAGGATCTGGCGGCCGAGCCCGTTGCCGGACTGGTGATAGCCGCGGTGCCGGTCCGCGCCGATCCGCGTGAGGCTCTGGTCTGCGCGCGGCCGCTGACCCTCGCCGACCTGCCCTCGGGTGCAGTAGTGGGTACGTCCAGCGAACGGCGCGCGGCCGCAGTCCTTTCGCTCCGGCCCGAGCTGCTGGTCAAACCCATCCGAGGTCCGGTCGATGCGCGCGTCGCGATGGTTCTTGCGGGCGAATATGACGCGGCGGTTCTCGCTCTTGCGGGCCTCGACCGCCTCGGTCTTCGGGATCACGTAACACAGATTTTCGGGACTGACATCATGCCACCCGCAGCGGGACAGGGCGCGCTGGCCGTGCAGTGCCGCGCGGACGACCCGGTTGCGCTCGCGATTCTCGCCGATATCGACGACGTGGACCTCCACAATGCAGTGGACGCCGAGCTGCATTCCTCACTTCGCTCGGCCGCGACGTGACGGCTCCACTCGCTGGAAAGCGCGTGGTCGTCACGCGCTCCGAGAAGGATGACGGCCCTCTCGCCACTGCACTGCGCCGCGCGGGAGCTGAGCCATTGGTAGTGCCGCTCATCGGCATCGCTCCCGTCGCAGCGGATAGCACACAACCTGCCGTGGTAATCGCCGACTTCGACTGGATCGTGTTCACGAGTGCAAACGGCGTGCGCATGTTCGCTGCGCAGCTGGATTCCGACGCCCGGAACGCTTTGCGCTCCCACCGGCGAATCGCCTCGGTCGGACCGGCAACGGCCCGCGCCGTTGCGGAATCCGGAGGGAATTCGGCGCTCATCGCTCCCGAGTTCATCGCCGAATCGCTGGCCAACGCACTCGGCGACGTTTCGGGACATCGCATACTATGGCCTCGTGCCGCAGGGGCGCGATCCGTTCTGTCCGATACGCTCCGTGCCCGGGGCGCGGAGATCGTGGAGCGCATACTCTATGACACGATTCCGTTGCCAGTGAGCGGGAGCATGCGGCTTGCCGTCACCGCCGCGGATGCGGTGACATTCACGAGTCCGTCGGCCGTGCGCGCTTTCGTCACGGAATTCGGAACGGAGACCACCGCGCGAATCGTCTGCATAGGACCTGTCACTGCGCTGGCCGCGCGCGAAGCCGGCCTCGCGGTCCACGGGGTTGCCCCCATGTTCACGCTCGAGGGTCTTGTTGCCGCCCTCACCGAGCTGCCCGCCGCGCCGGTGGACACGCGAGTCCTGTCGCTCACTTCGCGCGGCAGATGACGGGCGAATATCCACGCGTCCGACTCCGCAGGCTGCGGTCCAGCGAGGCGTTACGCCTCATGGTGCGAGAAACGAGTCTCGCTCCCGAGCACCTTATCGCTCCGATCTTCGTGACGGACGGCAGTGGCGTAAGCCAGCCGATCGAATCCATGCCTGGTGTCAGCCGGTTGTCGGTGGATCTCGTATCTGATGCGGCCGACGAGCTTCTCGCCCTCGGCGTGCGGTCGGTGATTCTGTTCGGCGTACCGGCCACGACACGGAAGGACGCCAGCGGAAGCGAGAGCTACGCGAGCGATGGAGCTGTGCAGCGGGCGATCCGTACTTTGAAGACGCACGCCCCGGAACTCGTGGTGATAACAGACGTCTGCATGTGCGAATACACAACGCACGGTCATTGCGGGCTGCTCGCCGATGATCACAGCCTCCTGAACGACGAGACACTTGACGTGCTCGCCCGGATCGCGGTATCGCACGCCTCGGCTGGTGCTGATATCGTCGCGCCGAGCGGGATGATCGACGGCGCCGTTGGCGCGATCCGGAAAGCGCTCGACGACGCTGGCTTCGATAACGTGGGGATCATGGCATACGCGGTGAAGTATTCGTCCGCTTTCTATGGCCCATTCCGTGAAGCGGCCGGCGGGGCTCCTGCGTTCGGTGACCGTCGGACGCATCAGCTTGACCCGGCGAACGCCGGCGTCGCATTG
Organism: Gemmatimonadales bacterium; assembly: GCA_038205315.1. Taxonomy (GTDB): domain Bacteria; phylum Gemmatimonadota; class Gemmatimonadetes; order Gemmatimonadales; family Gemmatimonadaceae; genus Fen-1247. Next base: position 8,258 of record JBBRBY010000067.1, on the reverse strand, counting down.
CGCGAGGCTGCGCTGGATGTTGCCGAGGGCGCGGATTTTCTGATGGTGAAGCCCGCGCTGGCGTATCTGGACATCGTGAGCCTGGTGAGCTTCGCACATCCGGGCGTTCCGCTCGTGGCGTACAACGTGAGCGGTGAGTACGCCATGGTAAAGGCAGCCGCGATGGCTGACTGGATCGACGAGCGTGCGATCGTCCTGGAGTTGCTCACCTCGATGCGTCGCGCTGGAGCGGCGCTGATAATCACTTACCACGCACGAGACGTCGCCGAATGGCTTCGACAGTAACTCCGGGAGTCGGCGACGACGTGACGGCGGCTGCATCATCCGCTTCGCGGCCCGGCGCGCCTTTACGACCGCAGCCGGTGCGCAGCGCCGGCGCGGATTCCGTGTTGGTCCGCGCGTGCAGACGTGAACCGGTTCCTCACACGCCGGTCTGGCTCATGCGTCAGGCAGGCAGGTACATGCCGGAGTACCGGGCAATACGCTCGCGGCAGACCATGCTCCAGGCGATCGGCGATCCAGCGGTCGCAGCGGAGATAACGCTCCAGCCGGTCAAGGCGCTCGGCGTGGATGCCGCCATAATCTTTTCCGACATCCTTCCTCCGCTCATAGGCATGGGACTGCAGCTCGACTTCGTGTCGGGTGCCGGACCGCGAATCGCCAATCCGGTTCGCACTTCGCGCGACGTGGACGTGCTGGGCACACCGCCCGCCGAGGAGACCATGCAGGGCACGCTTGGCGCGCTGAAGCTCGTGCGCGCGGAACTGCCGCCGACCACGGCGCTCATCGGGTTCGCCGGAGCACCGTTCACACTGGCGTGCTACGCGATCGAAGGTGGCGGCTCGCAGCGATACGACGTTGCCAAGTCGTTCATGTACAGCGAGCCGGCGGCATGGAACAGATTGATGCGACGACTCGTCACCGTTCTTGCCGACTATCTCATTGCCCAGGCACGAGCTGGTGCCGACGTACTTCAGGTTTTCGATTCATGGGCCGGTGCGTTGAGCCCGTACGACTATGCACGCTACGTGCAGCCCTACAATACCGCACTCTTCAAGGCGATCGCTGTTGCTGACGTCCCCGTGATCAACTTCGGCACTGGAACGGGGGCGATGACTGATCTTGTGATCGCCTGCGGCGGCGACGTGCTCGGAATAGACTGGCGCACGCCGCTCGACACCGTGCGCGCGAGGTTTGGCGCCACTCACGCGATCATGGGCAATCTCGATCCCATCACGTTGCTGGCGCCGTGGCGCGAGCTTGGCGCGCAGATCGATGACGTACTTGAACGGGCCGGACCCGCCCCCGGCCACATTTTCAATCTCGGACACGGCATCATTCCGGCGACCCCGGTGGACAACGTCCGAAGGTTGGTAGACCACGTACATGCGCGCACCGCGACGGCCCGCCTTGATTAGGCCGGCCGTGACGCAATCTCCGATCGGCGTTCTGCTAATGGCGTATGGCGGTCCCGACTCGATCGCCGACATTCCCGGCTATCTCGCTGACATCCGCGACGGGCGCCCGACGACGCCGGCGGTGCTCGCGGAGATCACGCGCAACTATGAAGCAATCGGTGGCTGCTCGCCCATCGCGCGCCTCACGCAACTCCAGGTGGACGGCGTGGAGCGTGTCCTGAATCCGCGTGGCTCGCCTTCCCGCTTTAGAGTGTACGTCGGAATGCGACACTGGGCGCCGTGGATCGAGGATACCGTCGGTCGCATGGCGGAGGATGGCATCACACGCGCAGTCAGCATGGTGCTCGCGCCGCACTACAGCGGAATGAGCATCGCGCGGTATCAGTCCAAGATCGCCGCCGGCCTCGACATGTACCGCGCTTCCATGGAGTTCGCTAACATCGACAGCTATCACACGGCACCTGGACTCATCGAGCCGCTCGCGAACCGAGTGCGCGCTGGAATCGAACGGTGGCCAGAGAACGAGCGGAACTCGGTCCACGTTGTTTTCAGCGCGCACAGCCTCCCGGAGCGCATAGTGAAGGCGGGTGATCCGTATGATTCGCAGGTTCACGAAACCGCGGCGCTGATCGCAGCCGCGGCGGGGATTGGCGACGAAGGCTGGTCCTGGAGCTATCAGTCGGCGGGTCGCAGCCCCGAGCCCTGGCTCGGTCCCACGTATCCCGATCATCTCGCCGCGCTGGCGGAACGCGGTATCCAAAACGTTGTGAGTGTGCCGGTTGGCTTCGTGTGCGATCACGTCGAGATCCTTTACGACATCGACGTGGACGCCCAAAACGTTGCGCGCGGCCTCGGCATGCGACTCGAGCGCCCGCCATCGTTGAACGACGATCCCCGTTTTCTCGCGCAGCTCGCATCCATCATCAGCGACAGGGCAGCGACCGCGGGATGGACGTGACCGACGCCGCACCCACTGACTCGGCACGGCACGTCCTGATCGTCGGTGCCGGAATCGCCGGCATTGCGGCTGCACTGCGACTTCGGGCAGTCAACGCAGACTGCCGGATCACTCTTGTGGATGCGGCCGCAAGATTCGGCGGGAAGATCGACGGCGAGATGGTCGCCGGCTGCGTGGTCGATGGTGGCGCGGACGTCTGCATCGGCGCGAAGCTCCGCGCCACGCACCTCTTCGATGCGCTGCGACTCGGCGACCGGGTTGTCACGGTCAATCCTCGTGGACTTCCTTCGTACGAGAAGCGCGGGACGAATCTCGTTCCCGCCGCCACGCAGTTCACGGATGAGCTTCTGACCTTTCGTGAAGGCATGCGTGAGCTGGTTGACGTGTCGTGCGCGGCTCTGGCGAGCGTCACGGTGGTCACCAGCTCCGGCATCTGCGCGCTATCCGCGGAAGACGGCAGATGGAAAACCGAGGCAACGAATGGCTCGCACATCGCTGACGCTGTGATCATCGCCACGCCAGCTGCTTCGGCGGCGGAGTTGCTTGCGACGATTGCGCCAGATCCCGCGAAGGCGCTCAGTGCCCTGGAGTATCCGCCGACCACTACTGTGACGATGGCTTGGCACGAGCCAGTCATGACGCGCCCACTCGACGCCACGGGCTACGTTGTCACGGATCCCGCGGCGCGCGTGAGTGCGTGTACGTGGACCTCATCAAAGACTCCGTCACACGCAAGCGCCGGCACGATACTGGTGCGCGGTTATGTCCGCGGAGAAGTCGGTGGGGGCGCCGCCGCGGTGCTTGCCGAGGTTGCCGAGGTCCTCGGCATAACCGCCAGGCCGCTGTTCACGCGCACCTACGAATGGCCGGCCGGCATTCCCGTTTACACTCCCGAGCACGAAGCCGCGGTGCGGGATCTTACCGCTGCACTCGGTTCGGCCGGCGGCCTTTACCTGGCTGGCTCCGCATTTCACGGAGTGGGCATACCGGATTGTATCGCATCCGGAGAGCGGGCCGCTGAATCGGTCGCAACCTATCTGAATTCACCACCGGGCAACAACGCAGCGTGACTTCCCCGATCGTACCTCCCTGCACCACGCGGTCCGCTGAGCTGTACGAGCAGTCGCGGCGACTCTTTCCCGGTGGCGTCAGCTCACCCGTTCGCGCGTTCAACGGCGTAGGCGGCACACCGCGCTTCATGGTTCGTGGTGAGGGCGCATACGTGATCGATGCTGACGGCAACATGCTTATCGACTACGTGCTGGCGTACGGGCCGCATGTGCTGGGACACGCGCCGCCTGCGGTGATCGAAGCCATCGTGTCGAGCGCAGCTGGCGGTACAAGCTTCGGCGCGCCCAGCGAAAGCGAGACGCGGCTGGCCGAGCTCATCCAGCGGTTCGTACCGTCGATGAGCGTGATGCGGTTCGTGACATCCGGAACAGAAGCGGTGATGAGCGCGCTGCGCCTGGCGCGCGCCGCGACCGGGCGCAGCATCCTGGTGAAGTTCGACGGTAATTATCACGGTCATTCGGATTCCGTGCTCGCTCGCGCGGGATCGGGTGTCGCAACGCTGGGCCTTCCTGATTCGCCGGGGGTTCCCGCCGGTGCGACACGGGATACCATGGTTATCCCCTACAACGACATCAACGCGCTGCGGTCGGCGTTCGCCGAGCATGGGAACGACATCGCCGCAGTGATCGTGGAGCCAGTCGCCGGCAACATGGGACTGGTACGCCCGGCGCCTGGCTTTCTGGAAGCGCTTCGGTGGCAGACCACCGCGCATGACGCGTTACTCATCTTCGACGAGGTGATGACGGGCTTTCGCGTTCATCCAGGCGGCGCGCAGGGACTCTACGGCGTGATTCCGGACCTGACGACCCTGGGTAAGGTGATTGGCGGCGGCCTGCCCGTAGGCGCGTACGGCGGCCGCAGCGATCTCATGCGCCAGATCGCACCGGAAGGGCCGGTATATCAGGCGGGTACCCTCGCCGGGAACCCCGTGGTGATGGCCGCCGGCATTGCGGTGCTCGAGCAGCTCGCTTCGCCCGGAGTTTGGCAGCGCGCAGCCGACGCGACAACGCAGCTCGCTGATGGATTGAAAGCCGCCGCTGTGTCCGCTGGAGTGCAGCTGCAGGTGCCACATCTGGGAACTATGCTTACACCGTTCTTCGCAAGCAAACCCGTTACCGATTATGCGTCGGCACGCAGATCCGATACGAAGGCATATGCGAAGTTCTTTCACGCAATGCTGGATCGCGGCGTGTCTCCGCCGCCGTCTGCGTTCGAGACATGGTTCGTGTCCACTGCGCACGGCGAGGACGAGATTAAACAGACGCTTGCCGCGGCGCGGGAGTCGCTCGGTTAACGAGCGGCGAATGAAGCGTTCGGCGTCGCGGTGGGCTACCGCGATGTCGCCGGGGCCGGGAATCCGGGGATTCGTCCGGCATTGTAGGTGAGCCCAGCGAAAACCGCGTTCGCGCCCATGTTGCGAATATTCGGCATGAAGCCGGCATCGAGTACTAGCCACTTTCGCGGCTGGAGCGTGAATCCGAGTACCGACCCCACCGCCGTGCCGGTTCCGGACGGGCCACTGGTCGCCGGGTAGGCAAACATCTCCGCAACCGCAGCGACCGCACCGAAAACCGGAAAGCCAAGCGACGCTGTGACCAGTGTCGAATTCACCGGCGCGACGGAGCCGTCGCCAGAACGTCTGGTATAGCCCGCGTTGAGGTCCAACTCTGCGGCGCCGATCATGCGACTCGAGATTAGAAGCAGCGAGAGGTCAGTCGTCTTCGTGGTGAGCCCGCTTGCGCCGCTCGGGAATTTCACGGTCGCCTGGACTGCAAAATCCTGGATGACCGGTGCGGCGCGAATCACTGTCTGCTTCAGAGCAACGGCGAGGTCCGACTGGCCCGACGTCACGACCCCGCCGGTGACATTCCTCGCGTAACCACCCGCGAGGTCGAACTGTAGCGATGGCGTGAGCCCGATCTTCAGCAGAATCGGCACTCCGACGGCCTCGCTTTTTCCGGGGCGAGCCACCTGCGCGCCAGCCTCGATCTCCGCGTAGCCCGGCGCCACCGTGTAGGCGTGAGTAGCAACGGTCGGTCGCTCCGGCTGGACCGCGCGCGGGTCTACCGATTCCGACTTAGCCGAGTTGCTGTCGGCCGGAACGGCCTGCGATAGCGCCGCCCGTGGCAAAATGAGCATTCCCAGGATGACATACGTACAGGGTGGAATCCTGTGGCGCGGTAGCCTCATGCTGTTAAGTTATGCGGTTCGGGGGGCGACCCGCCGCAAATTTCACGGCGCGAAACGGATGTCCCCGGGCAAATGTGCAGGTTTCCCCCCCTCACTCATCTCCCCCCCCCCCGCGACTCTTCTCCTTGCGGTGGCCGGCCGCGCCCGTAAGTTGATTCCACTGCGCAAAGGGACGGTTTCCGCCGAAACCACGCGCTCTGGATCGGGAAATGGGCGAAACACTCCACCCGGACGCGTCTTGCACTTTGCTCCTCGGCTTGGTCGCTGCATTCGAGTTTCCGTCGCCGCATTTGCGGTTCTCGCGGCACCGATTCACGCTGGCGCGCAGGCAGCTCCAGACACGCTTCGAACCCCGGCCGTGCTGCGCAACATCTCCACGAAGCCACACGTGGTGGAGGTCAACATCGTTGCGGCGCCTGTGCGCATCGCGACGGTCAAGGGATACGTCACATCGGTCTACGCCTACAATGGCACGGTTCCCGGTCCAACCCTCGAGGCGCGTGAGGGGGACCGTGTGATCATCCACTTTCGGAACGAGCTTCCCGAAGCGACCACTGTTCACTGGCACGGCGTACATCTCCCAGCGGTGATGGATGGCAGCCCGCTCGAGCTCATCCTGCCTGGAGGTCACTACGATTACGTATTCACCATTCCGCCCGGCTCCGCGGGTACCTATTGGTATCATCCGCATCCCGACGGCCGCAGCGAATTCCAGGTAGCCATGGGCCTGTTCGGCGCATTCATAGTACGCGACCCCGCCGATCCCATCGCGTCGCTCCCGGAGAAGGTGATCATTCTCTCCGATAACACCTTCGCGCCCGACGGATCGATAGCATTTGCCGATTCGACGTCAACACAAGCGATAATCGATGAGGAGAACGGCCGCGAGGGCAAACTTCTGCTCGTGAACGGGCAGTTGATGCCGACGATCAAAATCCGAAGTGGTGAGGTTCAGCGGTGGCGTGTCATCAACGCTTCGGCTGCGCGCGTGTACCGGCTCGCGCTGCACGGACAGCCGATGCTGCAGGTGGGAAGCGATGGAGGACTCTTCGAGCACGTCCTCGAAACGCAGGATGTATTACTCGCGAACTCCGAGCGTGTGGAGTTTCTGGTGCGCGGCAGTGCGGCACCCGGCAGCCAGGTGGACTTCGAAACGCTATCCTACGACCGCTACATGCCGCAGACACGGCCCGCGGACTGGAAGATTTCGCGGCCACTGCTTCGGCTGAGTTACACGCCTGAGTCGGCGCAACTACCGGTGAAGATCCCCACGACGCTTCGAGTGATTCCAGCGCTCGATACCGGCAAGGCCACCGTGCGACGGACCGTGGTGCTGAGCCAGGGACTCATCGACGGCAGAAAGATGGACATGTCACGCGCCGACATCGTTACGCACGTCGGTTCGACCGAGATATGGGACGTCCAGAACGTCGTGGGAATGGATCATCCCTTCCATCTTCACGGCTTCCAGTTTCAACTGCTGGATCGGAACGGGGTCCCCGAGCCGTACCGAAGCTGGAAGGATGTGGTGAACATTCCGAAACATGAATCGGTGCGCTTCATCGTCCGGTTCGCAGATTTCCCGGGCAAGTGGATGTATCACTGCCACATCCTGGCGCATGAGGACAACGGCATGATGGCGATTCTGGAAGTGAGGTAAACCCCTGCAAGGAGGCCGACGTGAAGCGAACTTTCCTGGTACGGCTGGTCAGTGCTGGTTCCTTCGTCTCGGCGACGGTACTCGTCGCCTGTGTTCAGCAGGCTCCCGCGTACAGCGGTCGCGCTGCGTTTTCCTCGATTCACGCTCCGCTTCCGTCGAGTGACGAGATACTGCTCGGCCGGTCGCTGGTGCTGAACCACCATTGCAGCGGCTGTCACGGCGGTGCGAGTCCCAATTCGCCGGACTGGCTCGCTGGAATGACCCGGCCCGACCAGGAGTTCCTTATCGGGCCGTGCGCGCAGAAGCCGGACGCACAGCCGTGCTGGCGTACGCGGCCGCGGAACCTCACGCCCGACAACGCCACGGGAATTGGTAGATTCACCGAGCGCCAGCTGTTCAACGCGCTTCGTTACGGACTGCGACCGGAAGATACGCCCGACGTGGACATAACGTCAGGAACTCCGGGAAAGGGAAACTTCCCGCTGCATCCGCGGTATCTCGCGCCGCCCATGCCGTGGGCTGGTTGGAGGTACATGTCGGACCGCGAGATCATGGCGATCGCCGCTTATCTGAAACGCGCAGTGAAACCCGTGCCGAACAAGGTCGCTGAGAGCGAAGGGCCGCCGGACTTCTGGGCGAGCGTGTACACCGTCGACAACATCGGCCCGTATCCACCGACGCCATTCCCGGGAACGAACGAGCACGTCCCGAAATAATCACGCCACGGTTTACGCAAAACGCGCCCGGGTCCGAAGTCGGACCCGGGCGCTTTCAATTAATCAGCTGCTGTTGCCGCGGGAAGCTTCCGCGACTTCAGGCGGCGGGTTGACTCGACGGTGGAACCATGCCCAGCATGCGCAGATACGTGACCATGTTGCCGTAGTGCTCATTGTCGTGCGTGGCATTCAGAATCAGCAGCGCTCCCTTGGACCAGTGCTGACCGAACATCTCGACAGACCCG
>JBBRBY010000066.1:0-14490 GCA_038205315.1 Gemmatimonadales bacterium | reverse complement strand
TGGAGCTTCGCGGGCCTGCGCGAGGCGGGGCAGATCGGCGCTATTCGCGTCGATCCATCCAATGCAGACGTCGCGTACGTTGCCGCGCTGGGCAACGCATTCACCTCGAACGCCGAACGCGGGGTGTTTCGCACCCGTGATGGCGGAAAGAGCTGGTCGAAGGTGCTGTTTCTCTCCGACAGCGTCGGCGCCGCCGATATCGAGATGCAGCCCGGCAATCCAAGAGTGCTGTACGCCGGCATGTGGTATGGCGTGCGCAAGCCGTGGTCGATCATCAGCGGTGGACGCGTTGGCGGACTGTACAAGAGCACCGATGCCGGAGATCATTGGACGCAGATGACCAACGGTCTTCCGGCCGATCTGATCGGGAAGACCAACATAGCAGTATCTGCGGCAAATCCGGATCGCGTATATGCGCTGATCGAGGCCAAACCCGGCGGCGGTCTCTATCGCTCCGACGACGCTGGCGCGCACTGGTCGCTCGCGAGCAGCAATCCACAGCTGATAACACGTCCATTCTACTACGTCACACTCGCGGCGGACCCCACCAACGCTGAGGTCGTGTACGGTGGTGCTGAAGACTTTTTCAAATCGACCGATGGCGGCAAGACGTTTCGCAGCATGCGCGTACCGCACGGCGACAATCACGACATCTGGATAAGCCCGAAGGACGGCAACGTCATGATCCAGGCAAACGACGGCGGCGCGAACGTGTCGCTGGATGGGGGCAAGAGCTGGTCGACGCAGTTCAATCAGCCGACCGCGGAGATCTATTCGGTAGCGGTCGACAATCAGTTTCCATACAGGTTGTACGGTGCTCAGCAGGACAACACCACGGTGATAGTGCCGAGTCTGCCTCTGAATTCAGGCCAGACTGACGAATGGCGCATCGGTCCGGGATGCGAAACCGGCCCGATCATGCCGAACATCGTCAGCCCGGACACGGTGTACGGATCGTGCAAGGGACAGTTCAGCCGCATGTCGCTGCGCACGGGTCAGGAGAAGCAGTACTGGGTCGGCGCTCAGTCGTTGTACGGAAGCGTTCCGGGCGATCTCATCTACAGGTTCCAGCGCGTGTCTCCGATGGAGCTATCCCCATTCGATTCGCACGTCATCTATTACGGCTCGCAATATGTTCATCGCACGCGCGACGAGGGCGTGACGTGGGAGCGCATCAGCCCGGATCTCACGGCGCATGACCCTCGGTATCTGAACGTCGCAAGCGGCGGACCCATCACGCGTGACGTTACGGGCGAGGAGGTGTACAGCACGCTGTACGCGATCCGCGAGTCACCCCTCCAGAAGGGACTGATCTGGACCGGCTCCAACGATGGTCCGGTATACGTGACACGGGACGACGGAAAGACGTGGACCAACGTCACGCCAAAGGATCTGCCGCCGGGCGGGCGCGTTCAGACTATCGAGCCATCGCGGCGTCGCGCCGGCACGGCGTACATCGCGGTGTATCGGTACCTGCTCGGCGACTTTGCGCCGTACATATTTCGGACGAACGACTACGGCAAGTCGTGGATTCGTCTCACCGATGGCTCAAATGAGATCCCGATCGACAATCCCACGCGCGTAATCCGTGAGGACCCGGCGCGCCCGGGCCTGCTCTATGCGGGAACCGAGTTCGGAATGTACGTGTCCATGGACAATGGCGCGCACTGGGTGCCGTTCCAGCTCAACCTTCCAGTAACGCCGATCACCGACATCAACGTGCACCAGAACGATCTCGTTCTCTCGACGCAGGGCAGGGCGTTCTGGATCATGGACAACCTCACGCCACTGCATCAGTGGAGTGATGCGGTCGCATCGTCGAGCGCGCATCTTTTCGCGCCGCGCGTGGCGTATCGTATGCATTATCGCGCCAATCCCGTATCCGCTCGGGGCAACGCTCCGTCCGCGCCGGAATCGCCGCAACCCGGCGCGATGATCGATTATTACTTCGCGCGCGTCCCGGACGGCAACGTCACACTCGACATTCTGGATGCATCGGGCACCATAGTACGCAGTTTCAGCGGCGCGGCCGCAGACGACCGCACGCGTGATGCTGCCGCGAGTGAAAGCCAGGATGAGGAGGATTCATCGCGGCGTCGCGGTAGCGCCGTCAATATCACCAAACACCAGGGACTCAACCGCTTCACCTGGGATCTTGCGTATCCTGGTCCCCGTCCCAACGCAACGCGTCCAGCGGGAGGAGGTGGTCCCGCAGCGGTGCCCGGCTCGTACAAGGTAAGACTCACGGTGGCGGCGTCAGGCAGCAGTCCCGCCTGGACCCAGACCCAGTCGCTCACCGTCAGGGAGGATCCACGTATCGCGCGAGACGGTGTAACCCTTGCCGACATGCGCGGGCAGTTCGATCACAACATTCGTGTTCGCGATCTCGTCACCGACGTGAACCTCGCCGTTGCGCGCGAGCGTGAGGCGCGCGCCCGGCTCAAGGGCGCAACCGGAGCGGCGAAAGATACGCTGCAGCAACTCTCGGCTATCGCCGCAAGGCTCGAAACTCCGCCGATACGCTACAGCAAGCCGGAGCTCCAGGGCAACATCACGTATCTGTACGGCATGACGAACGATGCCGATCAGAAAATCGGACGCGATGCCGTGGAGCGGTACCGTGCGCTGCGTACTCAGCTGGACGCCGTCGTGGCGGATCTGAACAAACTGCTCGGACAACCGGTTCACTCCGGAACTACACGATAGCGGCCGCGAGTGTCGCTACTTCACTTGATCGGGCCGGCGACGACCGCGCGCTCGATGTAATCCAGTTTGGGAAATGCCCGTGTGAGGTAGGCGTTCCCGCCGGCTTCGATTAGTCCCTGCTTGCCGGCGCGGACGCCGCCGCCGGCACTCTCGCCGTACCCGGAGAAGAGCCGCTCGGCGGTGTCCATCCCGCTGGTGATCTCGGCGAAGGGCGCGAATCCCTGGGCGTCGAGCTTCGGGTTGTTCGCGAGATTGATGTAGATCTGCGTCGTGCGCGTATTGGGTGCCGTCATGGCATAGGCGAGCGTGCCCCGCAGGTTGCTGACGCGAACCGAGTCGTCCGGAATTGTGCGGCCCTTCCAGGCCGCGATGACTGCGGGATCTCCGTTGAGGCCGAATTGCGCGATGAAGTTTGCGCGCACGCGAAAGAAGCGCTCCCCGTCGAGCAGCCCGTTCTGCACAAGGTAGTAAAACCGATCCGCGCCGCGTGGTGCCCATTTGCGGTGAACCGTGAGCGTGATCGGTCCCTGACTGGTTTGGAGCCGAACCAGAAACTGCTCGGGCGCGCGCGCGGTGTAGGCATTTCCAGGTGCGGCTGTCGCATCTGATGGGTCATGCACGCTCGTAGTACAGCCCGCGATCGTCGCAAACGCGATCGCGACCGCGGCCTTCCGAAGGGTTATAATGCGCTTCCGGACTGCTCCTGAGGTGGCGTATGCCTTGGCGCAAGTGATCATGTCCGGATCTTACTCCTTTGAGTACCGGCAAATCGAAGCCCAATCACCGGCAGCTAAATAAACGAGGTTCCCTCGCTACCGGTAGCGTCGAGGCCCAGCACGGAGCACGCGGATGTCATCACATCGATGCTACGCCGTGCCGTGCCGGCGATCGGCTTGTTGGTGAGCAACGGCACCAGCATGTGATCACGGTGCAGCGCGCCGTGCGCCGACACGTGCGGGATGGGCTCGTATCTGGCACGCAGATCCCAGCCAGGCGTCGCGGAAAGTATGATGTCGCCGCTCCTGGAGCACGATGACAGCCGCGCCACCTGAACTATCGAATCGGGATACGATGTAGCGAACGTCGCGTCGAACGCATCCGTCTCGCTCATGCAGTCGCGCTCGCCGGCTTCGAGTGGATCACCGGTGACCGGAAGGTACGAGTACCAGGATTCTCCCCACGTTATAATCGCGTGTCCGCGTCCTCGGGCATGCACCTCGCAGGACGATGCCGATATCGGGAGCAGCATGAGATCCACCGAATCCCGCTCCATGAGCTCGGCGGCGAGTGCTCTCCAGTCAGTGCGCAGCGCTGGCCAGAACCGTCGGGAACGATCGCCGAGTCCGGTGTATATGTGCGCCATCGCGTTTCCGCTCACCGCCACCGCCACCTGTGCTCGCGGCCACGCGATCCACGGATGAGCGACAGTGCGGAATCCGAGCGACGCCACGTGCCCGGCGAGATCGTCGTGTCTCGCGACGCGTGAGTGACCGTGATCGCTCACGACCCAGAGGTGAGTGTCATCCCACGTACCGTCGCGTTCCGCGTCGTGCCGCAACCGTTCGCACACGTCGTCCACAACCGACATTGCATCGAGCACAATCGGCGCGTCGTGACCCTTGGCATGGGAGGTCTTGTCGATTCCGGTGAACGCCGCGAACGCGAACTCGGGCCGCGATTCGCGCACCCGCCGCACGAAGTTGTCTCCGATCCCTCGGTCCATCGTGAGCCAGCCCGCCACGTCGCCACGAAAGTGCGTAATCGCCGTGCGCGCAACGAAGGGGATGCCACTTCCCAACCGGCGCACCGGTGGGAGCCCGCGCCGTATCACGCTGAGCGCGCCGATGCTGGTGTCTGCCAGCTCGAACATCGTGTAGCCATCCGTTATGTCGGAGTCCAGGAATCGGCACTGCGGCCCGGTGTAGCTCCGTGCGTGGCTGGGCCAGCGGCACACTTTCCGTGATCTATCGTACCATCTGAGCCCGGGGAGCCCCACCGATCCGGGATGACGGCCCATCAGGAACGGTGCGTACGCTGGCCCGGTTACTGACGGGAACGACGTGGTGATCGTGCTGAAGCTTCCTTCGTCGCGAAGGCGGGCGAGAGCGGGAAGGGAGCCGGACTGCATCGCCGCAGCCAGTGTATCTGGCCGTGCGCCATCAGCCAGCACGATGATTACGGAGGGTGACGTGGTCACTAGATTCGGGTATGGCAAAAACTCGCGCCACGAAATCTACGGAAAGAACCAAGGCCGCAGCCCAAAAGCGCCCCGCCGCCAAGTCTGCTGGAGGAGCGGCCTCCACCTCGCCGAAATCGCCACGCACTGCCTCCGGCAAACGCGTCAATCCGCAGCTCCTGAAGCAGGCCAGCCAGGAAGCGGTAGCCGGCACCAGGGAACGTACCGAAGCAGGTCACATGATGGCCGGCCGAACGCCGCCATCCCAGGTGACGTCGCAGCGTCAGTCCGGGGCCACGCGCAAGGTCGATGAATCCATTCGCGACACACCGGCAGACCTGCTGCAGAACACGGTCACTGAAGACGAGAAGCTCCTGCAGGGACCGGACTCGTCTGAAGAAGACTACACCAAGACGGATCCGTGGCGCGTGATGCGCATCACCGCGGAATTCGTGGAAGGCATGGACGCGCTCGCTTCGGTCACTCGCGGCGTCTCGATCTTCGGCTCCGCGCGCACTTCTCCCGACGACCCCATGTACCAGGCAGCCCAGGAGACCGGGCGATTGCTCGCTGAAGCCGGCTTCACGGTTGTCACCGGCGCCGGACCGGGCGTGATGGAGGCGGCGAACAGGGGAGCGAAGGAGGGCGGCGGTCACTCCGTGGGGTGCAACATCGAGCTGCCGTTTGAGCAGGGCGCGAATCCGTACGTGGACACACTGGTGAACTTCAGATACTTCTTTGTGCGCAAGACGATGTTCGTGAAGTACTCCAATGCGTTCGTGATCTTCCCGGGAGGCTTCGGGACGCTGGACGAGATGTTCGAGGCGATCACGCTCATCCAGACGGGAAAGATCTATCAGTTCCCAGTGATTTTGTTCGGCCGAGCGTACTGGGCGGGGCTGGTTCGCTGGTTGCAATCGCGAGTGCTCGTGGAGCGAAAGATCTCTGCAGGCGACCTCGACCTCCTGATCATGACTGACGATCCGCGCGAGGTCGTGCAGACCATCGCCCAGGCGTTTCCCGCGAAGGAGCGCAAGATCGAACGCCGCGGCGTGACCGCGGTGGCCGGTGCAAAGTGACGCGACTGCTTCCACCCAATGGTACCAGACATGACCGATAAAACTTCGTCCGCCCCAATCACGGCATTCATTCGCGAGCACTTCCGGCATTTCAACGCTGCTGCGCTGGTCGATGCAGCCGACGCGTACACACGCCATCTCGGCAACGACGGGAAGATGCTGGTCACGCTGGCCGGCGCGATGAGTACCGCTGAGCTGGGCCGCTCGCTCGCCGACATGATTCGCGAGGACAAGGTTCACGCGATCTGCTGCACCGGCGCCAACCTCGAGGAAGACATCTTCAACCTCGTCGCGCACGATTATTACGAGCGCGTGCCGCACTATCGTGACCTGACGCCGGCGGACGAGCAGGCGCTCCTGGAGCGCCACATGAACCGCGTCACCGACACGTGCATCCCGGAGATGGAGGCGATGCGGCGGATCGAGTCGGTGGTGCTCAAGGAGTGGGTCGCCGCAGACACGAAAGGCGAGCGCTACTTCCCCCACGAGTTCATGTTCAAGATCCTCCGTGACGGAAAGCTCAGGAGCGAGTACCAGATCGACCCGAAGAATTCATGGATGCTTGCAGCCATGGAGAAGAATCTCCCCATGTTCGTCCCTGGCTGGGAAGATTCCACGCTCGGCAACATGTACTCGGGACACGTGATCACGGGCGACGTGCGCAATGTCCATTCGGTCCGTACCGGAATCGAGTACATGATCCAGCTCGCGGATTACTACACCACGCTCACCAGCAAACACTCACTCGGCTTCTTCCAGATCGGCGGCGGCATCGCCGGTGACTTTCCGATATGCGTGGTTCCCATGCTGCACCAGGATCTCCAGCGGCCTGAAGTACCGCTCTGGGGCTACTTCTGTCAGATCAGTGATTCCACCACCAGCTACGGCTCATATTCTGGCGCGGTTCCCAACGAGAAGATCACGTGGGGCAAACTGGGAATAGACACGCCGAAGTTCATTATCGAGAGCGATGCCTCAATCGTCGCTCCGCTCATGTTCGCAATGATCCTGGGCCGCTGAATCATGCCGGCACTCGCGCGGCTCTTCATCACACTCGGTAGTGCCAACGCGGCGCTCGCGGTGATACTTGGCGCGTTCGGCGCGCACGCGCTCAAATCACGGCTCTCGGCGCAGATGCTCGGGGTGTATCACACCGCGGCGCAGTATCACTTCTATCACGCGCTGGGCATGCTTGCCGTGGGCCTGCTTGCGACCCAGCTGCAGGATTCCGGCGCATTGCGACTGTCGGGATTCCTCATGCTCGCCGGTGTCGTGCTCTTCTGCGGCAGTCTCTACCTGCTTGCGATCACCGGAACTACGTGGCTCGGCGCCATCACGCCACTGGGCGGACTGGCATTCATCGGTGCCTGGATCGCGCTAGCAGTCGCCGCGATGCGCGCCGCCACGGTCTGACGCAATCAGTCGCCGCTGCGACCGCCGGCGTCGGGATAGGCTGAAAGAATCTTCGCGAGACGTACCAGCAACTCTCCCTGAGCGGCGTTGATTCTGCCACGCGCGGAATCCGAATCGAACCATCCGCAACGATCGATCTCGGGGAACGTGATGGTGCGACCCGACCCGCGTGGCCATTCTGTGGTCATCGTGTTGCTGACGATGGCCGCCGGATCAGCGTCGGCCTCCCAGGCCCACGCATGCACAACTTTTCCGGCGCGCTGGCGAATGCTCCCAAGACTGATGTAGGGACCGGTCGCCTCGATGCCCGTTTCTTCCCGGAACTCACGGAGCGCGGCGTCGAGTATGTCCTCGCCTGCCTCCACACCTCCCTTCGGGATTGTCCAGGCACCTTCGTCCCTGTTCGCCCAGAACGGACCACCTGGATGCGCCAGAAAGAATTCCAGCGCAGCCGGTGCGTCGCCGCGCCGAAACATTAGAAGTCCGGCGCTGAGATTCTGGCGGCGAGCTGGCGGGCTCATTGGCGGGCTCATTGGCGGGAACGGAAGGACATCCTTTCGGGGGCACAGGGACGCGAGCGGCGATGGCTGATACAGCCAAGCTAAAACGCATTCGACCACTGTCTATACGTACGCCACCCGCCACCTGTTAGATCCTGTCCCCGTCGGCCGCCCACAACAGCAGCGGCAGCCATGCCGTGTACGTCTCCGGTTGTGCAATGACGTCCTTCCGAAGGAACATGCTGTCGATCCAGCGCCACTCCATCACCTCATCGGGATCCGGCTCGGGCCGGCCGTCGAACTCTCCGAGCAGAATGTGGTCGTATTCGTGCTCGCTGAGCTCGGGAGTCACACGCGCTCGATACATGAACGAGCCACCGACTTGCAGATCGCATGCGATGCCCATCTCCTCACTCAGACGTCGTCGTGCGGCAACGGCTACGGCTTCACCGGGTCGCGGGTGTCCGCAACACGCATTCGACCACAAGCCGCCAGAATGGTATTTCGTCATGGCGCGCCGCTGCAGGAGCAGCTCGCCGGCCGAGTTGAGGAGCATGACCGAGAACGCGCGATGCAGCGATCCGTCGCGGTGCACGGCAAGCTTTTCGCCCGAACCGGTCGCGAGATCGTCCTCGTTCACGAGGATGACGGATTCCGGCTCCGCCCTCTCGAATTCATGCATGGGCGTGCGGCAAGGCGGGCTTCGTGTCGAGCGCCGCGCCGTTCCACCGTGGCGCGGATGACTCTTCGATATCGCGCATCCAGTCTCGTGCGGCGTCCTCGCCATACAGCGCGATACTAGCGAGCGTCGCGTCGAGCAGAGTAGTGACGTCGCTCTCGAGCTCGGCCACGCTCACTTCGCCCGCGGCTGCAAATTGCGGCGCGCCGATCCGCACGAAGGCCGTTGGCGCCATTCCGTTGAGCGGCTCGATGTGGAGCGCCACCGGAACCACCGTGAGCGCGCCGATTCGCCTCGCGAACAGCTCGACACCGCGAGTGAATCCGAGCGGGCGACGAAACGAGGGTGCGATACATCCCTGCGGGAAGTAGCCGATCACGCTGTCGCGATCGTCGGCGCAGCGGCGCTCGATTCCGCGCATGGCGTGCAGGATCGACGACGGCGACGCAGGGTCCATTCCAACTCCGCCGATCACGCGCAGCACCGGATGCGCAGCCAGCTCGCGCTGGAGCGCAATGGTGTACAGCGGACCGTGCCGCCGCATTGACCGCTGAACCTTTCGCAACAGGAAGCCATCCCACCAGCTCACGTGATTGCTTACCAGCAGCACGGGCCCGGGCGCGAGTGGCGCGGACGGAGCGCCGCCAACCAGGACTTGCAGATGATGTCGCATCCACGGTCCGAACGCCATGTCGAAACCAGCCCAGCCTATCCGGTTAAGCCTGCCAACCATGTGTCATGAGAGTGGAGTCGGCTGGTTCCGTCGCCATCGCAACGCTTGTCCTTCGCGCGCGACGCAGTGAGCGCAGCGCATTGCTCGCGATCCCTACCTTGCGGACGAGCGACGTGGATGCCCGGGCGTGGATGTTGTCGTAATCATTGCGTCGTAGAGCGTCGTGGATCGCCTGGTAAACTCCGGCCGCAACCGCCATCCCGGGTTGAAGCGGCTCCGGGAGGCTCGGGAGCCACGCGAAAGCCGCGTGGTAATCAGCTTGCGCCAGCTCGATGAGCTCGCGCATCATGTCGCGATAGTTCTCCGGTATCGGCCGCGTCCCAGCCACCATCTCGGCGATGTGGCTCCGCTCGAGGCCGTGCCGTGCGAGCACGTCCAGCGGAATGTACAGCCGACCGCTCTTCCAGTCCTCGCCCACGTCGCGCAGCATGTTCGTCATCTGCATCGCGTGCCCCATTCGCTCCGCATTCGCAAGCGCGGATGGCTCACGCACGCCGGACAACTGCGCGATCCAGAGTCCCACGACTCCCGCCACTCGATACGTGTAGAGCCGCAGCTCTCCCAGACTCGCATACGTCGTCCCGTCGATGTCCATCCGCATCCCGCGGCAGAGATCGACGATGTGGCTGAACGGGACACCCGCCTCGCGCATCTCGCGCATGGTGATGTCAAGTACCGGCAGCGCGGCAGGCGTTCCGTTGTATGACATCGCCGTGAGTTGCAGCCAGTCGTCCAGCAACTCAGCCCGGGTCATGCCGTCACGAGCCGGCTCGTCGGCGAGGTTGTCGGTGAACCGGCAGAATGCGTACACCCGCGCGATCCTGTGCCGAAGATCACGCGGCAGCAGTCTGCTCGCGAAACGGAAGGAGCGGCTGTGATGCGCCAGGTAGCCCATCTCGCCCGAATGTACCTGAAGCTCACCGATGCGATGAACCAGAGCCCGCCGCGTCCCCGCCACGCGCGCGCGCTGCTCCGACCGCAGGGCATCGTCCACAGTCGCGCTCCATCGCTGCAACATCTCCGGGAGAATCGCCGAGTGCGGGAACTGGAGAGCCGCCTTCGTGGCAACGACGCCGATCCGCGCGCGGAGCCACTCCGCGGCACCGCACATCGCACTCGGCGAGCCGAATGCCGCGGTACACGCGTGGAGGCTTGAAAGAATGTCGCTGACCGGCTGGCCCAGCCGCGCGTTCTCGAGATGGTTGAGGGGCCACGTCCATCGCCCCTGTTCGTAATCGCCCAGCGGTGGCTTTCCCGTCTGCACTGCGGGGCAGTAATCAAGAAAGTCGTCCATCATCTGGTAGAGAAGGCCGATCTCCTGACCCAGCGCGCCGTGCTCGACGCCGTCGCCACCGCGAATCATGCTGCTCGCCGCGAGAGCGCACCCCATCAACTCGCCCGCCTTGCCCGAGGCGATCGCCTCATAACCTTCCAAATTTACTGGCCGGCCCAGCGCCGCACCCTGAGTCCGCTCGGCTGTCACGGTTCGGAGCACCGCACTCGCGAATCGGGCAACGAAAGCCGCGCATTCGGTTGCTGCCGCCGCCACATACGCAGCCGTCAGAAGCATGTCCCCTTCGAGGACGGCCGCCGCAGCACCCTTTGAGGCGAACGTCGTCGGCCGGTCCCGTCGTGTCGAGGCTTTGTCCACCACGTCGTCGTGCACCAGAGACGCCTCGTGCGCCAGCTGCACTGCCAACGCCGCGTACCAGAACCGATGGTCGGTGCGGGCGACCGACGGCGCCGATGCAAGTGACAATACCGGACGCAGCAGCTGTCCCGCGAACCTGGTGTGAAGCGGGCTCTCGGGGAACAGCCGCTCGCACGCTTGCGTGAGACCGGAACGCGCCAAGCTGGTCGCAGCTTCGAGTGAGTCGGTTGCGCCTGTCATGCCACGCTCACCAGTCGCTCGGCCGCGGCGCGGCCAGACTCTCGCTGTTCTGCTACCGTGATCGCGGCCCACGTAAGCGCCAGCGCGGCAAGAGTAACGGCCGCCGCCAGCCACAGTCCCGCGGCGATGTTCATTCCCAACGCGAGCAGCACGTTCGCACCGTAGAAGCCGGCGACCCAGCGTTTGGACAGCCGGTTCATCCATGCGTTGGCGCCAACGAGCCAGAGCGCGCTCGCCAGAACTATTCCGGTCACGTACCATCCGGCGAGGTTCGACCACGGCATCCCGTAGTATCGCCCCTCCGCTCCCCAGATCCAGTATGTGGTCGCGTGACTCATGGCAGGATCGAGACTCAGATCCCAGCATAGAAGCAGCAACGACGCGAACGCTATCCGCATCCAGTTGCCGCTGGCGCCGCGAGAGGCCAGGCGCGGCGACAGCGCGTACGCGGCAACGGTCATCGAGAACCAGCTGAGCGGAATCAACACCGGGACCCGGTCCAGCCACTCTGCGCCGAGCATCGAGCTGTACTGGTATGCGCCGAACGGGATTCCGTAGCCCGTGCCCATGAGCTCGCTCACCAGGCTCAATCCGTAAAGCAGCACGAACGCCGGCAGCCACCTGATGCCAGCGCGCATGGTCAGATACATCCCGATGACCGCGAACCCTAGCCAGACGTGACCCAGCGGAAAGATCCGCAAGGCAAGCCCGTATGTACCGGCCGCACTGGGTACCCTGCTCAGCAACGACGGATGGGTGCCGAACGTCGCGTAGCCCGCGAGTGCCATGATCGTGAACGCCATGAGCGCGCCAAGTATTGCGCGCGCTGGCGTGCTTGACCTTTCCGTTTGCACCGTCACCGTTTGTTGCTCATGCCTGACCACCTCAAAGTCCCGTTCGCATCGACTTCACGAATATCCAATATGTCTAAGCAATGTCTAATATATTGCAAGATGCTGCCGAAGCAACTACCTTGACATTGTATGAACAAACGCTCAAAGTGTCACCCCTGACTGATACCGGCGCGCTCGCGCCTGCGCTCACCGTTCGCGCCACCCACCGTGGCTCGCAGCCCAGGCGGGCGGTTGTGATCGGGACGGGCTTTGGCGGGCTCGCCATGGCCGTCCGGCTACGGGTCCTTGGCTACGAGGTGGAGGTCGTCGAGGCGCTCGAGTCGGCTGGCGGTCGGGCACGAACATTTTCACGGGACGGCTTCACTTTCGACGCTGGCCCCACGGTCATTACCGCCCCTTACCTGCTGGAAGAACTTTTCAGCATCGCGGGGCGAGACATGTCCGACTACGTCGAATTGCTCCCCGTGGATCCGTTCTATCGGGTTCGGTTCGACGACGGGAGCACTTTTGACTATGCGGGCGACGAAGAAAGGCTGATCGCGCAGATAGCGAAATTCGAGCCCAAGGATGTTGACGGCTACCGCGAGCTCGCGCGTCACGCCGAGGCGATTTTCGATGTCGGCTACGCCCAGTTGGCGGATCAGCCGTTCGACCGCTTGAGCGACATGCTCCGAGTGGTGCCAGCGATGATGCGCCTGGAGAGCTGGCGCACCGTTCATGGCCTGGTGGCGCGTTACATCCGGGATGAGCGCCTCCGGCGTGTCTTCACCTTCGAGCCACTTCTCGTCGGCGGCAATCCGTTCGAGGCGAGCTCCATCTACCTTCTCATTCACTGGCTGGAGCGGAAGTGGGGCGTCCACTTCGCGCGAGGCGGAACCGGCGCGATCGTCTCGGGACTTGTGCGCCTGCTCGCGGAGATGGGCGTCAATGTTCGCTTCAACTCTCCGGTTGAAGCCATAGACGTTCAGAACGGTCGTGTCACGGGAGTGCGCACACTCGGCGGAGTGACGATCCCGGCCGACATAGTTGTAAGCAATGCCGACCCGTCATACACCTACACGCACATGATCTCCGCCGCAGCCCGTCGGCGACACACTGACCGACGCGTGGCCAGAGTGCGCCAGTCGATGAGCCTGTTCGTGGGCTACTTCGGTGCGCGAGTCCAGTATCCCGACCTGGCGCACCACACGATTCTCCTCGGCGAGCGCTACGAGGAACTGCTCAAGGATGTGTTTCGCAGACGCGTGCTCGCCGACGATTTTTCGCTGTACCTGCATGCGCCATCGCGAACCGATCCTTCGGTCGCGCCACCCGGCTCCGAGACGTTTTACGTGCTGTCACCGGTGCCCAACAACAAGTCGGGTATCGACTGGCCACTCGTCGCAGACCAGTATTTCGACAGGATCCTGGAGCGGCTCGAATCGACCGTTTTGCCCGGGATTCGTGACTCGATAACTTCACGCTTCTCGATGACACCGCACGATTTCGAGCACACGCTCCGGTCCGTGGACGGCGCAGCCTTCGGCCCAGAGCCGCTGCTCACGCAGTCGGCCTGGTTTCGCTATCATAACCGCTCGGAGGACGTGGACGGGCTCTACTTCGTGGGCGCCGGTACGCATCCGGGCGGGGGCGTCCCTGGCGTGCTGTCCTCGGCCAGGGTCGTCGAGCGCCTGATCGTCGCAAGAACCGGAATGAAGTCGAATGAGCGATAGCCAAGTGCCGACGACAAACTCGTCCGCCGTGCCCGAGCACGGCATTGCCGTAGTGGAACGTCTCACCGGCGTGTCGCAGCATGCGTTGCGCGCCTGGGAACGCCGTTACGGTGTGGTAAATCCAGCACGCGGCGAATCGGGACACCGGCTCTACTCGGACGAGGACATCGAGCGGTTACGGCTGGTGCGCGTGGTCGCCGCGGGCGGCCGTCGAGTGGGACAGGTAATAGGCCTTCCCCTTGAGCAGCTGCGCCACCTGGCGAGCCGCGATGCGAGCGAGGCGGTCACCGGCGTTCGGCCGGCACAGCCCGCCAAGGCCAGCCGCGACGCATCCGATCACCTGAATGCGGCCCTCGACGCCATGAGCGAGATGCAGCCCGCCACCACTTTCAACGTGCTGATGCGCGGAGCGGTCGCTCTGGGACCGCGGAGCTTCATTGAAGGGGTCGCGGTGCCGCTCCTGGAGATCGTCGGCGATGGATGGGAAGCGGGAATCATCAGACCCGTAAAAGAGCATTCGCTGTCGAATGCGCTTCGTCGCGTCCTCACCTGGGTGCTCGATGCGCTGCCCGCTCCCGACGATGCGCCGACGGTGATCTTCGCGATGCTCCCGGGGCAGCGGCACGAGTTCGGAGCGCTGTTTGCCGCGGTCATCGCCGCCTCACGTCACTGGAACGTCTCGTACCTCGGCGGCGACCTCCCCGCCGACGACATCATCTACGCAGCTTCAGTCGCCGCGGCAGATGT
>JBBRBY010000065.1:0-16013 GCA_038205315.1 Gemmatimonadales bacterium | reverse complement strand
CGCGCGCGCGAGGCGCCAGAGCTTCATTCCTCCTGAACCGAAGCGCACCTCCACTTCCTCGAGCGACAGCCGCGCGAGATCGCGGCAGGTCTCGACACCGGTACCATCCAGCAGGTTCGCCAGTGCGCGCTCGGGTGAGAGAACCGAAACGGGAAACTGCGCCAGGAAGTCGCGGTCGTAGCCATCGCGCACGTACGTCACCGACTGCGGCGAGTGACGCGCCGCGACCTCCGCGGCGATCGCTGTTGACGCGACACCGCACTTCACGCTGCTGGACAGCGCGTTGTGGGCCGTGAACGCGTTGCGCACGCGCTCAGTCGTCTCGCGCACCGGCAGCCCTTGCAGGTCCGCCCAGACCAGATCGCCATTTGACAACACGCGCGGAACGATCGTGAGCAGCGGCGCATGCAGAGTCGCCGGTGGCGCCGCGAGCCACGCGGTGTTCTGAAGGCAGAGGAAAGTCATTGCTTATCTGACTAAATGGTCATATTATTATGACCATGGACACACGGAGGTGACCGATGCCTGCAAAAAAGAGAGTAGCTACCAGGAAAGCCGCCCGGCCGGGACGAGTCACCGAGACGACGGCTCATCCCTACGGGTCCGAGCGTGAGACCTGGATTTCCGCCAGTGACTTCAAGGCTCGGTGTCTCGAGCTCATGGACACCGTGCACGAGAGGCACGATCCGATCGTCATCACCAAGCACGGCGTCCCCGTGGCGAAACTGGTCGCATTCGAGGAACAGCGCCCTCAGGGACTCGTCGGATCCATGCGTGGCACGGTGCTGTGGTACGGCGATCTGATCTCGCCGATCGACGTGAAGTGGGATGCCGACAAGTAAGGCGTCTGATCTGCCCCTGCTGCTGGACACGCATGTCTGGATATGGGCGGCGGAGCAGCGGGAGGACGAGCTGCCGTCCAGAGTGCTTCGGCTCATAGATGCAGCGAGCCGCAGGAACATGGTGCTGATATCTGCCATATCCATGTGGGAGATCGCGATGCTTGTCGAGCGAAACCGGATCGCACTTTCCGCCGAGCCATTGCAGTGGATCGAACGGGCGTCGAGCGTGCCAGGAATCGAAGTTGTCGGCCTGACCCCGCGCATTGCTGTCGGAAGCACGCGTCTTCCTGGAAATCCGCATGCTGATCCCGCGGATCGTATTCTCATGGCGACTGCGCGCGATACCGGCGCTCGGCTCGTCACTCGTGACAGGCAGATCGTCCGGTATGCTGAAACCACCCGCGCGCTCGCGGTGCTGGACGTCAACGACTGATCCTTCTTACGCATCGCTTTCTTCCTGAACACACTCTGCATCAGCGCGCTCCGCGCCTGTCTGGCAGATCCACCGACAACGCCAGCCGCAGCTCGTCTCTCCGCACCGGGAGCACTACGCGCGTGCGACGGTTCCAGCCGAGTGATGACACGCGCACGTCGAGTGTAGCCGCGTCGATCACAGCAGCGTCGCCGTGCGGGTCCCTGCGCCACACGTAGCCGTGCGGACGGATGGACGATGACGCGCGCAGCGCCGATGTAGTCGCGCTTGCGGTGAGTGCGATGCACACGCTGCCGCTCTCGTGCGCGGCGCGCGACAGACGCACGTTCTCGGTGCCTTCCGGATCCGCGCCCGCGAGCACGACGACAGCGAAACCGCCGGATCGAAGCAGTGATTCAGCCGCGCGCAGCGCGTGAAGCCTGCTCTTGGGTCGAATGAGGATTGGCCCCGCGTCCCAGAACGCGCCGGCCATGGTGCCGCCGCCGTCGATCCAGACCGACCGCTCGCCTCCCGCGACCGCGGCGCGGCACGCCGACCTGAGCACCGCCGTCGCGCCACCGCCTGGCGCCCAGACCGACAGCCGGCCGCGCGGGAACCCCCCACCCGGGAAGATCCCGTCCAGCTCACCGATCCCCGTCGCCACCACCTCGGTCCTGTGGCGCTGAAGCGGGGCAGCGTCCGGGAATTTGAGGTCGAGCAGTTCGCGTAGATCGCGTAGAGCGGAAGCGGAGGCCATGTCCTTGACTACAAGTGTTTATCCAGACTGCGCCGGGGGAGGCTAGAATATACCGAAGAAACACCGAACGCAAGACCAGTTCCGGCAACCAGAAATGGGGGTGGAGAGACCAACAGGGGTGGGTAGACATGGGCGTGCGACGCATGTGGGAACTGTAGAGCAGGTTCATGGCACCGATTGCGCGCGGCCGAACTAAGTTGGGGGCGGCGCCTATCGGCTTCGAAGTCCACCAAATCGTCAAAAACCAGATCTCCACCGTGAACGCCCAGCGCCCGCTGATTCCATGATCTCCATCGCAGCAGCGGTCGCACTACTAGCCGCGACATCGTCTACGCGTCCGGCACACCCGCTCGGGCCCCCGCCACGCGCACCACTGGCGCCGCAGGTCACCTACAACGGACGCCAGCACGAGACTCGTGTCGCGCCTCCGCGGCTGTCCGGCGACGTCACCATCGACGGCACGCTTGACGAGCCGCAGTGGAACCAGGCGGCGCGACTCACGGGCTTCTCACAGTTCGCGCCGTCCGACGGCGTGCCGGCGGCGGACTCCACGGAAGTGTTCGTCTGGTACTCGACAACTGCGATGTACCTGGGAGTGCGCGCATACGAAGCGCACGGAACCGTGAATGCGAACCTCGCCGACCGCGACCACATCACGGCGGAAGATCGCGTCGAGTTCCTGCTGAGCACTTTCAACGACGGCCGCCAGGCGTTCGTCTTCCAGGTGAATCCACTCGGCGTGCAGGCCGACGGCACACTGGTGGAGAACGGGGCCGCGAACAACACCGCCGGACCCGGCAGCGCGCCCGCGGCGACGGGACGCGCGCTGCCCGACCTGAGCGCGGACTTTGTGTGGCAGTCCAAGGGCCACGTCACGCCGTATGGCTACGAAGTCGAGATCCGTATTCCGTTCAAGAGCATCCGCTACCAGGCGGGGAACGTGCAGGACTGGGGCTTCAACGTCACGCGTCACGTGAAGCATTCCGGTTACGACGACTCGTGGGCGCCAGCGAGCCGTGCGGCGGCATCGTTCCTGGGCCAGTCCGGAACGCTCACGGGTCTCACCGACCTGCACCGGGGTCTGGTGCTCGACTTCAACCCCGAAATCACGCAGACGGCGACGGGCGATCAAAGCACGAATGGGTACGGCTACACGGTCAACCATCCCAACGTCGGCGCGAACCTGCGCTGGGGCGTGACCAACAACCTCACGCTCAACGCGACAGTCAAGCCGGATTTCTCACAGGTGGAAGCGGACGCGGACCAGCTTTCCTACGATCCGCGGCAGGCACTTTACTTCGCCGAGCGTCGTCCGTTCTTCCTGGACGGGATCGAGCAGTTCACGGTTCCGAACAATCTCATATACACGCGCCGGATAGTGCAGCCCACGGGCGCGGGCAAGCTCACGGGCACCATCGCGGGAATGAATGTCGCGCTGCTTTCCGCGTTCGACGATCCGAGCACGTCACTCAGTGGCAGCAATCACCCAGCGTTCGCGATCGCACGGCTCCAGCGCGACCTGGGCAGCGACTCGCGATTCGGCGTACTCTATACCGATCGCGAGGACGGCGACAACTACAACCGCGTCGCCGGCGCGGACATGCGCCTGGTATTCGGCGGCCTCTATACCGTGAACGCACAGGCGGCTGGAAGTGAGACCGAGCTGGCCGGCAAGCACCTGGCGGGACCACTGTGGAATCTGAGCCTGGATCGAAATGGCCGCACATTCGGATTCAACTATTCCATCAAGGCGATCGATCCGCAGTTCCAGACGCAGAGCGGCTTCATCGCGCGCGGCGACCTTGCCAACGTCATTCTGTCGCACCGTGTATCCGTCCTCGGAAAACCGGGTGCGCTGATGGAGAACTTCTCCGCCGTAGTGAGTGTGATGGGCGACTGGGAATACCGCCGCCTGCTCGCGGGCAAGGATATGCAGAACAAGAAACTGCACTTCGATCTGGGGACCACGCTGCGCGGTGGCTGGACGCTCGGCGCGGGATTGTATAACGAAGTCTTTGGCTACGACCCGGCGCTGTACGCCAATTACCGCGTGGTGCTCCCGGGCAACGCCGGCGCACTCGACACCGCGCGGTTCGCGGGTCGCAAACGCATCCCCAATCATGATTACCTCTTCAGCGTTGCGACACCGCAGGGGCCGCTGTCGGCGACCATGTTCTTCCTGTTCGGACAGGACGAGAACTTCTACGAATGGGAGCAGGCGGCGATCTACTTCGTGAACGCTACGGTATCCTGGCGGCCCACGACCCAGCTGCGTGTCGATGGCAGCTACGGATTCCAGCGGTACGATCGGCGCACTGACGGGACAACGGTCGGCGAGCGACAGATCCCGCGTATCAAGTTTGAATATCAGGTGACGCGCTCGATCTTCCTGCGACTAGTCACCGAGTATGACACGCAGAGTCAGGCAACGCTTCGCTCCGATCGCTACGGCGGCGCGCCGATCCTGTTCTACGATTCCTCGAGCGGCACTTACACTCCCGCGAACGCAAACTACACCAATCGCGGACACGTGCAGGGACTGTTTTCTTACCAGCCAGTGCCCGGTACGGTGTTCTTCGCCGGATACGGCGCGCTGCTGGACGAACCGACGGGGTTCAAGCTGACCGACTACAACCGGTTGAACGACGGATTCTTTCTGAAGCTGAGCTACCTGTTCAGAGCGCGTTGAATACGCGAGAGCGCCGGCTCAGGCCGGCTCGCGCTCCTGCAGCAGCATCCACGCCGTTCCGAACCGGTCCCTGAGCATCGCGAACCGGTGCGCGTAGAACGTTTCCTGGATCGGCATGAAGATCTCGCCACTTTCGATCAGCAGCACGTACACCCTCTCGGCCTGCGCAATACTGTCGAGCATGAGCGTGAGATACGCACTGCGCATCGGCTTGAAGCGATCCGGCGGAACGTCAGCGCCGAGCAGGACGGTGTCGCCAATCGACAGCCGCGCGTGCAGCACAGCGTCCTTCCAGTTAGGGGCCTGGCTCGCATTGGGATGGTCACCATGGGTCACGATCATCTCGATCTTCGCGCCGAGGTGAGCCACATAGAATTCAAACGCTTCGCGGCAGTTGCCGCCGTAGTTGAGATAGGTGTATACGTCTCTCTTGTGGTGCCTGACTAATATTGACGTTGATCGCTGTATAACGATATGTTCGCTGCCTGGCACGCGTGGCGACGGCATCGCCAACGCAGCTAGCTAGCTGAGCCGGACAGCATACGGATACCGAGGAGTATCGAGATGCGGAGTTTTTTTGACCCGGACGCGAGTCCGCAGTTCAAGGACAGGCTGGCACACATGCGTCCCGACAGCGAACGCCAGTGGGGAAAGATGACTCCGGCACAGGTGATGGCTCACCTCAGCAAGGGCATCGAGCAGGCCCTGGGCGACATACGTCCACCACGCATGCTGCTGGGGCGCCTCATCGGTGGCTTCATCAAGCCGATGGCACTTGGTGACGACGCTCCGATGCGCCGCAATTCACCAACGGTCCCGGGCTTTGTAATTCAGGACGAACGAGACTTCGACTCCGAGCGCGAGCGGCTCACCGCCCTCATGGACCGGGCAGTCGCCGCCGGCCCGTCGGCATGCACGACTCACCCGCACAGCGTCTTCGGGCACCTGACGCAGGAGCAATGGGGAATCCTGATGTACAAGCATCTCGATCACCACCTCCGTCAGTTCGGCGTCTGAGAACGTCTCGACTACCTCCACGTTATTGGTGAATGATCTGCCCGATCCCGATGTCGTGATCATCGAGATCCTGCACGCCGAACTCCTTCACACCGTAGGGTTGCAGGCACATCTCGTAGTCGATGATCGCGCCGCGCTGCCTCAACTCAGCGTAAATCGCATCAACGTCATCCACCCATATGTAAAGATTCCACATCTTGTCCACAATCCGCCAGTTCGGTACTAACTGCGCGTCCGTTGGCGCCTGGCTAAGCATCACGACGTGACTGTCGCGCCATACCATGCAGAATCCGGGCGGCTCACCCCACAACTTGTCATATTCGAAGCCAAGGCGATCGCGAAAGTAGTTCGCGGAGGCGACCACGTCTTTAACGAGCAGCACGGCGGCGGTCGACGTGATGCGTGCCATGGGTGACTCTCCAGTTCAGGATGACTCGGCCCCATGAATAATGACCGACGATGACACGCTAAGCGAGGCTGAACCCATGTGGGCTTTCTTACGGCTCCGACGTGAGAAGGTAGAACACATAGCGACCGCTAGTGGCGACGGGCTACTTCGCCAGGCAACGCGTGGAATCGTGCCATGGGCCGGCCATCGGTCTCTCGTGCGTCCGCTCAGGCCACCCTTAACGGCTTGATTCTGGCAATCTCGGCTTTCACAGTTCGCGAAGCGTCCCAGAGATCGACTGCTCGCTGAGCGTTCATCCAGAACTCCGGAGAATTGCTGAACAGCCGGGCAAGACGGAGCGCCATTTCCGGGCTTACCGCCCTTCGCGCGCGAAGCAGTTCGTTGACGGACTGCCGCGATACCCCCAGAGCCTCCGCGAGACTCGCGACCGTGAGGCCGTAGTCGGGCAGAAAATCCTCCCGCAACATCTCACCCGGATGCGTGGGCCGCCGGGTTCGCTCGAACGTGTTTGCAATCGCCATCTCGCCCTCGTTAGTGATAGTCGCAGACTTCGACGTCATAGGCATCGCCTTCCGCGAATCGGAAGCATATCCGCCACTGATCGTTGATCGAGATTGCGTGCTGGCCCGCTTTGCCAGTGATAAACAGATCTCGCGTTCGCCGGTCTCGAAACGTCTTGATCATCGGAATAATGTAACGCGTCACGTGACGCACGTAAACGGTGCGAGCCGGCCGCGGTGCGCGCCGGCATACTCCGCGTGCCGGCGGCTTGGACAAGCCTCAGCGTCAGTCTATCAGCCGCGCCAGCATCTCGGGCATCGAGTGCAGCTGATCGATGTGATCCGGTCCCGCATTGCCCGCGAAGCCGAGCAACTCGAACCGGCCGGCCTGCGCCTCGCTCAGCTGCTGCATCCCGCGCGGTCCCCACTTCAGTACCGGCGTGCGGTGGATGCCCAGCGAGGCGAGCAACCAGTCGGCGGTCTCCGTGGTGCTCGCGAATGTTCCGGGAAAGATCTCCGAATGCGTCACGATAAATCGCTTGCTTCCGCTCGTCGCCGCGCGAGCGAAATCACGGAACGCCACGAGATTGGTGGTGTCGAGCGTTCCGCCAGCGGCAATCACCGTGCGCTCGGGAACGTACGAGGTGTGCATTCCGTCCAGCAGCAGCACCGCATCCACCCGGGCGAAATGCCGCGGATCGCGCAGAATGGCCCGCACCGCGCCGTGGCCGGCGGAGAACCCAACGAGTATCACGCGACGGAAATGCACCTGCCGCCCGCTCGCGGCAGACGCCTCGGCCGCGATGTTCGCGAGCAGCGAATCGAATGCGGCGGGATCGCTGAATGCTCGATCGTAGATGCCGGAGCCGGAGCCGATGTTCACGACGGCGGCGATCACCGGACGCGATAATCCTGCGACTGCCTGCTCCGGCAGCCACGCCGCGCCCAGGAAATGGATGACGACGTCCACCGAATCGTGCGCCAGTGCGGCCACCGGAACGAAAACGTCAACGGGTTTGCCAAGCGGACCGGCGAATGTGCGTGTGACCCCTGGAAGTACCCGCTGCACCAGCCTTTCGTGCGTGCGCGTGTTCTCCACCATTGGCGATGGGTTCTGCGAGGCGGGCGGCGGTGACTGGGGAACGGTTGTCACGGGTAGCTGCGCCGCGGAGCGCGACGCCGATCCCGACAGTATCGCGGCGATCGTCAGTGCCGCGCGCATCTTGCTTCGGTTCATGGAGCCAAAGATGCCGGCTCGAGGTGCTCCCGCAAGCTGCGATTCCGGAGATCCAGACCCTATCCGTCGCACCCTCTGAGTGGTAACGTGCATGGGAGGAATCGATCCCTCACCGGCGGTTCCCGTCAGCGAGGATCGTATCGCAGTCTGCACACGCCTGGAGCATCCCTTGTCAGCTCGTCGTCGCCTTCTCCGCTCGTCCTTCGCCGCGCTCGCGCTCGTCACCGCGGCTTCCGCTTCCGCTCAGCAGTCCACGCCTCGGGCTGACCGCCCCGTCTGGCCGGACGAGGGACCGCGCACATGGGCCCCGCGGCCCACGGAGCCCGCGATCACGGCGAACGATCTGCGCACGCGTCTGTACCAGATCTCCGACGACTCCATGCAGGGTCGCGACATCGGCTCCATTGGCGACTACAAGGCCACGGCGTACATCGCGGATGTCTTCCACCGGCTCGGGCTGCGGTCCGCCGGTGAGAAGGGAACGTATTTCCAGGACCTGCCATACGGCGCCTTCGCATTGCAGGGATCTGCGCCGCACCTCGCGATCGGGAAGACCGCGCTCTCCGCCGGTGCGCGCTGGCTGCCGCTGGCGCCGAGCGCGGCGAGCGGCACAGGTGCGCACGCTTCACTACGGAACACACCGGCAATATTCGCCGGCCACTTCGGTGATACGGTCACGCTCGACCCCGCGAGGTTCCGCGGCAAGATTGCGGTATTCGTTGGTGGGCCGCGCGTCCCGGAAAGCCAGAGCACCGGGCGCATCATGAGCTGCGATTCTCTGCCCGACCGCTTCGGTGCCGACGCCGCAATCGCGGACGATGCACGCAATCGGGCGCGCGGCGTGCGGACGTTTGCACGGCAGGATGAGCGCGCAGCGAACGCCGACGCGGTCGGCGTCCTGTTCATCGAGCCGATAGACACGTACGCCGCAGCGGCAGCACTGCGACCGCGCAACGGGATGCCGGTGAGCGATTCGCTCATGGCTGGTCCGGCCGGCGCGGTTATAGACAGCGCGACAGCGTACCAGTTGTTCGGGAAGCCGGCGAGCCGGCTAACCGTTGGTGACGACGGCGGGTCTGTGTCGGCTAGCTGGCGCTACGACTTCAAGGTTTCACCGACTCCTGGTCGCAACGTCATCGCGATCCTACCCGGCAGTGATCCCGCGCGCGCGGGTGAGTACGTGCTGATCAGCGCACA
The DNA here is from genome assembly GCA_038205315.1 of Gemmatimonadales bacterium. Classification (GTDB taxonomy): domain Bacteria; phylum Gemmatimonadota; class Gemmatimonadetes; order Gemmatimonadales; family Gemmatimonadaceae; genus Fen-1247. The sequence continues at coordinate 6,953 of JBBRBY010000065.1, read as the reverse complement.
CAATGACCACGTGGGGATGCGCGCCGAGGCGGTGGATCATGATTCGCTGCGTGCGGTGAACATGGTCACGCGAAGACAGGGCGCGAACGATCCGGTCTGCCGCCCGACGGTCGCGCAGAAGCACGAGATCGACTCGCTCATCGCCTACGCGCGCAGCATCCGTCCGCCCCGTCGCGACTCGGTGATGAACGGCGCCGACGACGACGGCTCTGGCACTGCGGTTTTGCTCGAGGCCGCCGAGAAGTTCGCGAGCGAGCGTCCGGCACGCTCGATCATCTTCGTGTCTCACACGGGTGAGGAAGCGGGCCTGCTCGGCTCCAAGTGGTTCACCGACCATCCGACGATCGCGCTCGACTCGGTCGCGAGCGCGATCAACATGGACATGGAGGGCAAGGGCCACGTCTGGCAGGTGAAGTTCGGCGGCCCGAACTCGGTGCAGATGCTCGGCGCGCGAAGGCTGTCACGCGAGTTCGGTGACGTGGTCGATTCGGTGAACGCCGTGAGCCCGCAAGCGATGGCGATCGATAAATCGTGGGACGTTCCAGCGAACCCATGGAACCGGTTCTGCCGCAGCGATCAGGTGAACTACGTGCTACATCGCGTGCCCGTGGTGTATGTGTCCACCGGTTATGCGCTGGACTATCACCAGCCCACGGACGAGCCCCAATACATCGACTACGAGCACATGGCGAAGGTGGGGAACTTCGTGCATGACATCGCGTTGGCGGTGGCGGATAGGAAGAACAGGCCGGTGATTGGTGGGGATGATCCGGCGTTTCCGCGGTGTCGGTGAGCGGAGGATGTTGGAGGCCTTCGTGCTAGAGATCCTCGGGACGTAAACCGGTGCGTTTGGCGATGCGCGCGAACATCCGCGGTCCGATTTCGTCACCATCATGAAACGCGAAAGCCGTATCGGGCCATCCCTCACGGGCAAGCACACGATGCGAGCTCGCCTGACGCTTCACAACCCACCCAATTCGAAGCAACGCTGCTAACACACGCCGCGCTTTCGTCGCCGACCATTGGCTCATCGGCTCGCTACGCCGCGCTACGCCGCGCTACGCCGCGCGAAAATCAAGGGGCAATAGACTCGGGACGGACTCGCCGTTCTCCAGTCGATCCGCAATGACGCGGAGGGCGAGCGCCTGCACGCGGAGCACCGCTTCTTCCGCTGTTGCACCATATGCCAGCGCACCTGGCAGGTCCGTGACCTCCGCGATGAACCGGCCATCGTCGTCGCGATCAACTTCTAGTGTCAGGAACATCGTCCTCTCCCGGAGACGGTTACGATCTTCAATATATCTCATTTGCCGTACCGGCAGATTGGTTGCACAGGAGTTCGGACACGCAGAAACGTCATGAAAGACGATTACCCCGTTATTCCTGCTATGCAATGCACCTCCAAGGTGCTTTCTCCCAACCACCCGGTACATTTTGTTGAGTTGCCGGGGCGCTCGGGCTTCACGCTTGCTGAGACAACTCAGGACTCGTTTCCGCCGATCGTCGCACATCCATGCGTACAACCCAACTACGATCCGACGAACGCGGCCTCGCCAAGCTATGGTGCGGCTGCAAACTCGCCCTCGGGTAGACGCCCTCGATTATCACAAGCCCACGGACGCGTCTCGGTACATCGATTACGATCACGGCGGAGGGGCGGAACTTCGTGCACGACCTCGCGCTGGTGGTCGCGGACAGGAAGAACAGACCGGTGATTGGAGGGGATGATCTGCGAGCGAAATGCACCGCGCTGACCTTCTGAATCCGTCACAATCAGCCCCAGAATATCCCGGTCGGATCGCGCTCGACTTCGCGCAGAAGAATTTCGAACGAGCCTACCGCGGGTAAGCGCGTATATGAATGCCACTTGAGATCGCGATGCCGGCAGTAGAGCTGCCACAACTCGCGTGTAGCGTTGAACCGGAATTTCGCCACAGGGTGCTCCCGTGATTGCCCCGGATCATTCCAAACGGACCGGACCTCAAACAGCACGACGTCGCTGCCTGCGATCCGATACGCATGACACACCTGATGGCGGATGTGCTTCGGGACCCTGTCACAGAACGCATCAAGTTCCCGCTCGATGCGCTTACGGTCGAGGTCTCGTATAGCCATTGGCTGTCCTCACGCCGCCCGGAACGACTCGAACCTTTCGGCGAGGAAATCGGGATCAGGCCGCAGCTCGTTCTTGCGTGGAAGAATCAGCTTCGACCCCGCCACTTCCTGGAGACCGTAGCGCAGCATCGGACCGTCCTTCTCCCGTAGAATGTCCTCACGAACGTGGACGTGCGCGTCGGGATCAATACCGATGATGTTTGCGTCGAACGCAGAGTGGTGAATCTTGCAGAGGCCAAGCCCATTCGGGATGACCGGCTCGCCGTTCGGATGCGTGTCCGGAAGTATGTGCGCCGCATCGAGTAGCTCCAGATGCCGCAATCGGCAGATGCAGCACCGGTCGCTATAAGCGGCCAGCACCATCCTCCGGAACCGTTGCTGATGCAGCCGCTGAAGGACGGTGCGCGTGGTGTATTCGCGCCGCAATGCCGTTCTCAGCGGATCAGCGGATTCCGGCGCGAACGCCATCGCAAATTGGTCCACAGCCAGTGTGAACTGCAGAGCGTCAGGATTATCGCCAGCTACGTACACCGGAAGAATTGCATCGTAATAGCCTGGATCGACCCCGATCAGGTAGATCAGCGGTTGCCGATCCAGCATTGCGCGACGCAGGGCGACGTTATCCGGGTGATCCGGATTCTTCCCACGATATTTGTAGGCGATCTCACCGGCGCCGGCATCGTGGACATCAGCGTACGGCGAATCCACTGACGTCTGAATGCTGAGTGCAGCACCGTCGCGTCCAAATGCTGCCGGCTTGAAGATCCCTTTCTGATAGTTCCAGATCGGAACCAGTTGGCCGGCGACGTCGAGATGCTCCGACAGCGCCGCGCGCGGTATCCGGCCGCCGTACTGCTCGCGCAGGCGGCTCACTCGCGCGAGCGCTGCGGCGCGTATCTCGGTACTCTCGTCAGTCGGCATCGAGTCTCATTTATCTACGTCCCATCCGAGATCTCGATCCACGTCGGGGCATGATCGCTGGGTTTCTCCCACCCGCGCACTTCGCTGTCGACGCCTGCCGCGACCAGCCGCTTCGCGGCGGTCGGGCTCAGGAGCAGATGATCGATCCGCAGTCCGGCATTCCGACCCCACGCGTTCCTGAAGTAATCCCAGAAGGTGTAGATACGCTCGTCGGGGTGCAGCGCGCGGAGCGCATCGGTCCACCCCTGCGACACCAGCTCGCGATACGCATCGCGCACTTCCGGAAGAAACAGCGCGTCGCCCTTCCACCGCGCTGGGTTGTACACGTCGAGATCGGTCGGGATGACGTTGTAGTCACCGGCCAGCACTACGGGAGCACCGCTCGCAAGTAGCTCCGCCGCGTGCGCGTCCAGCCGCGCGAACCAACCGAGCTTGTAGTCCAGCTTGGGACCGGGCGCGGGATTGCCATTGGGCAGGTAGAGGCAGCCGATAACGACACCGTCGATCTCGGCCTCGATGTAACGGCTGTGCAGATCTTCGGGATCACCGGGAAGAACTCGGCGGCGCTCGACCGGCGTCGCTCCGCGCGCAAGGATCGCGACTCCGTTCCAGCTCTTCTGCCCGTGCCAGATGGCACGGTAGCCCGCGTTGGTGATTGCGGCCTCGGGGAATTTCTCCTGGGGCGCTTTCAGTTCCTGGAGGCATGCGACATCGGGAGATGTCTCGGCGAGCCAGCGGAGGAGCGATGGCAGGTGTCCGTTGACGCCGTTGATGTTGAAGGTGGCGATTTTCATGTGGTCACCTGGAACGTGGTGAGCTGCCGCATCGATGGTCCATCACTTACAAACTCGCACCACATCCATCACCCGTCGATCGCATCGATCTCCTCAATCCTCCTCTCGTGTCTCCCCCCATCAAACCCCGTCTCCAGCCACTTGTCAAGAATCGCCACTGCAAGCTCCTCCGAAACCATCCTCTCGCCCACCGACAACACATTTGCGTTGTTGTGCCGTCTCCCAAGTTCAGCTGATTCCAGATTCCAGCACAACGCCGCCCTTACCCCCTTCACGCGATTAGCGACCATCGCTTCCCCGTTACCCGATCCACCCAGCACGATCCCACGCTCCACGTCGCCGCTCGCCACAGCAAGCGCGACTGGTCTGCAGAACAACGGGTAATCCACCGGCTGCTCCGAGTCCGTCCCGAAATCCTTCACCTCGTGACCCAGCTGAATGAGATGTGCCTTGAACATTTCCTTGTAACGGAAGCCCGCGTGATCGGAGCCGATAGCTATGCGCATGTGACTGTGGTTTGATGATTTATTGGTTGACGAGTGATTGTCGTCGTCCTCCTCCTTCAATCTTACCTTACCGTCCTCAACGCCGGATACTTCGCGAAGGTCCACGCCGAGAACACCAGGACCACCACCGCGCACCCGCCGATCGCCCAGTCAACACCCACCACCCGTGCCACCGCGCCGGAGATGAACGACCCTATCGGTACGAGCCCCACCGCAACGAAGACGTACGCCGACACCACCCTTCCCCGAAGCTCGTCCGGGGCTATCGATTGCAGCAGTCCGTTCGCCAGCGCACCGCTGATCATCATCGCGAAGCCCACCAGCACCAGCATCAAAGCCGCCGCCAGCATCACGTGCATCAGCGAGAACACTATGAGCCCGCCGGAGAATCCGTACGTCGAGATCATGAACAGCCTCCCGCGGGCGATCTTCTGGCCCAGCGCCGCGAGCGACAGCGCGCCTGTGAGCGCGCCGATCCCCACGCACGTGAGCAGCACGCCGTAGCCGCTCGCACCCGCGTGCAGCACGTTCCGCGCGACAACCGGCATCATGGCCAGGAACGGCATCCCGAACACCGCGTAGATCGCAACCACCCGCACCAGCACGTTCACGAGCGGCGTGTCGCGCATGTACCGGAACCCCTCCAGCATTCCCTGGAGCGGCGACGCCGTGAATGCCGCGCGCTGCCACGCTGGCACACGAATCATGAACAGGCCCGCCAGCACCGCCAGATAGCTCATGGAGTTGAGCGCGAAGCACCACTTTGCGCCAAGAGTGCCGATCACTATCGCAGCGATGGACGGACCGATCACGCGCGCCAGGTTGAAGCCCGCGGAGTTGAGCGAGATCGCGTCCACCAGATCCTCGCGGCCTACCAGCTCCACGATGAAGCTCTGCCGCGCAGGGATCTCGAACGCGCTGATTATCCCGTTTGCGGTCGCGAGTATTATGAGCCAATGGATGGTGAGATGATTGCTCGCCGTGAACCACCACAGCACCGACGCCTGGACAAGCAGCAGCGATTGCGCGATGCGCACGAGCTTGAGCTTGTCGTTCCGGTCTGCGACCACACCGCCGTAGAGCGACAGTATCAGCACCGGCAGCGACGACGCGCCCGCCACCACGCCAACTATCAGCGCGCTGTTCGACAGCTGCAGCGCCAGCCACCCTTCTCCCACCGACTGCATCCATGTGCCGATGAGCGACAGGGTCTGGCCGCTCCAGAAAATCCTGAAATTCCTGTGAACGAGCGGTCTGAAGGGGTTGCTGCGGGCCGGTGTGCTCACGCCCGGAAATGTATTGTGTCGCGGGTGTATTATTCAGAATGCGGTTCCATACTTACTCCAAGTTCAGCCCGGAGATGGCCGACGCAGTCGATCTCCAGTCGCTGCTGGACAAGATGGCCGACTTCCTTCTCCAATCCGGCTTCGCGGGTGGCGAGCAGTTCCACCCCTACTGGGGAATGACCGGCGAGGACGCGGATCGATCGGTCGATGCCCTGCGTCAGGCGATTCTGGACGCGATGATCGAGAGCGGCCAGTTCACCCCGGAGATGCTGGAAACCATGCGCGGTGACGGCGACGAGGAGGCCCAGGACAAGCTGGCGAAGTTCCTGGACGAGCTTATCGAGCGCCTGACAAAGGAAGGCTACCTCAACCTGGAAGCGCCGCCCCAGATGCCGGCCAGCCACCAAGCCGTGGAGGGCAAGGGCAGCCTGTCGCACGCGGCGTCCAAGTCGGTGCAGTTCAACCTCACCGACAAGGGCGTGGACTTCCTGGGCTACAAGGCGCTCCGCCACATCATGAGCTCACTCGGCAAGTCCAGCTTCGGGTCGCACGACACGCCGTACCTGTCCACGGGCATCGAGTCCGACGGCTGGAGCAAGCAGTACGAGTTCGGCGACGTGCTGAACCTGGACGTGAACGAGACACTCAAGCGCTCCATGGCGCGTACGGGGTCGCTCACGGTGCCCATGGATCTGGACTACGGCGACCTGATGGTGCATCAGGCTGAGTACAGGTCATCCTGCGCAACGGTGCTGATGCTGGACACGTCACATTCGATGATTCTGTACGGCGAAGACCGCTTCACTCCGGCCAAGAAAGTCGCGCTCGCGCTCACGCATCTCATCCGCACGCAGTTTCCCGGCGATACGATCAGAATTGTGCTCTTTCACGATTCGGCCGAGGAGATACCGATCTCCGGTCTCGCGCGGGCTCAGGTAGGCCCGTATCACACCAACACCGCGGAAGGGTTGAAACTCGCGCGCCGCATTCTCATGTCGCAGAAGAAGGACATGCGGCAGATCGTGATGATCACCGACGGAAAGCCGAGCGCACTTACGCTTCCCGATGGTCAGATCTACAAGAACTCGATGGGTCTCGACATGAATGTGGTGTCCGAGACACTGCGCGAGGTCGCGGACTGCAGAAGGTCGGGGATCGTTATCAACACCTTCATGCTCGCGCGCGAGCGCGCGCTGGTGGAGTTCGTGAAGCGCGTGTCGGCCATCGCAAAGGGGAAGGCCTACTTCACCAACACGATGACGCTGGGGCAGTTCATACTGATGGACTTCCTCCGCAAGAAGACGCGCACCGTCTCGTAACTCGGAGAGCGG
>JBBRBY010000064.1:0-16057 GCA_038205315.1 Gemmatimonadales bacterium | reverse complement strand
GCGGGTTGACTCGACGGTGGAACCATGCCCAGCATGCGCAGATACGTGACCATGTTGCCGTAGTGCTCATTGTCGTGCGTGGCATTCAGAATCAGCAGCGCTCCCTTGGACCAGTGCTGACCGAACATCTCGACAGACCCGCCCAGCTGCGACGATGCCACAGCGTAGGCGCGAGCGCAGTAGCTGTTCGATTCATCGAGCGCCTTTACAAGCTCGGCTTTCGACATCGTACGCTTCTCAAAGTCGTCTTCCTTCGGAACTGCCTCGCCGAGTACCGCGGCGCAGAACATCATCTGCGATCCTGCAACATGCGCTACCAGCTGGCCGAAACTACGCACGGTCGCCACCGGCTTGTAGCCGTACGACGACTCGGGGACAGCGGAAGCTGAGCGTGCAAGGTACTTGCTCACGGTCACCCACTGGTCTCTGACCTCCGAGTCCGCTGATCGGGACGGAGTCGCCTGCGCGAGTAGTGGGGGCGCCAGAACCAGCGCCAACAGTAAAGCCGGTCTCACTAACATGACTAAGCTCCGGATGAGGAATTTGGTGGGATGCGCTCCTGCCCCGAAGGTCGTGATCGCGGGCAATCGGCGCAAGACCGACCCGCGGCGCCGACGATGCCAATCGTCAGTTTACGGTGTCGAAGCAATGACCTCGGAATACATGCTGCTGTCCACGTTGCCGCCGGATAGTACCAGCCCCACGCCCCTGCCGCGCATGGTGTCCGCTTCCTGGATCAGCGCCGCCAACGCAGCCGCACCGGCGCCCTCGGCCGCGTTGTGGGTATCGCTGAAGTAAATCCGCATGGCCCCCTCCACTTCAGCGTCCGTGACGGTGACGATTCGCTCGGCGCCGCGCGCGATGATCTCCAGCGCGTCGGGTACCGGCGTGCGGCATGCCATTCCATCGGCGATACGCGTGGTGACGGCGTGTGACACCGGCCGGCCGGCAGCCAGCGACAGCGCGTAGGCCGGAGCGCCGGCCGACACGACGCCTACCACTTTGGTTTGGAAACCGAGTGCGTCACGCGCCGCGATCATCCCGCAGATTCCAGATCCCTGCCCGATTGGAACGTAGATAGTGTCGAGCGCTGGAAACGCGCGAAGAAACTCGAGTGCGTAGGTCGCGACACCTCGTACGAGCTGTGAATGAAACGACGGTACTCGATGCCAGCCGTTGTCGCGCGCCAGCCGGTCGGCGACCTCAACGGATTCCTGAAAGTCGCCGCCACTTTCAACAACAGTCGCGCCGAGCGCGCGCATTGCCGCGTTCTTTTCGGTGCTGTTACCGATCGGGACGACTATAGTGACGGCGAGGCCGTGACGCTGCGCGGCCAATGCGATGGACTGGCCATGGTTGCCGCGAGTCGCAGTGACGATTCCTCGCACCTCCGGATGCGCCGATCGCAGCCAGTCGAGATACACGAGCCCTCCCCGGATCTTGAAAGCGCCGACCGGCGTATGGTTTTCGTGCTTGACGACTACACTGGCGCCGGTTCTTCGGGACAGAAGCGGCCACGCGAACTGCGGCGTGGGCGGCATTACTTCGTAAACGATGCGGGCGGCCGACTCGATGTCGGCCAGGCGTAAGTCGAGCATGGTAAAAGATACTCTTCTTCCAAAACGGATCGCCACGGCATCATGGAGCGATTTGCGAGTCGAGCACAATGGTGTTCAACGCGAACAGCGTTCCGGCGACCGCGAGTGCCTCAGCACGGGTTGCGGCCGCTTGTAGCGGGCACACCAACACAACGCCCGAGCTGGATGGCCCATCTTGGAAGCGGGCGCTTCGGTCTGGTTCCGCTAATTCGCCGCCACATGAAGTCGTAGCCTTCGGGCGAGGGTTCACTTCGCTCGAAAGGCCCCGGGCGACTGCCGGGGCCTTTCTTATGAGTAGCGAATCCACCGCACGCTGCTGCAGACACGTGGCTTATGCTTTACTACAACCCCTGTCGCAGAGCCACGGGTCGGAGGTCATGAGGGGGTTGGGCCGGTTCCGGTGCCACCGGCGGACGTCGGGGGAACGGCGCCGTTGTCAATACGAAATTTGATCGGTACGGTGCGTCCGTCCAGGAGCGGCGTGAAGTCCGCACTATTGATGCTGTGAAAACCCTGTCCCGTCGAACCTAGATATACGTCCACGTGACCCCAGGTGCCGCCGGTTGCGACGTCAATGACACTCAGTCGGTAATACGCGTTCGGCGGAAATGCTGTCACGTCTGTCTGCCAGTTCACCTGGTAGTGGTTACCATTGACGTCGATGAACACCGGCGAAGTCGCGGAAACCGCAATGGCCGCCCCCTGACACGTCTGCACTGACGGATCAGTCCCGAGGGGACAGACATCGACGCGAAGATTTCCTGACTGCGTTTTGTCGAGTGTGCCAGCGTCGGACGGCTGCGCGACGAGAGGCTCGAGAAAATAGAATCCCGCAATGCCGCCGTGGGCGGCGTCCTGGATGCTCGCGCTCGGTTGTGCCGCAGCCGCCGAACGGTCGGGACTTACCGATCGATTTGAATCTGCGCATGCGCCAGCTGCGGTAAACAACGTTCCAATCATCATGACCTGCAAGGTGCGTCGCATGAAAGCCTCTGTTGCAAGGTGGTGGTTGCCCGGAGAGACAGGAGCGTCAATACTCCGATCCCTATTGACGCTCAGGCTGCCGGTCGTGCAACAGGCTAAGCGTCTGAAGCTGAAGCAGGCCTGAGGCTCTCAAAGCCGGGACGACAACGTCGCGCGGGACGGCTGATTGCGGTTGGAATGCCCACTTCGCGCGGGAGAGCGCAAGCCGCGAGCTGCAAACGACGAGACGCGCGCAGAGCGCAACGCCACGCGCGCAGTCAGACCCGACGCCTGGCCGCCGCTACCGCGGGATCAATGGAAGCGTGATGTGTGACGGATGCGCGGCATCATGAAGAAGCTGCTGATGCGCGACTACGTAGGTGCTGTCCCGCTCATTGTTGCCACCCGTGTTCAGATTACGGTCGTACTTCGGGAATAGCGCGGACGACACAACGACGCGAATCCTGTGGCCCGATTCGAATACGCGCGATGTGAACCACACGTCGATCTCGTACCGCTCTACCGAGCCCGGCGTTACGGGGATCGCCCTGTCGAATCCCTTTCGGAACCGTGCGCGCATAACGCCGTCCTGGACGCGCTGCGCGCGACCATCCGGGGATACGTCCAGCAGCATCACGTTCCAGTCCGTGTCCTTCGCATCGGTCACGGCCCAGATCGTCGCCGAAATCGGTCCGGTAACCTCGATCGCCCTGTTCAAGGGCTTCGACGTGTACACGAGCTCATCCGCACGGGTCGCATCAATGGACGTGTAGTCCTCGTTCAGCGATGTCTCGAGCTCGCGCGAGTCGATCAGGAAAGGTGTTGGATCCGCTGGATTGTACGTGAAGGAATCCGCCGCGGCACCGGCCGGTGGCATCGTGTCCAACACCCCCCCACCCCGGCTGGTATTCGCGGCGTTGTTTGAGCTGACATACCAATTCGTCGCGACTGCTCGCGCGAGCGGCCAGGCGGCCTCCTTGCGCCACGCGTTGTCGCCGAACACGAATATGTCGACAGGCGGCTCGCGATCGACGCCGTTGTCCTTGCCGAGCAAATAGTGGTCGAACCAGCGGAGCTGCAATCTCCTGGTGTCGACGCGGGACTGCGGCCCGAACTCGCCCGCCACGTAGTCGACGCCCTTGTGCGCTCCCGGTCCCATGACGAGACGGATGAAAGGGTGGCCGGGGACACGGCTGAGAGCATCCGTGTAATCAATGGGACCGCGCGAATCGTCGTACCAGCCAGAGATCTGAAGCACGGGCGCACGAACCTTTGCGATATTGGTCGTGACGGCATGGGCGCGCCAGTACGCGTCGAGCGTTGGATGCGCAATCCAGCGATCCCAGAGCTTCACATCGCCGCAACCGAGCCGCTGCGGCAGATCGCTCAGCGGCAGATGCATGAGCGCCGTGCCGATGTCGAGATCGCTGATGTTCTGCAGGGTTCTCGCGCGCATGAGACAGGCCCACGCGACGTTGATGGGTGAGAACACCATGTCCTCGTAAGGTACGATCCGCCACGGATCGCTACTGGCGGCCGAGGGAGCGATCGCCGCAAGATGCGGCGGTCCGCTGACCGCTGCGTACCACGCAAGCCTTCCCTCATCCGAGTGACCTATCAAGCCGACCCGACCGTTTGCGCCCGGTAACTTGGCAGCCCATTCCACCGCGTCGTACCCGTCTCGAACGTCAGTATCGTAGTCGCCGAAATCGGTTCCATCAGACACGTCGCGGCCACGGACGTGCTGCGCGACGAAGATGTAGCCACGCGAGGCCCAGTAATTCCCCGCCGGGTGCAGGATCCTCGTATACGGAGTTCGCTGAAGCACCACGCCGAACGGACCAGCGCCCACGGGACGTGCTACATACGCCGCGAGCTTCGCTCCGTCTCGCGTAGTCATGTAGACCAGTGTGTCCTCCGTGACGGCGTACTGCGAGTCCGACACCGGGCCTGGCCACAGCAGATAAGGTTTTTCCACCACGAACGGCGAGGACCGCCGCACGAGCCGGACCATCTTTCCCGCAGGTTTCCCCCCTGCAAGCAATACCCCCGTGAGCGTATCGCCACTCCAGTGCGCGACCATGGATTGGCCGGGATTTCCCGTAAGTTCGAGTGAGTCTGCCCGAACGTGCACGCCGCTCACGTCGAGAATCGGCTCGCCCGTGCGGCGTCTGATGGAACCTGCAATCGAGCTGTCACTTCCCGTAAAGTGCGCGAAGCCCATTCGCCGCCATCCCACGAATCCGCTTCGGGCGACGGATCCGCTCGCCATGTAGGCATCCCAGTCACCAACGAGGGTTGGCCCGGAAGCGCGCACGCCGCCCGGTGACGCACAGGCGAATATGCAGGCCGAGGAGCCGGCGAGCAGCAAAGGCGCGAGCCGGCGAATTCGGCGCATGGATAAAGAAAGCATTTAGAAGGCTCTGGTCGAGAACGGGTTTGTTATAACGCAGCAAGAGAATGCATCCGTACGGCTTCCGGCGCCAGTCGCGGGCTGCGAACCCAGTCCTATCCAGCCATGAGGATGGAGCGTAACTTCGCCGAGTCTGCCAAGGGAGTGGAGCCGGTTTGCTGATCTGTGACATGAACTGGATGCAGGTCGAGGCATATCTGCAGAATGACGACCGCGCGGTCCTGCCGCTCGGGAGCACCGAGCAGCACAGCCATCTGCGGCTGACCACAGATTGCATACTCCCCGAGAGGGTCGCGGCAGATGCTGCCGCACCTTACGGGATCCCAGTATTCCCCGTACTCGCCTACGGTGTCACGCCATACTTTCGAGCGTTCCCTGGCTCGATCTCACTGCGCGTGGACACGCACCTTCGTGTAGTTCGCGATGTGCTGGACAGCATGGCACACAGCGGATTCCGCCGCATACTCATCGTGAATGGTCATGGTGGGAACGGTGCCGTCCAGCATTTCGCCCAGGAATGGGCGGCAGACCATCCGGGCGCTCGCGTAATATTTCACAACTGGTGGAACGCGCCGCGAACCTGGGCGAAGGTCCAGTCGATCGATCCTGTCGCGTCACACGGCTCCTGGATGGAAAACTTTCCGTGGACGCGTCTGCCACACGTCAATTTGCCGGACGGTCAGCGCGCCATGGTGGATCTCGAACGTGTCAGGGCACTCGACCCGGAAGCGCTTCGGGATTACATAGGCGACGGCAATTTCGGCGGTCGCTACCAGCGGTCCGATGCCGAGATGATCGAGCTCTGGGAGGTTGCAGTCGCTGAGACTCGTGCAATTCTCGACGGATCGTGGGGTGAACCGGCTTGACGGAATCCTGACGTGCGCTTTCTGATATGGGGTGCTGGAGCGATCGGTGGAACCATGGGTGCGCATCTCGCGCATGCCGGCCACGACGTCACGATTGTTGACTCCGACCGCGACCATGTGTCCGCAATCCAGCATGGCGGCCTTAGAGTTGAAGGTCCGCTCGCGGAGCTGACCGTGGACGTCCCCGCTTACATGCCCGACTCGCTGGCTGGCGAATGGAACACCATCATACTCGCCACGAAAGCCCAGCACACACAGGAGGCGGCCGCCGCACTCCTGCCGCACCTCACGCAGGACGGCTGCGTGATCTCCGCTCAGAACGGCCTCAACGAGCTCGCGATCGCGAATGTGGTGGGCCCACGAAGGACGGTCGGTGCATTCGTGAACTTCGGCGCCGACTACATCGCGCCGGGCGTAATACATCACGGTGGCCGCGGCGCAGTGGTCGTCGGAGAGCTGGACGGCCGGCTCTCGCCACGGGTGAGGGAGATCCGCGAAGCGTGGGCCGACTTCGATCGCGATGCGATCATGACGCAGAACATCTGGGGTTATCTCTGGGGGAAGGAAGCGTACGGAGCGATGCTGTTCGCAACAGCGCTCACCAACGAGTCGATAGCCGACGCCCTGGCGGATGCGCGCTACCGAGCCCTCTACGTCGCCCTCGGCCGCGAGATTCTGTCTGTCGCGCTCGCTCGCGAGGTGACGACGGAAGCATTCGATGGATTCAATCCTGCCGCGTTCCTCCCAACTGCAACCGACGATGCAGCAGGGCGGTCGATAGACGATCTGGTAACGTTCAACAGACGCTCCGCGAAGGCGCACAGCGGAATCTGGCGCGATCTCGCCATTCGCAAGCGTCCCACCGAAGTCGAGGCGCAACTTGGCATCGTAGTGACACTCGCAACTGAGAGCGGGGTTCCCACCCCGCTCACTGCACGGCTTGTGCAACTAGTTCACGACATCGAGGCTGGCGTACGGGTGCAATCGCTCGAGACGCTCGACGTCCTCGCTGCGCTGTGCGTCTCGAAGAACGCTGCATGAATCAGGGCTTCCACGGACGCCGCGCGATCGTGACGGGCGCCGCACACGGTTTCGGACGCGCGATATGCGTGGCGCTCGCAAGTTGTGGAGCGCAAGTGTGGGGATGTGATATAATCGAGACCGAGCTCGCCGAAACGGCGAGGCTGTGTGCCGAGGGCGGCGGAATGTGCTCGACCCAAGTGGTCGACGTTACCGTGAAGGGTGGCGTCGACGCGTTCGTCGCATCGTCGGCCGAGGGCGGCGCTATCGACATCCTTGTGAATAACGCCGGAGGCGTGCTGGGTCAGACTGGCAAGCCCCTGGAAGATGTCACTCCACGAGAATGGCAGAGCATCTTTGACGTGAATGTCACCGGCGCATTCTATTTCTCCCAGACCGTCTCGCCATACATGAAGGGCGCGCGATACGGGCGTATCATCAACGTGTCGAGCGGAGCGGGGCTCGGCATCAGCCTCACTGGAATCCAGGCCTACGCGTCGGCGAAGGCGGCGCAGATCGCGCTCACGCGCCAGCTCGCGCACGAGCTTGGTCCATGGGGGATCACCGTGAACAACGTCGCACCGGGCTTCGTCCGCTCCAACGAGGCGACCGAGCGACAATGGCAGTCGTATGGCGATCAGGGCCAGCGCGCACTCGTCGACCAGATCGCGCTCCGCCGGCTGGGAACGCCGGAGGACATCGCGTTCGGCGTCCTGTTCTTCGCGTCGCATGCTGCAGGATGGATCACAGGCCAGGTGCTTTCGATCGACGGCGGCAAGTGATGGAAATCGCCGATGTCATATCCGACCTCCGATCAAGACGAACCGCCATCCTGGACCGGCTGATCGACTTCGCCCGGATTCCAAGCGTGAGTACCGACCCGGCGCACGCGGCGGACCTGCGGGCAGCAGCGGCCTGGGTCCATGCCCAGCTTGCCGCTGCCGGACCAATCAGCGTTCGTCAGCTGGATTCCCGCGGGAATCCGATCATCTATGGTGAATGGCTCGGCGCACCCGGACGACCCACCGTGCTAGTCTACGGCCATTACGACGTCCAGCCTCCCGATCCCGTCGATCGGTGGGATTCTCCACCATTCACGCCGACCATTCGCGACGGCCACCTCTACGCCCGCGGCGTTTCGGACGACAAGGGACCGATGCTGATCCCGATCGAGGTAGCGCATTCGTTCTTCGCAATTGCTGGCGCGCTTCCGCTCAACGTCAAGTTTCTGTTCGAAGGCGAGGAAGAGATCGGTAGTCCGAGCCTCGATTCGGCCATTCGCGACAACGCAGAACTGCTCGCCGCCGACGCTGTGCTGTCCGCCGACGGCGGGATGTGGCGCATCAACGAGCCGTCGCTAACGGTATCGAGCCGAGGCATTGCAGCGCTGGAACTGACCCTGACCGGGGCGGCGAAGGATCTGCATTCGGGCAGACATGGCGGCGGAGTAGCGAATCCCCTGCACGCGCTCGCGAGCCTGATCGCAAGCCTCCATGATGAGCATGGGCGGGTATCAGTGAACGGGTTCTACGAGAGGGTAACGGAGATCTCGGCCGCGGAACGCGCAGAAATCGCAGGACTGCCTTTCGACGAGAGTCAATATATCGCGCAGGTCGGCGCACCTTCGACGTTCGGGGAGGAGAGATACTCCACACTGGAGCGACAGTGGATCCGGCCCACGCTCGAGCTGAACGGGATGTGGGGCGGCTACCAGGGACCGGGCGAAAAAACCGTGATCCCAAGCGAAGCACACGCGAAAATTACGTGTCGGCTGGTACCGGATCAGGATCCGCACGAGATCATCGCGCTCGTAAAGGACCACCTTCAGAGGCACACTCCACCAGGCACAACGCTCTCGGTGACCGGGGCCGATCACGTGGCATGGCCCGCGAGCATCGCGCCCGACAACTTTGCGCTCGCCGCTGCGTCTCGAGCGCTCAAAGCTGTGTACGGCGTGCCGCCTCTCATGGTGCGCATGGGCGGCACGGTACCGATCGCCGAGCTGTTCCAGCGTCACATGAAGCTGGATACCGTTTTCTTCTCGTTCTCCACGGCGGACGAGGATTATCACGCACCGAACGAATTCTTTCGCGTACACCGCCTGCACGAAGGACTCGAAGCATGGGCCCGGTTGTGGGATATTCTCGGAGCGACCACAGTTGAGCGATCTGGTGAGTGAGGGAACGCAGGGAACCGATCTCGCGGCCGCTGAAGCGCGCGTAACAGCGCACAGCGCTTCCCTCCGCAAGGAACTTGGTGTACGCGATCTCGTTCTCACGCAAATCCTGTTCATCGTCGGGCTGACCTGGATTGGCGTGGCGGGAAAGCTCGGTTCCTCGCACGTCATCTTCTGGCTGCTCGCGTTGCTACTGTTCTACCTGCCGTCTGCTGCGGTAGTCATCTATCTCAACCGTCTGATGCCGCTCGAGGGCGGCCTGTACCAGTGGGCCAAACTCGGCTTCAACGAGACCGTTGGGTTCATGCTCGCGTGGAATCTGTGGCTATACGTAATTCTCAACACGTCCGAGATCGGATTGCAGTGTGCCACCTACATGTCGTACGCGATTGGTCCGAGCGCGGCATGGCTCACAAGCAGCACGTGGTTCGTAGCGCTGTCGTCAGCGGTGATTCTTTCACTGATGATAGGTGCGGCGACCATCGGCCTCTCGATCGGGAAGTGGATCCACAATCTTGGCGGTGTGATGATGCTGGTGATATTCGGCGCGCTCCTGCTGCTTCCATGGCTCGGTCTCGCGACCGGGCACCTCCGCCAGTACCACCCGTTCCGTACAAGCATCCCCCCGTTCTCTCTCTACAACCTGAACATCCTCGGGAAGCTCGGGTTCGGCGCACTCGGCGGGTTTGAGTATGTGGCGATTCTTGCGGGCGAGACGCGCTCACCGGGGCGCGCGGTTGGGAGGTCGGTTCTTATCGCGGCGCCGATCATCGCACTCATGTTCGTGTTGGGCACGAGCACGGTCGTGGCCTTCGTGCCCACCAACGAGATCGACCTCATCGGGCCACTACCGCAGGTTCTCCGCGCCGGTTTCGGTCCGTTCGGCATAGCGGGACAACTCGTGACCGTGGCAATCGTGATGACACTCGCAATGCGAGTGGCGCAGACCAGCGTAAGCTTCACGGCGGTGACGCGTCTTCCCATGGTCGCCGGATGGGACCGCCTCCTTCCGGCGTGGTTCAGCAAGCTTCACAAGACGTACAGGACGCCGGTCAACTCGATAATACTCGTAGGCGCCTGCTCGTTCGGCATCGCGTTGCTGAGCCTGATTGGAGCCGGACAGGCCGAGGCTTTTCAGCTTCTGTTCAACGCGGGCGGGATGTTTTACGCGTTGACGTACGTGGTGATGTTCGCAATTCCGCTCTTCGGCCTGCGAAGCGTCGCACCGCGGCCTCCGATGTGGCTCCGCATCACGTCGATGTCAGGACTCGCGATGACGCTGTTGTACGTGGCGCTCTCGGCCTTTCCCATCATCCACGTGGACAACGCGGCGGTGTTCGCTTTAAAGATCTCGGGCGTGATCGTCGCGGCGAATCTTGCGGGAATAGCGATCTTCATATCCGCGCGGCGGCGGGGCGCACGGACGCCACTCGTCGTCGGGTAACGATATCGGCCCGTGGGACCCACGGCCAAACTTCCCGATCCCAGTCGGTAGCGAATCGGCGATCTCGAGGGTTGGTCGCAAAGCCATGGCGTGAAAGGCAGGTGTGTACGTTCCAGACCCAATCAAGAGCTCCGTTGCATCTGCCGACACTTCAACTGATCCCCTTCGCGGACCGCCCGCGAACGCATCTGAATCAGCGCACTGGCCACCGATTGTCCTCTCCCATCACGGCGGATCCCCGCTATGTCACCGCGCTGCAGGCGCTCGATTTCGCGTCGGGGGAC
Organism: Gemmatimonadales bacterium; assembly: GCA_038205315.1. Taxonomy (GTDB): domain Bacteria; phylum Gemmatimonadota; class Gemmatimonadetes; order Gemmatimonadales; family Gemmatimonadaceae; genus Fen-1247. The sequence goes on along the minus strand of JBBRBY010000064.1, from coordinate 5,293 downwards.
GCGCAGTTTCGCACACTTGCGGAAGCCATACCGCAGATCGTGTGGACGGCCGAGCCCGACGGCGAGCTCGATTACTACAATCAACGCTGGTACGACTACACCGGGATGACGCCCGAGCAAACGCGCGGGTGGGGTTGGAAGCCGGTGATTCATCCGGAAGACCTGGACGCCTGCATCGCGCGATGGATCAGTGCGTTCACCAGAGGCCATCCGTATGAGGTCGAGTATCGCTTCAAGCGACACTCGGATAACTCGTACCGGTGGCACCTTGGCCGCGCCACGCCCTTGCGGGACGATACCGGCAGCATCATCAAGTGGTTTGGTACGTGTACCGACATCGACGATCAGAAACGAGCAGTTGAGGCGTCTGCGGAAAGCGAGGAACGCTTTCGGTCGTTGATACATCAGTCGCCAGTCGCGACCGTCTTGTTCGACATGGCAGGACATCCGATTGACGGAAACCCTGCTTTCGAACGGATGTGGGGCCGTGCAGCTACGGATATCGCGCCCGACTACTCCGTCCTCAACGACCGGCAGCTCGAAGCCGCCGGTGCACTTCCGCTCGTGCATCGCGCCTTTGCGGGCGACCATGTGACGCTTCCGTTACTGCGCTTCGACTACTCACAGAATGCCCCCGGCGGCAAATCGAAGTGGACGCAGGCCACGTACTACCCCGTGCGCGGCCCGGGTGGGGTGATCGAACGCGTGGTCGCTATCTGCGAGGATGTCACGGCCCGAGTAGAGGCTGAAGCGGCAGAGCGCGACGCACGCGAACGGTTCAGGGTAATTGTCGACGCCTCTCTGGACGGACTGGCGCTGTTCCGTCCCATCCGAAATGGCAACGTCGTCGTCGACTTCGAATGGCGCTACAGCAACCCCGCTGGCTACACCCTTTCGCGGGCATCCGTACTCATCGGCAAGACTCTGTTGACCTGCTATCCGGAACTTTATGGGACGGCTCTCTTCGAGTCATATGTACGGGTGCTGGCAACCGGTATTCCTTTACGCGAGGAGTACAGTTTCACGGGAGAGCATGGGCCGGAGTGGGTACTCGTAACAGTGCTCAAGATCGGTGAGGAACTTGCGGTCAATTATTCCGACATCACTGCTCGGAAGCGAGTTGAGGAATACCTTGCGACAGCGAACGTCGAGCTCGAGCGGGGCGTCGCCGATAGAACCGCTGAGCTGACGGCTGCCAATGTCGACCTCGCACGCTCGAACGCCGACCTCGAAGCGTTCGCGTACGTCGCGTCACACGATCTGCAGGAGCCACTGCGGATGGTGCGTAGCTACACGGAACTACTCAAGCGTCGTTTTCGCGCGCAGCTGGGTCCGGACGGCGCGGAGTTCATCGATTTCGCCGCCGATGGTGCGGCTCGCATGCATCGGCTGATCGAGGACCTCCTCGCATATTCGCGCGCCGGATCCGGCGGGTTCAATTTGCAGCCCGTGGATGCTTCGCAGATCGTAGCTCGCGCAGCTTCGAATTTACGTGACGCCATCGACGATTCTGGCGTGCAGATGACCTGCGACGTACTACCGACAGTGTTCGCTGACGCAACTCTGCTTGAGCAGCTCTTTCAGAACCTGATCGGCAATGCCGTGAAGTTTCGGCGTACCAACAGTCCGGCAATCGGAGTCACCGCCGCGCGGATACCCGAAGGGTGGCAGTTCTCCGTAACCGATAACGGAATCGGGATCGACCCGGAATACAGCAAGAAGGTATTCGCGATGTTCCAACGGCTACACACGCGAGACGAGTATCCTGGTACCGGCATTGGGCTGGCCTTGTGTGCGCGCATCGTTGCGCGCCATGGCGGACACATCTGGGTCGAATCGGCATTGGGTCGCGGCAGCACATTCAACTTCACACTTCCCCTTCAGAAGGACACACCGCAATGAACCAGCTTCCACGGACTCCTCTCGACATACTTCTCGTGGAGGATAACCCCGGTGACGTGCGTCTCTTCCGTGAGGCTCTCGATCCCGAGCGCGCCACCCATCTCACCGTCGCGAGCGACGGCGCGGAGGCACTCGCGATGCTCGAGCAGTCCGGCATTTATGCGAATACGCCGCGACCGGACATCGTCGTGCTGGATCTCAATCTTCCGAAAAAGGGAGGTGCGCAAGTGCTCGCAGAAATCAAGTCGCATCCGCGCCTGAACAGCATTCCGGTTGTGATGCTCACGTCGTCAGACGCGCCAGTCGATATTTCGTCGACCTACACACTGGGTGCCAACTGCTACGTGAGGAAGCCGAATGATCTCGACCAGTTCATCTCGGCGGTACGCAGTATCGAAGACTACTGGTCATCCATTGCGGAAATGCCGCCGCGCGGACGGTACTAAGGGTCGAACCGGCCAGCACCGCGGGGCCGTCAGCCTGGTCGCACGTCAACGAGCCCGGACTGGAAAATTTCTCCCATGCCGGGCTACGCGGCGACGGTGGTGAAGCGTTTCAGAGTTCGTGATACGCTTCACCACGTTTCTTTCCGCTAGCTTTATTTGTGAGCCGGTCGAGCTTCGGATTGTGCCACCCTCCGGCTCCGGCGATGAGTGCGTCGGCCTCGAGCGGCCCCCAGCTGCCGCGCTCGTATTCAATAGCGCTCGAATGCCGTTTGAGAACCTTGTCGACTACGGCCCACGCAGCCTCGACCGCGTCTTCACGCGTGAACAGCGCGCCGTCTCCGGCCATTGCGTCACTCAGTAGCCGCTCATACGGCGACTCGGCACCGAGCAACTCCTCCACCAGATACAGTTCCCTTTGGTCGCCGACGAACTCCTTTCCCGATCGCTTTACGCGCGCAGCTAACGCGATTGCGGCATTCGGCGAGAGCCGGAAACGCAGATAGTTCGCCAGGCCGGTCCGCGGGTTTGAATCGCCAAACAGAGTCGACGGCGGCGGTTTGAGCTCGACGATCACCTCGGCTGCGGTCTCCGGGAGACACTTCCCGGACCGGAGGTACCATGGCACTCCCTCCCATCGCCACGAATCGATGAATAGACGGATGGCAGAGTATGTCTCGACATCGGATTTCTTCGCGACATGCGGTACGTTGCGGTAGCCCTTGTATTGGCCGCGCACGAGATCGCGAGAAGTGAGCGGTCTCATCGCTTCAAAGACCTTGGCCTTCTCCGTATGAACCGCACCATAATTCCGGTCGACGGGTGGTTCCATCGCCAGGAGGGCAACGATCTGGAACATGTGGTTCTGGACTACGTCGCGCAGACAACCGGCGGTCTCGTAGAACGCGCCGCGATCGTGCACACCGAAGCGTTCAGAAAGCGTGATCTGCACGCTCGCAACGTAATTGCGGTTCCAGATCGGCTCGAGAAAGGAGTTGGCGAATCGGAAGTAGAGAATGTTCATGATCTCTTCCTTCCCCAGATAGTGATCGATCCGGAAGATTGCATCCTCCGGAAATACGGCGTGAGCGATGGCGTTGAGTCTGCGCGCAGAAGCCAGATCACGACCAAAAGGTTTCTCGACGATCACGCGCGCCTGATCCGCCAGATTTGCCGCACCGAGCCCTTCGATAACAGTAGCGAAGAGTTCTGGCGGAATGGCCAGATAATGCGCGGGCCGCTGTGCCTTGCCGAGCGCCTGCTTGAGTTTCGAAAACGTAGTCGGGTCCGTGTAGTCCCCGGACACGTAGCCGAGCAGGGCCAGTAGTCGCTTTAGTGTGGCCCGATCCACCGTGATTCCGGAGTGTTCGACACTGTCGGTCGCCAGGTCTCGCAGGTCAGCAACGCTGATCGGAGGAAAGGCCACACCGATGACCGGAACAGTCAGCGCGCCACTTTTCACCATCGCGTAGAGCGCAGGAAAAATTTTCTTGTGCGCCAGGTCCCCCGTGACGCCAAAGAGGACGAGCGCATCGGAAGGCGCCGGGCGGTCGTTGATTTTGGTCATCTCGAGTTGCACTCGCGAATTGAAGCTTGTGTGGTCACTGCTTCGCTCTCCTCATGGTTGTGCCCGCTCGAAGATTGCCGCCCATTCCTGATAGCGCTGGGCGATACGCGAAACCGCTTCCTCGCGCGTCGAACGAGCCGCAAGAAAATCGGCAACCGCGTCCCAGAACGTTGTGCGTCCTACAGCGAAGCCGACGAAGCCCGGGACGGATGCCGCCGTCTCGAGCCAAGCAAGTACCTTCTTCTCGTCGGCGCCGCGGCCGAGCACGATGCAGCCAACGTCGCTCCGACCTCCTCGATTCGCCATCGCAACGATTGCTGCACAATCGTCGCGGCGGTCGAGTCCCTCAATCTTCCAGATGTCGGGCTCAACACCAGCGTCCTGGAGCGCGCGGATAGTTTCGAGCATCAACGCGGGCCGAATGTCCAGATCGTAGCTCGCCTGCTTCCCGTCCACCCGCGCAAGCTGCGCCGGCGTCGCGGGTACCAGCAACTCGAACATGAATAGCTGGCCCGCGTTGCGGCAGTAGTCGGATAGTCGCACAAGTCGAGCTGTCTGCCGCGCGTTCAGCGCTGCGTCGCCCTCCGGATTGTAGCGGACCAGCACCTTGGCGAACGTTGGAGCAATGGCCTCGATGTGCGCACCAAACTCGTCACCGAACTCGAACTCGAACTCTTCGGATCCGCTGGTCTCGGTCGAGACTGCCGTGACGTACCCCCGGTTTGCCGCATCACGAAGAATCGCCACGCCGAACTCTTCGTCCACCAGAATACCGGCGCGGTCTTTGGGGAGCCCGTTGGCAATCGCCTCGCGGAAGCCGTCGTAAATTACCCGCTTGCTGTCGGTCACCGCCTCGTGCTGCTCCGCCGTGAGCGGCGGCGTGAAGTGGCACATGCCCGAGATGTATGAATGCCTGTGATCGAACGGCAATAAATAGAGTGGAGTCCCTGCGAGATAGCTCATGACTCGTTCATCCGCAAATCTCTAGCCCGGTTGCACGGCGGGCCCGGGCCGACGTTGAAGCCGGCGGGAGCGTCATCATCCACCACGGGCTGATCACCGCTTCTCGGCGCTTCTACCGTCGAGGCATCCACCCCGAGGGGATACCATTCCCTGAGATATTGCAGCGCCGAGAGAACGCAAAACCCTTCAAGTGACTCCTACAATGTCGCCGCTATCGAACCCCACCACGAGTGCGTACGGTAATCGTCGTTCTCGTAGCGCGAACTTCGCGAGCATCGCCACGGCGCCAATCATCAACGCGTAGTCGTTGAAGTAGTAGTCACCGCCACCGCAGGTCACCTCAAGCTTGATGCCTTGCAGCAGCGCGCTATCCAGAAAGCGATGCTTAGGAGAATAGGTAATTCTGTTATGAACCGCT
>JBBRBY010000063.1:0-16724 GCA_038205315.1 Gemmatimonadales bacterium | reverse complement strand
GGCTCGGTGACGGTAGCGAACGAGCCGCACACGGGGCACTCGAAGTCCGCGAATTCCTCGATGACTACGGGCGCCTTGGGATTGCCCATCTCGTACGGCTTGGGCGGACCGGCCTTGGCGTAATCACGCTGCGCAGCTTCGTATGCGGCCTGCGCCTCGGCGCCGCCGGTTGCGGGGCTCGGATTCCTGGTGAGATAGACGATCGCGCCCACTCCGACGACAGCTATCAGGAACAGGATCGCGTAGAAATTCCGGCGGCCATGGGACGGTGTCGATGCCGCGCTTCTTGCATTCCGTGGAGGATTATTATTCGCCATCCCGTGAATTTATCTCCAGATGCAAGCTGACGTTTTACGCGTCCCCGTGGGTCCGGGTGCCGCGCACGTGGAACGGTACGGCCATGGCGGTGCGCCGATCATACTCCTGCACGGTTTCGGCACCTGCACATTCCTCTGGCGCCACGTGGCGCCAGCGCTGGCGGAATCAGGCCACACGGCGTATGCGCTGGACCTGTTCGGCCACGGCGAATCGGACCGGACCCCGGATGCGGATTTCGGCATCGCGGCGCAGGCTGAGTATCTTGACGCCGCGATGACGGCGCTCAGGCTCGCGCGGGCCACGATCGTCGGTGTCGATCTCGGCGGCGACGTCGCGCTTCGCCTCGCCGTCACGCGTCCTGACCGGGTCGCGAAGCTGGTGCTGATCAACGTCCCGGCGTTCGACGAACTGCCTGCGCGCGACATCGGTGTTCTCCAGCGCAGCACGGCGCGCTTCGCCTTCAAGGTCACGCGTGGCGTACTCGGCGCCGCATCCCTGCTCGAGGCGGTACTCGAGGGGAGCGTCGCGAAGCCGGAACACATGCCTGACAGGCTCCTCGCCCGCTACCTAGCGCCCTTCGCCGGCCGCGATGGCGTGAGCCATCTGCTCACGCTCGGCGCCTCCATCCGCCGGGCTGAGATCGATGACCTGGACCTGAGCGAGATCCGGGCGCGCACGCTGATAATTCGTGGTGAGCAGGACCAGTGGGTTGGCCGCGACATTGCGTCGCGCCTAGCCGCAGCCATCCCGAATTCGTCGCTGAAGAAGGTCCCGGGAGTCGGCCGGCTGATTCCGGAGGAGAATCCGGAGATTCTGACCGACTTGCTGCTTGAATTCGTTGGCGAACCGGTGGCGGCTGTTGGCGATCGTTACGGTGCTGCCCCTATTAAATGACCCGCGGATTAGTTAAATTCAAGTGTTGGAGTAGGCACTTTTCTTAACCGGGCTTAATGAACAAGAAGCAGAATTCCCCGAGATATCAGGCGCACTCGGCGCCAACGAGTCACAAGTCACCGTTGGACGAGTCGCGTGACGAGCTCTTTCAGCACATCATGCGATGCGGCGTCATAGGCGCCGATCAGGATCATCAGACGGAGTGGTTCGACGCAACGATCGCCTACTTCGCTGAACGCTACCCTGAGCTGTCCAAGATCGACCTTACGCAATTGCGGACTCTGGGCGAGCGATTCGCCCAGCCGCTGAAGTCGAAGCAGGCAGTTTGACGAACGGGCGCCCATGGGCGCCCGTTATGTTTTCCGACCTGTTGACCGCGCAAGCGCTACTTGCGCCTAGCGCTTGCGCGGCTGCGGACTTCCCGCGAATCGCAGCGTGACTCCCAGCCGGACACCGCCTCCGAAGCCGAGCTCCACACCCGGGGCAAACGCTCCGGTGCTGGGTCCATTCGCTCCGATGAAGCCGAGCAGGTACGTTCGCGTGCCGGGACCGCCTCCGTCGCCGCGAACCGTCGCGCCGCCGCCGATGTACGGCTCCCACTCCGACTGGTGATAAGGATCTAGCGAGAACTTACCGAACCCGTCCACGCGGCCGCTGAATCCTGTGGAGCTTATTCCCGCGCCGACCGCAGCTCCGAGGCTGAAGTAGTTGCTGAAGGGCAGGTCGAGTCCCGCCCCAACCTGTAACGCCGTAGGATTGCCGCCCAGCACGTCGAGCCGGAGCGATGGAACATAGGACACGGCAACAGCGACCTGCTGCGCCTGCGCTCTCGCGTAGTTCGTGGATGCGCCGAAACAGAATGCGATAAGTGCGGCAGCGATCGCCGCGCGTTGAAATTTCACTCTTGGATTCCCTCTTGCGTGGATGGTGGCGTGCTGCGAACGCGTGCGCGCCAGAGGGCCAATGTATAATCGAATATCGACATCGCTGACAGCACCCCGATCGCGACGATCAATCCGGTCGTCGCCGCGTGCTTTACGAGCACCGCGATCAGCGTCGTGAGCTGCAACACCGTGACTGCCTTGCCCAGCAGGCGCGCCTGGAATGGTACAGCCCTCAGCCACGGAATGATCCGCGCCACGAGAAATCCGATGGCGGTCGCGATGTCGCGTGACAGAAAGATAAAATACTGGCCCGTGCCGAGTTCGCCGCCAACGAGATACGCCGAGATCGCGGCCAGGACGAACAGCCTGTCGGCGATCGGATCGAGCAGTGCGCCGACCGCGCTGCGCTGGTCCGACAGTCTGGCGACGAGCCCATCCAGAAAATCGGTGAGCGCCGCCATCGAGATGAGCACAACCCGCGCGACAGTCTGGTCGATGAGCACGAACGCTATCGCCAACGCCACGCGCGAAAGCGATATCATATTCGGAACGTTCCACAGCCTCATGCTCCGTTGCATGGCGAATTGTATGCGTAGCCGTGGCCCACAGCTAGGAAGACCCGAAACACGGACTTGCTCCTCCCTCCGAACAGCGCGGGTTGCCATCGCCTGCGCCGCTCTCTAGCTTCGGCGCGATGCTCTCCACTTACCGCGTGCTCCTGATAGCGTACTTCGGGCTCGCCGCCGCGATAGTACTGTGGAACATCGCCGTCGCGAGCCGCATCCTTCAGTCCCGTAACACGGCTTCCGTTTCCGGGATCGCGACCGGCCTCGGCGCTCTGTTGCTGGTGCCGGCTATCGTCGTCGCCATCTCCGGCGCCTCGCTCGTCTATGGCCGCGCGCTTCAGACTCTCGCCTGGATCTGGCCGGCGGTCGCGGTCCTGTTCGTGATTCAGGCGGTCACCGCACTGTCGAACAGCCGCGTCGGCGCCATGCTAGGGGTCCCGGTCCTCGCTTACGACATCATCATCGCAATCGTCGCGATCGCGCGCTACATGAACCAGCTCGGCTACACGCCTCCGTACTTCTCGCTCGTGCTCTCAGCAGCACAGTGCGATGCCGTCGGCGTGGTCGCGGGAACCGCCGCGCTGTCGCACGCGACCTGGCTGCTGATTCCCATGTTCGCGCCGGCGCTGCCGTCCCGGTCCCGCACCCGAATCGGCTTTCGGTACGCGCTCGCGCTGGGCGTCACGATCGCCACCGCACTCGTTCTCGTGGAGCTGCCTGGCGCGAGCGAGGCAATCGGTAGCTACTCGCGTTACGAGCACGATGTCCTCACCACGCGAGGCGGTGATTTTCAGTTCGGACTCAAGGTTCTTCCGGATCTCCGCTCTTCGCCGCCTCCCGTCGCGGTAAGGAACGACTTCGCGTTCTCCGACTCGATCGGCGTGGACGGCCTGCTCATCGTTGTGGATCCCGAGGCCGCGCGCGGCAAGGCGCTCGACTCTCTGGTTCACTCGCTCGACAACGTACGGGACGACAGCACTGTCCTCATCGTCACGCTCGGCTACGCGCGCAATGCGCGCGCGGATCTCGCCCGCTCGGCGTCGGCATACACCGAGAACCGGCTCGCGGATGTCAATCGGCTGGCGCGCGCGCTGCGTCCGAGCATTCTTGTGCCTGCGTACGAGCCGTACGGCGAGGGCGCGCGAGCGCTCGGAGTGCGCCCGCCGCAATTCTGGATCGATTACATCGAGCGTGCCGCCCTCGTCGCGCACCATGTGAACCCGAATATTCGTGTTGCGGTTACCGCGGCCAGCTTCGGTGCGCGCGACAGTGTGCTGTACCACTGGGCCGCCAACCGCGCCTCGCCGGTGGATGTTGTCGGATTCTCGCTGATGCCGGGCTTCGATGGAGCGACTTCGCTCGACACGCACATGCGCATCGCGCAGCGCTGGCTCCGCGCGACGCAACGACCCAAGCCGCACTGGATACTCGCCTCGGGTGGCTATCCTGTGGCTCACGGCGAGCGCAGCCAGCTTCTTGCGCTCCGGGGCGTGTTGGCGTGGGCCACGGCGCAGCCGTCGGTTCGCGGTGTCGTCTTCACGGACGGCGGAGACTACGACGCACAGCGCGGACTTCGCGCTCCTGACGGCCGCTTCAGACCGGCGCTGGGTGAGCTCGAGCGTTCGATACGAGCACTTCGAGAATCGGCCACGCAGTAAGGTTGTCCACCAACAATCTGTGCGTCGTCAGCGTAGTGTCTCAATGAGCAAGCCACTGCGCAGCCGCGCCATGCGTGCGTTCGCAACCATCGCCGCGCCATGCACGCTCGCCGCGTGCTCGGCGATGGGCGTTCTTCCGGCGCGCTCGCGTGATTTCGGCTTGAATGTGGGCCGGGAACAGCGCAGCTACATATTGCATGTGCCCAGGTCCTATCGCAGCGGCGTTCCCGCACCGCTCGTGCTACTGCTGCACGGTCACGGATCGCGCGCAGAAACGTTTGAGAGCCTCACGGGGATGAGCCACACGGCCGACAGAGATGGTTTCATAGTCGCCTATCCCCAGGCGCTGGGATCACCCAGCGTGTGGCATTCGGGTGTGGACGGAAGCACGCGCGTGGACGACGTTGCGTTCATCCGAGCACTGATCGGGTCGATCAGCAATCGCTACAACATCGACGCCGATCGCATCTATGTGGGTGGCCACTCGAACGGCGCTTTCATGGCGTACAGAATCGGCGCGGCGCTCTCATCAACGGTCGCGGCAATCGGCATCTCCGCCGGCTCGATCGGCCGCATCACCGGCCGCGGCGACACGGTTCGTGTAAACGCACCCGCGGAACCCGTGTCGGTAATCGCGTTTCACGGGAAGGCGGACAACATGGTTCCGTACGATGGAGGCAAGGAGACGGACGGGCCACAGCGGATAGTGCCGGTGCCCGAGTCTATCAGCCTCTGGGTGAATGCGGACGGATGCCGGCCGACGGCTGACTCGACGAGTCTCGAGAACGGCAACGTCGTCCGCGAGAATTACTCCGGCTGTCGCGCGGGCACCGAGGTCATCCTGTACACGATCGTCGATGGCACTCACCGATGGACAGGAGACCGCACTCCGTGGTGGAAGTTCTGGGACCGCGGCGACCATAGCATCTCCGCGACCAACGAGATGTGGTCATTCTTCAGATCTCACCCCAAGCAACCGACTGCGGGCGCGCCGGTCACGCACTGACGGCGTCACGTACGTCGGCGCTCGTGCTGCCGGGCTCGCCGCGCACGACCCCTTCCACCGTCCTCCCCGCATCGAAGTACTTCCGAGCCAGTCGCTTGATATCATCCGGAGTAACTGCTTCCACCCGCGCCGTGAAGTTTTCCAGTTCCGCCAGACCATCGCCGAACAGCCACGCGTCCACCACGTCGCCGAGTATCGCGCCGCCGCGCTCCTGACGAATGTCGTGCATGCCGGTGAGGTAGCGCCTGGCACGCTGGATCTCCTCGTCGGTTACATTGTCTGCCTTCAGCGCCTCAAATTGCGCTAGCAGCGCTTCGCGCGCCTCGGCTTCCCGCTCCGGTGCCATCGCGATGTAAGCGAGGAAAGCACCGCTCAGCCTGTGTTCCGATCCGAAAGCGTGAACGGTATACGCCAGCGACCGGCTGTCGCGCAGCTCCTCGAAGAACCGGCCGCCCAGTCCGCTCGCGATCGAGGCGAGTACGTGCGCCGCGAATCTGTCATCATCCGATCGCGAGGGCGACGGGAACGCAAGCACCAGCGCCGTCTGCGTCTTGTCTCGGGTGATGCTGTTGACACACCCGTGCGCCGGCCATACCGGAATCGGCAGTGGTGAGAGCGGGGCGCGGCCGAGTTCGCCGAATTGATTCGCAATGATATCCGCTACCTTATCGGGCTCGCAGTCACCGACGAGCGCGATGACGAACGGCGCGCGGAGCAGCTGTTGCCGGTACCACTCTCGAACGTCGTCACCGGCAATGCCGCGAAGCGATTCTTCCGTTCCGCCGGCCGGGACGGAGTATGGATGCTCACCATACATGGCTTCGGTTGCGAGGCGCATGGGATATCGATACATGTCGTCTCGCAGCCTCGCAGCGTCTGCGATCATGGCCGCACGCTCCGTCTCAAGTGCGTCGTCAGCCAGACTCGCGTGCTGCACGACATCGGCCAGCAAGGCAAGGGCCGCGTCTGTATTCGCTGTTGGCACCGAAAACGACCAGCCAAGGATTTCGGAGCCCACGGACGCGCCGATGCTTCCGCCCAGCAACTCGGACTCTTCGGCTATCTGAAACGAGGTTCTGGTGGCCGTACCGCGCGATGCGGTACGCGCGGCGAGTGCGCTGATTCCCGCTGACTCTCTCGGCTCGTTCGCGGAGCCGCGCGCTGCATAGACGCCAAAATGCGTTATTGGTGATCCGGGACGAAGTCGAATCAGCACCGGTATCCCTGACGCGAGGTCGTATATCCGCACGCCTGCTTCGTCGCGCGAAAATACCGCGTGCGCGGATGTACCCTCCTCGCGAATCAACGCGGGCTCGGAGCTCTCGAGCGGCGCGGTCACGCCGGCGGACAGTATCGACCGGAACTGCTCCGCATTTTCGGCGATCGAATCTCCGCCAACCGGACGATACGTCACGACCGCTGCCAGATCTTCGGAGAGGTACCGCTGCGCGACCATGGTCACCGCGGCGGCATCGCTCCGCATGAACGCGTCGTAGTACTCCGCTCCCTTCCGCCAGCCGCCAACGGATTCCCACTCGGCGAGATAGGCGGCCTGGCCCTCGGTGGTCTCCAGGTGGCGCGCCCAGCGAGACATGAAGAGCTGCTTCGCGCGCACGATCTCATCTGACGACACCGCTCCTGCTCGGAGCGCCGCCACCTGGTTCCACATCGCTCGTGCGGCGTTACGCGCCGTTGCGGGGCTTCCTTCGGACGACACGACGAAGACTCCGACTTCTGCCGGCGAGTAGTTGTGTGCGCCTACACTTCCGGCAAGCTGACGGTCACGCACAGCCCGATACAGCCGCGACGCACGCCCGCTCCCGAGAACGGCAGCTGCGAGATCCAGCGCCGGAACGTCGCGGTGAAGGTTCGGCACCGTCCGCCAGCCGATCCCGACGTGCGACTGCTCCACGTCACCGCTGAGCTCCCTGTACCGGAATCCGGAATGCGCGCTCTCACGAGGTCCGGTATTTCGCGCGGGTTCGCCACCCTCGAGCGATCCGTACAGCCGCTCCACCACATCCAGAGTCGCCAGCGGGTCGACATCACCGGCAATCGCGATAACGGCGTTCGAAGGCGTGTAGAAATTACGGTAGAATCGCACCACGTGCTCGCGCGAGAAGCCGCGGAGCTCTTCCGGACGCCCGATGCGCCAGCGCCGAATGCGATGCGTGTCGTGCAGCAATGCGTAAAGTGTCTCGGTCGTCACGGCGCCGGCGTTGTCCTGCTTGCGCATCGCTTCCTGGATTATCACCTCCAGCTCCTTCGCCAGTGCATCCGCTTCGATCGCAGAATTGGCGAACGCGTCGGCCTGCACCGCGAGCCCTTCCTCGAAGCCGCGTGCGGGAAGTACCGCGTAGTAGCTGGTGTGATCGTAGATCGTGTGCGCGTTCAGGTAACCACCCGCAGCCTTTGTCGCCTTGGCGATTTCACCAACTCCGTAGTTCTCCGTACCCTTGAAGTACATGTGCTCTAGCACGTGCGCTATCCCCGCCACGTCGTCGGTCTCGTCGAAGTAGCCGGCCTTGACGTACGTGTTGACTGCCACAACCGGCGCCGCTGGATTGCGATATATCAGCACGGTCAGGCCGCTTGCGAGAACCGTTCGAGTTACCTGTGCTGGATCGATGAACTGCGTCATGTCTTGCTGGATTGGAGCGCGGAAAAAAACTCGGCCGCATGTGGTCTGCGGCCGAGTGTCCATGCTGAGTTGAATGGAATGGTATCGCTCAAGGATGTGGCGGCGCCGGCGAGGCCGGAACCATCGTCGCGCACGACGTCCAGGTCCCGTTTCCCGCGCGCGCCAGGAACTTCTGCGCGACATCCATCTGGTTCATCCCGACGAGTGCGCAGCCCAGGTATCCCTGCGCGGCGCTGTCCGCCGGGTCGAGCTGCACTGCGCGCAAAAGGAAGTTGCGCGCGAGTGGCGGATTGTGATCGGCGAGCTGGAAAATTCCCATCTCGCGCTGCGCTGGCTCGAATGCCGGCTCCAGCCGAATCGCGGTCACCAGCTCCTGACGCGCGGTATTCATGTCTGGCGGACTGTCGCTTCGAGCGAGTCGCGACAGGAACACGTGCGGCGCCGCCTTGTCCGGATACTGGTGCGCTATGGAGCCGAACGCGGCGCGAGCCGCCTCCGTACGCCCGGTCTGCATCAGGGTGATCGCGTTCGACATATCACTATCATAGTGCGAGCGTCCCATCGTAAAATACGCTACGGCGCCGAGGATCACGAGCAGTCCGACGACGCCGGCAATTATCATCGCCGCGGACGCCGACCTGCGTCTAACGGCCGTCGTAGGCGCAGGCTCGGTACCCAGCGGCGCAGTGGTTCCGGCCGTCCGGACTCCAGGGTTGCGCGCTCCTGTCGGAGTCTCCGCAGCCGCCGCCGCGGATACCCCGCCTGGCGCAAAGGTGGAAACCGGCGTCGCTGCCGCGGCCGCTCCAGCAGGAGCCGGACTCGACGTGTCGTTGACGGCACGTGTCAGTTCGTTGTAGCCGGCTCGCGCGAAACCCACGTCCGTGAGCGTCGGCTTGTAACCGACGTCGTCAGAGCGGCTCCGCGCATCCCAGAAGCTGGCGATCGAATTCGCCTGCTCCAAATTGAGCACCCCACGCTGCCGCAGCTCGCGCACGAGTGCCTGACCGGAAAGCGTTGACCCGCCGAGCAGCGCGCGCATCGCCGACTCGGCGCTGGTCCACAGTTCCATGATGTCTGCGGCAGCATCCTCGGGTCCTCGAATCTGGTCGAGACGCCCGTAAACCGGGCGGCCCTCGTTGAGAGCCGCCTGTGCCGCCACGCGATCCGATGGGGTCACCTGTCTATTCGCAGAAGCCCAGCGGTCGCGCTCCCCTTGATGAAGCTTTCCGGGTCACGCCACGGAATCTCGACGCCCGTCTTGCCATAGCCGCGCCGCGCCTCGGTCGCCATGTACTGGTCGATCGGCAATCCCGCCGCCTTCTGATCTCGCATCTGCTGCACGATTTCCTCCCAGGTGCCTTGGTACGTGTGCCCGCCACTTTCGATCCTGTGGTGAGTCACTGGCAACTCCTGGACCTCAGCTGCTGTCTCCTCGCCTCTTGCTTCCCCCTCGACCAGCGAGTTCAGCAGGGCTCCAAACATCTCCATCTGGCCGCGTGCCTCCTCCTGATCCCGCTCCATCGCCTTCGCCTCAAGCTCGGCGAGCATCTCGTCGATGTCGTCCGGTTCGCCGGCGAGCTCGCGAACGCGGTCCTCCCAGGGCTTCAGCTCCGGGTCGCCGTCGGTCAACTTGAAGATTGACTTCTTGAGCTCGATCAGTCGCCAGATACCCAGTTCGTCCCAGTGGTCGTCGGGATTGGACTTGTCCAGATGGTAGAGCGCCGCTTCGTAGTCACCGCGATCGTAGAGAATGTTGCCCAGATAAACCCTCGCCTCCACGTGATCGGGGTCGAGTCGGAGCGCCGAGCGCAGCGTGGCGATCGCTTCCTCGTCCTCGCCCATGCGATGTTGGGCATAGCCGACGCATGACACGGCTTCCGCGCTCTCCGCCGCGTTCTGCACCGCGATCTCGAAGAACTCGCGCGCAGGCTCGATCATCCCCTCGCGGAACAGGGCGCGGCCAATCTGCAGCATCAGGTCCAGATCATCAGCGTAGCCCAGCTCGAGCGCACGACGAAAGCAGTTGAGTGAAGCCTCTCGCTGCCCGAACTTCAGCAGCGTCTCGCCAATTCCGGCCAGCGCATCCTCATGGTCGGGGTCGAGGACCAGCGCCTCTTCGAAGGCGCGGCGCGCCCAGGCGAATTCCTCGCGCGCGTGATGGGCGTAGCCCACGCCGATGTGAAGCTCCACGGCACTGGGATACAGGGTGAGCCCTTCTCGAAGTACCGCTAAGGCTTGATCGTATTCTCCCTCATTGTAAAGTTGGTGCGCGCGTTCGTCATATTCTTCGGACGATAGGAATGGGCTGGGCATCCGGCACACCTCCATTCGATCGGATACAATGCTCTTGTCTATTCTACTCGGCCAAACATCCTTTGTTCAAGCACTTGCGCATCAAATATTGAGCTGGGACCGCAACCGCAACATCCACCAATTTAAGCAGAGCTTCCATTCCAGTTACACTGAAGCAACGGAGGCGTCACGGTGTTATACTTGAAGTCTCGGCTCGGCCGCGCAGGTCATGACCTGCGCGGCCGAGCCGCTTGCCTCAGGTGACCACCGCATCCCTGGTCTGCTCGGCGAACTGCTTCCACGCGCCGGCCGCAAGGCATTCGTCGATCGCGCCGATGCACGCATCCAGCTCCTCGTCCCGGGTGTAGAAATGCGGAGCGACCCTGATACCGGCGCCCACTCTGTAATCGACGATGATGTCGCGAGATAGTAAGTACTGGGCAACTTCGCGGCCATGCGGTACATCGAACGCCACCGTCCCACCACGCCGCGGCGAGTCCCGCGGCGCGTGCACCCGGTAGCCTCTGGCGTCGGCGGCGGCGATGAGCCACTCTGTCTGCCGCACCGACTTGGCACGGATCGCGTCCATTCCAGCCCGAGCGACAATCTCGGGGCCGGCAGTCGAAGCGAACAGTGCCGGAATCGACGGCGTCCCCGTGAGCCAGCGCTCGATCCCGCCCGCGTAGTCCATCTCCTGCTCGAACGCAAATGGATGAGCGTGTGCCTGCCAGCCGGTCAGCGCCGGCTGAAGACTGGCGCGCACCGCTGGCGACGCATACAGAAACGCGGCGCCCGGCCCGCCGCACAGCCACTTGAGCACGCCCCCGGTGAGAAAGTCCACCCCGGACGCTCCGACGTCCACCGGGATCACCCCGACCGAGTGATATGCATCAAGCGACACCACCGCGCCCATGCGGTGCGCATGGGCGCAGATAGCATTCGCATCCATGATGTACGCGGATTTGAAGAGCACGTGTGAAACGCACACGAGCCGCACGCGCTCGTCGATCGCCGCGAGCAGTCGACCCTCGTCGATCGTGATCCCGTCATCGGATGGAACGACAACCACCCGTGCGCCCAGCTTTGCCGCAAGCTGCTCGAATGCATAGCGCACCGACGGGAAATCCAGTTCTGTCATCACGATCGTGTCGCGACCACCGGTGAAATCCATCGCAGACAGTACGATCGATTGCGCAATTGTCACGTTGGGCTGCATCGACACGGATCCGGCTTCGGAACCGATCAGCGGCGCAATGACGTTGCCAGCGCGCACCGGCATGTCCCACCAGCCACGGGCCCACGCGCGCACTCCCAGCTCGCTCCACTCACGCGTGTACTCTGCTAGCCGCTCCGCAACGGCGCGCGGCATCGCGCCGAGCGAGTTTGAGACGAGATAGTTGGTCCGCTCCAGAATTGGAAATTCGTTCCGGAAATCCAGGAGTGGATCGAGCGTGTCACCACTCATGCTACTCGGACCGCAGCGACTTCTCGCGAATCGCGCGGAACTCCGCGTTGGCGTCCCACGTGGGTACCGTAGCACTGTTCGCCACCTGCGTGCCGAATCGGTACACGATGTCCGCTATCTGCGCGGTTCCCGTCAGCGGCCAATGCGGATCGTACTCGTCCGACGGCTGATGGTAGTGCTTGCTGGTGTACTCCTCCTCATGCGCCTTGCCCCACCCCGCCGGCTGCCCAACGAAATCCGTGCCCGCTCCGATCGAGACTGCGGGGATGCCGACACGCGCGAACGAGAAGTGGTCGGAGCGATAGAAGTGACCCGCCTGCGGCTGCGCGTCCGGTGAGATCCTGATGCCCTCTGACTTCAGCATCGCCGCGAGCGACGGGCCGAGCGAGCTCTTGTTGTCGCCCATGACGTTGAGATCGCGCACGAGTCCAAGCGGGTTCGCCTCGTCAACATTGAGCGCCGCAACGATGTCGCGCGCCGGCACTGGTGGATGCTCGCCGAAATACTGCGAGCCAAGCAGTCCGGATTCCTCCGCGGTCACGAACACAACTAACTGTGAGCGCTTCGGCTTGACCGGCGCGCGCGCCGCAGCATGCGCGACCGCGAGTATCGCTGCCACGCCGGACGCATTGTCGTACGCACCATTGTAGATGGAATCACCATTCACAGCCGGCCCGATGCCCAGATGATCATGGTGCGCACTATACACCACGTATTGCGAAGCGAGCTTCGCGTCGGAACCCCGTACGAGACCCACGACGTTGTTCGCCGACATGTGCGCCACATGATTCGTGAACGACATGTCCACGGCGATACCGGTCGCCACGGGATGGAACTCGCGCGTGTCGGCGCCCTTCACCAGCTGCCCCAGGTCGAGCCCAGCCTGCTTGAGAAGATCGGCCGCAACGTCGTGCTGAATCCAGCCGCGAACACCTATCGGTGCGGGCGAGTTTGACGGACGTGGAAGCAGCCGGTGCTCGGTGGAATTGGAACCCACCACCACCTGCCACGGATAGCTCGCACCGGCGGTGGTGTGAATAATGAGCATGCCGGCCGCGCCCTGGCGCTCGGCTTCCTCGTACTTGTACGTCCAGCGGCCATAGTACGTCATCGCCTTGCCGCCGAACAGATCCGGCTCGGCCGCCGTTGCCGGCGGATCGTTGACGAGGACGAGTAGAATCTTCCCCTTGAGATCCACCCCCTTGAAGTCGTCCCATCGATACTCCGGCGCCGTGGCTCCGTAGCCGACGAATACCAGCTCGCCCTTCGCTTCACTCGTCGGCGTCGCGGAGCCCGCCCACACTACCACATCGCCCGTGCTGTGAAGAGTCGCGCTGGCCTTGCCCGATGCCGTCACCCTGATCGTCTTCGGATCCGCGGTGACGACATCGATGGGCACCTTCTGAAAGTATGACCCGCCAGCACCCGGGCGCACCCCATACGATTCAAGCTGCGCCGCGATGTATTCCTCGGCCAGCGCGCCTCCCCGCGTCGCCGGTGCCCGGCCCTCCAGAAGATCCGACGAGAGAAACCGAAGATTCGCATCGATCTCGGGGATCGGGACAATGGTGCCGGCTCGCTGGGCCCATGCCACAGGCGCGAGCGAGATCGTTGCGATGGCAGCAAGGCCGGCGATGGCTGTGCGACGGACGATGGGCACGATATGGTGTCCTCTGTTGGATGATAACGCGGTATCTTCTTCGGATAAATTACCCGCCGAACGCTACTGACGTACTCGCGCCAGGTTTCATCCAGAGGAATATGAACTCATCGCAGGTCCGGACAACGCAGTCGGGCGGAATGAGCGTGTTCGCGCTCCTGGCGCTGCAGCTCGGCGTGATCGCCGTGGTGCTCGCCACTACTCCCTTCAAGCCGTTCGAGTTGGATCGCTTCTTCGTGCCGAAGGAGCTGGCGATGCATGCGAGTGTGCTCGTCTGCGTCCTGTTCTGCGTCGCGAGAGTTCGCACGCTGTCGTTCGACCGGGTCGATTCCTTTCTGCTGTGCTTCGGCGCGCTGTCGCTTGTGTCAGCCCTCCTCGCGAGCAATCACTGGCTCTCACTGCGCTCTGTCGCGATAACGTTTTCCTCGCTCGCTGCATTCTGGTCCGCCAGGGCGCTCTCCTCGAGCGGATTCCGACGCCCGCTCATGGGCGCGGTCATCCTCGCTACGGTGCTCGGCGCCGCGACGTCGCTGGCCCAGGCGTATGGATGGGAAAGCGACTACCTAACCCTCAGTCGCGCGCCGGGTGGCACCTTCGGCAATCGCAACTTCGTCGCGCATCTTTCCGCGATCGCCGTGCCGCTGCTCATCTGGTACGCGACCACAGCGCGGCGCATCATCGTCGTGATTCTCTGCGCCTTGGGTGGCGCGATCCTGGCCGCGGCGCTCGTGATGTCGCGCTCGCGCGCCGCGTGGCTCGCGTTGCTCGTAGTCGCCTTGCTGCTGGCGCTTCCCGTCTGGCGTGCCGCCCGCAGAGTTCAGCACGCCGACGCCACACGCCGACTGATCTTTCTCGCCGTCGTCGCAGCGGTGGGGGTGGTGCTCTCGCTGGTGCTTCCCAATCGCCTGAACTGGAAAAGCGACTCGCCGTATCTGGATTCAGTTCGCGGCGTCGTCGACTACAACAGCGGAAGCGGACGCGGCCGGTTGATTCAGTATCGAAATACGCTGCACATGGCCGAGGCTCACCCCATTCTTGGCGTGGGGCCCGGCAACTGGCCGGTAATCTATCCGCGCTTTGCGTCGAGCAACGATCCCTCGCTGTCCCATGAAGACGATACGACGGCCAATCCATGGCCCAGCAGCGACTGGGTCGCGCTCATCGCCGAACGCGGTGTGGTGGCAATGATCGCGCTTATTCTCGCCGTCATCGGGATTATCGCAAACGCGTTCCAGACCAGCCGCGGCAGTAGCGCCAACAACCCTGCAGCACGAGACCCGTTTCTTCCCGTCGCGATTGCGGCCACTGTGCTGATCACGGCGGCGGTGGGATCGTTCGACGCAGTGATGCTCCTCGCCGCTCCGGCGCTTATCATCTGGACCTCCCTGGGCGCGCTCGCCGCAGGCGGGCGGGCGCGGTCCGAGTGGACTCCCTCGGCAACGTCACGAGCGGCGTGGAAGCTTGCGACCGTCGTTCCGCTCGCCCTCTTCGCCGTCAGGAGCCTCGGTCAGGTATTCGCGATGCAGGTCTTTGGTGCGGGCCAGCAGTTGAGTCACGTCGAGACTGCCGCTCTGCTCGATCCTGGCAACTATCGCATCCAGCTCCGACTCGCTGTGCTCGGCGTCAACGCCCGCGGCTGCAGCCTGGGCCTGCCGCACGCCAAGCGGGCGGCAGCCATGCTGCCATCGGCCACGGCACCTCGCGTGATCGTGAGACGCTGCGGCCGCTAGATGCATCGGCGCAGAACGTCGACAAATCCTGCGGTGGGAGTATAGATTTCGGAAGCCTGCCCGACGCGGCAACGCGCCGGACAGTGGCTCTGATTTCCACCGCGCACCCGCCGCCCGCCGGCGCAACTCCGCGCGGCAGTGCGCGACCGCACCGAGAACCACAAAATGACGCACCCGAATTCGTTCGGATCCCGCGCGACGCTCTCCGTCGCCGGACGCGACTACACCATCTTTCGCCTCGACGCGCTCTCCGCGCCGTCTGGCGGGAACTCGGACAGACTCCCCGTAAGCCTCAAGATCCTGCTCGAAAACCTGCTCCGCAACGAGGACGGCGCCTTCGTCAAGCGCGACGACGTCCTCGCACTCGCCAACTGGCGTGTCAAGGAGAAGGCTGAAAAGGAGATTGCCTTCAGGACCGCGCGCGTGCTGTTGCAGGACTTCACCGGCGTGCCCGCGGTTGTCGATCTCGCAGCAATGCGGGATGCACTCGCCAAGCTCGGCGGCGACGCCACTCTCATCAACCCGCTGCAGCCTGTTGATCTCGTCATCGATCACTCCGTACAGGTTGACGAGTACGGCTCGGAGGCCGCGTTCCTGATCAACGCGGACATGGAGCTGGAGCGCAACAGACAACGGTACGCCTTTCTCCGCTGGGGACAAACCGCCTTTCGTAACTTCCGCGTAGTACCGCCGGACACCGGCATCGTTCATCAGGTCAATCTCGAGTATCTCGCGAGCTGCGTGTTCACTCGTGAGGAGAACGGCGAGACGATCGCCTACCCCGACTCTCTCGTCGGCACCGACTCGCACACGACGATGATCAACGGCCTCGGCGTACTCGGCTGGGGCGTGGGTGGCATCGAAGCCGAAGCCGCCATGCTGGGCCAGCCGGTTTCCATGCTCATTCCCGATGTTGTGGGCTTCAAGGTCTACGGCAAGCTTCCCCCGGGCGCCACCGCAACGGACCTCGTGCTCACCGTCACCGAGATGCTGCGCAAGAAGAAGGTCGTCGGGAAGTTCGTGGAGTTCTACGGCAACGGACTGTCCTCGCTTTCGCTCGCCGATCGTGCTACGCTTGGCAACATGGCTCCCGAATACGGCGCCACCATGGGCTTCTTCCCCGTGGACGAAGAGACCATTCGCTATCTTCGCTTCACCGGACGTGACGAGGAACGCGCGCAGCTCGTCGAGGCGTACTGCAAGGCGCAAGGGATATTCCGCACCGACGACATGCCAGACCCGGAGTTCACCGACGTTGCGGAACTCGACCTCGGCACCGTCACGCCCAGCATCGCCGGTCCCAAGCGGCCGCAGGACAGGATAGCGTTGCGGGAGGCGAAGACCAAGTTTCACGAGGCACTGCAGGCGGATCTCGACCGCGCAACTCCAGCCGGAGCAGCGGCGATACTCCAGAATGCGAACGCCGTGAGTGCGCAGAACCAGCTGTCTCCCGAGGTCGTCGCAACCACGCAGAAACCCGCGGACGACGCGGTCGCCGTCAGCATGAACGGCATCGACTTTCCCCTTCGGCACGGCTCCGTCGTGATCGCCGCCATTACAAGCTGCACCAATACCAGCAATCCGAGCGTGATGCTCGCGGCGGGCCTGCT
>JBBRBY010000062.1:0-16756 GCA_038205315.1 Gemmatimonadales bacterium | reverse complement strand
AGAAGCCAGGGAATCGTGGCAACAATCCCGATGGCCAGCGTTGGTGTCATTACCTGCACGTACGAAAGATACGGGCGTGTCGGTTTCAAACGCACAGAACGCGCGCCCCAAGGGGGACGCGCGTTCAGCGATGGGACTCCGCGATCTAGCGCGAGCCTGGTTTGTTCCGGTCGCTGCCTGACTGTCCGGCTTGGCCTGAGTGGTTTGAGGAGCCCGACTGTCCCGACTTCCCAGCTCCCGTTCCGCCCATGCCGCGGCTGGAGGAGTCGCTGCCCGAGGAGCCCGAGCTTTTGTTTCTATTCGATCCGCTCGCATGGCGTGAGTCGAGCGAGTCGAGGTCTGACCCGTCACTCATATCCCGGCTCGCGGAATCGGAACCGGGCGATCCGGAATCGGAGCTTTCCGTTCGGGAACCCTCGCCGTAGCCCGAATCGGCACCGTAACCTCCGTCGCGCGAGCCGACCGAGGACTGCCCTGTCGAAGCGTTACGAGCTTCCTCACGCGTGCCCTGTGATCCGCCCATGCTCGGCTCATGTCCGCGGGGCGAACCGGCGGACGAGCGCATGCCGGAATCGGAACTCGTGCTCGACTGCTTCGTTCCCTTGTCGAGATTGTCCCGGTCCTTGTTGCTGGTGTCGCGACCCGCCATATGGTGCCCCCTGATTGGTGTCGAAAAAGTTTGCGCTTTGGGAGGATGAAAAGTGGCAACGCATGTGCCAGATTTCATTTCGCTGAATGGTTAGTCGCCACAATCAACACGATTACGAGCACGTGCCAACTCACGCTTTCACTCGCGTTCAAACGACCGGTACGGGAGCGCGCATTGGTCTGGTGGCTCCGTCCGGTCCGCTGCAGGGCCAAAGCGATATAGACACGGCGCTCGCAACCGTACGGTCGTTTGGATGGGACGCGATTGTCTCGGAGAACGTCCTTCGGCGCGACAGCTACTTCGCTGCGACCGACGCCCAGCGCATCGCGGATTTCAACGCGGCGCTTCGCGACGACAGCATCGATGCGATCTGGTGTCTTCGCGGTGGTTACGGCGTGATGCGTATTCTCGATTGCCTCGATTACGACGCGATGCGGCGGCATCCAAAGCCGGTGATGGGATACTCCGACATCTCCGCGCTCCACGCCGCGGTGGGGCGTGCGTGCGAGATAGTCACATATCATTCGCCGAACGCCCGGACACCGCTCACCCCGTTCGCGCGGTCGTCGTTCGAGCGCGCGGTTATCGCCGGCACGGATTCGTGCGGCAATGCTCCGCGTGCCAGAGTGGTTCGCGCCGGCATCGCACGCGGCCGGCTCGCCGGAGGCAACCTGTCGCTCATTTCCTCGCTTGCCGGCACTTCGTACGTGCCAGACCTCGAGGGAGCGATCCTTGTACTCGAAGATACGAACGAAGGTCTGTACAGAATCGACAGAATGCTCACGCAGCTCTCGTTATCGGGCGACCTCTCAGGGATCACCGGACTCGTATTCGGTTATTGCACCGACTGTGAAGCGGACGAATCACCTGGTGACGCGCGAGAGGACCGGACGCTCGATGACGTGTTGCGCGAGTTTGCAGACGCGTTGAAGATTCCATGCATCGCGGGCATTCCGATGGGCCACGTCGACGATCAGTGGACCATACCACTTGGGGCTGTGGCCCTGCTGGACACGAGCACCTCAACCCTGACCGTCGAGGAGTCATGACGAAGAGCGGAAGCGATCTGGTCAACGAAGCCAAGGCGCGCGTGGCGGAGATAGAAGCCGCGAACGCGATCGTAAAAAAGGCCAAGGGCGACACGGTCTTTCTGGATGTTCGCGAGCCGAACGAGTGGAATCTGGGCCGCGTTCCCGGAGCCGTGCACATTCCGCGCGGTCAGCTCGAAAACAAGGTCGAGAGTCTGCTGGACCGCGGACGTAACGTAGTCGTCTACTGCGCGGGAGGCTCCCGCTCGGCGCTCGCCGCGGACACTCTGGCGCAGATGGGCTATGAGAACGTGAGCTCGCTCACGGGCGGTTTTCGGGCGTGGGCCGAAAGCGGTGGTGATATCGAGGACTGATACAGGACGAGGGCGCAACGACACGTTGCGCCCTCGGACCTGCTCTCAGCGGGTCAGAGAAGCTTCACATCGCCCGCGTCATCAAGCCGGCGCGCGTCGTCGTTCGCCGCGTTGTTGGCCTCGTCGCGGAGACGCTGCCGATCGATGCTGTTGCCGCTCCGATCGTAGGCATCGCTCGCGTAGCCGCGAACGCTGTTCCAATCGCCGTGACTATTCACCGCAGCGGCATTCCAGCCGCGCTTGAGGTCGGGCTCGACGTCGGTGAAGGACTTTCCTCGGTAGTCAGGATTCAGGGCGGCGAGATGTCCCAGACGATACGCCGGACTCACCGACTCGTAGTCGCGATCGGCAAGCCGGTTTGGCGAGCTGTCGTAGTGGTTGCGGTAAACCGCGTCGTCGCCAGCCGTATATCCGCTCGCGGCTTCCGAGATTGACCGGCCAGCCCACCAGCCGCCAATGGCGCCAGCTATTCCGCCGATGACCGTACCAACAGGGCCACCCATGGAACCAATGGCTGCGCCAACAACCACGCCGGATACGCCACCCGCGGCCTCTCCAACCTCGTCACCAGCCGTCGTATGATGATCGTGTTCCAACTCCGTGCGATCCTTCAAGCTGTCGTCCATGTCGTTCCTCCAGTTCAGTGGTACTCATGATATACAGCGCTTGCCTGTTGCATCCTTACAAGGGCAAGCACGGTGCCATCTCCCTGCGTTTGCGCCTGCCACCGCGCTTGACATGGCGCTTGACAGCGCGCCGCACACGCCGCCGATTCAAGGAATGACGACAGCGTTGCACATCGGCACTCAGGGATGGAACTATGCCGCATGGGCAGGTGTGTTCTTTCCGGACGGTACCCGGACCGCGGATTATCTCCCGACGTATGCGCGAGCGTTTTCGACAGTCGAAGTGGATTCCACGTTTTACGCCGTCCCGGCGGCGACGACCGTGCGCGGCTGGTACGGGCGCACGCCGACGGATTTCATTTTCGCGCTCAAGCTGCCGCAGGCGATAACGCATGAGTCCCGACTTCGTGACGGAGAAGGGATCACCGAGCTGTTCTTCGATCGTGCACGCGATCTGCGCGAAAAACTTGGCCCGGTCCTGGTGCAGCTCGGTCCTGACTTTGGCCCCGAGGAGTTGCCAGCACTCGTTGGCTTTCTGCCGCGGCTCCCGACTGACGTTCGCGTCGCGATCGAGTTCCGGACGCGTGGCTGGATGACTCCCGGCGTACTCGCGCTGCTGCGCGAACATGGGATAGCCGTTGCGGTGGTCGATGGCCAGTGGATCCCGCGCCGGTGGATGATCGAGCTGCTGGCGCGGCCCACTGCATCGTTCCATTACATCCGGTGGATGGGACCGAACCGCAATTTCGTGGATCACTCGCGCATTCAGGTCGACCGAAGTCGCGCGCTGGCGCGCTGGGTCGAGGGGATCGACACCGTTCCCGACATCGTCACCGACGTGTACGGCTACATGAGCAACTACTTCGCGGGACACGCACCACGTTCTGCGCGCGAGCTCCAGGAACTGCTCGGCCAGACTCCCGTAGATCCGGAGATGCTCGGCGATCAGATGCGCCTGTTCTGACGCGTGTGATCCATCGAAACAGCTCGGGCTCCGAGTATGCGAGGGGCGCGGCGCGATACTAATTTCGAAAGTATGAAACGACCGACGCGGGATTACGTGCTGACGGTGCTGGCGGCTGGTTTCGTCGCGGCCACCACGTGGCTCGGCTTCTGGCAGTTGCGGCGCCTGGCGGAGCGGCGCGCGCACAATGCGACGGTCGTCGCACGGCTCGCGGAGCCAGCGCTACCCGTGACACAGCTCCCACGCGACTCGGCAGAGATCCACTACCGGCGAGTATTGTTGCGGGGGACGTACGACTACGCACACGAGGTGAAGGTCGCGGAGCGCTCTCGCGACGGATCACCAGGGGTCAACATCATCACGCCGCTTCGCATCGCCGGCTCCGACACCGCCGTGCTCGTTGATCGTGGCTGGGTGTACTCTCCTGATGGAGTCACCGTTGATCTGGCACCGTGGCGCGAGGCCGACACGCTCGTCGGGACCGGATACGCGCTTCCGCTGACCAAGCCATTCCCAGGCTCCCCACTACTTCCCGGGAAGCCAGATTCATTCCGATGGCTGAATCTCTCGGCCCTCGGCACGCGCATTCCGTATCCGCTGTATCCATTCGTGATCGTGCTCGATGGCGACAACGCGCCACACGGGCGAATTCCTCCGCGTATTCCGCCGCCGCCGCTCGACGAGGGACCGCATCGAAGCTACGCGATACAGTGGTTCTCGTTCGCGATCATAGCAATCGCCGGGATGTTCTTCTTCCTTCGCGCTTCACCCGGCGCCCACCGAATCGTGGAATCCAGGCGTAACGAGGACGGCGAGGACGTGCGTTAGGGCGCGGTGTGGTTATCGGGCGCCCAGAGCGGAAGCACTCGCCGCTCGTGCTGCACATCCGCAACGACGTAGCCAGTGACACCTATTGCCTCACGAAGATCCTCTTCCGTAACGGTGCCATCATGATCGACAGCGATACTGCCGAGCGCGACATCCACGGAAGCTATACCGTGGATGGGAGTGAGCGCCGTGAACACCGCACGCTTGCAGTGTTCTCCGCGCATTCCCGCGATCGATACGACTGTTCTCATTAACGGCTGCGCTAGTCCAGTGAAGTGTGGGCCGGCAACGGGACCGGCGGCGACTTCCTGCGCGAGACAAAACGCTTCTCGAGCGCCGGGAGCATTTCGTCGTACTTGGAGCCGGGATTCCACAATACCCATCCGTCGTAGCCCGCGTCGTACACGGCTTTCTTCTCCTGTTCCAGTTCCGCGGGCCCGTAATGCGGCGCGCCAAGCGTGAAGGCCTGCAACCACGGCCGAACGTGCTCCGCCGTCTTGATTCCCAGCTTTTCGTCGCGAATGCGTGCGCTGGAGATCGCTATGAATATTGTCCGGTAAGGCTCCGCATTCGGAATCCGGATTCCAAAGGAACCGTGCGGATAAAGCGAGGGATACACCATGGGAAGGACGACATCCACCTGTGGCGAGATCTTCTCCCAGTCCTGACCCACTTCGAGCGCGCCACGCACCGTGGTCACGAGTCCGAAAATGTCCGCCGTGAGTCGCACGCCGCGCTTGTCATAGCGGGCTCGAGCTTCCTTCAGAAAGTCGCGGATTGCGTCCGGCTTGGTGCGGCCGTCGGCCTCGGGAAATATCTGGTTTGGCAGCGACTTGTATGGCTCCGGGAATCGAACGTAATCGAACTGAATCTCCCCGAATCCCATCTTCACGGCCTCGTCGGCCACGCGAAAGTTGTAGTCCCAGATCGCACGCGAATAGGGATTCACCCACGTTAGCCCCTTCTTGTCCTTCCAGGCCGTTCCGTCCGGCTTCCGGATCACGTGGTCGGGATTCATCCGAGCCGCGGTGGAGTCCTTGAAGATCACCATTCTCGCGATCGGGAGAATGCCGTGAGCGCGCAGCGTATCCACCAACGCCTTCATGTTGGCGACCTTGTTCATCCTGCCTTCGTTTCGCTGCAGCTCCGGGTCCGACGAGTGCCAGTTCAGGCCGAACTCGTCCTTGATGTCTATGACCAGCGCGTTGATCTCCGTCGAATCGGCGATGCCGATTATGTGCTGCATCTTTTTGGAGCTCTGTGCGGCGAAGCGATTCACGTACAGCGCGCGTATTGGCCGCTGCTCCTTTTGAAGCGCGACGACCTCCGCCGTGCCGGTGACCGCCGCCGGCGTCGTGTCCGCCGCCGCAGAACCTGCGGTCGTGGAGCCGGCACCGGAGGCTGACGCCTGTAGTCCGGCGGAGCGGCCGGTGTCCGGCGATGCCGCCGGCCTGGAAGAGGCCGACTCGCAGGAGGCGAGGAAGGTGAGGAGTAGTAACGCGCTGAGTCGCATGCTGGCCCTGGTGCCCGACTGATGGAGAGAGGGACGGAAATCTACGGTGTCTCCTGCGGCGGAAGTATATTCAGCGCGATGTCTTCGCGCATTCGCACACGCTCACTTCACGCGCTCCAGACCGCGCTCCAGACCGCGCTCCAGACCGCGCTGGCCGGTCTGGCTCTGGCAGCATCGGGGTCGATCATGGCCTGCGCAGGTGACGCGTCAGATCCGCCGGACGCAGAGTTCCTGGTTGCCACGGCTGACTCGACTTTCTGGATACGGAGTGGCGCGCAGGGCATCCGAATTCGCGCCGTGCCGATGACGGTGACGAGCTTCGACGGACGCTTCCATGAAGTATTCGTCGCGGACCTTGACCGCTCGTTCGACGACGCGGTCTTCACCGGCGAACGGGTGTACGTTCGCGATCTGCAGTCCAACGATTCTACCCTCGTCTACGACGACACGTCAATCGTCGCCATGGCTGCGCGGCACGCACGGGCATTCCCCGACGCGACTCCGCTGGGCGCGGCCGACGACACGCCGCAGGATCCCAGAATATCGGCATACGGCGAGACCGACGTTCTCGAGGTGCGCGGTCCGTACGCTCTGCTCGAGCACCGCACCACGTATCAGATGAACGCCGGCTCGCAGCACGATACCGTACAGGCAGCCGTGGATCTCCGAAGTGGAGCGGCCGCGACGCAGGCTGCCATGAGCCGCGACTCCGTGAGAGATGATTCCAACGTGGCGCGCTTGACGCCGCACAGCTGGGTGCGCAACGGCTACACGCTCAACGTCCGAAGGGACGGCGACGGATCTGTATTGCTCTCGTTGCACGATTCGCATCAGCACACCTGGCCGCTCGTCACCGTGAGCGAGCACCCTCGTGTGTACTGGCTGGATCAGCCACCCATCGACAGTGCAGCGCGCCGAGCGCTACGCCGCGCGTTCAATTCGGCCGCGGCTTATGACGAGTCCGTGAAGTATGTAAAGTTCATCCGCCCCATGCCGAAAGCAGCAGCGTCCCACGTGTCTCGGAGAGCCTGACGATGGCTGCGACGGCTCGGGACGCGTCGGCACAACACGCTCTCCATGGAATGATGGAATGACCGGAAAATCTCCCCGTGACTCGGAAGCGATACTGGCAGATCTCATGATGCCCAGCCAGGCGAACGGGCTGCGCAGCCCGTCGATCTTCGGCGGTGTAATCATGAGCATGGTGGACAAGTGTGCGGCGCTCTCGGCGATGAAACATTGTGGAGGTCAGGCCACGACACTCTCCGTAGAGCGGATACTGTTCAAGGAGCCGATCCATGTGGGCGAGCTCGTTGAGATCCGGTCCCATGTCGCACACGTCGGTCGCACGTCAATGTCGGTCGTGGCCGACGTGTACGCGGAAGACCTTCGCACGGGCAACCGGCGGCACACCAATGCCTGCTGGCTTACCTTCGTCCACCTTGGGGAAGACGGGAAGCCAGCGCCGGTCCCCCCGCTGCGGGTCGAAACCGATGCCGACCACCGTCTCCACGAGATCGCCGCTCGACGAAGAGAGCAGCAGCTGAGCGAGCGCCGATAGCTCCAGTGGCCGCGGTGTGTTGCATCCCCACGTAACCGCGGGCGGCCACCAGCGGGAGCACCGGCAGCCATCTTTGTGACTTTGCCTTCGCGTTACCCCGCGATATAATACCGAGAGAATTATTCGGGTAACATTTTTTCTCTCAACCGAGGTCGATGCTCCAGAGTTGGTCGACGGGATCCAGCCCCGCATTCGCCGAAGCCGGCGCCGAGCTGGCCGCGGTGCTGCTTCAGATCTCCGTCACACTCGGCCTCATGGCCGTCTGTCTCTGGCAATATCGGCAGTACCGCAAGCCGGTTTTTGCGTGGTGGTCACTGGCATGGTGGCTGTACGTGGTGCGTCTCGCGGCGATCGGCGCATTCATATTCACCCGTCAGACCGTCCTCCTGTACTGGCATCAGGTCTTCACCGGATGGACCGCGCTGGCTGTTCTGGTGACGGCGCTCGTCTTCTCCGAGCGGTTTCGCCAGCGGCCGTGGCACCGACTGCTGGTGCTGTTCCCACCAATCTGGTCGTACTTCGCCGTGTATCACCTCGGCAGGTACAAGTTCGCCTCCGTGCCCATGGTCCTGTTCCTCTCGGGAGCGACCCTCTGGACCGGCGTGGTGTTCTTCCGGTATGCGAGAAGTACGCGTTCGGCAGGCGCCGCCTTGCTGGCGGGCACGTTTTTCGTGTGGGGTATCCACCATCTCGATTATCCCGTGCTCCGCGCGTACGGAGCGTGGCTCCCATGGGGCTATTATGTGGACGTGCTGCTCACGATCAGCGTGGGAGCGGGGATTCTCCTGCTGGTCGCCGACGACCTCCGTCGCGGCATCGGCACATTCAGCGCACTTTCTGCCGATCTCGTATCGGCGGCGTCCTCCTCCCGCGAACGCGTCGTGGCGACAGTACTCGAGCGGATAGTATCGATACCAGCCGTCAGCGGCGCCGCAGTGTATCGCCTTAATTCGCCGAATGACGGACAGTTCGAGCTTGGCGCCGGAGCGTGCGCAGGCTGGAGTGGGACGCGCCCCACGGGGTCACAGGCGGAGCTTCTTTCGCGTGTCGCGGCTGGCGCACAACGTGCGTTCATCGCACCGGAGTGGAACCCCGCCGCAAACGCCGGCGGCGACGGTCTCGCATTTTCGTTCGCGGCCGTCCTTCCAGTGGAAGAGCGCGGAGAAGAAGATGGCGGCAGCGCACTCGTCATCGTCGCAGATGACCACGTCCCATTCACCGCGCTCGATGCGGACTTTCTCACTGCGCTCGGGCGCCAGATGGGCGGCACGCTCGAGAGTTCGCGCCTCTACACGGCGCTCCAGCATCGTACCGCGGACCTCGAGCGCCTCTCCACCCGAATGGTGCTTCAGCAGGAGGAGGAGCGCCGCCATCTGTCGCGCGAACTGCACGATGAGACGGCGCAACTTCTCTCGGCTGTGAAGATGGAGCTCGCTATTCTGCGTGAAGTCGTCCCTGAAGCTCATGCTGGACGAGTGGACGATGCTCTTGCGCTCACCGACGCGGGGATTCGCAGCATTCGCGCGGTTATCCACGATCTGAGACCATCCCTGCTCGACGATCTAGGACTGGTGCCGGCGCTTCGATCGGTCGCTACCGCGTTCGCGCAACATTCCGGGACCGATGTGAGGCTCGATTTGCCGCAGGCGCGGGATTTCCCGGTACTGGACGAGGGTGCGGATCTCGCATTCTACCGCGCATTGCAGGAAGCGCTGTCGAATATCGGACGCCACGCGGGCGCTTCCGTCGTGGACATTACGCTGCGTGCCGATGAGGGAATGGTGAGATTGACCGTTGCCGACAACGGCTCGGGGCTCCCGTCCATTCCGGACGGAAGCGTGCGGTCCGGCATGGGGCTGATCGGAATGCGCGAGCGCTTCGCCTCGCTCGGTGGAAGTGTTCAGCTCAGTGCCAACTCCAATGGCGGTGCCCGGCTCGACGTAGCTCTTCCCGCCGAAGCAGGAGTGGGCGCGTGAGTGCCACTATCGAAACGCGAGATATCACGGTGGTGGTCGCCGATGACCACGCCGTCGTTCGTGCCGGAATCCGGCACATCCTGGAATCGATGCCGGGTGTCTCCGTCGTGGGCGAGGCGAGTGACGGGCCGGCGGCGCTCCAGCTCGCGCGGGAGCAGCAGCCCGACGTGATCATCCTCGACGTCTCGATGCCAGGTGGCTCCGGCCTCGGCGTGCTGTCCGACCTGCGGCGAGACGTGACTGACACGAAAATCCTCATGCTCAGCATGCACGACGACGCCGAGTACATAGCTGAAAGCGTGCGCGCTGGGACCAACGGCTACCTGTTGAAGGACAGCGCCGCGACGGACCTGCGCACAGCCGTTCGCGCCGTCATGGCAGGTGAGACGTTCTTCAGTCCGGAGCTCAGCAAGCCCAGGTCCGACAGCGTCGAGCGTGCGTCACCCATCACTCGTCGCGAGCGCCAGGTGCTCGTACGCGTAGCCGCAGGCAGTACCAACAAAGAGATCGCAGCCGATCTCGGAATCAGTCATCGTACCGTCGAGACGCACCGCGAGAGTATCGTGCGCAAGCTGGGCATTTCGTCGGTCGCTGGCCAGACTCGTTACGTGATAGAGCACCACTTGAAAGATGACTGAATCCGCACGTCGTACCGCCGGCAAGGATCACCGCGTCGGGGGACGCCTGGCCTGGTTCGCCGGCGCCCTCGCCGTACTCGCGCTGATGGTCTGGCAGGGGGTGAGCTCCGGCGGCAATCCCGATCCATTGGCGGTTCGCGGATCGGCCGTTGCCGCCATTGACATTGCGGTGCTGGTATTCCGCGAGGGTCTCGAGTGCATCCTGGTGATATCGGCGATCACCGCGAGCATGGTCGGTGACAGCAAGTCATACCGCCAGCCCATCGCAGCCGGAGCTGCTGCGGCGTTCGCTGCGACGCTCGTGACGTGGTGGATAGTTGTCGCAATTCTCGACAACATCTCCGACAGCGTTCCGGCGCTCGACGTCCAGGCAGCTACCGGTTTGGTTGCGATCATCGTTCTTCTGGTCGTGATGAACTGGTTCTTCCACAAGTTCTACTGGTCCGGATGGATCTCGCTCCACACAAAGAAGAAGCGGGAGCTGTTGAAAGGCGCTGAAAAGGAAAAATCCCGGGCGCGCGTCACGTGGGGACTCGCGCTACTCGGCTTCAGCTCGCTGTACCGTGAAGGTTTCGAGGTTGTGCTGTTCCTCCAGAACTACAGGCTCAAGCTGGGAAACCATGCTGTTCTGAACGGTGTTTTGATCGGTCTGATCTTCGCCTCGATAGTCGCCGTGCTGACATTCGTTGCGCACCGCAAGTTGCCGTACAAGCGCATGCTCATTCTCACAGGCGCGCTGCTTGGCGTCGTGCTGCTCGTGATGGTGGGCGAGGAAGCGCAGGAGATGCAGCTCGCTCACTGGATAAGCACGACCCCTATTCCGGCACTCGAGGGCATCATCCGACCCTGGATGGGACTATGGCTTGCGGTCTTCCCGACGGTCGAGACGCTCCTCGCTCAGGGCGTTGCCGCGGTGCTCGTGCTGGGATCGTACGGCGTGGTGCAGTTTCAGCTTGCACGTCAGCGCTCGGCGCCACCGGCACAGGATCCTGCGCGGGTGTCGGCGCAAGCGTCCGTGATACCGCCGCTGCAGGACGCTGCAGCCCCGTTGCTACAATCGCGGAATTCAGCGAGTTAGATTCGGACAATGGATTGGGGACCGCTACTCGACCCACGACACCCTTCGTACCCGATGGTGCGGTTGATCGTCGCGGACCTGCGACGCGACTTCACGACATGGTGCGACAAGGTGCGCGAGTTCGAGCTGGCATCAGTCAACAGCACCGCAAGTGCGCCGAGCGAGGTGGCGCTGGCGTTGGAGGCCGAGGTACGGTCGCTCGCGGTGGACATCGAGAGCTACGTCGCGGAGATCAACTACCTGGGCGTCCCGTTCGACGTGCAGCAACTTTTTGAGGAGGCACCGTGAGCACCAAAGGGATGACGCCGTTTCAGACGCCGGACGGAACACTCTGGGGCGTGGAGGTCCAGCTCGCAGGGTCGAGCAGTGCGAACGTGATCTTCCATCACCCGGATCCGAGCACGTCACGCAAGGACCGGTACGCCCGGTTCGACTGGCGCGGCCCGGAGGCAGCGAATGTCGCGAGCCGGCTGGACGTTACGAAGATTCGTGCGGCGCTGAGCCCCGCACTCGTCGCCGAGCTGTTCCAGCGGTCATCTCCGATCGGCTTCGGCGCACCAGCCCTGGCACCGGCCTGAGCCGTCAAGGCGGGGAAAGTCCGGAAATAGAAAAACCCCAGGAGCTATCCCGGGGTTAGAAGCTGCCACGCGCGCCGTCATTGGAACTCTACGTCCTACCGATCGGCGGCGGGCAAAACACTATCTATTTCAACGACGCCGGAACAGGCCGGCGGTAACATCCAGTGGAGCTGAGGGGAATCGAACCCCTGACCTCTGCAGTGCGATTGCAGCGCTCTACCAACTGAGCTACAGCCCCGCGACCGTGATTTCTGGTTGCGACAAAGGCGTAGCTTCCCGTCGCACACGGGCTGGTACTCTCTTAAGATAGGTCGAAACGGCCCAAATGTCAACGTGGATATATTGGGCCATGGATCTGAGCGTTCGTTTTCTGGGAACATCTGCGTCACGCCCGACGGTCGAGCGTAACGTTACGTCGCTGGCGGTCCGCCGGGGCGGCGAGACCTTTCTGTTCGATTGCGGCGAGGGGACCCAGCGTCAGATGATGCGCTATGGCGTCTCCTTCAATGTGGGAGACATCTTCTTTACCCACATGCACGCTGACCACATACTGGGCGTCACCGGCCTCATACGCACAATGGCGCTGCAGGGCCGCACCGATCCGATGACGCTCTTCGGTCCTCCCCGGTCGGAGCGCCTGCTGCGCCAGGCCGTGACACTCGGCAGTGACAAGCAGCAC
Organism: Gemmatimonadales bacterium; assembly: GCA_038205315.1. Classification (GTDB taxonomy): domain Bacteria; phylum Gemmatimonadota; class Gemmatimonadetes; order Gemmatimonadales; family Gemmatimonadaceae; genus Fen-1247. The sequence goes on along the minus strand of JBBRBY010000062.1, from coordinate 4,264 downwards.
TTTCCCATCAACTACGTCGAGTTCGCCCCCGGTCAGGTGCTCACACGGGACGGGTACGATATAGTACCGTATTCGGTGGATCACGGCGGTGCCATGGCACTCGGGTTCTCGATTGTCGAAAAGCCCAGGCTGGGGCGATTCAACCCGGATCTCGCCCGGTCGATGGGGGTGCCTGAAGGCCCGCTCTGGGGTCAGATCCACAAGGGCCACGACGTCACCCTGGCGGACGGCCGAGTGGTGACGCCCCAGGAGCTGGTAGGACCGACGCGCGCTGGCCGCACTGTAGTGTTCACGGGCGACGCGCGGCCATCCGATGCGACGGTGGAAATTGCCACGGGCGCGGACGTGCTGATTCATGAGGCGACGTTCGCCGATGAGGAAGCGCCGCTCGCGCTCGAGACAGGCCACTCGACCGCACGCGAGGCTGCGACAGTCGCGCAACGCGCCGGCGTCAAGCGGCTGGTGCTCACTCACATATCTTCTCGCTACTCGCGTGACGTGCAGGAGCTGGCAGCACAGGCGCGGACCGTCTATCCGGGCGCAGTCGTCGCCCGCGACGGGATGGAAATCACGATTCCCTTCGAGGAGTGATCAGCGCAGCGCCGAATTGATGTCGGCGCGCATGGCGGAGTACACGTCCACATTGTACGCGTTCTCCTGCTCCTCGGCGTTCGAGACGAATTCGCCCATCGCGGAACCACCCAGCTTCCCGAGGAAGCGAAGTATCGCGCTCTCTCGGACGGTGGTGGTGCCACGACGGCTCATGATCGTCTGACGCCCGGGCTGATCGTGCACCGTAAAACGGAACTGTGTTCCATTGCCCTCGAAGGGACGCCGCAGCGGTGACTTGATCAGGTATCCGACAATTGGTGGAAGCACCCAGCCTGGCTCGTGCGTGAATCGCATGGCCCAGCCGCGTTCGTGCTCGGAATGGAGATTGACCCACTCGCCCGACAGATGCTCCACTCCCACGGTGAACAGCTTTATCTTCGCCGTGAGATCGAGCTGCATGGTGAGCGTGTCCGGAATCGGGCGCATGGGCCCCTCGAACGGCGCAAAGTGCCCATCGCGCGACCGAAGACGGAGCGCGACGTATCCATCGCGTGACGACACGTCGAGCCACTTTGCGCCGCGCGAGTCGACCAACGCAAAGTGCAGCTTTATCTTGTCGGCGTACTTGGCCATGTAAGCCGCGTATGCCGGATACTGGCTGCGAATACCGTCGGGAGTGATGTGAATCACCGCGTACAGTCTGTTGCCGCCCTGCGGATCCGGTGCCGAGGTGAGAGTGTCGAGAGAGTAGAGCTTTCCCAGTGCCGCGGTTGCGCGAGGAAACGCCGCACGATAACTCGCACGCAGCGTGGCCTCGTCATGTCCCTCGGCAGACGCCAGCCACGTCGTGATCACGTTCTGAAAATCGTTCGCTGTGATGGTGCCGGCGGCGAAGTCGACTCCGGTGAACCAGTCATAGTCGTCACCACCGATCTTGCGGAGCCGCATGATGTGACGTCCCTCTCCGAGCGACTGGACGGGATCGTCGGTCACCGTATTGCTGAATACATAACGGCCATTCGTGAACGTCGCGTTGCCAAAGAGGGTACGGTATCCGTCGGGACTGGACACTGTCCACACGGACGTGTCCCCGTATATCTCGGACGGTGTCAGCGCAAACTGCAGCAGCTTCTCCCGTGCGAGAGCGTAACGCGGCGCACGGTACACGTTGGTGAACCGCCGCACGAACGCACCGAACAGTCCATCCGCGTTCGCGCGCGCCTGCGACGGTGTGGGCCCGAACGCGGCAGGGACGTCCGCGCACGCAGCGGATCCCACCACCAGCAAAGTTATGAGCAACGTTGCGAGATTCATTCGCGCGGGCCGGCGGCCGTGTGTGCGTCGAGCAGCTGTATTTATCAATTTTCTTGGATGAAGTCAGTACCAATGCATACAAAAGATAGGCCGTGTCAAGCGCTTTCCCAACTGTCGTGTACGCTTGTTACTCAGTGCCATCCTGGAGCAGACGGCATGGCGCTTGCCCTGTCAGGGTGCAACATCAGCACTCACTAACAGCGAGGGTACAGCGATGGGAGATCTCAATAGAAAGGGTGCGGCGAACGAAGCAAAGGGCGCCGCCAAGGAAACGATGGGAAAGGCGAAGGGCGATGTGGGCGACGCCGTGGACAATTCCAGCATGCACGCTGAAGGCCGTGGCGATCAGCTCAAGGGCAAGATCCAGAAGAACCTCGGTAAGGCCGAGCGTGCGCTTGATCCGGATACCCATCGCGATTCGGTCGATCGTGACAAGTAGCATCGCTTTCGTCACCATATGACGGTGAACGAAGAGCGGGGCGCGGATTAATCCGCGCCCCGCTCTTCGTTTCTGACTACCAACGCTGTTCTACTGTCTGCAGGTTCCGTGTGGATCCATGTGTGGTCCGTCGACCACCGGACGGTGATCGAGGTCAGCCACGTGCACCAGCAGGTCCTCGATGAAGTTGTCAACTCGGGCCATGTGCGAGTAATCGATGTACTGTGGCTCATCGGTCACCTGGTGGTAGTCGGAGTGACCACCGGTGGTGAAGAAGATGATTGGGATGTTGTAGCGCGCGTACTCGTAATGGTCGCTGCGGCAGTAGATGTTCTGCGGATGTCCGTTCGCATCCATGGAGTAATCAAACGCGAGGCCGTGCTTGTGGTCCTTGTTCACGGTCTCTGCGAGGTTGCCGAGTTCCGTCGAGAGACGGCGCGACCCGACGAGCTGCAGGTAATTGGAATTACCATGCAGATCCGCGCCCTCTTTAGCGTGCCCCGTCATGTCCCACGCATCTCCGCGACCGACCATGTCGATGTTGAGCTGCGCTACGATGGAGTCACGCGACACGGTTGGGTGATCGGTGTAATACGCTGAGCCGAGCAGTCCCTTTTCCTCGCCGACGTGCCACACGAACAGGACGGAACGCTTTGGCTTGGTCTTGAGGCTGGAAATCTTCTGAGCGATTTCGAGGACGCTCACCGAACCCGAGCCGTCATCGTCGGCGCCGTTCGAGATTGAATCGGCGCGCTGCGTGCCGGGATGCGCTGCGCGATATGCAGCGAGCTGCGTGTTCACTTCCGCCTGCTGGGCTGCGGTTGCCTGCTTACCCCCATCCTCTGCGCCACCAGGGCGCACGATGTGGTTGAAGAATCGAATGGAGTCGTGATCGACCGGGCGGTTGTTGAAGCCGACGTGGTCATTGTGACCGCCGAGCGCCACATACTCACCGCTGAGCTTTGGGTCGCTTCCGCGGACGATACCCACCACGTTGCGTGCGGGATATGGCGTAGGCGTCACTGACAGCTTGAGGTCGAGCGACGCTGGTGTCGGGATCACCGTACCCGGTGCCAGCGTGGCGACGTTGCCGATCAGCTTCTCGGCGCCGGCCGCCGTGAGCAGAAGCGTGGGCGGCGGCATGGTCGCTGGCATGTTGCTGGGGTCATCCACGAAGGTCTGCGGACGAGTGAAGAACGGCATCATCTGATCCAGACCCGTAACGACGACGGCGACCGCGCCTTCAGCGGCGCGAGCCGCTCCACGCGTGGCGCGTGGGGAGGCGCCTTGGGGTAGCGAGAATACGACGATCTTTCCCGCGCCGGCGCCGGGCGCCATGAGCTTTGTGGAGTCGCCGAGCACTCCGCCGTAGATGACCTGAACGTTGCTCGCTGCGACCGACTTCGCTCCTGTGGCGACCCAGTCCGTGCCATACGCGAGTGGCGCGGTCCCTGAAGAGAGCGTCGAAGCGGGGTCGATGGAGCGGACCTTGAGCGGAATCGCCTGGAAGTACGTGCCGTTGTCGCCGGCGGGAATGAGTCCCATCTTCCGTGCTTCCGAAGCGATGTAGTCGGTTCCCTTGACGTTGCCGATAGTGCCTGCCTCGCGCCCCTGCATGGAGTCGTCGGCGAAGATGTAGAGCCTCGTCATGAGGTCCTGCGCCGTGATATCCGCCGTGGTGGGCTGCGCGGTGTGCCTGAGCGGGAGCGTGGTCGCCGGATAGGGAACGACGTCGGAAGCCTGTGTTGGGGTGGCCTGCGCACCGAGGAGCGCTGGCGCGAGGGCGGAAGCCGCGAGAATGGAGAGCCGTTTCATGCCTGGGGGGTGTGGGTGTGCGTCCGGGTCCACATAGCCGAAGCAGCTCGGCGGCGCGGAATTTCCGGCATCGGATCATATAACTACGCACGACCGGCCGACAGGGTTGCCTGGCATGCCTCCGGGGTTGATGGGGTCGGGTGG
>JBBRBY010000061.1:0-17296 GCA_038205315.1 Gemmatimonadales bacterium | reverse complement strand
TGACGGCGGCCGCGCCGTGTTCAGCGGCGCCGGCACCTGCTTTGTCTGCCACGGGGCGAACGCCAAGGGGACCGCTCTGGCGCCCGACCTGACCGACGGGACGTGGTTGGATATCGACGGCTCATATGCCTCGATCGCCGGACTGGTGCGATCCGGCGTTGCCAAGCCGAAGAAGTACCCGGCGCCGATGCCGGCACGGGGCGGGGCGGCGTTGAGCAGCCCCCAGGTGTGCGCCGTCGCGGCGTACGTCTATTCGCTCGGGCATCGCTGACTGCGGCCCGCGATCACGGCCCGCGGCGACCGTCGCGGACGATCTGAAAACGGAGCCCATCGTGCAGGAGGGCAGAAGCTGGGCTCCCGCTACTGGCTTACGCCCCCAGTTCAGTCGGCGAGTGAATCGACGACAGCACACGCGACGGCTTAACGGAGTCAACGATGCACACGCTCGGCGCGCTTTACGCGAGGCTCTGATATTGCGATAGCGCGTCATCGATAGAACACGTGCGAGTCGAGGGTCGCTGCCACACACGCTCTGCAACCGATACATGCCGCCGCGTCCATCGCATAGTCAACGGTCGGCTTATCAATTAGAACGGCGTTACCGTCCGGAGCGCCGCCCGTTGTTCACACCGATGTACCCATCGGCCTGAATTATCCGGTCGAACGCGCTACGGTCGACGACGAGAGCCCGAGTCACGGGGAACGCACGTGCACGCCACGGCCCGACCAGGATTTCATCTCCGTCGCGAAAAGAGCGCATATGAAGCTGTCAAGTCGCAGTGGCCAACTCGGGGCCGTGTGCGCCACCATCGATCATCAAGCCGCAGGCTCCGCAGATTCCCTCGCGACAGTCGCTGTCGAATGCAATCGGACCCTGGCCATCAATCGTGAGCCGCTCGTTCAACACGTCCGGCATCTCGAGAAACGACATATCTGGCGACACGTCGTGGACAGGGTAAGTCCCGAACTTACCATCCAGTTCTGGTCCCCTGCCGCCACACATGCAACGTGAGATGCATGGGAGACGCATCAGTTTAGATGTCGGTATCCGGACGAGACACGCGCTCCGTACGGTCCCAAAGCTTGCCCTCGATGGCGCGCTCGGCCTCGCGCGCCCCGCGATGATTCGGGTCACGTGCGATCGTGAGGTGTTCGTGACCTGCCGGCGTCGGTCCGCCAAGTTCCTCGCCGGGTGTCGCTCGGCATGCCCGCCCTTCGCCCGGATGATCCACCGCTTCCTGGAACCGGTGTGCCTTGATAGCGATCTCCTCCAGAAACGCGTCGAACTCCGTAATCCCCAAGGCGGCAACGAGTCCCGGTACAAGGCCTTTAACGAGCACGAGTGATTCGCCCGGTGGAAGCTCGAGACTACGGTTCACGAGATCTCTAATTGTCGCGTTGTGAAGCCACTCGTAAAACGGACTCTGCTGTGCATCGACGCCTGCATTTGCGGCTGCATTAGAGTCCACATCTGGACTATCCTTCTGCTCCATGTAATCCCCCATTCGAACGGATGGCCAATGTGAGGTCGGTCTGTCGGCCAGTTCAGTTGAAAATGTGGCAAGAACTGCGCTGGGGCGGCTTTATGGGGCATAAAATATGCTGGGTAAAGTACGATGCCAGACCCCGGTCGCACAATCGACGTCGCACTCGCCATATGGTTCGTACTCACCGCCCTTTCGGTTGGCTACGTCGGGTGGGACGCTTTTACCCGCAACCCCGAATTGAAGGTGATGCGATACGGCTGGGTACTGGTGACACTTTACACTGGTCCGATCGGCGGGGCACTGTACGTCCTCTCCTGCCAGGAGGAGCCTACGTCCGGGACCCATGAGCGCTTCATCGTACCGCTCTGGAAGCAGGGGCTCGGCTCGACGATTCACTGCTTGGCCGGTGATGCTACCGGGATCATTGCGGCCGCCATCGTGACGTCGGTGCTCGGCCTGCCAATGGGTATTGATTCAGTAATCGAATACGTTTTCGGCTTCGGCTTTGGACTGCTCATCTTCCAGGCGTTATTCATGCGAACGATGCTGGGCGGCTCATATGTTACCGCGCTACGCCGCACGCTTCTTCCCGAGTGGGTGTCGATGAACACCGTTATGGCCGGTATGTTCCCGGTCATGCTTGTGCTGCAGACGCGTCACATGAGCGCGATGGATCCCACTGGACTTCGCTTCTGGGGCGTGATGTCACTCGCCACCGTTACGGGCCTGGTCATCGCCTACCCAGCCAATGTGTGGCTCGTGGCCAGCGGACTGAAACACGGTATGGGAACGAAGCGCGTACTAGGGAAAGGCGGCAGCCCGATCAGCGAGACGGTGCATCCGCACCCGGCGCAGGATATGTCCGCGATGTCGATGCAGGTGACTGGCAAACATGACGTCCACGAGCCCGACATGCAGATGGGGCCAATGATACGTGCGACTGCCGCTCAGATCGTCGCGGTATCAGTTCTAACGCTCGTGGCACTCGGCGCTGGTGTCCTCTTAGGGGTGCTGTACGGGAATCCAGGCATTCGTCCTGGATCAACGATGCAAATGACGGCGCTTACTGCATGTCGTGCACCGGAACCGCTCTCCTCGTACAGTTGCCTTTCCCTGCCACGGGCTCACCTGGATGTTCGGCATCAGCTATAATCACGCAGGCGTACGTGTCACCGATCGATCTCAACGGAGGACGAATAACGCAACGCATCCTTGTTATCGATGACGACGCAAACATCACGAATACGTTGAAGCGGGGGCTTGCCTACGAGGGCTTCGCCGTCGATGCCGCCAACTCGAGCCGGCACGGGCTCACTCTTGCGCGTGAGCACCCGCCCGACCTCGTAATTCTGGACATAATGTTGCCGGACCTGGACGGGTTTGAAGTCCTGAAGCGCCTACGCGAGGCAGATCCGGGAATCCCGATTCTTATGCTGACCGGACGCGATGGCCCGGACGACCAAGTCAAGGGGCTGGAGCAGGGGGCCGATGACTACGTCGTCAAGCCATTTGTCTTTGAAACACTCGCGGCACGCGTGAAGGCGATCCTTCGTCGGCGAACATTCGAACGCCCGGAAGTGCTCCGCTTTGCCGATCTTTCGCTTGACACCGGCCTGCAACGCGCCCGCCGTGGCGCACGTGACATTGACCTGACGGCAACCGAGTATGAAGTGTTGCGGCAGTTCATGCTCCGTCCGAAACGAATCCTCCCCAAGCACTTCCTGATGGACCGCGTGTGGGGCTATCCGATCGAGGGGAGCTCCAATGTGGTTGAAGTATATGTGAAACAGTTGCGGCAGAAGCTCGAGGTGCTAGGCGAACCACGGCTCATCCACACTTTCCGCGGAGCCGGCTACGTACTTCGTGAGCCGTAGAAAAGGATTGACCGGTCGTGACCAATGCACACCGGAATTTCGGTGTGTTATTCGACGAAAGCTGTGACGAGGCGCCAGAAAGATCCGCTCGGCCCTTCGTTGCGACTACGTCTGGCTTTCTGGTGTGGGGGCCTGATCTGTGGCGCAGTGGTTTTGGCAGCGGCCTACGGTTACTCGGTATATAGCCGAGCGCACTATGATGAACTGGACGCAACGCTACGAAAGGTAACGGAGCACGTCGTTGACGAACTGGCCACTGCACCGACGACGCAGGCACAATTACAGGTCCTCGTAGCGTCGCGGATGCTAGACGTAGGGATTCGAATCTATGATAAGACGGGGCGTGTGCAGGAGCCTGTCCCGGTACATTCTATCGGACCTGCAATCGATCCTGGAACAGTGCTCCAAGCGCCGCTTCCTTTCGTGTACGGTCCCATCGTCGCTTCCATGCCAGCGGTAAATCATGTGAGTCCCGGTCGCGGCGCTTTTGGCATGGCGCATACGAAGGGTGGTGCACGTTGGCGTGTGTATGTGCTGCCGGTCAATGCCGCGATGCCATACATCGTGGCGTCGATGCCATTGGCGGAGTTCGACACGGCCGTACATCGCTTCGCATGGCTCATGGCTGTGATGGCGCTTCTGGCAAGCGCGGCAACGCTCATCACAGGATGGCTATTGGCTGGCCGAGTGTTTCGTCCGGTCACCGTGCTCAGTGAGACCGCGCGTAGCATTGCGCGTTCCGGGCAGTTATCGGACCGAGTGCGTGTCGGTGAGTCCCACGTCGAGCTCGGGCGATTGGCGGACGCATTCAACGAGATGCTTGAACGTCTGGAGCACGCACATGTAGTTCAGCAACGGTTCATCTCGGATGCGTCGCACGAGTTCCGCGCACCGTTAACAGTAGTTCAGGGAAATCTGGAGCTTCTTCTGCGGCACACGATGACGGAAACAGATCGGCGTGACGCTATACGTGAGGCTCACATCGAGGCTACGCGCCTGGGACGCTTGGTGGCCGACCTGCTGTCGCTGGCACGTGCAGATACTGACATGCCGGTCCGTTCGGTGGCAGTGGAGCTGGATAGAGTCCTGTTAGAGGTGCTGGGTGAGGCGCGCCATCTCGGATCGAACCACCGCATCGAAGTAGCAGTTCTCGAACCGGTAACAATTTATGGCGATCAGGATCAACTCAAGCAACTCCTCCTGATTCTGGTAGATAACGCCGTGAAATACACGCCCGCCGGTGGCCGGGTCACTGCGAGTCTCCAGTGCATTGCCGATCGCGCCGAGCGTTCGGACGGCGTGGCAGAGGTGATAATCCGCGACACGGGCATCGGGATATCGCCTTCGGAGCTTTCACGTGTGTTCGATCGCTTTTATCGCGGCGATCCAGCAAGGGTGCGCGACCCTGGTGGCACAGGACTCGGCCTTCCGATTGCGCGCTGGGTAGCGACACAGCACGGTGGCACTGTCACGCTCTCAAGCGAACCCGGACGTGGGACAGTCGCAACACTTAGCCTTCCGATACCGCGACCTGTGTAGGCAACGGCGTTCGGTATGGGCTGCTACCGTCAGGCATCGTAAGTCCCCTTCGCTGTAGCGCGCCCTCAGTCTGCCTTCAGCGCACGCTCAGCAGGCATGGCCAGCTTGTTCCCTATGGACGTACACTTTACCGTGGGCGCGACATTGAGACAGGTGCACGTAGTACCAGTCGTAATGCCCTACCGGCTCGACCTCACGGTGAGTGTTCTCCGGCGCATGTCAACAAACGTCGTCGATCTGCTCACGCCAGAGGGGCAGTACGTGCGCGCCCTATCTGGGTGTCCCCATCCCGTAATTGTGCGCGTGACACAGATCCGCCACGAAAACTCGCTTACGGTCACGATCGACGGTGACGCAAGTTCAGTTGCGAGTTTGCGTGTTGATTCAGTCGATGGCGTTCTCGATACTGTCTGTTCGATGCTCGGAGTCACTCGCGACCTCGAGCCGTTTGATCGCGCAGCAGCAGACATTCCCTGGCTCGCTCCGTTGGTGAAGCGCATGCGGGGTGTGAAGCCTCCGCGTTACCCGACTCTGTGGGAGGCGTGCGCTAACGCAATTGTCTTCCAGCAAGTGAGTCTGCGCGCGGCGAGTGCAATCATGCACCGCATTCTCGTTACGCTGGGCGAACCGGTTATGACTGATGAGGTGCGCCTGTTTGTGTTTCCAACCATGGAGAATGTACGTGATGCCGACGACGACCTGTTACGGGCTGCTGGCCTGAGCGCAAGCAAAATCGCAACGCTGCAGCGCGTTGTCGCAGCAATCGAATCAGGCACACTAGACGCCACCGCACTGGAAGCGAGCACAAGCCAAGACGCAGCTGTAGTCCTCCAAAAGATCAAGGGGATCGGGCCGTGGACTGCGGCTTTGATCCTGCTGCGTGGCTTGGGACGACTGGATGTATTCCCATCCAACGATACGAGCGTCGCGAGCAACATGGCCCTCGTCGCCGGACCGGAGCCGCTCGACGCGCAGAGCGTGTTGGATGCCCTCGGCGCGCAGCGCGGGATGTTGTACTTCTATCTACTGCTTGCGCGCCTGGAAGGTCGTGGCGAGATTGGTCGGGCCTCGTTTGAGAACTCACACAGTCATTGGTCGGCTGTTAGTCTGCGACGCCCGTGGGACAGTCGCAACACTTAACCTTCCGATACCGCGACCTGTTTAGGTAACGGCCTTCGGTACGGGCTACTATCGTCAGGCATCGTACGTCCCCTTCGCTGTAGCGCGCCTTCAGTCTGTCTTCAGCGCACGCTCAGCAGGCATGGCCAGCTTATCCCCTATGGACGGACAACACAAATGAACGCGTTGCTGGTAGCAAGTAGTCGGCCTGTCACACGAGTGCCGGAGCGGAACGACCCAGTTAATCGCAAGCATCAGGGAGCGTCATGAAAATAGAGAATGGAGTGATCCTGGTAACCGGTGCCAATGGACGAATCGGTGACGCCGTCATGAAACGGTTTGCGGGACGTTTTCCTCATGTAGTGGGGCTTGACCGTAAGGCGGCGAAGCCCGCTCCGCCTGGGTGTGTGTATATCCCGATTGAAATCACGTCCGACGAGAGTGTGCGCGACGGGCTGCGCACAGTTCGGGAACACCATGGGACGAACGTCGCTTCGGTGATCCACCTCGCCGCGTACTACGACTTCCTCGGTGCGCCGAGTCCAAAGTACGATGAGATCACGGTGCAGGGGACCGGGCGGCTGTTGCGCGGGCTGCACGAGCACGGCTTCCAAGTTGAGCAGTTCGTTTTCTCGAGTACCATGTTGGTCCATCGACCGGCGGAGCCGGGCGAGTTCATCACGGAGGACTGGCCCATCGAACCAACTTGGGCCTATCCAGAATCCAAGGTTCGTACCGAGCAACTCATCCACGACGAGCGAGGGAGCATTTCCGCGGTCCTGCTCCGAATCGCTGGAGTATATGACGATATGTGTCACTCCATTCCTCTCGCGCACGAGATCCAGCGCATCGAGCAACGCGAGTTCACGAGTCGTATCTACTCAGGCAGCACAGCGCATGGACAGTCGTTTCTGCACATGGATGACCTGGTCGACGCCATCGAACAGGTCGTCGAGCGCCGGCACGAGCTTCCACCGGAACTCCCGATTCTGCTCGGCGAATCAGAGCCTCTCACGTACGACGAGCTGCAGCACACATTTGCCCGCCTCATCCACGGAGAAAACTGGGAGACACTCGAAGTCCCGGGTCAGCTAGCGCCATTTGCGAAGGCCGGGGCGTATCTGATGGAGAAACTTCCCGGTGGGGATCCGTTCATCAGACCCTGGATGATAGACCGCGCGAATGATCACTACGCGCTCGACATCACACGCGCCAAAACAGTGCTTGGCTGGGAGCCAAAGCGCTCGCTAAGGCATACTATCCCGCTCATGATCGCCGCGCTAAAGGCCAATCCGCGGGCGTGGTACAAGGAGAACGGCTTGGAGCCTTCGTCAACCATACGCGATGTGGCGATAGTGACGTGAGTACGGATGTAACTCCGGAGGCGGGGAGGCATGTGCACGCTGCTATGACGCACGACGCCCCTGCGGGCTCCGTCCAGCGAGACGTACCCGAGGCGGCAAATGGTGGAGCAGGCGATGTAGCAAGCGGCACGACCAGTGGCGCAGCCAAGACGGCGACCGCGATGCAGCACGCGCCTCAAGCAGTGTGGCCGACATTCGCCAATCTGGTGCTTGGCCTTTGGCTGATCACCGGTGCATTCGCACTTGGCTACCGCAGTCCCGCGCTCCAGGTAAGCGACGTAGTGAGCGGTGCTTTGGTGATGCTATTCGCGGGGTTGTCACTCTCGCGAGCACCGTTCTGGCGGTTGTGGGCACCTTGGGCGATCTCGCTCGTCGGGGTTTGGCTACTGTTCGCACCACTCGTCTTCTGGGCGCCTACGGCTGCGGCATACGCCAACGACACGCTCCTGGGCGCGCTCGTGGTCGTCTTCGCTGTCCTCGCACCAGGCATGCCGGGCATGCGCATGTTGCCCGGCCCGGACGTGCCACGTGGCTGGTCCTACAATCCCTCAAGCTGGCCACAGAGAGCGCCGATCATAGCGCTCGCACTGCTCGGCTTTTTTCTTTCGCGCCAGATGGCAGCATTTCAGCTCCATCACATTACGTCAATGCGCGACCCGTTTTTTGGCTTAGGCACACAGCGCGTGCTCACTTCAGATGTATCGCGAGCCTTCCCGATTTCCGACGCGGGATTCGGCGGTATCGCATACATGATCGAATTCCTCATGGGTTTCATGGGTGACAAGCGCAGGTGGCGCACCATGCCGTGGATGGTCACCTTCTTCGGCATTCTTGTCATACCGCTCGGCGCAGTCAGCATCACGCTGATCATCCTGCAGCCGCTGGCCGTTGGCGCATGGTGCACACCATGTCTAATTGCGGCGGCGGCAATGGTGATCATGATCGCTCTGACGCTGGACGAAGTGGTCGCCACGGTCCAGTTCCTCGCCCAGGCAAGACGCGAAGGACAGCCCATTTGGCACACGTTCTGGGCAGGTGGCACGTTGCGCGAGATGCCGGAGTCCGTTGGCACTGTGCACCCGGACGTAGTGCGACCGATTGCTCTCGTATGGGGTGTCGCGCTGCCGTGGAACCTGCTGGCAACCATTTCAATCGGTATCTGGCTCATTTTCGGGCCATCCATGTTCGGAACGACCGGCAATGCCGCTCATAGCGAGCATCTCTTTGGGGCTCTGATCGTCACGGTTTCCGTCATCGCGCTGGCAGACGTGGGCCGCGCCGCGCGTTTCATCAATGTCCTGTTCGCGGCACTGGTAGTTGCCGCTCCATGGCTCCTCGGCGGGGCCACGTCAGCCTCGCGCTGGAGCGACCTGATCGCAGGAGCGTTCGTGATCCTTCTCAGCTTCCGTCGTGGTCCCATCGGTGAACGCTACGGCATCCGCTCCCCACCTGATCGAATGACCCGACCCCAGAACTCGCCTTGATTCAAACTCAATACGCCAACGGCATGCATGACGATGCAATCCGGAGCAGACCAAGCCTGGGTATGCTTGGTGTTCTATCGGTGGAGATGATCATCGGCTACGAGTGGTTTCTGGTGCGACCGTCAGCAATCCCTTCATCCAACTCAGGCCAGACATGCAACTCATAAAAACGCGGCAACTTGATATGAACGTGGGCGATGACAACAGCTCTGCGGCGACGACGCCCGTCGGCGTTCATACCGTCATACGTGCTCTATCCCTCGCCGCGGCTCTAGTCATCTCTTGCCTGACTCCGCAAGGTGCCGCGGCGCAAGAGACGTCTGCGGCCCCGGCCGCGGACAAGGGAATGGAAATGGAAGTACCGCACCCCTTCTTCACGCATGAGGGTCTTCCCGACCCGGTGGGCGGATTCAGCCTGCGTACCGGGATCCTCGCCACTCGGGTAGATGGAAAGACACAGGCTGATTTCGCCTTCCATCTGGAGACAGGCCTTACAAAGAACATCGGGCTTCACATCCGGAACGACCGCTTCTTCAACACGACACGCACCGAAGCCATGTTCCAGTTCGTGGCCTTCGAGAACAAGAGTGGCTCGAGCGGCTTCGCGCCAATCATCGAGTTCGAGTTCCCGACACGTGGCGGCGAGCCGCACCGTATCAGCGCTCTGGTGGGGGAGACATCAAAGATCTCCAATTCCCGCCTCGCGTTCAATCAGGTGTTTCACTACGATCCGCGTGAGGACGCAGTCGAGTGGAGCGCATCACTCGTGGGAGCACTGACCCCCTGGTTTTTTCCGGTCGTTGAAACTTTCGGAATGGCCGGAACAGGCAAGACTGCGGGCCTCAATCTGTTAGCCGGCTTCAAGGTCCGCGTCCGTGAGGGATTCCTGCTCGGCTTCGCGTACCAGCTACCTGTCACCAAGAACAAGGATTTCTCGTCGCAGCTTGTTCTTCAACCGGATTTCCACTGGACGATGAAGCGGTAGCGAGATGAGTTGGAGATCGACGTTCACCAAGTTCCCGTTCACCAAGTTCCCGTTCACGGAGGATCCGATGATGGGTTGCTGCAGTGATGTAATGAAACCAATCGCAGCATCAGCGTGCTGCGGCCCCAAAGACACCGCGGCACAAGCCGCCGCCGCGATGCGCGATTCAGCTTGCGGCTGCTCACCGGTGGTCGAAAACACCGATACCCGCAAACTGGTCGGCGTTGTCACCGAGCGCGACGTTTGTTGCGGCGTGGCCGCGGATGATCAGCGGGCGTCAGAGGTCGGTGTGACGGAGATCATGCATCCAGCGACGGCGTGCTGCGGTGAAGACGAGCCGATCGAGGATGCGCGGCGCAAACTACACGAACACCAGACGACAAGCCTACCCGTTGTAGATAAGAGTGGCTGCTGTTGCGGAACGATCAGCGCACGTCACCTCGATCGAGCGTAGCACCACTCACACCCCGGAACGGCGGACTTTCAAACTATGTGTTTCTCGGCAACCGCGAGCTTCGTCGCGGGTACTTCGCTTTCTGCCATCGGCGTGGTGACACTCCAACGCGTGGAAAGGAAATCCGAGATTCCATTCGCGCTCATCCCGCTCCTGTTCGGGATCCAACAGCTCACCGAAGCTGTCATCTGGCTGACGTTCAGTCATGACGCACCGGCCTTGAGGCAGGCGATGACGTATGTCTATTCCGGCTTCTCACACGTGCTGTGGCCGATCTACGTCCCTTTCGCAATGGGATTGATGGAGACCGCGCGCTGGCGCAGGAAAGCATTCTCCATATTTCAGGTCGCCGGTCTCGCGGTTGGCCTGTATCTGTTGTACGCGATCATCAGGCGCTCAATCGTTGCGGAAGTAGTCAGTCAACACATCGTGTACGTGTCTCCGCATTTCTATCTTCCCGTTGTGATCGTTCTCTATCTCTCGGCGACATGTGTGAGTTGCTTTTTCTCGAGCCACAGGTTCGTCAACCTATTCGGGGTACTGGCGCTGTTGTCGTTCCTCGGGGCCTACGCGATCTATACGCAAGCCCTGATCTCGGTCTGGTGCTTCTTCGCCGCTATTCTGAGTATTCTGATCTACATCCACCTCAGATACCGAATGCTGGGAGGCTTCCCGATCAACTCGCCGACTCCCCTATATGGCACTCGCACAGTCCAGGAAATGGGGCCATGACCGCCGGTTACAGCTGCGTGACCTCGGTGGCGACGTTGCGTAGACCGCTTGCTTGAGACCTGGAGGGCGGCCCGGTGATTATCCTCGTAGTCGACATCGGTGGTACGCACGTGAAGGTATTGGCTACCGGACAGCCGAAGAAGCGTGAGTTCGCGTCAGGGTGTCATATGACTGCGCACGAAATAGTCTCGGAAGTCAGACGAATCACCATTGACTGGCAATACGACGTCGTTGCAATCGGTTACCCTGGCCTGGTTTTGAAAGGCCGTCCCGCCGCGGAGCCTCACAATCTCGGCGGCGGCTGGGTCGGCTACGATTTCGCGGGTGCGTTCGGTCGCCCGATCAGAATCATCAACGATGCCGCCATGCAGGCACTCGGCAGTTATCGCGGCGGTCGGATGCTCTTCCTGGGACTCGGAACCGGCCTGGGCTCGGCGCTCATTGTCGACAGTATGTTGGTGCCGCTCGAACTCGGTCAGTTGCCTTATAGGAAGCGACACACATACGAAGATGTCGTGGGACTCCGCGGACTTGAACGTCGCGGAAAGAAGAAGTGGCGCACAAGCGTACGAGAAGTAGTTGCGCTCTTCAGGCTGGCCTTCGAGGTCGATGATATTGTCATCGGTGGTGGCAACGTGAATCTGTTGAAGGCGTTTCCAGCTGGCGTGCGACGAGGCGACAACGATAGCGTCTTCCTTGGAGGATATCGCCTCTGGGAGACCGGATTGACGGAGACGGGTACGCAGGAACCGCGGTCGTAACCAACCGCAGTCTGCGCCAGTTGCTAAGCATGTGCCGTCGACATGGACAATTGTGCTTACCGAAGAGTGCGCCAACCGAAAGCCAATGATCGATGCTAGTTGCGGAGATTTCGTCTCTGTACCGATCACTATGTCGGCCAAGCGCATCGGTCGCAGCGGCAATTGATTGCTGGTGGCCGGCGTGTCATACACGGTTCACGGGGTTCTCAGCCTGTGCTCAGCTTGGCATGTCATTATTACGGCACAGGAATAGTTGACTCACGAATCTTCGAGAGGCAAGAATGTTTCACTTCTACGATGGATATCATTTCCTCGGCATGCACCTTCTTTGGTGGCTATTCTGGATCCCGTTCGTAGGGGTGGTGTTCCGAGCGTACACGTCACGGAGGAAGAAGGACAAACCGGTATAAAACGCCGACTGTAGTCCGCAACCACCGGTAGCTGAACCGCAGAGTTCAGTCGGACTTCAGGCCCCATTCAGTTTGGCGGCCTACAGTGAGACCAGAGCATTCGTTTGGGCGCAACGAGCGTGAGACGCCGTCCAATTCGGCGGCGAACATTTCGGAGGATTCAATGCAACAAATGACCATTGCCATTTCTGGCATGACGTGTGGCGGCTGCGTGAGCGCTGTGCGGAATGCGGTTGGCGCGGTGCCCGGCGCACATGTCGATGCAGTTACCGTTGGATCGGCGACCGTCAGCTACGACGCGACTCGGACGACCCCAGCGGCAATCTCTCAGGCGATCCGAGATGCCGGCTACGAGCCCGTCACCGAAGGCGCGACTGCGGGTGCAGCGGCCGGCGGTGGTGGTGACCGGAAGGGTGGGAGTTGTTGCGGCTGATCGCGCACTGACGACGGACCTCGATCCATAAAAAGCCTACGGAGAAGCAACATGTTCCATATGTATAGCGGGTATCACTGGTTCGGAATGCACCTCGTCTGGTGGTTCTTCTGGCTGGCGGTTCTCGGCGTCCTGTTCGCGCGGTACGACATGGTGCCAAAGAGGCGGGGGAGCAACAATCCGCGGCCGTAGTTTCATCTATGACGGCTTCGTGACGCCCGTGGCAGGCGGGGTTCCGAAGGAGCGCCGGGAGATCGCACGCATATGGAAGGGGGGCTGTATTATCCGGACGCGACTGCTCGACACCATCATGCTTGCGTTCGAGCGCGCACCGTACCTGACCAACCTGCTGGTCGATGCCAACATCTCGGCCCGAGTGCATGACGCTGAGGTCGGCTGGCGACGGACCGTAGAAATGGCGACCGCGCACGGGATTCCCATACCGGCCATGTCTACTTCGCTGGTGTACTTTGACAGTTATCGCACGGCCGTGCTGCCTCAGAACCTCACCCAGGCGCAGCGCGATCTCTTCGGCGCTCACACGTACCAGCGGGTCGATCGGCCGGATGCAGCATTCGTGCACACCGACTGGCAAGCATTGATTGCAGCGGCGCCGCCCGGGGCCAAGCCGTGACGACGTCGGTACACGCATCGACTCGAGAGCAGCTCAGCCGGCCGCCGCTGAGCGAGGCGGAGGCGTGCACGCTGGTGATCTTCGGTGCGACCGGCGATCTAACGCGGCGCAAGCTTCTTCCCGCGCTCTACGAGCTGCAGTGTCTCGGCGGCATGAGCAGCCGCTGTGAGATCATCGGCACCGGGCGCACGCGTCTCACCGACGAGCAATTCCGTAGCCGGCTGCGTGAGACCTTCGCGGATTCGAAGGATTCGGTTGACACGAACGACCCGCGGTGGCAGGGCTTTGAGCAACGCCTTCATTACGCGATCGGCGATCCGAACGACGTTGATTTCTATGCGCGCCTCGCCGCCGATCTCGAGTCGCGCCGGCGCGCTGGCGGGAACCCCAACCGCCTGTTCTACATCGCGACCCCGTCGTCGCTTGCGCGGCCGATCATCGAGGGGTTGGGCGCGGCGGGGCTGGCGAACAACGACGCGGGCTGGGCGCGCATAGTGATCGAGAAGCCGTTCGGACGCGACCTAAAGTCCGGGCAGGAACTGAACCGCGTGGTGAGCGATGTTTTCGCCGAGGAGGCGGTCTTCCGCATCGATCACTATCTCGGGAAAGAGACGGTGCAGAACATTCTGGTCTTTCGTTTCGGCAACACGATGCTCGAGCCGGTCTGGAACCGGAACTACATCGACTACGTGGAGATTACGGCCGCCGAAACGCTTGGGGTCGAACGCCGCGCCGGGTTCTACGAAGACACCGGAGCCCTGCGCGACATGGTGACCAATCATCTCTTGCAGTTGCTGACACTCACCGCGATGGAGCCGCCGGTGGCTCTCGACGCGAACGCGCTTCGTGATCAGAAGGTGCAACTCCTGCGCGCGATGCACCCCATGACCGTCGACGAGGTGAAACAGCGGACGGTTCGCGGGCAATACGCCGCGGGAACCGTTGACGGACGCCGCGTGCCTGGGTATCGGGACGAGGCCGGCGTGAAGTCGCAATCCGACACGGAGACCTATGCCGCCATTGATTTCCGAATTGACAACTGGCGCTGGGAAGGCGTGCCGTTCTACGTCCGAACCGGCAAGCGGTTGAGCCGACGGCACACCGAGGTGGTGGTGCACTTCAAGCACACACCGCAGGCGCTCTTTTCCCGAGCGCCTGAGAATGACGTGGAACCGAACCAGATCACTCTGCGGATTCAGCCTGACGAGGGGATCAGCATCGCGTTCGCGGCGAAGCGACCCGGGGACCAGTTACGGTCCATCGGCGTCGAGGCGGACTTCTCGTATGCGGAAAGCTTCTACGGAAAGTTGCCGAGCGCATATGCGACGCTTCTGCTGGACGTGATGCAAGGGGACTCGACGCGTTTCACCCGGAGCGATGAGGTGGACGCCGAGTGGCGTATCATCACGCCGATCGAGGAGGCGTGGGCGCAACTGTCGGCTCCGGAGTTCCCGAATTATGAAGCGGGAAGCGACGGGCCCGCGGAGGCGAACGCGCTGGTGGGCCGCGGCGGGCACCACTGGCGCCCCATCGCCGCGCCGGCATGCGCCCTTGATCTCGAACTTATGAATGGAGCGGAGAGATGAAGTCCGGATTCCTGTTGTTGACGGTGTTGTTGACGGTGTTGTTGACGGTGTTGTTGATTGCGTTGTCCACAAATGCCTACGGCCAAGACGACGAGAAGAGCAAGAAACCGGAGAAGGTGACTAGCGCGATGATGCAGGAGAAGACAACGGACACCACGCATCCGGGAGCCGGCCGTGAGGGGAGTACGGAAGCCGCCCAGGACACAGTTGTGGAACGTGATTTCGACACCATCCGCGCTGGAGTAAAGAGTTCGACAACCTTTTTCGTGATCAAAGCGCTGGCACTTGCCGTTGCGATTATCGGTCTAGGTTTCGTGTATCTGCCCAGAAAGACAGGTGGAAGCTCATGAACGAAATTTCGTCTGAAAACGAATGGACGTTGGAAGGCCTGAATTACGACGTTCCAGAGCATTCGTTGCGCTTCGGTTACACCGTGGGCGGGGTGACTGTCCTTGGGCTCACCCTTCTCGTTGCTACGGGCGTTATTCTCGCGCTCTTCTACACTCCGTCAGTGGATGCAGCACGAACGAGCGTGCTGACGCTTAGCTCCGCACCACTTGGTATGTGGATCCGCTCGTTCCATCGCTGGACTGCGGAGACTGTGACATTCCTGATCATTCTGCACATGACGCGCGTGGTATTCACGGGATCGTACCGTGGAAGGCGCAGGGCGAATTGGCTGTATGGCGTCGGCCTCTTGTTCATCACCTTCGGTTTCCTCTTCTCCGGTACGGTGCTCAAGTGGGATCAGGAAGGGTACGAGGCCTACCAGCACGCACTGGAGTCGATTGCGCTTGTCCCGTTCGGCGACGGCGTTGCGGTCTTCCTTCAGGGCACGACCGCGGTGATGCGGCTGTTTGCGACGCATGTGTTGATTCTGCCACTCCTTCTGCTCCTCTTTGTCGTTCCCCATCTGGCACTCATAAAATTGAATGGTCTGTCGGCGTTGCCCGGTGCCAGCACTGCACGGACGGTCACATTCTTCGACCATGTGAAGCGTATCGTCTGGTACAGTGCTGTCATTTATGGCGTTGTAGGATTCCTTGCAGCGCAATTTCCTGTCGGGCTGTATCCCGGTCCCTACGCTGGCGTCGAAATGACCAAGCCACCGTGGATGTTTCTCGGACTCTATGCCTTGGAAGATTGGTTTGGCATCATCGCATTGGTCGTTGCACCGATCGCGATTCTGGTCGGGTTGGTTCTGATCCCGTATATCGATAGGAATGAGAGCATTCACTCGACGATGCGCACAGCCATCGTGTGGGGCTACCTCGTTGGGGTAACATTGATGATCATGCTGATCATCTATGTCGGACTCACACCGCCAGTCAGGCATCTGTGATGGTCACGAGCACATGCACGTGATGGAAGCCGTGGGCAGCCGCAGAGTTACCGGGACGAGGTGCTCCCTCCGCAAGTTCGCGCACGGGTCAGCCTCGAGGCAGCCGCTCCATTCGGGTGAGACCGTTACGTGGGGCTGCATGGTGCGATGATCGGAGTAAACCGCTTCGGCGCGTCGGCCCTGGGCCCGTGGTGATGCGGGGGTTTGGCTTCACTGCAGATCATGTGGTCGAAACTGCCCGGGCTGTGCTCGCTCGGTGACGCCATATCCGGCGCACCTCGGGGAGCAACCGGCGTATCCAGCGGACTTCGCTGAGGTGCGGCTGGACGCATTGCAGCGGCAGGCCTTCGAGTATTTCCTGCGCGAGACCAACTCCGCGAACGGACTTGTCGCGGATAAATCGCAGCCCGGTGCGCCCGCGAGCATCGCGGCCGTTGGCTTCGCGCTCGCGGCCTACCCCGTCGGCGTCGAGCGCGCCTGGATGTCGCGCGCCGACGCGATCGCGCGCACGCTGGCGGTGTTGCGGTTTTTCTCGACCAGCACACAGGGCACGGCGCCAGACGCGACCGGGCACAACGGCTTCTACTATCACTTTCTCGATATGACCACTGGACGACGTGCCGGGCGGTCCGAATTGTCGACCGTCGATACCAGCTTCCTGCTGGCCGGCATGCTCGCGGCGGCGGCGTATTTCGATCGAGACAGCCAAGACGAGCAGGAGATACGGTCGTTGGCCGACGTGCTCTACCGGCGGGTCGATTGGCCATGGGCGTGCAACGGCGCAGCGACGGTCACTCATGGGTGGAAGCCCGAGAGCGGATTCCTGCCCTACCGCTGGGAAGGCTACGACGAGGCTGTTCTGCTGTATGTACTCGGGCTGGGCTCGCCGACACATCCCCTCTCGACGGAGAGCTACGCGGCGTGGGCCTCAACTTACCAATGGAAGGAGATCTACGGCTACCAATTCATCTATGGCGGTCCGCTGTTCATCCATCAGTTCTCGCACATCTGGGTGGATTTCCGCGGGATTCAAGACGCGTTCGCGCGCGACAAGGGCATCGACTATTGCGAGAACAGCCGCCGCGCGACCTA
>JBBRBY010000060.1:0-18152 GCA_038205315.1 Gemmatimonadales bacterium | reverse complement strand
CGGATGGCGAGTGGACAATCGCTCGCGCGACCGACACACGCTGCTGCATTCCGCGGCTCAGCGACCGGACCGGAGCCGCGGCGTACGACGCGGCCCCGAGACGGGCCAGCACAGAGTCGGTCGCGCCGCGGACATCGCGCAAGCCATGCATCCGCGCGGAGAACTCCACGTTCTCTCGCGCGGTGAGAGCGTCGTAAAGCATTGTCTGGTGCGACACCAGCCCCACTCGCGAGCGCACATCGGCGTCTCCGGGCAGCGGTACACCTTCAATCCAGGCGCTCCCCGATGTGGGCCGGAGCAGCCCGCCCAACATCCTGAGAAGCGTGGTCTTGCCTGCTCCGTTGGGACCGAACAGCGCGAGACAGTCGCCAGCCACGAGACTCAGCGACACTCCGCGCACGGCGTGTCTGGAACCGAACGACCTCGAAAGGTCCGTCGCACGCACCGCCGGTTCGCCTGTGTCAGTCATTGCTTGGTGCCGCTTGTGGGGCCCGCGACTCCGCTCCGCACGAGGTCCGTTCGACGAACCCGTGCGAGAGGGTCGATGGCTACTTCGTGGCCGCGGCGGCCGGCTTCTCCGCCGCGTATTTATTGTTGGTGAGTATCACGATTCCGAACAGGATCGCGAAGATCACGCACCCGCCAACGACGAGTCCAGTGAGAGCCGCCGGAAAATCCGTGCTGCGATGCGTTGATTGCATTACTTCTCCGTGGCCGAGTCGGTGTCCGTCACGCGCACCTTCGTCATGACGTCGTTTGGCTTAATCTGGCGAACGACGTCCTCCCCGCTGGTCACCTTGCCGAATACCGTGTGAACGCCGTTCAGGTGGCGGGTATTGTTCTCGTCGAGAACGATGAAGAACTGGCTGCCTCCTGTATCCTTGCCCGCGTGCGCCATCGAGAGGGCACCGAACTGATGAGTGTGCGGATTGCCCTTCGTCTCGCACTTGATGGTATAGCCCGGGCCGCCGGTACCGATGCGCGGGCTTCCCGCCGGAAGATCGCGGGAGAGCGGATCCCCGCCCTGCACCACGAACTCGGGGATGACGCGATGGAACTTCACGCCGTCGTAGAAGCCCTCGTTGGCCAGCTTCTCGAAATTGCCGGCGGCGAGGGGCGCCTCGCCCGGATACAGCTCGGCAACCATGGTTCCCTTGTTTGTCTCGAATGTCGCTTGCTTCACACTTCGCTCGATGGGCATAGGTCATTCAGCACGCAGTCTGCGCACCTGGGGCGTCGTGCCACGCAGACACGGCGCCCGTGAAATATCAGCAGATGGGACAGCAGAGTCCAATTTTTTCGGGGGAACAGCTTTATAAGAACTCCCTCGACCTTCACGGGATCGGAAAGCCGCGTCAGTCCCAGCCGTCTGCTCACGCGCCCGACGTGGGTGTCCACCACAACCCCCGCTGGCTTGTCGAAAGCGGTACCCAGGACCACATTGGCCGTCTTTCGCCCGACCCCAGGTAGCGTCACCAGATCCTCCATCCGATCCGGCACCGACCCGCCGAAGCGGTCGAGTAGGGCGCCGGCCATCCCCAGCAGGCTCCGCGTCTTGTTCCGGAAAAAACCGGTCGGCTTGACGAGATCCTCGACTTCGCGCGGATCAGCCATCGCCAGTGCCTCCGGATCGGGGTACCTGGCAAACAGGGCCGGCGTCACCATGTTCACGCGCTTGTCAGTGCACTGAGCGCTCAGGATTGTCGCGACCAGCAGCTGGTACGGACCCGTATGGTCCAGCTCGCAATGCGCGTCAGGATAGGCTCGCTTGAGCCGCTTGAAGATCAACGGCGCCCGGACGGCGGCAGGTGCTAGGGACATCTTTGGCGGTATCTACCGGCTACGGTCTGGTTCCGCGCCGTGGTGCGCTAGTGATTTTCCTCGACGCCGGCCATGGATGGCATCGTATCCACCAACTCGTGCATCTGCCTGACTATGAGGTCGAGCTCCTGGCGTGCACCCTCACCGTCCAGCATACCGCCCTTGATGGATAGTGCGATGCGGTTCATGTACTTCACCTTGTCGAGCAATTGTTCAGTGGCGCGCCGCAACTGAAGGTATTTTCGCTTTTCTGCCCTGGCCCGATAGAATCGGCGAAGCAGGTCATCAGTCGTAAAGCGCTCGGCGAGCTGAATTGCTTCTTCGATCGTGCGGCCGGGAATGCCGCCGTGGTCCGGGAGCGGCTTCTCACCGACAGCAGGTCCGCTGAACCAGAGGCGGCCGATATGCTCGAGGCCGTCGTAGGAGAACCGCACAATGACGTCGCAAAGCGCGCCGTCGGCGTCAATCGTGGCTAGATGGTGCTCGGCGCGAAAATCAGTCATTCAATCTCAAGCTACGGCGTCTGTTGACGCGAGGAACGGATCGAGCGCTGCCCAGAGCTCCTGGGGACGCTCGACGTATGGAACGTGGCCGCATCGGTCCAGCAGACATATCTCCGTCTGAAGCGCGTGAGCGACATCGATTGAAGACGCGGCGGGAATGGGATCGTCACGACCATGAACGATACGCGCTTTCACAGCCAGGCGCATGAGATCCGGTCGAAGATCGAATTCGCCGAGACTCGCCCATGTGGATTCCTGCACCCGTCCTACCACGCGAAAAGGCGTGAGGTCGCGCGCGTTGGCCGGATCGTAGAAATAGCCGGCGACTCCCAGCTCGAACAACCTTTGGCGGTATGCATCGGGATCGACTTCGCGCAAATCCGAAGCCATGAGGCGTGCGCGCTCCGCTGCGATCGCCGGCGCATTGCCTCGCTCACGCAGATTCGCCTCGAACTCGGCGCGGTATGCACTTGTGACGGGAGCGGGGCTGATGAGCGCGAGCCGCGAGGGTTTTGGCAGCGACGGATCGTCCAGCTGCGCGATGGAATAAAGCAGGGCCAGCATTCCACCCCATGAATACCCTACTAGCGATGGACCCGTCACACCCAGCTCGCCGCAGATAGCGGCGAGATCGGCGACGTGGTCCCGCCAGCCGATGGGCGCGTTGTTGGATGCCCTCGACTCCCCTCCACCTCGCTGGTCGTAGAGAATGACTTCGTATCGCTCCGCCAGCCGCAACATCTGAGGCAGCAGGTAACGATGATCCGCTCCAGGTCCGCCATGAAGAAGGATCAGAACAGGACGGCCGGAATCGCCGTACCTGACCCAGTAGAGCGGTACCGGCGTGGTGGTCGTGTAACCGGATTGTCTAGGTTCGGGAATGGAAATGGGCACGCCAAGAATCTAAACGAGGCCCATGGAAACATTCTGTTGCAGCCATCCCACTCTGTGTGGCGCAAATCCGGCGATATGCCGCATAACACGCAGCTATAAAATTATGGAGCAAACTGTAAATGCTTGCCGGGCATGGATTTAGGTGCGCGGCCGACGGCGGCGACACCAGGCACCAAGGATGCTTAGGCAAAGGATCAATCGCCTCCCGCAGTTCCGCAGAGCCGCACGCTAGCAATCTCCCTGCGGGGGAAATCGATATCGGTCGGAAGCAGCTAGGCAGAACACAACCCTCTCGGAGATCCAGCATGCTCAATCCACGCTTTACGGCACTGCTCGTTGGTGCGGCGACCCTGGTCGCCATCTCGCCCACGGCCCAGGCACAGGTCACACCGGCGGGCACTTTCGGCAGTATTCCCTCCGCTACGTTCGGAGGCGGGGGAATCCCTAACAACGCGGTGATGGTGGGAGGGGCCGGCGGAGCGACGATTGGGCTTACCGCGACACCGCGCTATGATGGCCCGGCGATCACCAACAACGGCGCTGGCTACTATTTCGCGACTCCAGGGGTGAGTTCCAACCATGCTGGTTACGCCAACTGGAATTTCGATTTTTACGTGAATCCCGGCAACACTAATAGCACCTTTAAGCTATTCGTTAACGGGGACGCTTCCGGCGGGACCGGGTTAGGCGCCCCATCGTCCTTTACCTTCGGCAGCGCCCTTAATCAGAATTCATTGAATGAGGGGATGACCTTCCTTGCAACTGGCTTCGATCCAAATGCAACGGGGGTTTACTCGTTTGCCCTCTACCAGTATAACTCGGATGGCACTGCGCTAGACCACGTCGCGATAAACGTGGACGTCGGCACGACAACTACTCCAGAACCCTCCTCGGTCGCGCTGCTCGGAACCGGCTTCGTCGGACTGGGTGGGTTCTTCAAGCGCCGTCGCAAAGCGTAAGAGCCGTAACGCGCGCTGAGAAGCGGCTGGTTCTCCCGGAGAACCAGCCGCTTCTTTTTCCGTCCGTAATTAGCCAGGCGTCTATCGGTCCGTGAAGTCCGTCTTGGTGGTAACGGTGCGGCACGTCTCAGCGATGAGCTCCGCGACGTTGCTCACGTCATTCAGAGATACCATTTCGCTCGGCGAGTGCATGTAGCGGTTCGGAATCGACACGAGCCCAGTGGCCACTCCCTCGCGGGCTATGTGGATCGCATCCGCGTCCGTGCCCGTATCGCGACCCACGGCGTGGACCGTATACGGAATCTTCTTTTTCTCCGCAACGTCACGAAGCATTCTGAACACCACGGGTGACACTACCGCGCCACGAGTGAGCACGGGGCCACCGTCGAGCTTTGCCTCGCCGTGTTCCTTCTTTTCGATATTCGGATGGTCCACCGCGAAGGTCACATCGACCACGATCGCCATCTCGGGATTGAGCGAATGGGCGCCCACGAGAGCGCCGCCACCGTGGTAGGCGATCTCCTCCTGCGCCGTGGCGACTGCAACGACCCTGGCCTTGCCGGGCTTACTTGCGTAAAGCCTCAGCGCTTCGAGTACGGTGAACGCGCCGATCCGGTTGTCGATGGAGCGGGATGCGATTCGCGAATTGGGCAACTCGATCGACTTCGAGTCGATGACGCCGGGGTCACCGACCGACAGCATGGTCAGGGACTCCTTCTTGTCCCGTGCGCCAAGGTCCACCCACAAGTCGCGCATCCGAGCGCCCTTCTCTCGATCCTCGGGACGAATGATGTGGACGGGGATCTTTCCCACCACTCCCACCACGTCGCCCTTCCGACCAGCGAACCGAACCCGCTGGCCGATGAGCACCTGTGGGTCCCATCCGCCGATAGGCGCGAGATAGGCGTAGCCGTCATCATCGATATACGTGACGATCACTCCGATCTCGTCTATGTGACCCGCGAGCATTATCGTCGGGGATCCGCCGGGGTTCACGACCGCAATCGAATTGCCCGCGACGTCAGCGGTCACCTCGGCGAACTTGGCCGCCTCGGTCCGCCAAACCTTGGCGGGAGCGCTTTCGAATCCGGACGGTCCCGGAGTGTCCAGTAGCAGCTTCAGGAAACTGATCGATTCAGAGCTAAACATGTCGGATAATTTATCACGCCCCAGTCGCATGCCGCTGCGGCCGGGGCGTGGGTGTGAGTTGGCCTACTCAATAATGATCGGCAGGAGTCGCTGCGCGGTAAACAAACCGTTGGTACGCTTGATTACCATGGGCGCAGTTCAGCGGAGCACGGCCTTCGCTATCGTCTGAAGCTGCATGTTGGACGTGCCCTCGTAGATCGTTCCGATCTTTCCGTCCCTGAAGAATTTTTCAACCGGATAGTCGGTGGTGTAGCCATACCCGCCAAACAACTCGACACACAGTGATGTCACGCGACCGCAGACCTGCGAAGAATACAACTTGGCCATCGCACCCTCGCGGGCGATGTCATGCCCTGCGTCTTTGAGGCGCGTCGCGTTGTACACCATCAATCTCGCAGCTTCGATCTCGGTCGCTGCCTGCGCTACCTGGAACTGAATTGCCTGCATATCCGAGAGCGGTTTACCGAACTGTCGCCGCTCCTTCAGATAAGCTGTCGCCGCGTTCAGGGCGCCCTGCGCAACACCAATCATCTGCGCCCCGATCCCGATGCGACCTTCGTTGAGCGTCTCGATCGCGATCTTGTATCCCTGGCCAGCCGGACCGAGCACATTGGCAGCCGGAACCTCGCAATCGTCGAGTAGCAATTCAACGGTGGATGACGCGCGAATGCCGAGCTTGTCCTCCTTCTTGCCGACTCCGAAACCCGGAAAGCCGCGCTCGATGATGAAGGCAGTTATTCCCTTGTAGCCAGCGTCTGGATCGATGGTGGCAAAGACGACGTAGAGGCCAGCTTCCGCACCATTCGTGATCCAGAGCTTCCGCCCATTGAGAATGTAAGAATCCCCACGTTTCTCCGCGCGAGTCGCCAGTGCGAACGCGTCGGAACCGGAGCCGGCCTCCGAAAGGGCGTAGGAGCCGAGAGTTCCGGACGTGAGCATACCGAGGTATCTGGCTTTCTGCTCTTCGGTCCCATAGCGCGCAATGGGATAGTTGACCAGCGTGTTCTGCACGTCGCAGACTATCGCCGCCGACGCATCCACCTTCGACAGCTCCTCCACTGCCAGCGTGACCATCATCAAAGAGCCGCCCGAGCCGCCAAACCGCTCTTCCACTTCAATGCCCATGAGGCCGAGATCGAAATATTGCGGTATGAGCGCGGGATCCATCCTGCCCGCCGCTTCCATCGCCTTGACACGGGGCGCCACCTCGGTCGCGGCGAAGGCCGCGACCGCGTCCCGGAACATCAACTCGTCCTCGGAGAGGGTCGTGAGCGCGGGACGACCGTCTGTGCTTGAAGTCATTTAAGTGCAGGAGTAACGGTGACACGGGCGCGGCTCCTGGTGCCGGAGGCATCGCGCGCCGTATAGTATATGGGAAAGCGTCGAGGCTCGCGACGGCAACTCATGCGATCGAACATAACCGAGACTTCATGCGCGTCCTTCTAGTAGAAGACGACCCCGAACTGGCAGCGGTGATCTCTGACGGACTCCGCAACCAGCACATCGCGACCACTGCGGCGCGGGACTTCGGCGACGGGCGCGAGAAGGCGCTTCTCGGCACGTTCGATGTCATGATCCTGGATGTCCTTCTGCCAGGCGGGAACGGATTCGAACTGTGTCGCCTGATACGAGATCGGGGTATCGCAACCCCCATTCTCATGCTGACGGCCAGAGACGCAGTGGAGGACCGAGTGCGCGGGCTCGAGTCGGGTGCTGACGATTACCTCACCAAGCCATTCGCATTCCTGGAACTCATCGCGCGCGTCCGGGCACTCGCTCGCCGCCGTCCGTCGATCGCGCCCGAACAGTATGACGTCGCTGACCTGCATGTGGATATCCCGACGCGCACTGTGACCCGCGGAGGGACTTCAATCACCCTGACGGCCAAGGAATTCGCACTGCTGGAATGCATGATCGAGAATGCCGGCAGCGTCGTGACACGAAGCGCGATCACGGCGTACGTCTGGGACGAGAACCATGACCCGTTCACTAATGTGCTCGAAGTGCTCGTACGACGCCTGCGCCGGAAAATCGATGACGGCTTCGAGCCCAAGCTCATACACACCCTCCGCGGAGCCGGGTACAGGCTGGGCGCGTGACTGACAACCTGCTGCTGCTACGCCGGCGGCTCACTGCCTGGTATGCTCTGACTCTCGGCACCATCGTGCTGCTGCTGGGTTCCGGGCTGTTCATTGCAACCCGACAGCAGATCTCGGCGCAACTCGACGCGTCACTCGTACTTGCCACGGATGCGATTCGGCGCGCAACGAACATTCGCGAGGCCGAGGAGCGCGCTTCCGGCGCGGTGATGGATGCGGTCGGTGAACTCCGGATTCCCGATCGCGATCTCTACCTGTTCGACGGATCGGCGCTTCCGCTCGTGCCCGCATCCGCACCGCCGCGCTTTACCGAGGTCGCCGCGACAGCGCTCCGCGACTCGGCCGTGCTCGTGACTCTCCACCATGAGAACGATCACATGCTGCGAGTTTACGCGCGCCGTTTCAAATCCCAGCGCAGCGAGCGAACCTATGTGGCCGTCGCGGTGGCGGACCAGGTGGAGCTGGAAGACCAGTACGGCGAGCTCATCGTAGCGTTCAGCGCGGCGGCGCTGGTCGCCCTCGTACTCTTCGCGGCGGGCGGATCCTTCCTCACGCGGAAATCCATCGAGCCGGTGGAGCGCACCATGAGCTACATGCGCCGTTTCATGGCCGATGCCGCGCACGAGCTGCGAACTCCGCTCGCCGTCGTTCGCAGCCGCGCCGAGGTTACGCTGGCCGAGGAGCCGGATCTTCAGCGGCAGCGTGATGCGCTTGCGATCATAGAGCGCGAGGCTGTCCGGCTGGGCCGAATCGTCGAGGATCTCCTGCTGCTCGCGAGAACCGACGCCGGCGGCTGGCCCGTCACGATGGATCGACTTTTTCTGGACGACGTCGTGGCGGACGCGGTCGGCGCGGCCAGCTCGCTCGCAGCGAGCGGCGGCGTGAGCCTTTCGCTGGACAGCTTCGAAGAGTCTGCGGTGGTAGGGGACGAGACCCTGATCCGGCAGCTGATGATGATAATTCTGGACAACGCCATCAAATTCACGCCGTCCGGCGGCTCCGTGAAGGTCGCAGTGACGAACGGTGCACAGGGAGCGGTTGTAACGGTGAGCGACACGGGTGTCGGAGTTCCGGCCGACCAGATAGGGCACGTGTTCGAGCGGTTCTATCGCGGTGACAGGGCACGCGCGCGGGCAGATGGCGCCGGGCTCGGCCTCTCCATCGCGCAATGGATCGCCGACGTTCACAAGGCGCGGCTGTCGCTTCGGTCCGACCCGGGCGCGGGAACGGTAGTCGAGGTGCGGTTTCCTCCGATCCCGCGAAAAGGCGCGCTCGCAAATCCATCCCGCGTTTCGTTATGATTGCATGAGTCCCACCACACCATACGAGGTTCTCGTGTTCGCTCGATACATCTCGCTCGCTGCCACGGCGGTCGGGTCGCTGCTCGTCGCATCGCCGCTTTCTGCCCAGACAGCGCAGGGCGCGCCGGAAGGCTACCACGTGACGCGCCGCATACCCGTCACCGGCGAGGGCGGCTGGGATTACGTAACGTTCGACACCGCACGCAGTCGGATTTTCATCGCGCGATCAAGTCATGTTCAGGTGGTGGACGCGAATTCCGGTCAGTTGATTGGGGAGATCCCAAATACCGGCGGGGTCCACGGAGTAGCCCTCGCGTACGGACTGAACAAGGGATATACGAGCAACGGCCGCGACACGACGGTAACGGTGTTCGACTTTGTCTCGCTCGTTCCCAGCAAGACGATCCACGTGACGGGCGCCAATCCCGACGCCATCCTTTTCGACTCGGCGTCGCAGCGAATCTTCACGTTCAACGGACGCGGCGAGAGCACCACGGCCATAGACGCGGTGGGCGACACGGTGGTCGGTACCCTGCCCCTCGGCGGCAAACCGGAAACCGCAGTTTCCGATGGCGCGGGACATATCTTCGTCAACATCGAAAACAAGAGTACCATAGCCGAGTTCGACGCCACAAAACTCACCATCATTCACAGTTATCCGCTGGCGCCATGCGAGGAACCGAGCGGACTTGCAATCGACCTTGCGCATCACCTGCTGTTCGCCGGATGCGGAAACAGGATGATGGCGGTGATCGACGCGACCAACGGACGCGTAATCGCTACTCCGGCGACGGACGACGGTACCGACGCCAACGCGTTCGACCCGGTTACGGGAA
The DNA here is from genome assembly GCA_038205315.1 of Gemmatimonadales bacterium. Taxonomy (GTDB): domain Bacteria; phylum Gemmatimonadota; class Gemmatimonadetes; order Gemmatimonadales; family Gemmatimonadaceae; genus Fen-1247. The sequence continues at coordinate 8,590 of JBBRBY010000060.1, read as the reverse complement.
TCGCATTCAGCTCGAACGGCGCGGGAACGCTCACGCTCGTCACTCAACCCGTGCCCGGCAAGTTCGTCAGTGAGAACATCGCCACTGAAAGAGGGGCGCGAACCATGGCGCTCGACCCGAAAACGCACCGCGCCTATCTCATTACCGCTGGCCTCAATCCCGCGCCAGCGGCCACCCCGTCGCAACCGCGTCCGCGGCCCACTATGATTCCGGGCTCGTTCGTGGTTCTGGTGATCGGCAAGTAACTCTACCGCGGTTTCCCGCCGGTCTCAGACTGCGCGGGCCGCCGCAGTGTCGAGCGTGCCGGCGAAGACTTCGAGCGCAAGCTCTGCCTTCCCGAACGGTGCGGACACCTGCACGCCGGCGACTACGGGTCGGACACGCTCGAGCATCTCTCGAGCCATCGCGAGTCCTTCCTGAACTGCGTGCTCCTTTGATAGCGCGTTCGCGCGGCGCATGCGAGATATGACCGCCTCCGGCACCGACACGCCGGGCACTTCGTTCGCCAAGAACTCGGCATTACGGACCGATACAAGCGGCCAGATCCCCGCAACGATCGGTATCGCGAGTGACTCTACGCTGCGCAGGAACCGCTCTAGCTGATCCGCGTCGAACACCGGCTGAGTGATCGCGTACTCCGCGCCAGCCTCCGCCTTCCACTCGAATCTGCGCAATTCATTCGCTGGGTCCGGAGACGCCGGATTGACGCCCACGCCGATGACGAAACGTGTCGGTTCGCCGATCGCGTTGCCGCCCGGATCCAGTCCGCGGTTCAGCTGACTGACGAGATTCGTGAGACCGATGGAGTCGATGTCGAACACCGCCGTGGCCGACGGGTACGGTCCCATCTTGGGAGGATCGCCGGTGATGAGCAACAGATTGCGCAGGCCCACCGCTGACGCACCGAGCAGATCGCTGAGCATCCCGAGGAGATTGCGGTCACGGCAGCAATAGTGCGTGACCGTCTCGATGTGCGCGTTCTGCTCGATGAGCACACTGGTTAGCACCGCGCCCATGCGGCTCTGCGCGCGCGGTCCATCGGGAACGTTGATCGCATCGACGCCTGCGTCGCGCAACATGGCAGCGTCCCGCAACAGCTTTGATGCATCGACACCGCGGGGGGGAACCAGCTCCACGGAGCTGACGAACTCGCCTCGCACGAGTCTCCCTGCCCAGCGAGATCGCTCCACGAGCGGCACCGGCGCCGCACCGACGGCGCGAGATTCGGCGGTAGCGTGTCCCACGGGCCTGCGCGCGGTATGGCCCGACCGCGGAGCGAGTGGCCGCAGCCCCTCCGCGATCTCGCGTATGTGCTCCGGCGTGGTTCCGCAACATCCCCCGACTATCTTGGCACCGGCTAAAGCGAGATGCCGCGCGTAAGTCGCCATGTACTCGGGGCTGGCCATGTACATTGTACGTCCGCCGACATCTCGGGGCATCCCGGCGTTAGGCTGTGCGCTGAGCTTGCGGGTGGTATGCGGCGCCATCTTCTCAATTGCTTCTAGAATCGTCTGCGGGCCGACCGAGCAGTTGAGCCCGATGATGTCGGCTCCAGCGGCGTCGAGAGTGCGCGCGATGTCTTCCGGCGTTGCCCCGTATGCAGTGACGCCGTCGGCATTGATCGCTACCTGGGCAACCACGGGCATGTCCGGATCGATATCCCTCGCGGCCGCTATTGCCTGGGCGAGCTCGTCCAGATCCGAAAACGTCTCGAGAATGAAAAGATCCGCACCACCATCCTTGAGAGCGCGCATCTGCTCCGCAAAAATCGCGCGTGCCTCGTCCCTGGAAGTTACGCCGAAAGGCTCCAGTCGCACGCCCAGCGGACCCACAGCGCCGGCGACCAGTACCGACTCACCGGCGGCCGCGCGCGCCAGTCGAGCCGCGGCAATATTGATACTCGCAACATCGTCGGCCAGTCCGTGCTGTTGAAGCTTGAGCCTGTTGGCGCCGAACGAGTTCGTCTCGAGCACTTCCGCGCCCGCCTTCACGTACTGTTCATGGATGCTGCGCACGAGGTCCGGCGCACGAACGCTGAGATCGTCGTAGCACTGGTTGATGAACACACCGCGCGAATAGATCATGGTGCCCATCGCTCCGTCGAACACGACGAGCGACTCCGGGTCCAGCAGCCGCCTCAGAAGCGCGTCACGCAAGCGCCGGCTCCCGCTCCGCCGCCGCACCCCGCACCGCGTAGTACTTCGCTTCCGGGTGATGAATTATCACCGCCGCCGTCGATTGCTCCGGAGTCAGCTGGAACGATTCCGTGAGCTCCATACCGATCTCCTCCGCCGCGGGCAGAAGCCTGAATACGACCGCATGGTCCTCGAGGTCGGGGCACGCTCCGTATCCCCACGAATATCGTTTGCCCGATTCGACGCCGAGCTCGGACTTGATGCGGCGGTGAGTCCACTCGGCAAGCGCCTCCGCGGTTTCCACACCCACACCGTGCACGTAATACGCTTCCGCGTATTCGTTCGCAGACTGCAGGGTGGCAAAGCGCTCGGACGCTGCGTGTCCGACTGTCACGATCTGCAATGGGAGTACATCGATCTGATCCGAAGCCACCGACCGCACGTAATCCGCGAGACAGATGCGTTCACGACCGACCATTCGCGGAAAGGTAAAGCGCGCCGTCTCGCGCCGTGTCCCGTCAGCCGCGTAGGCATCCGCGTCGTATACAATGATCTCGTTTCCGCTTGACTGGACAGGGAAGTAGCCGTAAACGACTTCCGGCCGGAGCCAGCCAGCGGATTTCGCGTCGGCCTTGAGGCGCACAAGCGCCGGCTCGAACTCCTCGCGCACCATGCGATCGTACTGCTCACCGGAGCCGCGGCCACCCCATTGCAGCCGGTACAACTCGTCAAGATCCAGCAGCTCGAAGACCTCGTCCAGCGGGATGTCGCGCAAGACACGCGTTCCCCAGAACGGCGGAGCAGGAACGGCATTGTCGGCCGCGACATCGCTCCGTTCCGTGGCATCGGTGCCTGCAGTCGTGTCCTTGCCAACCTGCGTGTGCAAAAACACATCGCTGCGCGCATCCGCGATCAGCTTGTCAACGTAGTTGCCGCGCCGCGTCGCATCCTGCAGGATGTCCATGGTATCCAGGCCCTCGAACGCATCCTTGCAGTAGAACACGCCGGAATCGTACGCGCGCTCGCCGTCCACGAACATCGCGCGACGCCCGAAGCGGCGATTGATCGCCGCGCCACCGATCATCACGGGGATGTGGATACCGCGCTTGTCCAATTCCTGAACACACAATGGCATCTGCTTGGAAGTCGAGACGAGCAGCGCGCTGAGCCCAATCGCGTCGGCGTTCACCTCGATCGCCTTCTCGATGATCGTATTCACGGGGACCTGCTTGCCGAGGTCGTAGACCGTGTAGCCGTTGTTGGAAAGGATCGTGTTCACGAGCGACTTGCCGATGTCGTGGACGTCGCCATACACGGTCGCAAGAACCACCCTTCCCTTTGTGTATCCCTCACTCTTCTCGAGAAACTTCTCGAGATGCTGCACAGCCTTCTTCATCACCTCGGCCGACTGCAGTACGAAGGGCAGGATGAGCTCGCCGGCTCCAAACTTGTCGCCCACGTCCTTCATTGCGGGGAGCAGGACGCCGTTCAGCACACGAACCGGGTCATCGCGCACGCCGGCTAGGTCGAGCGCATCTTCGATTCCGTCCTTCTTTCTGTGCAGCACCATCCAGTGGATCTTCTCGTCGGCACTCATCGCCGCGGTCGGATCCTCCTTCGCGTTCTGCGCCACGCCCGCGGAGTCCGGAGTGGCGGAGAAATACTCAATGAAACGCTGCAACGCGTCGGATCTGCGGTTGAACACGAGATCGTCGGCAAGCGCGCGCTCCTCGGTGGAGATCTCCGCGTAAGGCCGGATATGCGCGGGATTGACGATCGCGGCGTCCAGGCCCGCTTCCACGCAGTGGTGCAGAAACACGGAGTTAAGTACCGACCGAGCCTCAAGCGTCAAGCCGAACGAGACATTGGAGACGCCGAGTATGGTTCCCACACCCGGCAGCTCACGCTTTATCAGCCGTATCCCCTCGATGGTTTCAGCGGCCGAGTCGATCCATTCCTCGTCTCCCGTGGCAAGCGTGAAGGTCAGCGCATCGTAGAGAAGATCCTCTGGCGCGAGACCGTACTCGCCCACGACAATCTCGTAAATCTTGCGTGCGACCTCGAGTTTCCGGTCACGGGTCTTCGCCATTCCGATTTCATCGATCGTGAGCGCGACAACGGCGGCACCGTGCTGCTTCACGAGGGGCACCACGCTGTCGATACGTCTGCGACCGTTCTCCATGTTGATGGAGTTCACTATCGCGCGGCCTGGCACGTGCTCGAGCGCCGCCTGGATCACGTCCGCCTCGGTGGAGTCGATCATCAGTGGTGCCTCGACGCCCATTGATAACAGTTTCACGACCTGCGACATCTGCTCCGCCTCGTCGGCGCGCTCGGTCAACGCGACGCATACGTCGAGCACGTGCGCACCGGAATCCACCTGGTCTCGGCCCACCTCGACGATTGCCTCGTAATCCTCCGCGAGCAGGAAGCGCTTGACCTTGCGTGAGCCCTGCGCGTTCACGCGCTCGCCGACGATGAGTGGCGGCGGACTCTGGCGCAGCGATGTCGCGCGCATGGCCGATGACACCATCGGGAGACGCGGTTCGTCCCGCTCGCGTGCCGCGGGGGGATGCTCGCGAAGCTCGTTTACCCGCGCGACAATCGCCTCGAGATGCTCCGGCGTCGTACCGCAACAGCCGCCTACAACGCGAACACCGAAGTCGCGGACGAATTCTCCAAGTGCCTGCGCCATCGGCGCCGGCTCCAGCGGGTAGATCGCGTCACCCGTTCCGGTGTTCAGGGGAAGGCCTGCGTTTGGAATCACCGACAGCGGCAGCGTTGCGTGTTCCGCGAGAAAGCGGATCGGCTCGCGCATGTGTTCGGGTCCGGTGGAGCAGTTGAGGCCGATCACGTCCACGCGCAGCGCTTCAAGCGTCGTCATCGCACTCGCGATGTCGGTTCCGAGCAGCATTCGACCGCTCACGTCGAGTGTGATCTGCACCTGAAGCGCCACACGCGTAGCCGACTCGGTGAATGCGCGCTCTATGCCGGCGACTGCCGCCTTCACTTCCAGAATGTCCTGCGAGGTCTCCACGAGCAGCACGTCCACACCGCCCTCGATCAGAGCCAGCGCCTGAAGACGGTAGTTGTCCGCCAGCTCTTCGAATGTCACGTTCGACAGCACCGGATCTGTGCTCGACGGCAACATCCCAGTTGGACCCATCGATCCCGCGACGAAGCGTGGCCGCTCGGGCGTAGCGAACTTTGCGCACGCTGCGCGCGCAATCTGCCCCGCCTTCACGTTCAGCTCGTGCGCCTTCCCAAGAAGGCCCCACTCCTCCAGTCGCCGCGGAGTCGATTGGAACGTGCATGTCTCGACCACATCGCATCCAACGGCGAGGAATGCTTCATGGATCGATTGAATCACGTCTGGACGAGTCAGCACGAGGTTGTCGTTGCAACCTTCCAACGACTTCCCGCCAAAATCCTCGGGCGTCAGGTGATAACGCTGGATGTTCGTGCCCATCGCGCCATCGTACACGAGGACGCGCTCGGCGAGCGCTGAGAGATACGCCGATCGGCGGGAGGAGCTTTCGGAAGTAGTCATGCACCTGTAACAAAAAAGGCCCGGCAGGAAGCGCCGGGCCCGGATAGCGCTTTAGCGAATGTTTTACGTGGCCGCAATTTGCCTGAAATCGCCACGAATCCGTATGTCTCACGAACGATAGCCTCAGAGGACATCCGAGACAAGGGCCATCCATCCGATTAGCCGGATGGACGGATAAAGATCACATTCCGACCATACGCAGAAAGGCCCACTGGAGAAACCCGAGAGCGAAATAGGCAACGAACGGCGAGATGTCGAACATGCCCACTCGCGGAAGGATCTCGCGGAGCGGTCGCAGGATGGGCTCCGTCAGCGCGAAGGCCCACCTCACCCACGGCGAGAACGGGGATATGGGGAGCCACGAAACCACCACGACTATTATGAGCGCGAGCCTCAGCAGGCCGAACGTAAGCCGCACCAGCAGGGCGAAAAGCGCCGCCGGCCCGGAGGTGACTGCGAATGCCAGGGTCGCGGCGGACTGGATGAGGAAATCGAGTCCGCTCACTAGCACCACTCCCGCTATGACAGCGCCAACAAGCGCCCAGATCGGCGCCGAGCTCGGCTGGCCGCCTGCTCGGACGATCCTGCGCTCGACGGGCGCGATGATCGGATCCACCACTCGCCTGATGGCACGGGCAATCGGGTGGAACGGATTGATTCGCCGCGTTCTGACGAGCCAGTCGAGCAGAAACAGCACGCCGAGGACGACGACCGCAGCAGCGACGATGGTGCGGACGGCCAGGACCAGCATGCCAAGTATTGGAAGTAGCGCCATGCGTCAGTTGTTGGGAGGTACCGATATCGAATAAGGCTCGCTACGCCCACGTTTCACATCATACTGGAAGGACTCCAGCGAACCATTGGACAGCCGGACCGTATAAAAAAGTTGCCCATCGTCGGCGACGGAGTTCATCGCGACTATCGACGATCCCGCCGGGATCTGAATGTCGGGACGCGGCCGCAGGCGGATGAACGGTCCGCTTCCCATGAGGCCGCGAGGCGGAATTCCCTGAGTTGAACGCCGGTCATCGTCACGCTGCCGAGCCTTTCTGAGGGAATCGAGGCGATTGCGCATTTCGTTCCGGAGCACCGACGGGTCCTCGGGACCGAAAACCCGTGCCGTGTTCACGCCGGATGGCGAGCGATAAACCGCGATCAGATACTCGTCACCCGCGGTCCTGGCGTAGAGCAGCGTGTCGGTGGTTTCCGCGATCAGCGCTGGCCAGCGAGATTCACGGATCACGTCTGTGTTCGCGAGCAGTATGCGGCCGAGCGGAGCTCCCCGATCGGTGAGCAGAAAGAAATAGCCTCCCGCGTTGTCAACGAACTCGTAGCGTGCATCAAAGGTCTGTGCCAGCTTCACAACCGGCGCGCCAAAGTTCGGCTTGCCGGGATCATCGAGGTCGATGAAATAAATCCGCGTATGCGCGTCGGCAGGATATGAAATCGTGAAGACCGCGTAATGCCCGTCGTCGCTCACCCGGGCTGCGTAACGCCACTCCGGATGATCGAACTGCGAGAGAATCAGCGCGTCGTTCGACTCCGACCGGCCGAGCCCGTGGAAGTAGACGCGCTCTCGTCCGTCAGTGCTGTCATGGCGCACGTACAGAAATCCCTTCTCGTCGTGGGACCAGGGAGATGGCGAGATGCGTGCACCGTGCAGCACGTCGGGCAGGTCGCGGCCCGTCTGCACGTCCCTCACGCGTACATCGTAGTACCGCGCGCCAGGCTGCCCGTCGGCGTACGCAATGTAGCGGCCCTCGTGAGAGGGCGCGACGACGGCCGAGTGGCCTGTCTGGAGCAGCGGGCGCGCGAGGCCATGCTCTCCGTCTCTGACGCGGAGGGTCCCGGATGCATCCACGCCGAACCATTTGTTGCCTGCCTTGAACGGCGCAAGAAGGCTCGGCGACGCCACGGCGAGAGGCAGTGTAACGACGCGAGCGGTGCTGGCGATCTGCGCGCCGGTCTGAGCGGAGGGAAGCGATACGGTGCCTGCGGCCAACAGGGCCAGCCAGCGGGATTCTGGATGCATTCGATTGGTGAGTTGGGCTGAATCTACGACAAGCCGGACCTGGGTACAGCCGTCAGTCTGGCGGTACGCGGGTTGGTACCCCAAAGTGGCGAGATCAGCCCCGCGGCGATGATCTACATTTACGTGAGCGCCGACGCCCCCGCGGCTCTCGCAACGACGACCAATCGCATCATGCCCGCTCGCACCACACGACGCTTCTGGCTGCTCAAGTCGGAGCCCGACTGTTTCTCGTTTGACGACCTCCTCGCTTCACCCGGTCGCACCACGCACTGGAGCGGGGTCCGAAATTACCAGGCGCGCAACATGATGCGCGACGACATGAAGCGCGGCGATGGCGTTCTCTTCTACCACTCGGGGGCGCAACCTGCCGGAATAGTGGGTACTGCCGAGATCGTGCGTGAGGGCTATCCAGACTTTTCGGGCTGGGACCCGTCCGATGAGCACTATGATGCAAGCAGCAGCGAAGCGAATCCGATCTGGTACATGGTGGACGTTCGGGCCGTTGAGCGGTTGCCGCAGTTCCTCGATCTTCCCGGGCTCCGACACGTTCGCGAGCTGGAGCGAATGGAGCTTCTCCGCAAGGGAAGCCGGCTCTCGGTCCAGCCTGTGCGAGAGGACGAGTGGAACACCGTCCTCCGGCTCGGCGGAATTCGGAAAACGATGGCCAGCCGGGATCGTTGACGCCGGAAAAAAGCGTTGGTATATTACTGACCAGTCAGTTATATACTCTATTTTGCCGATGACCACTGAAGTTTCGGAGCCGAGATGGCGGCGGCTCCCCGAAGAGCGACCTCAACAGATTCTCAAGGCAGCGCTCGATGTGTTCGGCGAGCACGGGCTGGCCGGCTCGCGACTCGAAGACATCGCGAAGCA
>JBBRBY010000059.1:0-18532 GCA_038205315.1 Gemmatimonadales bacterium | reverse complement strand
CGTTCAGCACAATTCCTGGATGGACGGCGTCATCATTTCCGGTTCTGTTCTCGATGTTGTCGCGGGAGATGTGCCCCAGCTGTTCGACGACTTCGACATAGTGCACTTCCTATGTCCGTACGCCTCTCGCGACTGGCTTCCGCGACTGCAGCATCGAATCGCCACGGTCACGAGCCATCATCACGTCAGCGATGACTGGCGCTTGCTCGAGCACAACCTCAACGGAGACGCGATCATCGTCGGCTCGACGCAATGGGCGGAAGATATCATCGCGAGAGGTGCGGACCCCGATCGAGTTGTTCGCGTCCCGTACGGCGTCGATGCATCTCAATTTGTTCCGCCATCATCTGCTTCGAGGAGGGAGATCCGCGATCGCCTCGGCATCGAGCCCGCGAGTACTGTCGTCGGTTTTTTCGCGAAGTTCAGCAGCAACGAGAAAGACCGAAAGGGCACCGACGTCTTCCTGGAATCGGTGCGCATTCTCGGAAGGCAAATGGCGTCACTCGTCGTGCTGATCGTGGGCCCCGGCTGGCATGATCTTGTCGGAGAACTCAAGGCATCCGGTATAAAATGCGTGTGGCTGCCTTTTGTACGCGAGACGCGCGAAATGACACACATCTATCGCGCGCTCGATTTTTACTGGGTGACCTCTCGAGTAGAGGGCGGCCCGGTCACGCTCCTGGAGGCGATGAGCTCCGGGATCTGCTGCATCACGACCCCCGTAGGTCTCGCGCGCGATATCGTTCACAATGGCAGCAACGGCGTGGTCGTCCCCTTCGACGATGCCGAAGCCGTCGTAACCGCAACGCTCGAGCTAGCTGGGGACGGTGACCGAATGAGTACAATTGGAGAGCGCGCTCGCGAGACAATACTCGAGACGATGGATGTGCCATTGACGACGCAAGGTGTGTGCAAAGCCTATGACACCGCGTTGAAGCACTTTTCAGAATACAATGGCGGGGCAGTTCGTGGTTTCTCTACAATGCACACGACATCGCCGGCCTTCCTGCGTCGGGTGAAACTGCTCGAGCAACTGGTGTGGGCGGAGGCGCTCATCCTTCAACACCAGCGCATGATCGCGTTTCGCATCATGGCAGAATCCTGGCTGGAGAACCCCGCCTCCATTCTACCGGTCAGGTATCTTCTCCGGAATCTGCTACCCACACGCCTGGTCGCTGCGCTCGTGCGCGCGAAGGGCGTCAAAGCGGTCGACTCATGATCGCGGCCTGATGGCCGGCAATCGAACATCGAATGCCGTCCTTGCCCTCAAGCGCGTGTGGTATGCCGGGCGTGGTGAGCCCATCACGCTCGGCGGCCACAAGCTTCGCTATCTCGTCGGCTCCCGGCCCGTGCGGCTCAAGTATGCCTCCTCAGATGACATCGTTGCGCGCAACGATGCCAAGCAGCTGCAATTTTTTCTGGACCTCGTGAAACCCGGCCAAGTCGTGCTCGATATCGGCGCTCACTACGGTGAATACGCAGTCCTTTTCGCAGCGCTTGTCGGACCCAAGGGATGCGTAGTGTCGTTCGAGCCCGATGCTGCCGCCCGTCCCTGGATTCACGCGAATCTCGCCCTCAACGGCTTCGCCGATCGAGTGCTTATCGAGGACTGCGCGGTGTTCGATGTCGCTTCGTCCCGCACCCTGTTTGCGCGTCACGGCAATTCGCAGTCATCACTCGCGCGCGCCGGACTCGGCGGCCCGGAGTCGAATGCAGATGTAGAGCGCTACTCGGTAAAGCTCGTGCGAATCGACGAATTCGTCGAGCACGGGGCGCTTCCGGTGCCTGATGTCATCAAGCTCGATGTGGAGGGAGCAGAGATCCATGCGCTTCGGGGAGCTGGCGACGTTCTTCGCTCCACCCCCACCATTCTCTGTGAGCTGCATCCCTACGCATGGAAGGAATTCGGATCGACCTTCGACGACCTCCTGCAAATCGTTCAGAACGCCGGTCGCTCGATCAGATATCTGGATGAGAGCATTCGGATCGAGAACGGCCCAATCTACGGCGCCGTGGTAATCTCCTGACTGCCCGCCACGCCTCATGACCGCCGCGTCAAGCGCTGCGCCGCCGATGATTTCCGTCATTACCTGCTCTCACAATCCGAAGCCGTCGTATCTCGCTCGGGTTCTCGAGGCGCTGGCCGCGCAAACCCTCGATCCGGCATATTGGGAATTCGTGCTGATCGACAGCGCCAGTCGCGAGCCGCTCGACTCGTGGGTCGATGCCTCGCGGCTGCCACGCGCCCGAATCGTTCGGGAAGGCGAGCCAGGATTGACACGCGCGCGGCTCCGAGGCATCGCAAAGTCCACCGGAGACCTCTTGGTCTTCGTCGACGATGACAATGTGCTTGATCCCGATTTCCTGGTGAATGCTGTAAGCATCTTTGTCGATCGGCCGGACATCGGGTCGTGCAGCGGTGCGTCGCGCCCCGAATTCGAGACGCCTCCGCCGGATTGGACCCGACGTCATTGGGGAAATCTCGTCATTCGCAATGTCCCCACAGACATATGGTCGAACCTGCCCATGCTGCCGGATACCATGCCCTGCGGAGCCGGCTTGTGTGTGAGACGTGCCGTTGCCGCGTTCTACTCAGAGCTGCACGCGAATGGACGGAGACCGTTCGCTCTTGACCGCAACGGTACCTCTCTGCTGTCCGGTGGGGACAACGATCTTGCCGCATGCGCCTGCGACCTCGGGCTCGGCGTCGGCGTATTCAAAGCGCTGCGACTGATCCATCTCATTCCGGCGGAACGACTGCGCGAATCATATTTGCGTAATCTGGCCGAGAATATTGCGCTCTCCACGGTGATTCTGCGCTCGTTTCGTTCATCGCCGGCAAGCCTCGGCTCTCCCTCGATCAAGCGCCGAGTTGCGGATTCGCTGCGGTCGGCACTCATGAGCGCGCGCGAGCGCCGTTTTTTCCGCGCCGTGCGCCGAGGTGAGCGCCGTGGGCGCGAGCAGCTCGCCGCGATGACCCGTTCGCGTTCCGCGGAATCATGACCCCAACGCCTTCGCCGATCGCACCTCCGCTGTTGCGCGCTCAAAAGGGCGCGCGAGCCAAGCGGCGGGTGCTCCACGTCTTCGACTCGCTCGGCGTTGGAGGCGCGGAAATGTGGTTCATCGCGTTTCTCGAGTGGTTGAAGAGAAACGGCGAGAGCCTTCCATTTGAGCTGGAAGTCGAGGTCTGCCTGACAGGCGGCCAGCGCGCGGTGTTGGACGACCGCGCGGAGAGTCTTGGCGCCAAGCTGCACTACATCAAATACGGGCGTCATCATCTTCACCGCTTCGCCACGGAATTTCGTCGGCTCTTGGGGACGGGGCGTTTCGACGCGATCCACGATCATGTGGACTACGCGGCTGGCCTCCACCTGCTGCTCGGTGCGGGCGAGTTGCCAAGCGCTCGCGTGGTTCACGTTCACAACCCGTACTCCACTTTCGATAAATCGCTTTCGAAGCGGATCCCGAGAGCGATCGGGCGCTTGGCTGTCTCCAATCTTGCGACTACGGTGGCTGGCACATCCATGCGCATTCTTCACGACTACGGGCTGGCGCCGTCCCCGCGAGCGAAGCAGCGTCGCGTGGCAATGCACTGTGGATTCGATCTGAGCTCGTACGGCGCAGACCCGCACCAAGCTCGGCTCGATGTGCGTGCCGAATTCGGATGGACCGCGGACGCGATAATTCTACTTTTCGTTGGGCGCCTCGAATCGCACTTCAATCAGAAGAATCCGAGGCTCGCCCTTGAGATCATCCTTGAGTGCATCGCGCGCGATGGCCGAGTGAAGGGACTCTTCGTAGGCGCGGGCGACGAGGCCAGGCACGAAATGGAAATGGAAATCGAGCGGCTGGGCCACGCCAGCGCCATTCGCTTGCCGGGCGTAAGATTCGATGTGCCGCGGCTCATGCTAGGAGCGGACCTTCTTCTCTTCCCATCCATCGCGGAAGGGCTCGGGATGGTTGCGGTCGAGGCGCAGGCAGCTGGGCTTCGAGTGCTCGCCTCCGACACGACTCCTCGCGAGTGTGAAGTCCTAAAGGGCATGGTCACCTTCGTGTCGCTTACCGAATCACCGCGCGCGTGGGCTGATGTCGCGCAAACGCTGCTGCGAACACCCGCGCCCCCACACGAGGCCGCGTACGAGGCAGTCGAAAACTCGCCGTTTTCTATCGCGAGATCCGCGCGATCCATGCTCGATGCCTACGGCTTCGATTCTCCTCCAGAGTTGTGACGGCTCCGGACAAAGGCCGTCGCCCGCCGCGCGTAATCCACGTGGTGGAGAGTCTGGACGTGGGTGCAGTGGAGACTTGGCTGCTTCGAATGCTTCGCGCCGGGCGAACCTTTGGAACCGAGCTGGATTGGACTTTTTACTCCGTGCTCTCGCGGCCAGGTCGGTACGACGATGTCGCTCGCGAGCTCGGCGCTACGGTCCTTCACTCTCCAGTAGAGCTCGATGACAAATGGGCCTTCATCGGAAGCATGCGTCGAGCTCTTCGTGCAGGACGATATGATGTGCTGCACTGCCATCATGATCTGGTGAGTGCCGTCTACCTCGCGTCGGGAACAGGGCTCGGCATTCCGCGGACGGTCGTTCACGTGCACAACGCCGACATGCACGTGCCGACGGGCAGTCCTCGAAAAGCGGCGTTGCTTCGCGAACCGATGCGGCGGCTTTGTCTCGCGATGGCGGACCGGATCGTTGGAATCTCGCGTCACACGCTCGAGACGTTCCTGCACGGCGAGCCTCCCTCGCCGCCTCGCGACGTGGTGCTTTACTATGGTATAGACACAGCGGCATTTCGAGCTCCGCGTCCCGATCGCGCGGAGCTGCGGAGATCGATCGGACTTCCGGACGACGCGAGGATTCTCCTGTTTGTCGGACGAATGGTGAGTTACAAGAATCCGGCGTTCGTGGTGGACATCCTCGGCAGGCTGGCGGTCGATGACCCGAATGTCTTCGCCGTGTTTGCGGGAAGCGGCCCGCTGGAGGACGAGGTCCAATCGCATGCACGAGCCGTTGGCGTCGAAGATCGCGTTCGTGTGCTTGGCTGGCGCGACGATACCGTTCGTCTCATGCAGGTCTCGGATGCGTTCGTCTTTCCCAGGCTAGAAGACGCTCCGGACGTGGGAATGGAGGGGCTCGGTCTGGTGGTCGTGGAGGCGCAGGCTGCAGGCTTGCGATCGCTTCTGTCAGGTGGAATTCCCGACGATGCGATCGTACTCCCGGAGCTCTGCGACACTCTTCCGTTGAGCGCCGGAAGCGACGCATGGGCCAGCGTAGTTCGAGTGATCCTAGCACGACCGCAAGCCGACCCGGAGAGAGCATTCGAAGCGATCGGGCGATCGGAGTTCTCGCTCGAGGCGGGGTTCCGCGGCCTGACGGCGCTGCACCAGATATAGCGAGTATGTCACGAATCGATCGGATCTACATTGCCGCGCACCGCGCCGATCTCCGGCTCACCCGAATCTGCGTGGCGAGCATTCGGCGCTGGTATCCCGAGCTTCCGGTCTTTCTTCTGAAAGATGACGTCAGCGGACCGTTCTGCACGCGCGAGATCGAGGAGGTGTGGAACGTTCAGCTCTGGCCAACGGCCGAGCGCTCGTTCGGGTGGGGATTTATCAAGCTCGAGCCGCTGTTCAGTGCAGAGCGGGTTCGCTATCTGATACTCGATTCGGATATCGTCTTTCTCGGTCGAGTAATCGATGCGTTGGAGAAGTTCGACACCGATTTCGTCGTACAGCAGGAGTTGCAGCCGGAGAGCGATGTCGCTCCTCTCTACTTCGACTCGGCAATGATTCGCGCATCGATCAATCGTGTCTTCCCCGGACCTTCCTTCACCTTCAATTCCGGTCAGTACGTAGCGACGTCGGGATTAGTGAGCCGGGAAGATTTTGGAGACCTCGTCGTCTGGGCGGAACCACGCCGAGTTCGCTATCCGGACATGTTCAATGCGGGCGATCAGGGAGTGCTGAACTACGTGGTCAATCAGCGCGCCGCGACGGGTAGGCTCACCGTTGCGCGGACGCCGTTCATGAAGTGGGGCCGCGAAGAGATGTCCGAGTTCGCCGTCGCAAAGCTGAGCGATGCATCGCCGTATCCATTCGTGATTCATTGGGCCGGCTTGAAGAAGCCACGCTTCGGACAGATGCTGCGCGCCGACATTCTGCGCCATTTCGAAGGCGCGTACTACGAGAAGATCTCCAACGGATTAGCGCGACGGCATTCGCGCGTTTTGCGCAGCGAGATCGAGCGGTGGTTTTCGCGCGGGGGCCAGCTTACGGGGAAGATCATGAGGCGTCTGCGTTCGAGCCGCGGGTAGCGTGTGAGCCAAGCGAGTTCCCTGACTCGGGCGAACTACGTTTCGAATCTTGCACTCACCGAAACGAGTGGCGGATGGAGCGGCTTTAACGCCGCGATTTTCGAGAGTCTCGAGCGGCATTTCTCACTCGCGTACGTCGGCCCTGTTTCACCACAAGAAGATTTGCGCGCGAAGGTATTGTCCAAACTCAATCGATCCATTGGGCGCCCGGGATCGTTCGCATTCTTCTCTCCGCGACGCATCGCATCGATAGCACGATTGGTGGCGCGAGGTGTCGACCGCAACGCACGGCTGAGTTTCTTTCATGGATCTACGCCGTGGATTGCCTACCACTCTGAAGTCCCGTACGCGTGCTTTCTCGATGTCTGCTTCGCGACCTACCTAACGGTCTATCACGATCGCAATGAGTTCGACCAGCGGGACCTCGATCGTATCGGCCACCAGGAACGAGCGTGGCTCCGAGCCGCGCACCGCGTATTCTTTTCCTCGAAATGGGCAATGGATAGCGCCGTTGCAGCATACGATCTTGACCCGAGTACATTCCGCGTCGTCGGTATGGGCGGGCACGTCCCGATTCCCGAGGCGGATGTGTATTCGGGCGGGAGTGAGTTTCTCTTCATCGCCCTCGACTTCAAGGGGAAAGGTGGGCAGCTGTGTGTTGACGCGTTCCGACAGATCCGGCAGCAGCATCCCAACGCCACGCTGCGCATCGTCGGTGAATCGCCGCCGGCAACCGTGCTCACGATGGACGGGATTGCATACGAAGGTCTTCTCCGAAAGTCCGTACCAGCTGACCTGGCTCGCCTTCAGGAGCTCCTGTCCTCTGCGTTTGCCCTCGTGCATCCAACGGTTCGGGATGCAACTCCGCAGGTGATCATCGAAGCACAATACTTTGGTTGTCCGGCGATCGCCCCGCGAAGCTTCGGCATTCCCGAACTTGTGCTCGACGGTGTTTCGGGTTGCATCGTGAACGCTCCTCCGACCGTTGCCGAAGTCGTGGAAAAAATGATGCAGCTGTTCGACGACCCCGCCGCATATCGAAGGCTCCGCGATTCTGCTCGCGCACATGCGCTTGCAAACTTTACCTGGGGGCTCGTGGGAGACCGAATGGCGGCGGAGATGGGAACGGGTTCCAGCTGATGCGCGTGCTGTTCGTTGGGTATCTGGGCAGAGGGCAGACCTCGGGAATGCGGTGTGCGGCGCTGCAGCGCCTCGGATACGACGTCGACTCCGTGGACGCCGGTTCGCTGTGGCAGGACGCCGGCTATCTGGAGCGTCAATTCGGCACCCGCATGGCGCACAGCGCCCGGGTCGAGGGTCTGAACGCTGCAGTGATCGCGGCCGCTCTGCGACATACGCCAGAAATTGTATGGGCTGAAAAGCAGGAATACCTCTATCCGGAAACGATTCGCCGCCTGCAGCAATTGGGCGCGGTAACCATTCACTACAATCCGGATCCGTATTTCTCGCTGGAGTGGAAGCGAACCCCGCTCGCCGATGCCTGTCTCCGCGTGTACGATGTGATGGTGGTGACCAAGCGTTATGAGCTGGAGCTCTATCGCCAACACGCATCCGGTGAGATCATTTATTCCGCGCTAGGCTATGATCCCGTCGGACATGCGCCGCCGTCAGTGGTAGAGCGCCGAGCCGATCAGCAGGTGATATTCGTGGGCGGCTGGGAGCCTCGGCGCGAGCGACTTATGGAACGCGCACTATCGGCGACACCCGGTGTCGCCGTTTGGGGATACGGCTGGCGGATCGCACAGCAGAGTCGACTCAATCTCCTGCGCGCGCTTCGGCTGGGCCGTCTCGATCCGGAGCACCGCGTGTACTTGGGGCAGCAACGCGATTCGCTGCGCTCGGCGATTCGCGAAGGGGAAGGGAAGAGCGGAGAAATCTTCGAAGAACGATACAGCGCCGCCGTCGCAGGATCCTCGATCGCGCTCGGCTTCGTTCGCGAGGTGTGCCCGGACCAGCACACGACTCGAACGTTTGAAATTCCGGCGATCGGTGGATTCATGCTGGCCGATCGGACTGACGAGCATCTCGAATTCTTCGACGAAGGACGCGAGGCCGAATTTTTCGGCTCCGACGACGAATATCTGGAGAAGATTCAATACTATTTGCGGAACGAGACTGCTCGAACACAAATCGCGCGCGCAGGCCATCGTCGGTGCCTGACCTCCGGCTATTCGTACGATGATCGAATTCGAACCGTGATGGCCAATCTCAATGTGGGATCGGTAGCCTCGTGAAGTCTGCATTGTTTCGCGCAGAGCCGTTTTTTCGCGGCATCGCATTCGTTGCGATGGTTGCACCATTGGCGATATCCGTGGTCGTCGAATCGCCGGTTCCGTTCGAAGCGCGAGTGGAGTCGGGGGTGCTGTGGTTGTTATGTCTGTTCCCCGGCTGGCTTTATCTCGGGCAGGGTGCCGCGACACGCAGACCGATTCCCTTCATCCCAATCGTTGGGCTACTGTACGGTTTGTACTATGCGCTGCCACCCGCACTGGGGATATACAACCAGCACTACCGTATCGTGCTCAATCCCACACGCGACTACGACGACGCGGTGTTCGCCGCTTTGTTGGGTTGGCTGGCGATGGGAATCGGCTATCTGTGCGTGAAGCTGGTCATGCCCGCGAAGCGAGTAGCCCCAGCGGTAGAGGTACTCACCCAGAGAAGACAATGGTACGGATTGGGACTCATGACCAGTGGATTGGTGCTCGAGTTCCTGCGCCGGTTTTCCCCTTTCCCAACCGAAATCGCCGGCGTTTTGATCTTTGTGACCAGCCTGGGCTGGTTTGGAAGCGGGCTGCTGATCGTGCTCGCGGTGCAGAAAAAATTGCCCATTTCTTTTCTCTTGCTGACATGTCTGGGAGTGCTAGGGTTTTTTCTGCTGGCGATCGAGAGCGGGACGCTTTCCGGCGCGGCGTGGTACGGGACGGTGGTCGTGGTGTCGGGGCTCATCGGGCATCGGGGGCTGAAGGCGACGTGGCTAGTGGGCATCGTGCTCGCCGCGCTCCTGATCTTTTCCTTGCGAGGCGTCACTACGGAATATCGAAAGATCGTATGGGAGCAGGGCGATGGCGGAGGCATCGTGGATCGAGTAAAGCTTCGGGTCACGCTGCTTCGCAGGCGTGTTGCTATTGATGGAGTTGCTGGGACGATTGCCGGTGGATTCGAGACAACCTCCGAACGATCCGCGAATCTGGATGTGCTGGCGGAGGTGATTCGTGAAACGCCGTATGAAGTGCCGTACTGGGGCGGAGAAACGTATCTCTCTCTCGTTGGCGCGTTCATCCCCCGATTTATCTGGCCCGACAAACCGTCAAAGGAGCTGGGGCAGGCATTCGGACACCGGTATGACTTCCTCGACGTGCATGACGACGCAACATCGTTCAACTTTCCAATCCTGGTGGAGGCCTACGCCAATTTTGGGATGGGTGGTGTGGCATTCATCATGTGGCTCTGCGGCGTGATCTATCTGCTGGTGGAGCGAGCCGCGAACAATCCGGGCCAGGATGATCTGCTGTCGCTTGCCGGCGTTGTGCTCATCATTCCCCTGACGAATCTCGAGTCGGATTTTTCCCTCGATTTCGGAGGGTTGATCATGAACGGCGTGGCTCTCTGGCTCGTTCTTCGAGCGATCCGGGGTCGAGCTCCGCGCGCGCACGTCAGGCGATCCCTGCCTCCAACGCCGGCACAGCTGCCCATGAGGATCGCGCCATCGGATCGATGAACCCATCGCCGGTCGCCATCGCTGGTCGGGTTGGCGTTGCGGCGATCACGCTTGAGAGGCAGGGCGACGGCGTTGCATATGCAGGTGCGCTTCTCGAACGGGCGATAGCTTCGATCGTCGGCGAGAATCCTTCCGTTCTCGAATTGTCGCCGAGTAACTCTCGCGGACCGACCCACGTTGAAGAGGCCCGTTTCGTTCTTCGTCTCGGGATGGCTCAGCTTCGCGACGCGCATTCGTGGTGGCTTTTCAATCACGTGGGCATCGCGCGTGCCCAGCGACTCATACCGTCCTTCATTCGCCGGCCATACGCAGTTCTTTTGTGTGGGATCGAGGTATGGGATCCTGCGCTCACGGCCGACCGGAAATCGACGCTGCGCCATGCGTCCACACGCATTGCGATATCCGAGCTCACGGCGGGGCGAGTGCGTGCGTCACATCCCGATATCGGACCCATCGTTGCCTGTCCACTGGCTCTCCTGCCAAAGGAATCGATCACGAGTGCTACGGATGCGGCACTCGTGGCGCTCGTGAACGACCAGAGTGTGCTGATCGTGGGTCGGATGAGCAGCAGCGAGCGATACAAGGGGCACGATGAGCTCCTCGAATGCTGGAGCGAGGTTCTTCGCGTGGTTCCGGATGCGCAACTGATTGTCGCTGGCAGGGGAGATGATCTCGAGCGACTGCAATCGAAAGCAGGCGAGCTGGGACTACAGAACCATGTTGTTTTCACCGGATTCGTTAGCGAGGAAACGCTCGAGGCGCTGCGAAAACGCGTCGCTGTTTTCGCCATGCCGAGCCGTGGCGAGGGTTTTGGACTCGTGTATCTGGAGGCGATGCGCGCGGGCATGCCCTGCATCGGGGGAACGGACGATGCCGGCCCGGAGGTGATCGTAGATGGAGAGACGGGCATTTGCGTCAACCCGGCGAACAAAACGGCCCTCGCTAACGCAGTGATTCTCCTCCTGACGACCCCCTCGCTCCGCGCGGCCTATGCCGCGGCCGGTCGAAAGCGATTTCTGAGCTCGTTCACTTTCGAGCGATTCTGCGAGCGGCTGGCGCCGATACTGCGCGATGCCTTCCCGTGAGGATTCTGCATGTCGCGCCCAGCATAGCGCGCGCGTTCGGCGGTCCGACATATTCGCTTGCGGGCTTTGTGAGCGCGGCGACCGGCGCCGGCGCGAGCGTCGTCATCGCCGCGCCGCGACCGTCGGCGACGGATGGGGAGTGGCTTGCGGATCAGTTGCCTGGCGTGCGGGTGGAGATGTTCGAGAGCTTCGGAAGGAATGCTTTCGTCGCGTCTCCGTCGCTGCATCGGTGGCTCGG
This sequence comes from Gemmatimonadales bacterium, assembly GCA_038205315.1. Classification (GTDB taxonomy): domain Bacteria; phylum Gemmatimonadota; class Gemmatimonadetes; order Gemmatimonadales; family Gemmatimonadaceae; genus Fen-1247. The sequence goes on along the minus strand of JBBRBY010000059.1, from coordinate 7,149 downwards.
AAGGCATGCCGAGTCGTTCGACGTAGTCCACGTTCACGGTCTTCTCAACTCCATTAGCTCGTTCGCCGCCCGCAACTGCGTTCGCAGCGGCCGTCCCGTGGTCATCCGTCCATTCGGGACCCTCTCCGGATACACCGTGACACATCGGCGCAGCGCGCTGAAGAAACTCTATTTTGCGATGGTCGAGCGTCCCACGCTGCGCCGCGCATCCGCGATACATTTTACGACCGAGATGGAGAAGAGCGAATCACGTGCACACGGAATCGAGTGGGGCGCGCGGGCGTTCGTCATCCCTCCGCCGATGAACGAGCGCGGGCAGTCGGCGAGCCGGGAGGTTCGCACCAGCTCGAACGTCGTCGTCATTGCGAGGCTCAATCCGGTCAAACGCATCGAGCTCCTGCTCGATGCGTGGCCGGACGTGGTTGCGCGCGTTCCAGAGGCGAAACTGGTGATCGCGGGAGAGGGTGCTCGCGACTACGAGCTCTCCCTGCGCCGCCGCTCGCGCCTGACGGGAACATCCGTGACATTTGCTGGAGCGGTGCATGGAGAACGCAAGCGAGCGTTGCTCGAGGATGGCGACTTGTTCGTTCTTCCATCGCGTCACGAGAACTTCGGTATCGCCGTGCTCGAAGCGCTGACGGCTGGGTTGCCCGTCGTGGTCACGCCGGAAGTGCAGCTCGCCAGCTTCGTCCAGGCGCACCAGCTTGGCGTCATCAGCGAGGCCACGCGAGAAGGACTTGCCAACGCGATCGTCGCCGCGCTTGCGAACGGTGAGCTTCGCGCACGGTGCAGAAAGAATGGAGCTGAAGTCGTCGCGCAGAATTTTTCACCCAGTCTGATCGGCAGCGAGCTTCTCGAAATGTATCGATTCGCCGTTACGACTCCTCCTCGATAGACTATTACATCGCATGTACGTTCTGGGAATCAATGCATATCACGGCGACGTCTCCGCCGTACTGCTCGAGGATGGACAGCTGGTCATCGCGCTCGAGGAAGAGCGCTTTCGCCGCGTCAAGCATTGGGCAGGATTTCCGTCGCTGGCGATCGCACGGTGTCTCGAATATGCCGGCATTCGGGGCAGCGACATCGCCCACGTCGCCATCAGCCGAGATCCGCGCGCGAATCTCCTGCGCAAGGCCAGGTATGCGCTGATGAATCGACCGGACATCTCGCTCGTGCGAGACCGGCTGCGCAATGCCAGGAAACTTCGGGGCGTGCGCGGTCCACTTGCAGACGCGCTCGGCGTCACTCAGGCGGCGCTGCCTCGACTGCACTACGTCGAGCACCATCCATCGCACCTGGCGAGCGCCTTCTTCGTCTCCCCATTCGCCGATGCGGCGGTGTGCGCGATCGACGGTTTCGGCGATTTCGTGAGCACATCGATGGCTGCGGGAAGTGCGAATCGCCTGGAGGTGCTGGAAAAAGTCTACTTCCCGCACTCGCTGGGCATGCTCTACACCGCCATCACGCAGCATCTCGGATTCATGGGGTACGGCGACGAGTTCAAGATCATGGGACTCGCTCCCTACGGAAAACCGGAGCTCGTGGCGGAGGTGCGGAAGCTCGTCACGCTCAAGCCGGGCGGTACCTTCGAGCTGCAGCTGGAATATTTTCGCCACTGGTGCGACGACATCCACATGGAATGGGATGAGGGCTACCCGACACTCGGGCGCGTGTATTCCGATCGCCTGGAAAAGCTTCTCGGTCCGGCGCGAAAGAAGGACGAGCCTCTCTCGGAGCAGCACGAAAATCTCGCACGCTCGCTTCAGGCCGTGTACGAGGAATGCGCCTTCCACGTGTTGAACGGCCTGTGGGAGCGTACGAAAAATCCGCGGCTGTGCCTCGCGGGAGGATGTGCCATGAACAGCGTTGCGAACGGAAAGGTCCGTTCGCATACGCCGTTCGAGGAGCTGTACATCCAGCCGGCCGCTGGCGACAACGGAACGGCCTTGGGCGCGGCGTATTACGTATGGAATCAGATCCTTGGCAAGCCACGGTCGTTCGTGATGGAGCACGGATACTGGGGCACGTCGTACCCTCATGCGGACCTCGCCTCGGTCCTGAGCGAGCGCGACGACGAGGAGTGGACGTACAAGCAAACGGAGGCCGACGACGAGGAGGCCGTCTGCAGGATCGCCGCGCGGCTGATTGCCGACGGAAACGTGGTCGGCTGGTTTCAGGGGCGCATGGAGTGGGGCGCACGCGCCCTTGGGAATCGCAGCATCCTGGCTGATCCGCGGCGCGCGGACATGCGCGACCTGATCAACACGAAGATCAAATTTCGGGAGAAGTTTCGACCGTTCGCGCCTTCGATCATGGAAGAGGCGCTCGACGACTATTTCGTGGACGCCGCTCCCGATCCGTTCATGCAGCAGGTCTATCCCGTTCGGGAGGATAAGCGCGCGATTCTTCCCGCGATTACCCACGCGGACGGCAGCGGGCGGCTTCAAACGGTGAGCGAGCGCACAAATCCACGATATTATCGGCTCATCGGGGAATTTGCGAAGCTCACGGGCGTGCCGGTCGTCCTCAATACGAGCTTCAACGAGAACGAGCCAATCGTCGACACGCCGCAGCAGGCGCTCGACTGTTTCTTGAGAACGCGCATGGACGCAATTATCGTAGGAAACACCATTATCCAGCGACAGCGTGCCCCACAGCCGCTTAGCTTGAAGTGATGCCGCGCGCCGCAGTGTCTGACTCTTCCAAAACGGGCTGATGTCCGAACTCATTTCGTTTGGCTCACATCCGGAGAGTGGCCTGACCGAGCCGGTGCGCCCCAGAATGGTGGCCGCACTCGAGGCGCCGCACGGCCCTGGAGAGGCCGGCGATCTCAAGGAGATTCTCGGTGTCATGCGGCGCCGGCGTGGATTGATGCTGCTTGCGGCGGTGAGCGGCGCCGCGATCGCGGGCTACTTCGCGTACGTCGCGAAGCCGGTGTATCTGGCCTCTGCGTCCGTTCGCATTGCGGACGCCAGGCGTGCCATGAGCGGAGGCATCGCGGATGCGCCGCGAGACGTTCTCGGATCCGGGATGGGTGTCGATCCGGTGCTCTCGCAGGTGCAGGTGCTGAAGAGCCGGGAGGTTGCTGCGACTGCAGTGAGACGCCAGGCGCTGGGACTGACGGTGTATCCGGATGGTTTTCCGGCGGCCGACATGCGCGACGTGCGCGCGGATAGCTCCGTCAACGAAACGGCCTTTGCAGTCGAATTTGGCGAAGCGGGATATACGCTTCGGAACGCACAGCAAACCGTTCACGCGAAATATGGCGAGCCCGTCACCGTCGCCGGTGTTTCATTCACGATCATCGGTCGACCTGCGCACAGCAGCGGCATGATCGGAGTGCTCAGCAGCGCAAGCGCGGTCGGGATGCTGCTCGACGGCGTCGATGCCCGGCCCCGCAAGAGTACCGACGTCGTCGACGTTACCTATCGTGCGAACGACCCCTATGTCGCGCAACAGGTCGCGAACGCGATCGTTGCGTCGTACAAGGACGTGAACGCGAACACAGCGCAGCAACAGTCTCGCAGACGCCGGGAGTTCATTCAGGAGCAGCTCAAGCAGACCGACTCGCTCTTCGCCGATGCGACGATGGCACTGAGCGATTATCGAAGCCAGGTACAGGTGTACGGCTCCGATGCGCGCGTTGCGGCGGAAGCAACCGGGATGATGTCGCTCGATGCAACGCGCGAACAGCTCGCGGCGGACCGAAATACTCTGCAATCGCTGCTGGCCAGCCTGCAGACCGGTGCGGGCGCTCATACGCAGAAGCTCGACGCGCTAATGGCGTCGCCAGGAATCGCAAGCAACGTCGTCGTCGTTGGCTTGTACGGCGGCTACAGTTCACTTCGAGCCCGGCGCGATTCGCTCACAACCGGAAGTTGGTCGGCCGCGAGGAGCAATCCCGACGTCTTGCAGCTCGATACGTTGATCGCGGCCTCGCAGGCCAGTTTGATCTCGGCGGTTCGTAGCGATGTGGATGCGCTCGACGCGCGTCTTGCCTCTCTCGATGCTCTGCGCTCCAGAAACTCGGCGCAGATGCAAAGGCTGCCGGCGGTCCAGGCGGTCGAGGCGCGCCTGCTTCAACGCGTGGAGTCGGCGCGCAAGATGGCGGATCAGCTTCGTGAGGAGTATCAGCGCGCACGGATCTCGGAGGCCGTCGAGGTGGGCCAAGTCGAGATCGTAGATCTCGCAAACGAACCGAATGAGCCGATCGGACGCGGTACGATGTTTCGCGTGCTCACGGGCCTTCTCCTGGGACTGATGGCGGGAGGCGGGGCCGCGGTCCTGTTGGAGCGACTCAACACGACCATCCGACGTCGCGAGGAGATCGAACAGCAGCTCCACGTGTCCGGTCTCGCGATCATTCCGCAAATGGCGCAGAACGGTCGCGTCGGAGTGCTCGGCACGCGACTGCGGCTTCCCGGCCAAAAGGGAAGGCGTAATCGCGCGCAACCGGCGGCGCTCGTCACCGCCTCGGAATTTGGATCGGCCAGTGCGGAAGCATTTCGCACGCTCCGCACGAATCTCCTGTTCTCGCAGTCGATTCAAAAGCTCCGCACAATTGTGATCACGAGCCCGTCGCCGCAGGACGGAAAAACCACGACCGCCGCAAATCTCGCCGTGACGTTCGCGCAGCAGGGCATGCGCGTCCTGCTCATCGATTGTGATCTGAGAAAGGCTCGGATGCACACCCTCTTTCAGATCCCGCGCGAGCCCGGCTTCTCGCAGCTCCTGGCAAAGCAGAACACGATTGCTGAAGTCATTCGAACGACGACCGTAGACAATCTCAGCGTGATTCCGGCCGGGCTCCTCCCCGCAAATCCCTCCGAGTTGCTGGGCAGCTCGACAGCGCGATCGACCATCGAATCGCTCGCCGCCGATTTTGACATTCTGATTATTGATACCCCTCCCGTTCACGCCGCCGCCGACGCCCTGATTCTCGGCAGCATGGCTGACGGCGTGCTGCTGGTGCTGCGGGCCGGGCGCTCGGAGCGAGATGCCTCGAAGGAAGCGTTGCAGCGCCTCTCCAACGTCGGAGCGCACGTTATTGGGGCGGTCCTCAACGACCCCGATCACAAGGTCCCTGAGTACGGCAGCTACTATTACTACTACGACTATCACGACGAAAAAGTCGGCGCGTAGCATGTGAGGCGGCCAACGAATCCCGTAGGGGCCAGCTCATCCCGTGAGCTCGCGATGCTCCTGCGATCCGTGGAGGGCGATGCCTCGCCGAGTGCGGCCCGTGACATTGAGGTCCTTGCGAGTGCACCGATCGACTGGGATCAGCTCTTTGAGCTCGCCAGTCGTCACGCGGTCATTCCGTTGGTTGACCAGCACCTCGGCCGCACGCTCCCTGGCGCGTTGCCACCCGATTTCCGGGAAAAGCTCCGATCGGCCGCGCAGGAGTGGGCCGTTCGAAGTCTTTTGCTATCGGCGCAACTGCTTTCGATCCTGCGCGCTTTCGAGAGCGCCGATATCGATGCACTGCCGTTCAAGGGCCCGACACTCGCGACGCTGGTATACGGAAATCTCGCGCTTCGACAGTATCAGGACCTCGATATTCTCGTCCGTCGAACTGATCTCGAGCGTGCGCGCGTTGCACTGATCGCGCTCGGCTTCAGCCCCGCCGCGTCATATACAGAGTCCCAGCGCTCGTCGATCGAGTTAACCGGACATCACGAACAGTTCCTCGATGATGCAGGAACGACGGTTGAACTGCATTGGTCGCTCAACCATCGCACGCTCACCCGGAATTTCTTCGAATTGCGTTGGTGGGAAGACCGCCAGACGACCGCGATCGGCGGAGAATCCGTGTGCACCCTTGGTCCCGAACGACTTCTCCTCTATTTGTGCATGCACGGAGGTAAGCACTCGTGGGCACGTCTCAGCTGGGTGACCGATCTCCAGCGTACACGTCGAGCGTTTCCCGGCGTCGATTGGCAGCTGGTCACCGACCTCGCGCTCGACAATGGCGCGCTCCGGATGGTCGCCGTCGGCATTGCGCTCACGAATCATCTCTTCGCTGCCGATACGGCGACCACTCCTGCCATCGATCACCTCGTTCGACATCGGTCCACTGAGGCGATCGTCGCACAGCTCTCGAGCCGATTCCTGAGTGTCGAGGAGCACGATGAGGTGCAGGACCTGCGCGTGCAACTGCAGCTGCGGGACCGCTGGCGAGATCGCGCTCGCTATACTTGGCACATACTCGCCAGACCGCACCCCGCGGATATCGCGCTCCATAGTCTGCCGCGACGGCTGCACGGCGCGTACTATCTGCTCCGTCCCATCAGACTGCTCTTTCGACGGCTGCTCGGACGCACAAATCCTCGAAGTGCTGCGTGATCGGCATCCGCCCTCGAGCCTTGTAACCGCGTTCATTGCCTGCCACCACTCCGACTCCCGCTACCGAATGAATTTCAAGCAAACGACGCAGGCTGCTGTATTGTGCGTTTCTCTCAGCTTTCTCGCGTCGTGTCTACCGGCAAGACATGCAAATGACGTATTGCCCCAGGACACGCCAGCGATGCTGCATCCGGGAGACTCCGTGAAAGTGCTTGTGTGGCGCAATCCCGAATTGAGCGGCGGTTTCCTCGTGGCCGACGACGGCACCGTGCGCCATCCGCTCTATCAAGCGGTTCACGTCGCGGGAATACCACTCGACTCCGTGCAAGCCCACTTCAGCGCCTTTCTGTCGCAGTACGCGACCAACCCGCAGTTCGTGGTGCAATCCGAGTTCCGCATCGTCGTTCGCGGGGAAGTTCGAAGCCCGGCCATCTACACGGTGCCACTCGAGACGACCCTCGGCGGCGCGATTGCCGCGGCAGGCGGTCCGACCTCCGATGCGCAGCTGCGGAAAGTGACTCTCGTGCGGGATCAACACACGTATCAACTCGATCTCTCGGACCCCGCCGCGCCATGGACCGCATCGCCGATTCGCTCGGGCGATCAGATCATCATCGGGCGAAAGAGCAACTTGTTCTTCGGGACGATTCTGCCGCTCATTACCGCGGGAGCCGCACTCGCCTCGCTGATCAGCGTCCTGCGTCGCTATTGAGCAACTGGCAGCCTTTGGCCACTTGTCCCGCTCTTGTCCATGATTCCAGCGGCCGTAAGAGGTCCGATTCCGCACATCAGGCCTGACCA
>JBBRBY010000058.1:0-18755 GCA_038205315.1 Gemmatimonadales bacterium | reverse complement strand
CGGAGTCCCATCGCTGAACGCGCGTCCCCCTTGGGGCGCGCGTTCTGTGCGTTTGAAACCGACACGCCCGTATCTTTCGTACGTGCAGGTAATGACACCAACGCTGGCCATCGGGATTGTTGCCACGATTCCCTGGCTTCTCACTCCGATCATCGCTACGTACCGAATGACGCGGTCCAGGTCGCTCGACGATGAGTTCCCTGATGCGCCGTCGGATACGCCGCGCGTGAGTGTAATAGTTCCGGCCCGCAACGAAGCGCGCAATATCAGCGTCTGCCTGCGATCCCTGCTGGCTTCCCGCTATCCCGAGCTGCAGGTAATAATGGTCGATGACCACTCGTCGGATGGCACGGGAGAGATTGCGCGCGCAATTGCGGTTACCGATCCCCGACTTGTAGTGCTCGACAATCCCGACCTTCCCTCCGACTGGTTCGGAAAGCAGTGGGCGTGTCAGAACGGTGCAAACGCCGCGAATGGGGAAATACTGGTCTTCGTGGACGCCGATACCCAGGCCTCACCCGATCTGCTGCCGCGGTCGGTGAACGGAATGCTGCGGACCAGCGCTGACTTCTATTCAGTGCTCGGCAGACAGGAAATGGTCACCTTCTGGGAGCGACTGCTACAGATGCAGGTGTTCACCGTGCTCATGACTCGATTCGGCGGAACAGAGATAATTAATCGCGCCAGGAACGCTTCCGCCAAGATCGCGAACGGGCAGTATCTGATGATACGACGCGCCACCTACGACGAATTCGAAGGCCACGCGCTCGTGCGCGGTTTTGTAGCCGAGGACCTGATGCTGGCCCAGCGTTACTTCGAGCTGGGAAAGACGACCGTGCTCGTAATGGGACTGGACCAGCTTTCCACCCGCATGTACACCTCCCTGGCGGAGCTGGTCGGCGGCTGGCGGAAGAACCTCTTCGCCGGCGGCAGGCATTCGATGCCCATGGGAAGTCGAACTTCGTCGCTCACGCCGCTCCTGCTCCCGTTGCCATTCCTCATGCAGCTCGTTCCGGTGTTCGTGCTGTTGGCGGCGCTCCTGGTAAACGCTCCGGCGCTCCTCGTGTGGAGCGCGATCACTTCGGCACTGACTCTCGCAACGTGGATCTGGTACTACCACGCAGCAGAGCTTCCCTTGTGGTATGCGTTCCTCTTCCCGCTGGGCGCGGCGGCTATGCTGTATGTCGCGCTATCTGCAATCAGCCGCGGGAGTCGTGTGGTGTGGAAGGGACGTGAATATGAAAGCATGCATCCCGCCGTCACCTAACGTCGCGCTATTTACACCGCCGTTCCGAAGAGTCGGCCGACGAGGGCCGACACGACGAGCGCGAGCGCGCCCCAGAACGCTACGCGTAAGGCACCCCGAGTCATCGACGCGCCGCCCACGTTCGCTGCGATCGCTCCAAGCACTGCGAGAAGCACGAGCGCACTTGCGGTGACGATCCTCGTGATCAGCGCCTCGGGGGCGAGTACCGACACCACGACGGGAAGGATTGCGCCGAGCGCGAACGACACCGCCGACGCGAGCGCTGCCTGCAGTGGCCGGGCTGCCGTTGCATCGGAGAGGCCAAGCTCGTCCCGCGCGTGCGCGCTGAGCGCATCCGTCGCCATGAGCTGATCGACTACCTGCCCAGCCAGTTCCGCGGTGAGACCGCGCTCAACGTAGATCTCTGCAAGCTCCGCCTTCTCCGCGGCTGGATCGAGCGCCAGCTCTCCGCGCTCGCGCTCGAGGTCCGCGGTTTCCGTATCGGCCTGTGAGCTGACAGACACGTACTCGCCAGCCGCCATCGACATTGAGCCCGCGACGAGCCCCGCCACACCGGCAACTAGCACTGCCGTGCGGCCGGTCCCCGCGGCGGCAACGCCAACAACGAGGCTCGCAGTCGATATGAGTCCGTCGTTCGCGCCGAGCACCGCTGCGCGCAGCCAGTTGATATGCGCGGTGCGGTGGCGCTCGAAGTGCGAAGTGATGGCCCTCATGCGCCGCGCTTCAACACTGGGCCGTCCTACTTTCCACGCTGCCCAGACTTACCCGATGTGGCCTGCGGCTTGGGACGGGGTGGCGTGGATTTCACGGCGTTGCCCTTTACCGGGGCCGGCGCGCCCGGGTTGCCGGGCGTCTTGGGCCGCATGCCCTGGCGCGAAAAATCCGGTATCTGTCGCGAGGATTTCTTCATGGATTCTCCTTTGTGTATTGATGACGCGCCGCCCGCGTTCGCGGCGCGCTCCGCCTTTTCTCGAAAGCTGAGGGTCGCCCCGCACTGGGTGCACACGTAGCTACCCGTGCGCTGACCCATATCGTATTCCTTGGCAAGCGTGGGATGCGGACAGGACCTGTCACCCCATTCCTGCTGCAATGCTGTCGCGCGCTTCTTCTGCACTGGTACGCTCGTGTCTGAACAGTGGTGCCCTGCTGCACCCTGCGAAAGCTACACTGTGGGGGCGCCCGTGACTCCTGGGGTCGATGTGGCTCGACCGGGTTTCCTTCGCTCAGTCCGGCCGGCCGGTTACACGCTGGCGAAAGATCCAGTACACGTACGTGAAATACCCTACCGTTACGACGGCACCAAACGTCCACCACACGATACCCACGGCAAGACCGTACGGTGCCGCAGCACTGTTCTGGACGGTGAGGCTGAATGCGGTGTCGGTCGTGGCCGGAAGCAGCGTTGGATACATTCCGAATGCAATGCCGCCCAGCATGCCGGCGATGTAGCCGCTGGACGAGAGGAATGCCAGCAGGTCGCGCCCGCGCGCACGAAAGAACCACATTCCGCCTAGGCCGCCCAGCGCCAGTACAGGCATCGACCAGCCGAGTCCCGGCGTGCGGTAATTGTCCAGGATCGATGGGCGCACCCACACTGTCGCGACGAATCCCAGCACCGTGAGAGCGGCGACGATCCACCAGAGACGCCCCGCCACCATGCGTGCCCGCTCCCTCAACTCTCCTTCCAGTTTCAACTCAAGCCATTGCGCGCCGTGATTCGCCAGCGTTGCAAAACTCATCACTCCGATCAGAATCGTGTACCAGTCGAGGATCCCAGGGGTACCGCGCACACCGAAATCGGTCCACAGTGGCTCGAAGAAATAACCCTGCGCATTCAGGGGAACTCCGCGGACCACGTTTCCGAGCGCGGCGCCAAGAAATATCGTGAGCAACGCTCCAGACAGGGTGAACAGAAAATCGTAGAAGCTCCGCCATATCGGTTCCTGAAGATGCCCACGCACCTCGATGCTTATTCCGCGAAGCATGAGCAGCCACAACACGATCGTCAGCGGCAAGTAGAAGCCACTGAAACTCGACGCGTAAAGAGCGGGAAATGCGAAGTACAGCGTGCCGCCCGCCGCGATGAGCCAAACCTCGTTCCCGTCCCAGACGGGACCGATCGCCTTGAGAACCACCCGCCGGTCGTCGCCCGTCCGGCCGACCACCCAGTGGATCGTGCCGACGCCGAGGTCGAAACCGTCGAGTATCGTGTAGATCACCAGCATCAGGGCGACGACCGCGAAGAATACACTTCCCATGATCCCGACTCCCTAGTGGTCGGCCGAACGCAATTCCACGGCTGGTCCGTGTTCCAGCTCGCGGCCAATCAGAAACACGAACAGAACACTCATCGCTGCATACATCCCCATGAAGCCCAGCAGGGTGAACAGGCCGTTCCCGGCGGAAACTTCCGGAGATATCCCATGCTCCGTGCGCATGAGCCCGTACACGATCCACGGCTGGCGCCCGATCTCGGCGGTAAGCCATCCAGCTGTGTTCGCGATGTACGGGAACGGAACGAGCAGCATCAAAACCCAGAGCATCCACGGCGTCCGGTCGAGTCTCCGCCTCCACAACATCACACCGGCAAGCAGCATCACGGCGATCATGATGGTACCGAGTCCGACCATTATGTGGTACGCGTAATACAGGAGCGGGATGTTGTCCGGCCAGGTATCCTTCGGAAAGGAATCGAGTCCGCGCACGGTCGCATCCCACCGTTGGTATGTAAGGAAGCTCAGCATCCTCGGAACCGTAATCGCATTGTCGAGTCTTTGTCCGCTGATGCTCGGTTGACCGATCAGAACGAGCGGCGCACCAGGTGAAGTCGTGAACAGTGCTTCCATCGCGGCGAGCGTCTGTGGCTGAAACTCCGCTATCAGCTTGCCCTGCCGATCACCCGTCGGGAAGAGCTGCAATAGTGAGAAGACGCAGCCCGAGATGACTCCTACCTTCAGGAAGATCCTGCCGTGCTCCACAGCGCGGCCGGTGAGCACGTAGAACGCTCCCGTACTCGCCATCACCACAGAGCCAGTGAGCGCAGCGCCACCCATCGTGTGCGCGAACTGCCACAGCGCCCACGAACTTCCGAGGAGCGCACCGAAGCTCTGGAGCTGGATGCTGCCATCGGGCATCAGGTGATACCCTACCGGGTACTGCATCCACGCATTCGTGACAATGATGAAGTATCCCGAGAGCCAGGCACCAAGAAAGACGAGGAACGCCGCCACCCAGTGACCGCGCGGGCCCAGCCGGCGCTCTCCGAAGAGGAACAGGCCCAGGAACGATGATTCCAGGAAAAAGGCGAACATCCCTTCCATCGCCAGCGTCTGTCCGATAATCCCGCCAGCGTATTTCGAGAACGCCGCCCAGTTGGTGCCAAACTGGAACTCCATCGGTATCCCGGTAACCACGCCGAAGACGAAATTGACACCGAAAATGCGTCCCCAGAACCGGGCCGCCTCGTTGTACCGCTCGTTTCCGGTCCGCAGGGCTACCGTCTTCAGCACAAGGATGAGGAGCGCCAACCCCATCGTCAGCTGCGGAAACAGATAGTGGTACGTTATGGTGAAGGCAAACTGCAGCCTGTCTACGCCCAGCGCACTATCCATCGAAGCACCCTTGCGATTGCAGGAAGCAAAACCGATTCACAACCAATCAAACTTCGCGTTCGGTTCTGACCATCGCAACCAACCGCAAGGATTCCTGCGGCGATCGGACCCGCGACAATCACTCCGTCTGGCTGTGACTCGCTTCCGATTTCGCGGGCTTCAGGTACACTGTCTTGATATTTACGAATTCCTTGATTCCGAAACTTCCAAGCTCTCGGCCGTAGCCCGAATCCTTTACGCCGCCAAATGGCAACCGCGGATCCGATGCGACGGCTGCATTCACGAAAGCGGAGCCAGCCTCCAGGCGGCGCGCCACGCGCTCGCCCCTTGCCATGTCTCGCGTGAATACCGCCGACCCCAATCCAAACACGCTGTCATTGGCAATTCGTACCGCGTCGTCCTCATCTTCGGCACGAATGATGGACGCGACGGGACCGAACAGCTCCTCGTCGTACGCCGGCATGCCGGGCTTGACGTCGGCCAGTACCGTTGGCGGATAGAATGCGCCCTGTTGCTTCGGAATCTCCCCGCCCAGGAGCAGCCTTGCTCCGTTCCGCACCGACTCCAGCACCTGCTCGTGGAGATCGTCGCGCAGATCGGTCCGGGCCATGGGCCCCACGTCGGTGTCAGCGGCTAGTGGATCGCCCATCTTCTTTACCTTCATTCCTGTCACGAATTTCTCCGTAAACTCGGACAGCACTGCATCGACAACGATGAAGCGCTTCGCCGCGATGCAGCTCTGGCCGTTGTTGATCAGGCGGGAGTCGACGCACGTCTTCACGGCGTCATCCAGTTCCGCGTCTTCGAGCACCACATAAGCGTCGGAACCACCAAGCTCCAGCACGGTCTTCTTCAAAACCGATCCTGCCTGGGACGCAACGGCCTGCCCTGCCGGCGTACTCCCTGTCAGAGTCACCGCACGCACGAGCGGGTGCTTGATGACAGCCTCCACCTGCTTGCTGCCAATGATGAGTGTTCGAAACACATTCGCGGGAAAGCCGGCCTGCTCGAAGATCTCCTGTATGACGAGGGCGCAACCAGACACGTTCGATGCGTGCTTCAATACTCCCACGTTGCCGGCCATCAGCGCGGGCGCCGCAAACCGGTACACCTGCCAGAGCGGAAAATTCCAGGGCATCACCGCCAACACGACGCCAATGGGTTGATACGCGACGTACGACCTCGCCGCCTCAGTCTTCACTACCGCATCGGCGAGTTGGGCCTCTGCGTTCTCGGCGTAAAAATCGCACACCCATGCGCATTTCTCCGCCTCCGCAACACCCTGCTTCAATGGCTTCCCCATCTCCGCCGTCATGAGTCGCGCCAGCTCGTCCTTGCGCTCCCGCAGGATCGACGCGGCGCGGCGCATGAGTGGCGATCGCTTCGCGAACGGAACGTTACGCCAGTCCAGCCACGCCTCGTGAACCTGCACAACAGCTTCCGCTGCAGCGTCCGGCGAAAGCTCCTGAAATGACTTTATGATTGCGCCGGTCGCCGGATTGATTGATTCGATAGCCATGAAAGAGTCTGGAGTATCTGTGGGAGTACCAGACTGCGCCCCTGCCGCAGCGACAGGGACGGCAGCCAGTCACTTCAGACTCGATACATCGCAAGCATGGTTCCAGCGGTGTCTCGCCGAGCGTAGCTGCCGGATTCGTAACGGCCGGCCAGCCGGTCAAGGTTCGCGCGAGATCCGGAATTGCGACTACTCCGAAGTGGTCGGGTCGATCATGGTTCCCACTCGCGACACCCTGTTTGCGGGAAAGCCCCCGCGGCTCGCATGCTCTCGCACCGCTTCCTCGGTGGGGGCGATGTAAACGCAATAAATCTTGTCCGGCGTCACGTAGCTCTCGATCCACTGAATACTCGGACCCATCTCACTCAACACTCCACACGATTTCTGCGAGATCGCCTGGAGGTCGGCTGGAGAAAGGTTGCCAGCACCAGGTATTTCCCGCTCGATGAGGAACTTCGGCATGGCTGTAGCTCTCCTGTTGTTGTGCGCAGTCGTCGGCGTGCGCGGTTACAAGCCTGGGCGCCCCGCGATGTAATCCCCTCCGCAAAATTGATCGTTTCCTGGCTGACTCCGCAACTGCAACCGGTCGGCTGGTCGAACAATCGAGTCCACCGACGATAGACGTCTGTTTCTTTCGCGTGAAACGCGTGGCGGACCGACTCGAAAAATGATCGCGGACGTGTTGGGCTGGTAACACCGGCTGTGGCCCCGTCGCGTACCGTGGTTGCGTGGAATCCCTCGCACACGCCGCGCGATTGATCGATGATGCTCGCGGTCAGTCTGGACTCGAAGCTCTGATCGCGCCACTTGGTTTCACCGAGCGATCGCTCGCGCTGGATGGGTCATCACTCGCCCTGCTCGGCCTCGTGGAGATCGTGGCATCGGCGCGCGTGAGCGAAGCGCCGGGATCGGTCCGCGCGCTCCTCGTAGAGCTGCGCTCCCACGACGTCGCGAGAGACTCTGTAACGTCGGTGGTGCGACAACTGTCGAAGCACGCGCCGCAGCTGCTCTGGCTGGTAGTCACTTGCGAGAGCTCTCCAGCGTCGATCACGATCGCAGCATGGAGCCGGACTGATGGCGCTCCGCTCATCGCTGCAATGACAACCGAGCCAGGTCGAGTCGTGGCCAGTGACGCGGAAACTCTCTGCGCCCTTGCGGCCGCGGCCACGTGCAATTCAGATGTCATGCTGTACATGCGATGGCTGGACATCCTCGGGCGCGACGCCATCACGCGACGATTCTTCAGGGCACTTAGCGGCGCGATCGACACACTCGCGTCATCCCTACCACAACCAGTGCCGGAAAGTGCTGCCCGCGAGATCGCGCTGCTGACGTCCAGCAGGCTCCTGTTTCTCTCGTTCATGGAAACTCGCGGATGGCTCGATGGCGACTTCGGATTTCTCGCTAACGGATTCGCGGATTGCATGGGCCGCGGGGGTGGCTACCATCAACGCGTCCTCGATCCACTCTTCTTTGGGACTCTCAATACGCCGGTGTCCATGCGCGCGCCGCGAGCCAGAGCATTCGGCCGCATCCCGTTCCTCAACGGAGGCCTGTTCACCCGGACGCCCCTCGAGCGAATCAGCCGCCATCAGCGCCTGGATGACGCCGCAGTCGGCGAGCTCTTCGAGAACGTGCTGATCCGGTACCGTTTCACCGCGCGCGAAGACGCGGTCGCCTGGTCCCAATCGGCGATAGACCCCGAAATCCTCGGCCGCGTGTTCGAGTCGCTCATGGAGACCAGCGCACGAAAGCGAGCCGGCGTATTCTACACGCCGCAGACTTTCGTGCGGCGCGTGACGACGCTGACGCTCGCCGAATTTCTGCAACGCCGCGGCGTCGGCACCGACCGAAGCGAATTGCTTCTCCGCGATGACTCCAGCGGGGGAAGCGTTGATCCGGATCTGCTCGACGTCGTTACCACATTGAGACTGCTGGATCCGGCCTGCGGATCGGGCGCGTTCCTCGTCCACGCGCTCGAGCGACTCGCGCGGCTTCGAATTTTTCTGGGCGACTCGAGACCCCAGAGCGCAGTGCGGCGCGACGTACTCACACGTTCCATTTTTGGAGTCGATTCCAATCCGACCGCCGTGTGGCTTTGCGAGCTGCGCTTGTGGCTCTCTGTCCTCATAGACGGTCCCGAGAACGATCCGATGCGAATCACTCCACTCCCGAACCTGGATCGCAACATTCGCGTTGGCGACTCGCTTGCGTGCGACGCCTTCGACGAGGGCGGCTCGCATGCCCTGACGGCCCGCTCGACGGCGGTACTCAGGACACGATACGCCCGCTCTTCGGGGCGGCGAAAGTTGATACTGGGACGCCGGCTCGACCGCGCGGAGAGTGAGAGCGCGATAGCCAGGATCGACCGAGCTTCGGCGTCCGCAAAGTTCGAGCGGCGCGAGCTCCTCGCCGCCACAAGGGCCAGAGACCTGTTCGACTCGCGACAAGCTGCAGAGCCTCGCTCGCAGGCCCGATCGCGGTTACTCCGCTCCCGATTGCGCTCTCTTGCACGACAACGCGCCGCGATTGTTCATGGCGCCGCACCCGCCTTTGACTATGGGACGCATTTTGCCGACGTCGCCAACGCCGGCGGCTTCGATGTCATTCTCGGTAATCCGCCCTGGGTCCGGATACACAAGATCGAACCGGAACACCGCGCACAATTTCGCGAGCGATTTGTCGCATACCGGAGGAGCGCTTGGGCTGCCGGTGCGCGCGCGGCACACGCGCCTGACGGTTTTGCGGGTCAGGTCGACCTCGCGGCGCTGTTTGTCGAGCGCGCACTCGCTCTGGTAAAGATGGAGGGCACAATCGGATTACTCCTCCCATCCAAGCTCTGGCGATCGCTCGCCGGCGGTGGCATCCGAAAACTCGTGCTGGAAGTGGCGCGCGTGACAGATATCGAGGACCACGGCGACTGCTCCGGTGGATTCGACGCAGCAGTCTATCCTTCCGTCCTCGTCGCAACCCGGGCAACGTTGCCCCGCCCCGACGGCGATTCCGAAATCCGGATCACAGTTCAAAGCGGCACGCAGACGAGGGCGTGGCGCACTTCCTCGTCCCGGCTCGGCCTGGACTCGACGCCCGGCAGCCCGTGGCTGTTTCTTCCTCCAGAATGCCGAGAAGCATTTCACGCGCTCGCTCGTCACGGGATTCCGTTGTTCGAGAGCGCGCTTGGCCGGCCGCGGCTCGGAGTGAAGACGGGATGCAACGATGCATTCATCGTGGATTCGGTCGGTGTCCGTGGAGATCTCACGCTCGTATTGCGCGGATCGCGTCGAGGCCACGTCGAAACGGCGATGCTGCGGCCCCTCGTTCGAGGCGAGACTCTCACTGCCTGGCGCCAGATTCCGAACGCCGAACGGATTCTCTGGACGCACGGCTTTGACGAGCAACCGATGCTCGCGCTTCCCGACGGGGCGCGAAAGTGGCTCGCGTGCTCAAGGCGCGCGCTTGAACGCCGAAGTGATGCCCGAACCGGGCGTTGGTGGGGCCTGTTTCGAACCGAGAGTGCGAGCTTCGACACTCCGCGCGTGGCCTGGAGTGATTTCGGCCGCGCCCCGCGCGCAGCGGTCATCGATGCCCTCGACACCACCGTTCCCCTCAACACGTGCTACTCCGTGACGTGCGCTACCAGCTCCGACGCGCTCGCGTTTGCGGCGATACTCAACTCCGGTGTCGCCGCGGCGTGGTTGGGCGCCATCGCGGAGCCGGCTAGAGGCGGCTATCACCGCTACATGGGATGGACGGTGTCACGCTTGCCAATTCCTATCGACTGGCCGCGCGCGCGCCGGATTCTCGCGCCCGTCGCCGAACGCGCCCGCAATGGTGAGCTGCCCGCCCCAAGCCAGTTGAACGCACTCGTGCTCGATGCTTACGGCATCGATCCGGGTGAGTACGAGCCTCTGCTCACCTTCGTGTCCTCAACGCCATGACGGCGCGTGTTTCGACCGTCCCCGTCAGGGACGCCCGCGCCATCATCGCGCGATGTATCCTCGGCGATGAGCCAGCAATCCTTCGTATCGGCGACATAACACTCCACCCCCATCAATGCTCGGCAGTTGCGCGAGTGCGGCACATGCTGACTACCCACCGGGGCGCACTTCTGTGCGACGATGTGGGCCTCGGCAAGACATACGTGGCGCTTGCCACTGCGGCGGCATACCGATCCACGCTAATTATCGCGCCAGCGTGCCTCGTGGATATGTGGCGACAGGCTCTCGTCGCAACGCGCCTGGATGCCGAGATTGTCTCGCTGGAGTCGCTGGGCCGGAGTGGTCAGCGGGATCTTCGCGCGGCGCTCGTCATCGTCGACGAGGCACATCACTTCAGAAATCCGAGCACACGCCGTTACACTTCGCTCGCCACTGTCTGCGCACGCGCGCCCGTCCTGCTCCTGAGTGCGACGCCGCTCCACAATTCGCGAGACGATATTGCCGCCCTCGCCGCACTGTTCGTGGGAATCCGGGCGTATTCGATGACCGACGCCGAGCTGGCGCACGTGATGGTCCGGCGCGACTCGACAGGCTACAGCATGCCCCGAGTGCCGATCGTCGAACACGCGCCCCCGCGAGTCCTCATTGACGACGAGGAGATACTGGATCGAATACTCCTACTGCCGCCGCCGGTTCCGCCAAGCGACGGAGATGTCGCTACGAGGCTGGTGGTTCATGGCCTGGCCCGGCAATGGATTTCGAGTAATGCCGCTCTAGTGGCCGCGTTGCGGCGAAGGATCGGCCGGTCCCATGCTCTGCTCTCATCTCTCGACGCTGGGCGTTACCCCACCGCCGCCGAGTTGTCAGCCTGGGTTTGTTCCCGTGACTCTGTCCAGCTGGCGTTCGCGGAACTGCTGGACCCTGCCACCATTCCATTGGCTTCTCTAACGACCACGCTCCGCCGGCACGTCAGCGCACTCGAGGAACTTCTCGCGCACGCGACCCGGCGGGCCGACGACGCCCTCGCGCGTTTCGTGCGCGAGGTAAGAGCGGCGCATCCCCGCGAAAGAGTCGTGGTGTTTTCCTGCTATGCCGAGACGGCGCAGTCGCTGTATCTCCAAATGAGGCGATTCGGTCATGCGGCCCTACTCACGGCACGCGGCGGGATGATCGCGAGTGGACCCGTTTCGCGAAACGAGGTGATCGCGCAGTTCACACCGCGGTCAGACCTGCGCGAATCCGACGCGCGCGACCAGATTGATCTGCTGATCGCAACGGACGTTCTGAGTGAAGGAGTCGATCTTCGCGACGCGTCAGTTGTGGTGCACGTCGATCTTCCGTGGACTCACGCGCGCTTTCAGCAGCGCGTCGGACGACTCGCCCGTATCGGCTCCCCGCACCAGCGCGTTGTGGAGTACACCGTAAATCCGCCGGCTCGCGCAGAAAGCGTGATGCGCGAGATGGACATCGTCGCCCGGAAGCTCGGCCTTGCGACAGCGTTCTTCGGTGACGCGCCCGCACCCGTCGAACGATCCGGGGGATCGGATGCGCCGGTGGTTCGCGCTGAACAGGCACGCACCATACTGGAGCACTGGCGGGCTGAGACACCCGTTGCAGCTCAGCGAGGTGAGTCGCCATGCGCAGCGTTCGTCCGCTCCCACGAGCCCGCAGCCGTCGGCGCGTGGCTTGTTGACGGTGTGCCAACTTTGCTCGCGTGCGACGCGGCTGGCATGATGTACGCCTGTGCGGATACCGTGGCGCGCTCTCTCGCACTCGTCACCTCCGCGTGCGACGACGACACCACGCGTGACCACTCCTCGGCCGTGGATGTTGTCCGGCGTGCTGCGGAGCGTTGGTACGAGCGCCACCGTGCACAGCTTGCGATCGGCGTACCGGGCACGCCAGCTACGAGCCTAAGCGCGCGAGACCCTCGCCGAGTGCTCTCACGCGTTGCTGACCGCGCCCTCGCCAGCTCGAATTTCTCGCGGCGCGCCGACGCTGCCGCACTCGCCGGCAGACTGCGCAGCGCCGCGGCAACCCCGCTACCGATAGCCGTCGAGTGGCGCCTGGAGTCGCTTGCCGATACCGACGAGGACGCAGCAGTGAACATGATTCTCGGACTCGTCGAGACCGACCGGGCGTCTGCGACCGAGACCAGCCACCGAGGCCTTCGCTTTATCGGCATCATCATCGGCAACTGACCGAGCAACTACTCACCGCACCGAGCGTGTCACTATAGAACGATTGTTCGGATCACCTCACCATGCCTATCACGCAATTACAATTCGCGCTATGGCAGAAACGCAATCAACCCAGCCTTCTCTTTCCGGCCGCAACCGGCCCATAGCTGTTCTTTTCGACCTCGACGGAACATTGATCGACTCGATCGGCCTGCTGCTCGCAAGCGTCAGACACGCCTTCGAGGGATTCAACGGCCGTGCTCCGACAGAGCAGGAATGGGTCGCCGGAATCGGAACTCCACTCGGCAAACAGCTGCGGGAGTTCTGCCAGTCGGAGGAGCAACTGGAGGCCGTCACGCTTCGCTATCGCACGTTTCAGCGCGCCGCGCACGATCGTCTCACTTCAGCCTTTCCGGGCACACTCGAGGTGCTGGGCTCACTGGCCGCCTCGGGGCACCCGATGGGAATCGTCACCAGCAAGTCCAATGAGATGATGAACCGCGCCCTGGAGCTTACGGGGATAGCGCCGTACATGCGCAGCACCATTGGCTGCGACTCGTGCACGATCCACAAACCCGACCCGTTTCCGGTAAGGATGGCGCTGGCCGAGCTCGGCTACGAGGCAAGCGAGGCGGTGTTCGTGGGCGACTCACCCCACGACGTGAACGCCGGGAACGGCGCCGGTGTGGTTTCTATCGCCGCCCTGTGGGGCCCTTTCACTCGCGACCAGCTCGACCCGGCGAGTCCGGACCATTATCTGGATGACATAGCCAGATTGCCGGCACTCGTGGCGCGAATCCAGAATCGATCCGCGGTGTAATATTGCTAGCAACTTCTTCTTTCAATCGGAGCCTCTGATGGGTTTCTCCCTCCCCGTCACATCCGGACTCGTCCGGACCGGCGCGGAACGCGCGCAACTCGTTCGACGCACTTACTCGCTGGTGTTCGTGAGCGTTCTGGTCACCGTGGTCGGGGCCATGTACGCCATGTCTAACACGTTGCTTCTGTCCGCAGTCACGGCGCACCCATGGCTTTCCATGGCGGCTGTCTTCGTTCCGCTCCTCGTAGCTCAGGGTGCGCGGAAGCAGTTCCCGCTCAACATCGCGATGGTTCTGCTGTTCGCCTTCGCGATGGGCGTCATGGCGAGTCCGGCAATGATCGTGTACGGCGGCGCCGGAACCGGTGTTATCACGCAGGCCGCAGGCATTACCGTGGGCGCGTTTGGAATCCTCACGCTCTACGCATTTGTAAGCCGCCGTGACTTCTCGGCGTGGGGAAGCTTCTTCGTCGTTGGTCTCTGGGTCCTGATCGCCACGTCGGTGCTGAACATGTTCTTCGGCAATGCGTCGTCCAGCCTTTGGATCGCTGGCGGAACAGTCCTCGTCTTCAGCGGGCTCCTGGTATTCGACACATGGCGACTGCGGAACGTGTACGGGCCGGAGGACTACGTCGTCGCGGCGCTCCAGATCTATCTGGACCTGCTAAACATGTTCCTGGCCGTTCTTCGTCTCCTCGGCGGCGGCCGGCGCAGCTAGCGCGAAACCGATATCCACGGAAGAAAAAGGCGCGCCCGGATGAGCGCGCCTTTTTTACATCATCTCGTCGCCGCGAACTCTATCTCGTTCGCCATATTGAGGTCCTTCTGCGTGATGCCGCCCGCGTCGTGGGTCGTCAACATGCAGGTGATCTTGTCGTAGCGGATGTCGACATCCGGATGATGCTGCGCCGCCTCCGCTGCCTCGGCGACTCGCCCCACGAATGCTATACCGTCCGGGAACGTCTCGAACTGAAACGTCTTCGAAAGAACGTCACCCTTCCGGCTCCACCCGGGCAGTGACCCAAGTCCACGCTGAATCGCGATGTCAGATAACCGCTCCGGCCGAGTAGTACCAGTCATGATCCCTGCCCTCAAACGTTTGGTTGGGTTGCTTGCACTGCTTGTATCGCTCGCCTTCAGGCCGATCAGCACCGCTACAGCCCAGAGCGCCTCGACTACGAACCCGGCGCCCGATTCGTCGAATCATACTACACCAGACCACTATTGGCGCCACTTCGCCACAGGATTTGCGACAAGTCTCGTCGGGCATGAGCTTGGACACATCGGAATGGCCTACGCGCTCGACGCACACCCATACCTCGGATTGGAGGGAGGCAAGCCTACGGTCTACTCCGGCATCGACGCCCACCTCGACCCGAGAAAACAGTTCCTCTTCGCCAGCGCCGGTCTCAACTTGCAGGCGATTCTGGACGAAGCGATCCTGGACATCCCGCATCACCGCGGCGGCGCCTTCGAGCGGGGGATCCTGGCCGGCGGAACAGCGACCGCATATTTCTACGCGACCATTGGCCGCAACGCGGGCAACAGCGACATCACGTACATGGCCAGTACTTCCGCGCTCAGCCGAACGCAGGCATCACTGATATACGCAGGCCTCGCGACGGTTCAGACATTCCGCATCGCACACGACGGGCATTACGCCAATTTTTTCATGCGTCCATCGGGGGCCGGGTCGGTCAGCGTTGGCGTCGCGATCCTGCCGGACCGGTAGCCGCTGAGTCGGACGCGGCGGGCACCGCGGACAGCGACGTCGCCACGGAATCCGCGGCCCAGACCGTTCCGTCACTCGTGCGCACGACCTCCCGCAGCCCGACTTTCTGCGCCAGCTCCGGGGGAGAGATAAAGTCGGGACTGCGCTCGTCAAAGCCCACCACGTAGCCGTGGTTTGATCGGAGCTGTGCCGCAAAGCTGGACAGGTCGTGCGGCCTGGCTGTGTCAGGAAGTTCCCGGGCAATTCTGTGGGCGTGAAAGTACAACGCTGGGGGCCAGTTGGAGTAGAGCGGCCTTCCGTTCCCGTGTGCTCGAACCCAGGCGATCAGTGGCGACTGTCTCCAGCTGTCCGCAGCGAAATCGCTGCCTACAGTTGCCGCATACATCGCATCGTTGGCCGTGACGGTTCCGGCCGCGACCAGCCAGACGGCACCGAGCGCCACTAGAGCGGCGTGTACGGGCAGGTGGTACGCGCGCCACCAGTACGAAATCGCCGTAACCGCCTGAAGCTCGAACAGGACGATCAGCGGCACCAGTATCCGCCAGTCGAGTGGAATCGTACCACCAACGAATGCACGTGATGCGAGGACCACCGCCAGGTAACTGGCACCGAGCAGTGTCGTCGCACGCAGGATCGTAGCGACCCCGCTGACCCGCAGCTGTCGCAACCGGTTGCCGGCAGTGTCCGTTGCCGTCGCCAGTATGAAAGCTCCCAGCAGCACAGCCAGCAGCAGCGCGATTATCCGCTGCGCGCTCCCATCCGCCAGAAGTGGTGCAAGCCACTCCGCCAGAGTGTCTCGCGCGCCGAGCAGTGTCGCACCCCAGCCGCCGTACAGGTGCAGTTTCGGTGTGGCGTGACGATCCCGCGCCAGTGCCGTGCGGCTGAACCACGACGCAATGAACAGTGACGGGAGCAGCGCGACAGTGATCGCACGTCGCCACCGGGCTTGTGTGTCTCGTCGCGAATCGAAGATCGTCCATAGCACCGCGGCGGCGGGCGCGCATGCGCCAGCGTAGCGCACCATCACTGCCGCGGTCGCGAGAACACTGAGTAGAAGCAGCCTGTCGCGCGCGTGGATCATAGTCGCGAGGAGCAGCAGCATGATCGCCAGGAACAGCGGCTCGCTGAGGACGGATAAATACGAGTCGAACACCGCCTGCGTCGCGAATACCATCAACACGGCAGCCACCCCTGCCCACAGGCCGAGCGGCGCCGCAATGATCATGACGATGGTTGCGGCGGCGAGAGCCGCGGAGAGTATGTTGATCCACCGCGC
This sequence comes from Gemmatimonadales bacterium, assembly GCA_038205315.1. Classification (GTDB taxonomy): domain Bacteria; phylum Gemmatimonadota; class Gemmatimonadetes; order Gemmatimonadales; family Gemmatimonadaceae; genus Fen-1247. The sequence goes on along the minus strand of JBBRBY010000058.1, from coordinate 2,418 downwards.
CGATTGAATCGGCGACGCACCCAACACCACAGGCAGCGCGACTACGGCGGGGAATCCCGGAGGCCACAACGAAAGCGTGGATGTCGAGTCGCGACGATTCCACTCCGCCGTCGGCACGCGCAACCGCCCCTCGTGTGCCAGGGAATTCGCGGCGCCCACGTACGCCATGGAGTCTGGATCGAGCCCGGGTCCAGGCGCGCTGGTCGCAAGAAACACGAGGGCCGCGGCAACTACCGCGGCCCCCAGCACTACGATGCTCCTCAAGTGGTCATGCTAGTTGAGGCTGGCAGTACGGTGGGACGTCACGCTACATAGTAGGCGATCCGGCCTTCGTTGTCGAGCCGCACCGGTTCTTCGCCATTACTGCGGAATTGGCTTCGAGGGTGGCGTCATCGGTGTGGCCTTGTCCGTATCCATCATTTCGCCACTGCGGCGTGCTCTGCTCGTATCGCGCGAGTGCATCATCGAGCTATCGCGCATGCGGCCCCGCCGCATCCGGCCAGTGCTGTCGCGCATCTGCATGCCGTTCATGCCGTTCACGCCGTTCACGCCGTTCATTCCTCGACGTGCGCGACGCGCGCTGTCGTTCATCGAGCCGTTCATCGAGCTGTTCATCGAGCTGTTCATCGAACCGCTCATTCCGCCCGCGCTCATGCTGCCGCCGGCACGCGCCTGTCCCATGGTAGGAGCTGCATTTCCGTTTTCGAATCCAATGTGCATTGCCGCGAGCATGGACCGCGCATCGGTCGCGCCGCTGTACTTGCTCCCGCACTTCTTCACGGCCCCGCGGGTCATTGCGTCCATCCGGCCGGTCACGTGCGTCACGCCGCATCCGTCGTCGCGGAGCTGCTGCTGCAGGCCGAGGATCTCGACTCGCGTAAGTCCCTGCGCGAACGCGGGGGCCGCACAACAGGCCGCAGCCACGCACGCGCCCAGCAAACGATACTTCATGGGTATGCCTCCAGAGGGATATTCAAGCGCCTGTTCTTGTGCGCATCCCCCTAGTTGCAAACCGCGGGCCCTCAGGCTATCTGAACGCCGCTTGGGCGAGGATTACGCCTATCCCGATGAGCGCAGCCGCCGCGACCATCATCACTGGCGGCGTCAGATGGACCGAACGCTTGTACCAGGGATGATGTCCCCGATACGTGTCTTCCGGGAGCGCATCCATGATCCGTTTGTGAACGTACAGAGGGGTTGTTCGGCTCCGCAGCGTTTCAGCTTCGTCGTGGATCTTGGTCCACAGATCAACGGCATCGTTTCCGCCAGGCGTTGCGCGGACTACAGAAAGGCTCACGTCACCATCGAGCCACTGGTGCAGGACTGAAGTCGCAACACCACCAGGCAGTGGTACTTCGCGATCCGGTAGCGGGCTCACTGGCGTCTGGCCGGGCTCGCCGGGCCTTGATCGTGGGGGCTGGTAGTCCAGCCCGGGATCGGAACGGCCCTCTGGGTGGTTCAGGTCATCGTGCATCAGGCGTATTTCCCCTCGAGCAAGTGCTGGAGCGCTTCGCGTGCGCGATGCACGCGCATCTTCAGTGCTCCAACCGTGGTACGCAACAGTTCCGCCATTTCCTCGTACGACCTGCCCTCGACGTGCTTCATCACGAAAGCTTCGCGGAGCGCTGGTGCAAGAGCGGCGAGCGCCATCTCGAGATCCGTCCGCAATTCATTGCGATCCAGTTCCTCTTCGGGCGTCGAATATGAGGACGGTTGATCGTCCTCTTCGTAACTGACGTGGGACCGGCGAATGTTCTTGAGCCAGTCCTTGCACGCGTTGGCCACGATGCGGAATACCCACGCGTCGAATCGCCCCCGCACCTCGCCGAGGTGGGCATATGCCTTGATGAACGACTGCTGGAGGATGTCCTCCGCTACGTCGGGGCTGCCCGTCATGCCCAGCGCGTGCCGGTACAGCGGATCGCTGTAACGGACGATGAGCAGCTCGAACGCGTCCCGCGACCCGTTCAGGACGCGCTTGATAACCTCTTGGTCGAGGTCAGCCTGGTCGATCTGGCCAGTCTCAGAGGTCACAGATGTTACCTGCAGTTACCCGCGTGGCACTGATTGCGCCCATTCCGGCCATAATATCCACTATTGAGCACAAGTACGCCACCCCATATGCCCGCATGGCTTGCGAAAGTGTCGAAAAATCATATACTTAGCGCGGTTTCTACCCCTTCTCCCAAACAAGCCGCCCATGGCAGATAAGTCAGTCACGCCTGAGGTCACGCCAGACGCATCGGCGACCCCGGTGGCTCCTTCCATTCCTCCTCCTCCACCCAAGCGCAGCCCGGGTCACCGGGGCGCCGATGTGAAGGATACCGTGGCGGAGATGACCGCCAAGGCGCACGAAATAAGCCTCGAGGCAGGCAGCAAGATGGCCGCCGCGATGAAGGATGTCGTAAATGCAGCCGC
>JBBRBY010000057.1:0-18782 GCA_038205315.1 Gemmatimonadales bacterium | reverse complement strand
ACGGTCGCCATCGACCGCGTTGTTCGCCAGCGGGTGCTCGAACGCGTAAAACGCGTTGCCTATGACAATGGGCGTGCCCCGCACCGTTCCCGCCACCATCGCGTCAGGCGCATGAAAGTCCAGCAACGCGATCTCGTGAATCGGCACCTCGCCGCCGAGCGCGCGAATGGTGATCTCCTGGCGAATGTAGCGAGACCCGTCCCGTAGAATTCCGCGCCACACGACTTCCATTCGATCAGCCGTATCGTGCAGTGTGACAGTCACTTGCTGACCGCCGACACGCTCGGCGGCGCGCGATGCGGCAGCGTTGGCGATCAGCGTGTCGGCTCGCGGTGGCGAAGTGATCTTCATATCGCTGGAGCGGATGGAGGACCTGTCCGCGAGCGTCAGCGAAAATGCGTCGGCGGGTACCGGAAGCATCGCGTGGTTGAGGACATCCCTGAAGCTCGCCGGTCTGAAGACACCGCCGGTCGTCGTCCAGGCCGCGGCGATCGCCCCATTCCCGAGCGTCAGCTCGTCGGCTTCGAGTCCGGATGTCGCAAACTTCACGTTCACGCCCGACGACAGTATTCCGCCCCAGGCTTCACTCCCAAACCCCATTTGAAGCGCGCCGAGCCCGACGGCGATCCGGGTGCTCCGATCGAGAAAGTCGCGTCGGCGCATGCCGGGAGAGGCCGAGGGGCTGGGGTCGGGCCGATCGCGATTTTCGGACACTCGGTTGCTCCTTGGAAAGTTGCTCGCGCCGAACTGTCGCAATCGGCGCCGAGGCGAGATTATCGCCTGTTCACCCCCGGGTCAAGCAGGCGTCGGCGATGATCCGCGCCAGGGGCACATGCGACCGGGAGCTTCGCGTCGTAGTTTCGGTTGGCTCAGCTCTCCGACAACACAACAAGGCACGCAAATGACAGCACGCCCGTCGCTGGTTCACCGCACCGCCATCATGAGTCTCGCAGCGTTGCTCACCCTCCCGTGGGTAGCGCGCGCGCAACAGCGGCCGGATTCCGCGAGGTCCGGTGCGCGGACCGAACCGTTCCAGTTTCAGTTCATGGGACCTGCGAACGGCGGACGAATATCGGCGGTCAGCGGGGTCGCTGGTGATCCGAAGACCTGGTACATGGGTTCTGCTTCCGGTGGCGTGTGGAAATCGACCGACAGCGGGGCGACCTTCGTGCCCGTCTTCGACAGCATGCGGGTTCAGGCCATCGGCGCACTGGCAACGGCGCCGTCAGCGCCTGGGACCGTGTGGGCAGGAACCGGCGAGGCGTGGGCTGTCCGCGACGCGGATGTGATGGGCGACGGGATCTACAAGTCCACCGATGCGGGAAAGACCTGGACGAACATGGGCCTGCACGAGACTGGACGCATCGGACGGATTCTGGTCGATCCTGGTAATCCCAATATCGTGTTTGTCTGCGCGCTCGGCCGAGCTACGGGACCGCAGGAGGAGCGCGGTGTGTACCGCACCACCGATGGCGGCGCTACCTGGGCACGCGTGCTCTTCGTCGACGACGGCACGGGGTGCTCCGGCATCACGATGGACGCACACGATCCCAAGGTGCTGTTCGCTGGGATGTGGCAGGTTGTGATGCACACGTGGGCCATGTTCGGCGGCGGACCTTCGAGCGGTGTGTACGTGACGCGGGACGGCGGCACGACGTGGTCACGCGTCACCGATCCCGGACTCCCGCATTCTCCGCTGGGCAAGGTAGATGTCGCGATCGCGCCCACGAACTCCAATCGCGTTTACGCGCTGATCCAGACTGCCGATCAGGGCTCCGTATGGCGGTCGGACGATGGCGGACGAACGTGGACGGTCGCGAACTGGGCGCGAACGCTCATTGGCCGCGCCGGATATTACGTGAACATCAAGGTGTCCACAGCGAACGCCGACGAGATACTGATCGCGAACAGCAGCTTCTGGCGCTCGACCGACGGAGGAAAGACGTTCAGGGACATGCCGTGGGGCGGGGACACGCACGACATCTGGTTCGATCCCACCAACGCCAACACATTCGCGCTCACCGACGACGCCGGCGCGCACATAACGTTCAACCATGGCCGCACTTTCACATCGGTGACGCTGCCCAACGGCCAGATGTACCACGTGGCGGTTGATCGACGAGTCCCCTACTGGATCTACTCCAATCGTCAGGACAACAGTTATCCGATGCGCGGTGCAAGTGACTCACCCATTCGCGCGGATGGCAGGCCCAGAGCTCGCCGGCCCGTGGACAGTACGCGGACGGATAGCACGCGCCGCGACTCCGTGGTGCGTCCGTCCGTGAAGGCTGACAGCATGTCGCCCCGCGCGACTGTCGCGGCGAACGAAGCATCGGCTGCCGATCCGGGCTTCACGAACACCTTCAATCATACGCCGTGGGAGGACGGACTCGGCGGTTGCGAGTCCGGCTTCACGATTCCGGATGTTGCGAATCCTAGCATCGTCTGGGCCACATGCTATGGCGATCAGGTAACGCGTTACAATGCGCACACCAAACTCGCTCGAGCTGTGAGTCCGTGGATTCACACCCTCGATTCGCCGCCAAACGCTCTCAAGTACCGCTGCCACTGGACACCGCCGCTCGCGATCGACCCGTTCGATACGAAGACGGTGTACTACGGATGCCAGGTGATCTTCAGGACTTCGGATGGCGGGCAGAACTGGTCGGTGATCAGTCCCGATCTCTCCACGCGTGATACTTCGCGCATCGTATCGTCGGGTGGCATTGTCGGTGACAATCTCGGTCAGTTCTACGGCGAAGTGGTGTTTGCGATCGCTCCATCAGAGGTGCGCCGCGGACTGATCTGGGCCGGGACGAACGACGGCAAGCTCTGGTACACCCTCGACGCCGGTGCGCACTGGACCGACGTCACTTCGAACATGAAGGGACTTCCTGCCTGGGGAACGATCCGCAAGATCGAGCCTTCACATTTCGATCCCGCAACCGCGTATGTCGCCGTCGATCTGCACATGATGGACGATCGCAGGCCGTACATCCTCAAGACGACGGATTACGGACGCATATGGCACATGATCACGTCGAACCTGCCCGAAGATCATCCGCTGGCGTATGTGATGGCAGTGGCGGAGAATCCGAACAAGAAGGGAATGCTGTTTGCAGGCACCGGTAACGGCTTCTACTATTCGATGAACGATGGCGGGAGTTGGACGCGCTTCAACGCCGGCCTGCCTGCGGCCCCGGTCAGCTGGATCGTTGTTCCGAAGCGCTGGCACGACGTGGTTGTATCGACGTATGGCCGGGGACTCTACATTCTTCGCGACATCACCGCCCTCGAGCAGGGCGCGAGCACTACGGGTTCGAGCGCGACGAGGCTGTTCGCACCGCATCTCGCTTTCCGCCAGGCGCGGAGCGGTCACGCGGATTTCACATTCGAGCTGCCGGATTCCGCCGACAGCGTCCGCGTTACGGTGGTGGATTCATCCGGCAGGGTCGTGCGCGAGATGCGAATGCGGTCACGCGCCGGATTGAACCGTGTTCCCTGGGACATCAGGTATGAGCCAGCGACGCAGGTGGCGCTCCGCACACTCGCGCCTGACAACCCGCACATCTTCGCGGAGCCGCGATTCCAGGGTAAGCCGACGCGTCCGGTCCTGCACTGGGGAATCGAGCCGCCGTTGAGAACGGGACCGATCGCGGCGCCGGGCACGTACTCGGTGCGGTTGAGCTTGGGAGGTCGGAGCTGGACTCAGCCATTCACGATCGTTCGTGATACGGCCACGACCTCAGCCGATACCGATCTGATTGCGTCGACCCGAGCGCAGATTCGCATTCGCGACGCCATGAAAGACGCTGCGGATATGATCAATTCGTACGAGCTGATTCGCAAGCAGATCGCCGACGAGCTGCGGGGGAGCGAAGGTAAGCGCGAGCTTATTTCTCCGCTCACGCGGCTGGACACGATTATGGCGTCCGGGGAACGCCAGCTTCTGTCGCGAGCTGACCTCCAGAGCGACGACAAGTACTTCGTGGAGCGTGCGAGTCTTTACATGCAGGTCGTCTGGCTGGCGGGCGAGGTCGGCAGCGGCGCGGGAGACGTCGCCGGGGGCGCCGAATTTCGCCCGACGACCCAGGCAATGACGCAGCTGGCACAGCTGGAGAAGTCGCTCGCGGTGGCACGGGCAGCGTACACCGATATCGTGGGCCGATCGCTGACGGAGTTCAACGCCATGATGGGCGGGAGGTTGCCCCGGATTTCAACCAGCGCAGGTGTCGGCGGCAGCGCGGTCGTCGCGGACCGGCTAGCCCGTGACCGGCTGACCCGTGACTGGCTGACCTGGGCGGCCGGCCATCCGCCGGCCGGAACTGATTTGCGAGGAAAACATTGCCCTTGCGCATTCTTAGCGGGATATTATATCCGTGGACGTTGGATATTGTATCCATAAATCTATTCACGGCCGGGCCACCAGCCATCCGACTGTCCCTTCCGGAGGACACATGAAGCGATTGGCGTTGTTCGCTCTTGCGTTTGCCGGCCCGATGCTCGCCGCCCCTGCGCAATCGCAGGCGCAAACGGCGATCATCTCGGGCCGAGTCACAGCTGAAACGGGAGAGGCCATCCCGGCCGCTACCGTCAGCATCACGGCGCTCCGCATCGGCGCCGTCACTGATGATCAGGGCAGGTACACACTATCCATACCAGCCGACCGCATTTCCGGCGGCACCGTTGCCGTCATGGTCCGCCGGATCGGGTATGCATCGAAAACAGTCGCGGTCACTCCCAGAGTGGGAACGACGGTGAGCGCGGACTTCGTAGTTTCCGCCCTGGTTAACCACCTTCAGGGCGTCGTCACCACCGCTCTCGGCGTACAGCGCGAAAAAAGCCAGCTCGGAACTGCGCAGCAGGAGATTTCAAGCACCGAGCTCAACGCCAGCCACTCGCAGAACTTTGTCGATCAACTCGCTGGCAAGGTTTCGGGAATGGCGATCACCGGCTCCGGAACTCCGGGCGCATCCACGAAGATCACCATTCGCGGGTCCAACTCGATCAACGGCGACAACAACCCGCTTTTCGTAGTGGATGGAGTCCCGGTTTCCAACGATAATCGCGGCGGATCCTTCAATGTTGGAACGCTCGCCAATGCGGCGTCGTTCGGGCTCGACCTCGGCAGCGTCATCAACGACATCAATCCCGAAGACATCGAATCGGTCTCGGTGCTGAAGGGACCCAACGCCGCGGCACTATACGGCTCGCGCGCGGCTAACGGGGTCATAGTCATAACGACAAAGCACGGAGTGAATACCGACGCGAGGTTACGCAGCTCGCTTACGAGCACCTATACATGGGACACGCCATCCATCTACATGGACTGGCAGAACCTGTACGGTCAGGGATCGGCGGGACAGTTCGCCTACGTCGACGGTCAGGGCGGTGGAATCAACGACGGCTATGACCAGAGCTACGGACCGCGAATGAAAAGCCAGCTAATACCGCAATTCGACAGCCCCGTCGTGAACGGTGTGCGGCAGGCGACTCCGTTCATTCCTCACCCGGACAACGCAGACAGCTTCTTCCAGACCGGCCACAACATCGCCAATACCTTCGCGCTATCCGGCGGCTCTGACAATGCGAATGGCAGGTTCTCGATTGGCAACACCAACATCCAGGGCGTCATTCCGAACAACACCTTCCGAACCCTGACGAGTGCGCTGGCAGGGAACTTTCGCCTCGGTAAAAAGTTTAGTACCTCAGGTACCGTGCAGTACATCCAGGGAACGGCGCACAATCGGCCGGGTCAGGGATACAACACCGGCATCCTGGAGCAATTCATCTGGTTCGGACGCCAGGTGAACATGGACGAGCTCAAGACGAAGTACTACGACGCGAATGGCAACGTGTATAACTGGAATACCAACTTTCACAACAACCCGTACTGGCTTCAGTACAACAACCCCGAATACGATATCCGCAACCGCGTGATCGGAAGCGTGAGCGGTACGTATGATGTCGCAAGCTGGCTCACGGCGACGCTCCGCGGCGGTCAGGACTATTACAACTGGAACATCAATCGGAATTTCGCCGCCGGCAACATCCAGTACTCCGATCCAAACTACGCCGGCGCCTTTTCCGCCGCGAATCAGAACAACACGGAAAGCAATGTGGATCTGTTGCTCAACGCAAACCGAGCATTGACGTCCCGGCTTACCTTCAACGGCCTACTCGGCGGCACGCTTCGCCGAAATACCTTCGGAAGCTCAAATGTGTCGACCCCCGGCATCTCGGTTCCCGGCATTTACAACGTGTCGAATGCCGCGATTACGCCGACGCTGCAGCAGTTCTCCTCCGATCGGCGAGTTAACAGCGTCTACGAGTCCGGTGCCGTCACCTGGGACAACTGGTGGACTGTGGAAGCGACCGGGCGCACCGACTGGTCATCCACTCTTCCAGCGGGCCAGAACTCTTACTTCTACCCAGGCGTCAATACCTCGCTGGTACTGACGAATGCGCTGCCCCGGCTGAAGTCCCGGTGGCTTTCATATGCGAAATTGCGCGGCGCTTTCGCCCGCGTCGGAAGCGACGCGAATCCGTATCAGCTGCTGACAGTCTTCAACGGCTCATCGACCAAATTCGGATCGCTGCCGCAATTTTCACTCTCTGACAATCTGGCCAACGCGTTACTCAAGCCGGAGCAGACCACTAGCTCCGAGGCAGGCGCTGAGCTGGCGTTCCTGGACAGCCGCGTGACGCTCGACGCGAGCTACTACGACAAGGAAACCAAGAACCAGATCCTCAATCTGGTCATCCCCCCAACCTCCGGATACTTGACGCAGGCGATCAACGCCGGACAGATATCCAACAAGGGGTTCGAGGCGACGCTCGGCGTCACGCCACTCCGCTCGGATAATGGGCTCAACTGGACGAGCACTTTCAATTATGCGACCAACAAGAGCAAGGTCGTGTCCCTCTCTCCGGGACTCAAGACGGTCGTGCTCGGTACTCAGCGAAGCGCTTCCGTTGTGGCGACTGTGGGTCAGCCGTACGGCCAGCTCACGGGCTACACGTTCCTGCGCGACGCGAATGGAAATCTGCTCACGCAGAACGGTGATCCGATCCGCGGACCGCAGGCGGTACTCGGAAACGTCAACCCGCGTTGGGTTGGCGGCTGGAACAACGCATTCCGGCTCAAACGCTTCACGGCAAGCTTCCTGCTCGACTTTCACGAAGGCGGAAAGTTCTTCAGCAACACCAACATGATGTGCGACCAGAGCGGCATGTGCGCCAATACGCTGAAAGGACGCGAGGTGGACTGGAACAACCCCGGGATCGTCGTGAAGGGAATCGACAAGACGACTGGTCAGGCGAATACGATCAACGTGACATCCGAGAACTACTTCCAGTCACTGTGGCTGATCAACCAGGCGTACACCTATGACGATAGCTATGTCAAGCTTCGCGAGCTGCGCGTGGGGTACGACCTGCCAGCGGAGTTCGCGAGGCGATTCAGCGCGCAGAATGTGAACGTGGCATTTGTCGGACGCAACCTGTGGACGCACTCAAACGTTCCGAACATCGACCCGGAGTTCACGTACAACACGGGTAATGCCCAAGGACTCGAGTTCGCGCCGATGCCTACTACACGTAGCGTCGGCATCACCGTGCAGGTCACCCCATAAACCGCCATCGCTAGCGAGAGGAAATTATGAAGAAGACTTGGATGAGCGGCCTTGCGGGGCTTGCGCTCGCAGCCGGTTCAGTGGCTTGCAACACATCGGACATCACGACCGCCAACCGTAACCCGAACAGCCCGACGACCGCACCCGCGAGCGCGCTGTTCACGGCGGCCACGGCCGCTTCTGTCCGCCGCTGGATAGGATTCGGCGGTGCGGCGATCATCACGCAGCAGCTCGCGAACACCACCTATCCGACCGCGGATTCCTACATCAGCCTTCAGGCGGATGGAACGTCGGGGACTTTCAACTCGGCCTACACGAGCGATCTCGAGGACTTCCGGCAGGTTATCGCCAAGGGAAAGGTGGCGGCACAGCCGGCAGTCTACGGACCCGCCCAGGTGATGCAGACGTGGGACTTCAGCTACCTGACCGATCAGTGGGGTGACGTCCCCTACTCCCAGGCGGCGAGCGCAGATTCTGGTGTCGTCACTCCCAAGTACGATGCACAGAAGGACATCTACGCCGGTTTCTTCGTAACGCTCAAATCAGCGTCGGACGCAATGGCCGGCGCAGCCGCCGGATCGCCGGGGCTTGGAAACGCCGATCCGATCTATCAGGGAAATCTCGCGAAATGGCGCCGGCTCTCGAACTCACTCCACGCGCGTTATGCCTTGCGAATTGTGAACGTGGATCCAGCGACGGCAGACGCGGAGCTCAAGGTGGCCTTCGGCGATCCCGGCGGCGTACTGCAATCGAACTCGGATAATGCCAGAGTCGTATGGCCGGGCGATGGCGTATCCGATAATCCCTTCGCCGACGTGTTGAAGACTCGTGATGATGCGCGGTTGGCACGTACGATGACTTCCCTGATGACCAATGATCCGCGCTTGAGGGTCTATGGTCAGCCTGTCGTCGATTCATCCGCGTATCCTTCGGGCTATGGTGGAATGCCCGCCGCGCTCACACAGGACTCCGCCAACAAGTGGTACCGGAAGGCGTCGAGGCCCGGCGTGATCTTCTACCCGGGTGTCACCTCCTATGGGACATTCGGAACGTCGGCCGGCCTGGCGACGCCTTCGTACATCATGACGTACGCCGAGCTGATGTTCACCCGCGCGGAAGCGGCTGAACGCAGCATCGGCGGTGTGCCGCACGGCGAGGCCGCGGCGGATTACAATGCGGCGATTCAGGCTTCAATGGCTCAGTGGGGGATCACCGACGCCGCCGCCATCGGCGCCTTTCTCGCATCTCCCAGTGTGGCCTACCAGGGTGGTGTCGCCGGGCTTAAGCAGATTGCCACCCAGAAGTGGATTGCCCTGTTCTCCGATGATGCGCAGGCATGGGCAGAGTGGCGGCGCACATGTCAGCCTGCCAATGTGGTGCCCGGGCCCAACACGATCGTGCCGTACATCCCACGGCGATACTACTACTCCACGACTGAAGCGTCAGTCAACGCAGCGAATCTGAATGCGGCGATAGCACGTCAGGGAGCCGACAATTTCGGCACGCGGATCTACTGGGACACGAAGCCGTCAAACGCACCAACGTGTCAGTGAGCTAGACTGCGACGAACGAGAGAAAGGCGGCAGACCAATGCGGTCTGCCGCCTTTCTCTCGTTCGGTACCACCGATTCGCTGGCCGGCTAGTTGGTAGCGTGCGTGGTCTGCGCGGCGCTGGCGCCGCACGCCGGTCGCTGAATGACGCTGGAACGTGGTAAACGCGCCTGACCTACCTTCGCCAGGAGATCGCTCAAATGCGGTACGGCTGCTGCCTCCAGCTCATGCCATTCCCGCACCGACGTGTCCAACTGGCGGCAGTTCGCATCCACCGCTTCGAGATTGCTCCTCGTCGGCGCGACGTCGCCAAAGTCCGCATCCTCCAGATGGCGCGCAAGATCGCGGTTCGCCATCCCGAATCCGTCGGTTGCAAGGGCGGCTAGCCGGCGATCGAGTGCGCCAGCGCTGGAGTCCAACGCCGCACTGTTGGGCGCTGACGCCATTCGTCGGCGGGCTGCCACAAGCGCCGTCCGAAGCGTGTCAATCTGATAGAAACCGGTATAGCCAACGTCCATTCCCGCGGTCATCGCCAACTCGGAACGCAGCTGCTCAGCGAGCGCGGACTGGGTTACGTTCACCCGCGGATCATTGACGAGCGTGAAGGACTGTGAATATGTGTGTCCATCTACGGTCAACTCGACGCTGTACTTGCCAGGTATGGCAAGCGGTCCCGGAGGTTGCACACGGGGAGTGTTGCCCTTTACGGCGTGCCATGTGAGAGTGTACTCCGTGTACGTGAGCATGTCGCCGTAGTAGCCATACGGGAGCGTAAGCGGATCAGGGTAGCGCAGATCCCACAGCACGCGGTGCAGACCCGCAGAAGTCGGCAGGCCTTCCGGCTGAGCGAACCAGTAAGTCGGAACGTTCGGCATGAGAGCAGGAGGTGGCGCGACGTTGGTATAGCGTCGCACTACCGTTCCACGCGAGTCCCGTATGGTAAGCGCGATCGGCCCGGACGTGGCGTGGTCCAGATGATAGTAGATAATCGCGCCTTCGGGCGCGTTCTCGCCCGCCGGCACTTCCGGTGGCCGCGGCGTATCCTGGTCGTTGTCCCACCGCACTCGCAGCGTGGTGACCGGCGGGTATAGGTGCGCCGTTGCACCCGAAGCCAGCGCGGAACCCACGCTCCGTAGTGGCGTGACGTCATCCATCACCCACAGCGCCCGTCCGTATGTCGAGATCACCAGGTCGTTCCCGTGCTCGGCGATGTCGCTCACGACCGTAGTAGGAAGATTGAGCTGCATCGATTGCCAGTGGTCGCCGCGATCGAAGGAAACCCACGCGCCGTTCACCGTTCCGGCGAAAAGGAGATTCGCCGCGACGGAATCCTCGCGCACCGCGCGCACGAGGCCGTCGTCCGGCAGGCCGCTTACGATCTCAGTCCATGCCCTTCCAAAATTGCGGGTGCGATAGACATACGGACGCGAGTCACCCGGAGCACTGACCGCGGCGTACGCGACACCTGGAACCGAGTGCGATGCCTCCACAGTGTTGACGACAGCTCTCGCTGGGAGACCGGATGGCGTAATGTCGGACCACGACTTCCCGCCGTCGCGCGTCAGCTGTATCAATCCGGTGTTGGTCCCCACCCAGATCTCGCCCCGTGTCAGCGCTGATACGGACATCGTCTGAATGAACGGCTCGTAACGCCGGAACCGAGGTGCGGCTCCGCTCGTGTCCGCTGCCGTTGCGGCGACGGTGAGGTCGGGGCTGATTCTGTGCCAGTTGCGCGCGCTATCGGTCGAAGCCATCAGGTACTGAGCGGCCATGTACATCAAATGCGGGTCCTGCGGCGAGAACGCCATCGGCGGCAGACCGCCAAAACGGTCCTCGGGTGTGGGTGTATAGAGGACGGCAACCTGTCCCGTCGTGCGATCATATCTTCGCAGAACGTGATACCAACCTTGCGTGTAGATCCACCGCGCGTTGAGTGGGTCGGTGACGATCGCTCCCCGCTCGAATCCGCCGATGGCGTACCAATCGTTCTCTCGAATGCGGCCGTAATCGCTCTGACTGAGAACGCACGCTGTTCCGCTGTCCTGTTGTGATCCGCAGACGGCGTAGGGAAACGAACCGTCGGTTGTGACGTTGTAGAACTGTCCGTTGGGCAGGTTGTACCACGGAGTCCACGTGAGTCCGTCGTCCACGCTGATCGTGGGGCCCTGATCGGCTCCGAGCAACATGCGGTGCGAATTGGCGGGGTCGATCCACAGGCTGCGGTTGTCGTCCCCACCAGGCGCGCCCTTGTACGACGCGAACGTCCGGGCGCCGTCGATCGAGCGGTACATCGATGTCCCCATCAGGTATACCACGTCAGGATTTTTCGGATCCACGTAGACGCGGCCTCCGGCACTCCCGATCTCCCTCGTTCCCAGGGTCCAGTTGCGGCCGCCGTCGTCCGAACGGTACACGCCGCCAGCGTCTCTGCCGGTGCCCTGCGCTTCGGCATATACTCGCATGCCCTTCGTGCCCGAAGCGACAGCCACTTCATAGCTGGGCACGCCCGCCGGGAGACCGACTCCTTCGAGCAGCGTCCAACTCGCGCCGGCATCCGAAGACTTGTAGATGCCCGTTCCGAGGGGTGCGAGCTTCGCTAGCTCGGCCGGCGAAACGCCCATGGTGCCGCGTTGGAAGGAGGCGTAGACGATCCGCGAATCTGCCGCGTCGGCCGACATCCCGCGCACGCCCGTATACGCATCCTTGTAGAGCACGTGCGTCCACGTCGCTCCGCCATCGGTGGAGCGGTAGACGCCCCGATTCGGATTGGCTGCTCCGCCGGCCTGCGCGGCCCCGATCGAGCCGACTAGTATGACATCCGGATTCTGCGGATCGACGATCACGGAATTGATGTAGCGCGTCTTCTCGAGACCGACATTGCGCCAGGATGCTCCACCGTCATCACTCCGGTACACACCGTTGCCTGGGGTGAACGACCACCCGGAAGGATCGCCCGTCCCAACGAACACAGTTTTGGGCCGGGACGCCGAAACCGCGAGTGCGCCGACCGACGGAACGTGCTGGTCGTCGAAGACCGGTGTCCAGACCGTTCCGCCGCTCGAGGTCTTCCAGACTCCACCTTCCGGCGTACCGATGTAGTAGGTGGTGAAATCTCCTGGTATCCCTGCGACCGCCGAGACATTTCCCGACCTGTAGGGTCCAATCGACCGCCACTTGAGGCCCGAGAGGTAGTCCGGGTTAACGGGCCCACGGACTTCCTGGGCGACGGCCGAGTCCGGGCTGACGACCGCGCAAAGCGCGACGAGCAGACCAAGCCAAGTGCGCACGAAGCGTCCGTGCAGAAGTCTCGCCTCGTTTGGGAGCGTCGTGCTGCGAGTACGTAATGGAGCCGATCCGCGATTCATCGGGGACCTCCGGGCGCTGGGCGCCGCATGTGTGTGTGAGGTGGTTTCGGTTCAAGCCGCAGCCGTCGTGTGGCTGAGCAATTCTGCTCTTCCGTCGCGGCGGCTTTAAACGTATTGTATACAGTATACGAGGTTTAGTAAGATGCTGACCACGGTGAGAGGTACGGTCTCGGCCGGCGCCCGCCTCACGGGGACCCTTCCTCCTGCGAGATATAATGCGCGTGAAACTCGCTTCAATTGCAATCGTCGCCGCGGTCATAGCTGTCGGCTCATCTGTGGCCGCCCAGGGGGTGGACACCGTTGCCGGCGGGCGTCCGGGGCTCGTTGCGCTGTTCCGTGAATGGCGCACGTTTGAACAGCCCCGAATGCCTGCCGGCGTTCCTGACTATTCCTTCGCGGCGATGGCCAGACAGTACGCGGGGCTGGCGGCGTTTCAACGGCGATTGACCGTGCTCGACACGACGGGGTGGTCCATTCACGACCAAGTCGATTACCACATCGTGCGCGCGGAGATGAACGGTCTCGACTTCAACCATCGCGTACTTCGACCCTGGGCCCGGAACCCGGCCTTCTACGTTACTGTCTTCCCATCACGCAGCGATCAGCCGGCGCGCGAGGGGACAGTGAATGCGGCAGCGATCGAGCTGTGGACATGGCGCTTTCCGCTGACGCCGGAATCATCTCGCGAGCTCGCAGCGCGCTTGCGAAGTATTCCGGCATTGCTGAGGTCAGCGCGGCGCAATCTCACCGGCAACGGTCGCGACCTCTGGACCTGGGGCACCGCGAGCATGCGGCAGCAGAGCACCGATCTTGCCGCGCTGTCAGAGCGCGTATCCTCGACGAATCCGTCCGTAGATTCCGCGGCGCGCGTCGCCAGAGCGGCGACTGATGACTTCGTGACCTGGCTCGAGCGAGAAACGCCCTCCAGGACCGGGCCATCCGGAATCGGAATCGCGAACTACAACTGGTACCTCCGGAACGTTCAGCTCGTACCCTACACGTGGGCCGAGGAAGAGCTGCTCATGCGGCGCGAGCTTGCACGCTCGCGCGCCACGCTGAAGCTCGAAGAAGATCGCAACCAGAACCTGTCACCGCTCGATCGTATTGGCTCCGCGAAGATCTTCGCGGATCGTTTCGGCCGCGCCGTGACCGAATACGTGAAGTTCATGAGCGATCATCGGGTGATGACGGTCCGCGATTACTTCGATCCCGCGCTGCGCGCGAGAGAAGGTGCATTCGTCCCACCAGGCAGCCCACTCGAATTCTTTGACGAGGTGAATCACAGAGATCCGATCGTCATGCTCACGCACGACTATCACTGGATTGATCTTGCTCGCATGGAGCAGGAGCCGCATCCCGACCCCATTCGCCGCCAGCCACTGCTCTACAACATCTTCGTAACGCGAACCGAGGGGTTCGCGACAGCGATGGAAGAAATGATGATGCATGAGGGATTTCTGGATGGTCACCCCCGTTCGAACGAGCTGATATACGTACTGATTGCAGAGCGGGCGGCACGCGCTCTCGGAGACCTGCATTTGCAGAGCAACGACTTCACGATGGAGCAGGCCAGGCGGTTTGCCGTGCGCGAAACACCGCGAGGGTGGCTGCGGCTCACTGGTGAGACCGTCGGCGGCGAGCAGCATCTCTATCTGCAGCAACCAGCGTACGGCACCAGTTACATCGTTGGCAAAATCCAGTTCGATCAGCTGCTCGATGAACGCGCCGGCCAGATGGGTAGCGCGTATTCGACGCAGAAATTCATGGATGAGTTCAATTCCGCTGGCCTGATTCCAATGTCGCTGATCCGTTGGGACCTGACCGGTAACGCAAACGAGATCATTGCGATGAGCAGACCAAGATGAGTCCGTACAGAGCGGCATTTTCAGCGAGGGGCCACCTCTCCGTCGTTATTTGTGCAACGGTGGCTTGGGCCGTGACGCCAGTCAATCGCGTTGGCGCGCAACCCGTCGTCGATCGCGTGTTCCCCGCCGCCGAATTCGCGCAACGCCGCGCTGGAGTCATGCGATCCATCGGAGACGGAGTTGCGGTGATTCAGGGGACGACTGAGCGACCCGGCGAGCAGCCCTTGCGACAGGGTAATGAGTTCTACTACCTCACCGGAGTGGTCGAGCCGCGCGCGATCCTCGTCATCGATGGCCGAAGCAGACGATCCACACTGTATCTTGCTGCGACCACGGAGCGGCGTGAGAAATCGATGTTCGGTCCGTCGCTCGTGCCGGGCGACTCCGCAGCAAGGGAAACGGGGATCGAGACCGTGCTTCCGCGCGAGAGGCTCGCTGCGGCACTCGCGGAAATCGGACACGATGGCCGCAGCATCTTCACTCCTTTCCAACCGGAAGTGCTTGGCAGCGCGTCGGCTTACGATCCGGTCGCGCTCGCAAAAGCGACGAAAAACGATCCATGGGACGGGCGCGGTTCGCGCGAGGATGCCTTCCGGGAGAAGTTGAAGGCCGTTGCGCCGGTGAGCGAAGTGCGGGATCTCGATCCGATCGTCGATTCGCTCCGTGCAGTCAAGAGTGCGGGCGAAATCGAGGTGATCCGCGAGGCAACGCGCATCGCCGGCCTCGGAATAATGGAAGCGATGCGCGATGCTCGCCCCGGCATGCGCGAGTACGAGCTGCAGGCAGACGCCGAGTTCGTGTTCAAGAAGCATGGTGCGTACGGTCCGGCGTACTTCGCACTGATCGCCACCGGCGACAATACCTACTACACGCATTATCACAAGAACACGGCCGTACTCGCGTCTGGCGATCTGGTCCAGTTCGATTATGCGCCCGATTACAACTACTATGCCTCCGACGTAACGCGGATATTTCCAGCCAACGGCAGGTTCAGCGCGCGCCAGCGCGAGATGTACGGCATCTATCTGCGGCTGTACCAGGCACTCATGACCTCCATCCGTCCATACGTCACCCCGGCCGACATCGCCAGGGACGCGGTGAGTAAGATGGAAGCGATAGTCGCGACCTACAACTTCACCGACGACAGAATAAGAGAGGCCGCGAATTCATTCGTGGATCTGTATCGCAAGGCGCCGGTGCGTGCGCTGGGGCACACGGTGGGTATGGCCGTGCACGACGTACCGTACGCAGCGGCTACCCTGCAGCCGGGGGAGATCTTCACCATCGAGCCAGAGATGCGAATTCCCGGTGAGCACATCGGGTTCAGGCTGGAAGACATGTTGCTCATCACCGACAAAGGTTACGTGAACATGTCCGGGTTCGTGCCGGTGGAGATTCCGGATATCGAGCGAATTATGACGCGGCACGGACTCAGTGACGCGGCCCTGAAACGTCCCTGATCGTGGAAGTCGATCCCAGATCGGACAAAACCTACCGGAGAACAACTTGACTGACAGGCGAGGAATGCGCTGGTATGCGGCCGCGGCCGCCACTGTCGCGGCCGCCACTGTCGCGGCGGTAATCATTGGAACCACGGTACTAACGGTACTAAGAGACGGAGCGAATCCGTCAGAGCGCATACCCGGGAGCGGGGAACGCAGCTCATCCCGTAGAGCGGTGGTTCATCATGCGGTATTCCGAGACCTGTCGCAACCGTTGCGTGCGCAGACCGGTGACGCGGATGCGGTTGCCACATCGCCCGGGGCAATCGAGCATCCGGTGAATTCGCTGTCGCCGGGCGATCCAGAATCGGAATCTTCGCCGTCGGACACGGTGATACCGGCGCCGAAAATCGTGACGCCCCCTGGATCTGCTCGGATCGAACAGCGGGTGGAGGGTTCGCGAGCGGCTGCGATGATCGCTGCGGACTTCGGCGGGCTGGGCGCAGACTTCGTCGGCCCGCAGGGCAACGCTCCCATGCGAAATCCGTCCGACAACAGCCTCGCCGTGGGACCGAATCACATCGTCCAGATCGTCAACTCACGCATGGCGATCTTCACCAAGCGGGGCAAACAGTTCGCGGCAACCGGTACTCCGCTGTACGGTCCAGTGGAGACGAGCAACGTATTCAGGGGATTTGCCGGCGCGTGCGACACGCACAACAATGGCGACGCGGTGGTGCGGTACGACCAGCTCGCTGACCGCTGGCTCATCGTGATGCCGATATTCTCACGGCTTCCGCTGCGCGCGAAGGAGCCCGCCGAGCCAAGGGCGTCGGATGGGGCGGTGGTGAGCGAGCCGCGTGAGTCACAGCCAGGCGCTGCCGTGGAGCTATACCAGCCGCCGCACGCCGCGCCGACTCAGCTACCGGTCGAGGCAGGACCGCGTCCGGCGGGGGCGTCAAAGCCTCCGGCCGAAAAGGGATCGTACGCAATGTGTTACGCAGTCAGTACGGGACCAAGCCCGTTCGGACCGTATTACCGGTACGAGTTCATGCGTCCGCTCTTTCCGGATTATCCCCGGCCCGCAATCTGGCCCGACGGATACTACGTCCCGACAAGTACGGGCGATGCCGTGATTCAGAAGCACGCCTGCGTTGCCGACCGCGCAAGGATGCTGAAGGGAGCGGATGCGACCGAACAGTGCGTGATCGTCGATGGAGTGAACTTCCTGAACAACGCGGATGTCGACGGCAAACAGCTACCGCCGCCGGGCGCGCCCAACATCGTCATGGCCGCCGGCGGAACACAGCTGAAGAAGGTAATGGAGGACGACGGGATCTACGTCTGGAAGTTTCATGTGAACTGGGCAGACTCGTCACGTACGCGGCTGGATGGACCGACGAAGGTGCCGGTGGCGCCCTATCACTACCTGTGTGACGGTCAGCTCACCAGCTGCGTTCCACAGCCAGGAACTGATCGCCGGCTCGACGCTCAGGGCGACAAGCTGATGGCTCGATTGGTCTACCGGCGCATCGGTAATCAGCAGTCACTAGTGGCCGTGCACTCCGTCAACACTTCGATTGGCGGCGGCGGTGTGCGCTGGTACGAGTTCCGCCTAGACAGACGGGGAGATGTCAGCCTCCATCAACAGGGCACTTATGCGCCTGATAGTGGCTTTCGGTGGCTCGGTAGTGCCGCGATGGATCGGTTCGGCAACATCGGACTGGGCTATTCATCCGGGAGCGAATCCAATTTTCCGGGCCAGCGATTTACCGGCCGCCTGGCCAGGGATCCAAGCGGTGAGTTGACGATGAAGGAGGCCGTACTGGCGACCGGAGGCGCAGCCCAGACTACCACGGTGCGCTGGGAGGACTATACACAGACCGCGATGGACCCGACGGACGACTGCACAATATGGTATGTCGGCGACTATCTGAAGCGCGGAGACTCTCGATATTCGACCAGAATCGGTGCCTTCCGGATGCCAGGGTGCAACGGCCGGAAGTGGTGAGCCAGCAAATTCCGCAGCCCGTGAATGTTCCTCCGATGAATCGGGCCCCGGGCCTGGTTTTAGCCCTTGCTGGTTTCAGGGGAGTGGGATATTGTATCCAATTCAACTGTTCTGGCACATTGAGAGAAAACATCTTAATTCATCCGCGCCTAGCAATCGTAATAAACTTGCCCTGACAGGAGACCCCATGGCCCGACCCGCGCTTCCATCCCCCAGGAAATCCGCTGATGCCGCCGGAGCTGAGTCGTTCATCGTGCTGCCCATCACGCGGCAGACCGTGACACATCAGGCCACCGAGGCGTTGCGCGAGCGTATCCTGCGCGGCGTTTACACCGACGATGCGCCGCTGCGCCAGGATGCACTTGCGGCGGAGCTCGGGGTGAGCAGGATACCCATTCGCGAAGCCCTTAGACAGCTCGAGGCGGAAGGGCTGGTCGTCTTCAATCCGCACCGAGGAGCAGTGGTGTCTTCGCTGTCGGTCGATGAGATCGAAGAGCTGTTCGAGCTGCGCGCGCAGATCGAGAGCGATCTCGTCCGCCGCGCCATGGTCCGAACCGGAAGGGAGAATGTCTCCCGTGCCAAAGAGATCCTCAAATCATACGAAGCCGCATTTCGCTCGGGAGACGTCGCGGAATGGGGCAAGCTGAACTGGGAATTTCATTCCACTCTCTACGCGCCCGCGGCCCGGCCCTTCACCATGGCCATCATTCAGCGCCTGCATCAGCAAAGTGATCGCTACCTCCGCATGCAACTCGTTCTCACCCACGGTGAATCTCGCGCCATCGAGGAGCATCGTGCAATTCTCAACGCCGTCGCAGAACGCGATGTGAAACAGGCGAGCTCGCTCATGCGCCAGCACATTCTTGGCGCCGGAAGAAAGCTTGTGCGGTTTGTCAGCTCGGAGCGTGGCTCTA
>JBBRBY010000056.1:0-18949 GCA_038205315.1 Gemmatimonadales bacterium | reverse complement strand
AGCATGTTCTGCCGAATGGCTGCTACCGCGTGCGGAAGATCGGACGCGAACTTTTCGCGCGTAGTCAACGACAGGATCCGCGCAACATCGATCGCGCCCAAGAAGTCCAGGATATCCGCGTCCCGAAATAGCACCGCGACGGCAAGCGTATCCGGCGGCCGGTAATACTGGTGATGATCGATGATTTCCTTGACAAGCGCTGCCTTCTCCATCGGAAACCCGGCGTCGCGCAGGATGCTGTCAACAAGCTGAATGGAGCGATCACCATGATCCACGCCGGCCTTCGCGTACGGTGGGATCCCACCCATGTCGTGCAGATACGCCGCGGCATACAACACGTCGTCGTCCACGGGAACACCTTCAGCACGCGCAAGCGAAAGTGTCATCTCATAGTCGCGCTGTCCGTGCGCCGGTCCCCATGCGGTATGCTGCAAGTGTGACTCGGCGAATGCCCGAATGTTCGCACGCCAATCAGATGATCGCCCTCGCGTGGTTGCTGGGGATCGTCCCGATGACGAAAGCGCGAGGGTGCCGATAAGGACGACAGGTAGGCACAATGCGATGACAACGGCACGGCGTGGTGCGGGAAATCCAGGCATGAGGGGCTCGCAATTGAATATTTTTAGGAACAAGGGTCCTGCCCGGGCGACTGTTACCCGATCGGTGACACCTGATACAGAATCTGCCGAATCTGCGATCTTCCCGTAGCTGTGCCAACCTGAATATTCCCATGGACTTTGAGGCAACGACCGCAATCGCGGTCCTCGAACGGACGCCCGACGTGCTGCGCGCGATGCTCAGCGGGCTCGGCACCCAATGGATCGACGCCAATGAAGGCGCCGAGACCTGGAGTCCGTATGACAATATCGGCCACCTGATTCATGGCGAGCGCACGGACTGGATTCCGCGCGCGCAGATCATTCTCACGCAGGGCACTAATCGTCGCTTCACACCCTTCGACCGCTTTGCTCAATTGCGTGAGAGCAACGGCAAGTCGCTCGCCGAGCTGCTGGACGAACTTGCAAGCTTGCGATCTGCCAATCTGACTACGCTTGCAGGATGGAAACTTTCCGATGAGCAACTCGCACTGGAAGGTGAGCATCCGGAGCTCGGGACAGTGACGCTTCGTCAGTTACTGTCCGCGTGGGTCGTACATGACCTTGGACATATCGCTCAGATTTCTCGTGTAATGGCGAAACAATACCGCGACGCGGTGGGACCATGGCGCGTTTATCTTCCGGTGCTGGATCGCTGACCAAATGCTATCATCCGTATGCTATCATCCGTCCGGACCTTGGTTGTCGCGGTTGCCATCCCGGCCCTGGCCGGATTGTCCGGGATTGTCCGAGCGCACTGGCTGATACCGCTACACATCGGGCCACACATCTCTCCGGAGGATCTGGATGACACAACAAACCGCACTGGACCCATGGCGATCGATCGTCGCTTCCTCGATTGACTGGAAACAAGCACACGCGACTTTCGACGATGCCGTCGCTGGTCTCGCCGCCGAACTTCGCGGCCGCCGTCCAGAGCACTTTCCGCACTCCGCCTGGGAAATGGTGGAACACATTCGGATCACCCAGGCGGACCTCCTCGCGTTCATGCGCGACTCATCTTACAAGGCGCCAGCATGGCCGGATGATTACTGGCCACCCGAGCCGGCGCCGCGAGATTCCAGCGCGTGGGATCAAACCATCGCAGCGGTGCGGCGCGATCGCGCGGAACTCAAGGCCATCGCCACGGATCCGACGCTCGATCTTGCAAGCAGGATCCCATGGAGTGACGGCCAGACCTACCTGCGCACCATTCTTCTCGCGGTCGACCACTCGGCGTACCACGTCGGTCAGTTGATAGCTGTCCGCCGAATGCTCGGGGCATGGCCGGCGGAGTAACCGCGGTGGAGGCGGGGTCAGATCTGGTGGAGGCGGGGTGGAGGCGGGGTCAGATCTTGGGGTGGAGGCGGGGTCAGATCTTGCGTGATGCAAACGAACAGCAAGCTGCATCCATACTAGATACGGAAGAGCGCTGCGGTCATTGCACCGCGCGGGGAAGCTATTCTAGTGCGTCGGGCATGTTCCTGCACGTTTGCATCACGCAAGATCTGACCCTCATTGTCCCTCATTGTCCTCACTCATTGTCCTCATTGCCATACATTGCCCTAACCGATGACAGCAAGCGACGACCTGAGCTCGCAGCAGTTCTACCACGGTACCAGGACCGACCTGAAGCCCGGGGACCTGATCGAGGCCGGCTACAACTCCAACTACGGTAAGCGTAAGAACGCGGCCTATGTCTATCTGACTGCAACATTGAATGCGGCGATCTGGGGTGCCGAGCTGGCCATCGGCGAAGGACCCGGCCGAATCTATGTTGTGGAACCGACCGGCCCGATTGCTGACGACCCCAACCTGACGGACAAGAAGTATCCGGGCAATCCGACGAAGTCATACCGTACTCAAGATCCGCTTCGGGTCACGGGCGAGGTAGGGGATTGGCAGGGGCATTCTCCCGAAGAGCTCAAAGCCATGAAGGACCATCTCGAGGAACTCAAGCGGCGTGGCATTGAGGCAATCGAGGACTGAGGTCTGCGAAACGAGGGGCGAAACGGGCCGAAACGAGGGTCAGATCTTTCACAATGCAAGCTGTCGGTTTGCATCGTGAAAGATCTGACCCCAAATTCTCGCTGTAAATGCGTGGACACCAAGAAGACGGAAGTATCACCTGGGATCACGGAGAAAGTATGCACGTAGGGAAATGGACTGTCTTGATTACCGGAGTTCTCGCTGCGCTGTCGACCTCTACGCGCGCTGACGCCCAGATCTGGACCGCCGTTATGAATGGTGGTGCGCCACTCTCGCCGAATGGCTCCCCCGGGACCGGTCTCACGACCGTGTCACTGTCCGGATCGTTGCTCACGGTCGACATGAGCTTCACCGGTCTCATCGGCACGACCACAGCCTCGCACATTCACTGCTGCACCAGCACGCCGTTCATTGGCACCGCGGCGGTCGCAACAGCCGTTCCCTACTTCCCGGGGTTCCCGCTTGGCGTACAGTCGGGTACATACACCGGAATTTTCGATCTGATGCTCGCGAGCTCGTACAACCCGGCATTCATCACAGCGCATGGGGGCACCGTAGATGCGGCCCGCATTGCATTGATTGCCGGGATGAATTCGGGCAACGCGTACGCGAACATTCACACCACGACGTTTCCAGCCGGCGAGATCGCTGGCTACCTCGTCACGAGCACACCGGAGCCCGGCAGCGTCCTATTGCTCACTCCGGGGCTTGTCGCGCTTGCCGGTGTCGTACGCCGGCGACGAACACTAACCGCTTAATTACTCGTAACCCTATCGAAAAGCGGAGAAGCCCAGAACGGTCTGGTTGATCGCCATGATTCCCACCACGATGAGGACAAGCGCCAAGGCGATACCGCCGAGTCGAACGCCCAGCTCGCGTCGTTCACTGAGCGACTGCTGTCCGATCAGGAATGCGCCATGCGTGACGACTGCGGCGAGCACCATCAGGATGAGGTGACCCGTCACCACGTCGGGAAAGACGCCGCCCATTACTAGCAGAACGCCGAGCAGGACTTGGAGATCGAGTACCACGGCGAACGACGTTGAAAGATTTCGAGCGGAGCGTTGCGACCGGCCGGTCGCAACGCTGTACGCGAGTGTGATCAGAGCGGCCAGAGCGGCAAGCAGGACCAGATATCTAAGCCAGGAGTGCGCGTAGAACAGGAAGTTCATATTATGAATGTATGGTCTCGTTCCGATGGTGCGTCGCCGCCGGGAGTAACCGCGTACCTATGGGGCGTGACGTGAAATCGCGAGGTATTTCGTTGTGAAGGAAGCCGCAGGAGAAGATCTGGCAAACCTGGAACTGTCACCCGCCGAGATGCAGGCGATGGGTGAAGCAGTCCTGACACGCTCAGTCGCGCATCTTGCAGCGCTGCGCGAGACGCCGAGCTGCGGCGACTATACCGACATAGAAGCGCTCTGCAGATCGATGCGCGAGAGCGCACCGGAGCATGGTTCCCCTCTCGAGTCGCTACTCGATCCGCTGTTCGATGAGTGGATTCCGCGCTCGTTCACCACGCCGGCGCCAGGCTACATGGCGTACATCCCCGGTGGCGGGATCTATCCGGCAGCACTGGCGGACTTCATCTCCAATACGACCAACCGGTATACCGGTATCTGGCAGGCGGCGCCGGCGCTCGTTCAGCTCGAGGCCAACGTGCTCGACTGGTTGCGCGACTGGATGCAGTTCCCCCCGGAAGCACGCGGATTGTTCACCACCGGCGGCTCCATGGCGATCTTCAACGCCATCGCGTGTGCGCGCGAAAAGCTGCTTGGCAACGACATCCGATCCGGCACACTGTACGTGTCGTCGCAATCGCATCACTGCATCGTGAAGGCCGCGAAGCTTGCCGGCATAGCGCACGATCGCGTACGCGTCATCGACGTGGACACCGATTTTCGTTTGCGTGTGGACGAGCTCGAGCGCGCTATCACCGCTGATCGTGCAGCGGGACTCAAACCGTTCATGGTGTTTTCCAACGCCGGCACCACCAACACCGGCGCCGTTGACCCCATCGACGCGGTCGCCGATATCGCTGCGCGCGAGCGGATGTGGCATCACGTTGACGGCGCGTACGGCGGCTTCTTTCACATGGTGCCCCAGTTGCGACCGTTGCTCAGCGGGCTGCCGCGCGCCGACTCTCTCACGCTCGATCCGCACAAGGGGCTCTTCCTGCCTTACGGCACCGGTACGTTGCTGGTGCGCGATGGCGAGGCGCTGCGTGCGTTGCACTCATCGACTGCCGGCTACCTGCCGGACAACCAGACAGAGTTCTACGATCCCGCGCAGTACGGGCCGGATCTTTCGCGCGGCTTTCCTGGGCTGCGTGTCTGGCTCACGCTCAAATTCTTCGGCGCCGCGCGTTACCGTGCGGCGCTCGCCGAGAAGCGTGAACTTGCCGTGTGGGGCGCCGAACAGGTTGCGCAGATCCCCGGAATTGCGATAGATGCGATGCCACAACTTTCGCTGTTCGCGTTCCATCTCGAGAGTGCGGCGTTGCGCTCACTGGAAGCGCAGAACGCGGCCACTCAGGCGCTGATGGAACGCGTCACCAACAGGGGGCAAGTAATGGTCACCGGTGCAATGGCCGGCTCCCGATTCCTCGGCCGAGTCTGTGTACTGAGCTTCCGCACGCGACGCGCGGACGTGGAGACGTGCGTGCAGCAGCTGGCTGAAGAATCCGCTGCGCTGCTCGGTTGAATCACACGCAGTCGCGGTGGAGATACAGGGCGGGCGCAAGTCGCTCTGGTACCGCGACAGGGTTGATTGGCCTGGTGCCGATGGTTCGAAGGAAGCGCAAGTAGATTTGAACTGTGGTCAAGTCAGAACGGGTCGCCAGCGATGGCGGCCCGTCTGCGATAATGGCTTCCTCGCCGCTCATCCACCGAGCGCGAACGCGTGTCGAACTGCACGCAACACTTCTCGCGTGACTACGTCGGCTCGTTCGGTTCCCTCGCGCAGCACTTCGCGCACGTGGCCACGGTCGCCCGCAATCATCGCGCGCCGCGCGCGCATCGGGGCGATCAGCCGCTCCAGCACATCCTCGAGTCGTCGCTTGAGCGGTGCGTCGCCCAGACCACCACGTCGATACTGTGTCTTGAGCTCGGTCACCGTCGCGACGTCCGGATCGAACGCATCGAGATACGCGAACACGACGTTACCGTCGACACTTCCAGGGTCAGTCGCACGAACATGGCTCGGATCTGTGTACATCGCGCGCACCAACCCGCGGATGTCGTCCGCGCTGGCACTGAGCGGGATCGCATTGCCGAGCGACTTGCTCGCCTTGCGACCATCCACGCCCGGGAGCCGCGGTGTAGTCGAGAGCAGTGCGCGACACTCCGGAATGATCGTCACTCCGGCGATGCCGGAATGATCGTCACTCCGGCGATGCGATTCACTCGGCGCGTGATCTCGTTGGTCTGTTCGATCATCGGTAGCTGATCGTCGCCAACTGGAACGAGTGTGGCCCGGAATCCCGTAATGTCGGCGGCCTGGCTCACCGGGTAGCAGAGGAATCCAGCGGGGATGTCGCGCGCGAAGCGGCGCAGCTCGATCTCGGCTTTCACAGTTGGATTTCGCTCGAGTCGAGCGACCGTCACCAGATTGAGGTACAACACCGTCAGCTCGGCGAGCGCAGAAAGACGCGACTGCACGGCGATGGTTGTCATCGCTGGATCGATACCGGCGGCGAGATAGTCGAGCGCGACTTCCTCGACGTGCGCAGCAACGTGCGCCGCTCGGCCGCTCGTATCGGTGAGAGCCTGCAGATCTGCGATGAGCAGCGTCTGCGCGCAACGGCCCTGGAGTGCCACGCGCGTGCTGAGTGATCCGGCGTAATGCCCGAGATGGAGCACGCCGGTGGGGCGGTCTCCGGTCAGGACAACGTCGTCGGGGCGCGGTGCATCAGCCGACGCAACGGATGATGACACATCGGGCGAAACGAGCGCGTCTCTTGTTGGAGAGAACATGGGTAACGGATTCCTCATTGTGGGGTTGAGGGATCGACTCGATACTGAGCGGCCGAGTCGCGGCACATTTCACCCGAAAACAACAAGGGTCGCTCGGTATCGAGCGACCCCAGATTCGGCGCGTGCTTACGGACGTGCGCTAGTGGGCCGCTCGGGAGGAGGGCCACCACCAGGTCGTGCGCGTGTTTACGGACGAACGGAACATGCTGGAAGTATAATACCGAACGATCGGGTCTCCAAAACGCCGGGCGAACGGCGGCGAAAAAGCCTTCAGCGCGGTGGCTGGCGGATTGATCGATATCCAGCGTGGCCGTATACTTATGGCTATAGCCGTAAGCCTTCAGCCTATATCCGACCAGACTATGACCAGAAAACATCCACCCAAGCCGCGCGGCTACCCGGTTGCTTCGACTTCCATAAAGGCACACGCAGTCTTGGAAGTGAAAGCTGGAGTCTTCAAGGACACCTGCCTGCAACTTCTCGACGACGTTCGCAACACTAACGTGGAGCTCATCGTGACCAAGTACGGTGAGCCCGTGGCGCGGATTGTGGCTACTGAGGTTGAGACGGTGAGCGCGTTTGGATTCATGAGCGGCACAGTACTCGCGGCTACCGACATTGTCGCGCCGGATTTCGACGCCTGGGGTAACGCTTTGGGTGACGCTCGATGAGCCCCGCCAGACCGACCAAATCTGAGCGCAAGGGAAGCGGTGCCGCGCGCCATCCATCCCAGGTAGCAGGTGCATCCAAAATCTGGCGCGCGACTGATCTTGGTGGCTACGACGGTCCCCTGTTGCTGGATACGCATGTCTGGATCTGGCACCTCACTGGCGACGCCACGCATCTCTCGCCGAGCGTGGTGTCGCTACTCGATCGCATCGGCGCCACGTCGGGGTTGCGCGTCTCGGATATTTCGTACTGGGAAGTTGCCGTAAAGGCGGCGAAGAAAAAGATCACTCTCTCCGTAGACGCTGCGATCTGGCTTCAGCGCGCCGAGCGAGCTCCTGGCATCCGGTTTCTTCCGCTCGACCGCGACGTGCTACTGCTTAGCACGCGTCTATCGGGAACCGCGCACAATGATCCAGCGGACCGAATGCTTATCGCGTCGACGCAGATCAACAACATCCCGCTCGTAACCGCGGACAGGTTGATCATTGATTACGCGCGAGCAGTTCCAGGAACACCCGTCGTCGACGTGCGAGCGTGAGCGTTCGCCGGGCGACCCTGGTCCGCGCCGCTATTTCTTCACCAGCCGCACGAATCGAACGCGAACCGAAACACCCACCGAGTTCAGGCTTCCTCAATGTTGGCATTAGCTATTTTCGTCGTCACCCTCGCGGTGGTGATATGGCAGCCCAGGCGGCTGGGGATTGGATGGAGCGCTCTGGGCGGTGCTCTGGTAGCGCTGCTGGTGGGTGTGGTGCACTGGGCGGATATCGCGGTCGTATGGAATATCGTCTGGAACGCTACGTTCACCTTTGTCGCGTTGATCGTGATTTCCCTGTTGCTGGATGAAGCCGGTTTCTTCGGATGGGCTGCGCTTCATGTGGCGCGCCTAGGCAACGGCAGGGGCCGGCTTCTTTTCCCAATGATCGTGGTGCTGGGTGCGATCATCGCTGCGTTCTTCGCCAATGACGGTGCGGCGCTGCTTCTGACTCCGATTGTCATCTCCATTCTTCTGCGCCTGGACTTTTCCCCTCCGGCGGCGCTGGCTTTCATCATAGCAACCGGATTCATCGCTGATATTGCGAGCCTTCCGCTGGTGATTTCCAACCTCGTCAACATTGTCAGCGCAAATTATTTCGGCATTGGTTTTACCCGGTATGCAGCGGTCATGGTGCCGGTCGACGTCGTTTCCGTGCTGGCAGCGCTGGCGGTGCTCTGGGTAGCGTTCGGGCGAAAGGTTCCCAGGCGCTATTCGGTAGCAGAGCTCGATGCGCCGCAGTCGGCGATCAAGGACCCGCTGGTTTTTCGTTCTGCCTTTCCTTTATTAGCGGTGCTGCTTGTTGCCTACTTCGCGGCCGAGCAGGTAAATATTCCGATTGCCTTCGTGACGGGGACGGTCGCCATTGTTCTGATGGCGATTGCGGGCCGCTGGTGGAGGGGGGGGCGCGACGCTGTCTTGTCCGTGTCGTCGGCACTGCGCCATGCGCCGTGGCAGATCGTGTTGTTCTCGATTGGCATGTACCTGGTGGTTTATGGCCTGGGCAATGCCGGGCTAACTGACTACGGCGCTCTAGTTCTTCGCTGGTTGGCACAGCAAGGCAATTTCGTTGCGACGATCGGCACCGGTTTTCTGGCGGCTATCGTTGCCTCGATCATGAACAACATGCCGTCGACTCTGGTAGGGGCTCTGGCCATTCATCAGGCACACGTGCCAGCAGTTACTCAGGAGCTCATGGTGTACGCCAACGTGATTGGTAACGATCTGGGTCCGAAATTCACACCTATCGGCAGTTTGGCGACCTTGTTGTGGCTGCATGTACTGGCCGGGAAAGGCTACAAGATCGGCTGGGGCCAGTATATGAAGATCGGCTTGCTGATTACCCCACCGGTACTGTTGGTGACACTCGTCGCGTTGGCGTTGTGGTTGCCGGTTTTATGATGGTATGATGGTATTGGGTATTGGGTGGAGATGGGGTCGGGTGGAGATGGGGTGGAGATGGGGTCAGATCTTGCGGGTGGAGATGGGGTCAGATCTTGGTGGAGATGGGGTCAGATCTTGCAATATGCAAACTTGCGGTGGAGATGGGGTCAGATCTTGCAATATGCAAACTGGTGGAGATGGGGTCAGATCTTGCAATATGCAAACTTGCGGGAATACGCACCCGCGCGTGAAACTGCGATTGCGGATGATCACGCCGTGGACAACTATCTTCCGCCGTTATGGCGCGTCCACTTCGCCTCGACATCCCAGGGGCACTCTACCATATCACTGCACGCGGCAACGCTCGTGAGCCGATCTATCGCGATGACCACGACCGCGAGGCCTTCCTCGCTCTCCTCGGTACGACGTGCAAGCGTTACGGTTGGGCATTTCACGCGTACTGCCTCATGACAAATCATTACCATCTGCTGCTCGCGCTGCAGGAAGCGCCCGCCGGCCACCTCGTTCGCGGGATGCAACATCTCAACAGCCGTTTCGCGCAACATTTCAACCAACGTCATCGTCGCGTCGGGCACGTCTACCAGGGTCGCTATCACGCCATCCTCGCCCAACGCGAGCGACACCTCGTCGAGCTCGCGCGCTACATCGTGCTGAATCCGGTGCGCGCCGGAATCGTCGCTGATGCGGCGAAGTGGCCTTGGAGTAGCTATCGAGCGACTGTCGGGCTCGCATCGGCGCCCGCGTGGCTCTGCACCGAACCAGCCATTGCGCCGTTCGGGACTGGCGACGAAGGGCGGCAAGCCTACATCGACTTCGTGGCACGCGGAGCGGGAGAGCCCTCCTATTGGAGCCGGACGTCGCACCAAATCTATCTTGGCGATCACACCTTCATTGCCCGGGCCCGACAGCAAGGAATGACGCGCGACACCGACGCCGAAGTGCCCACTGTGCAACGTGGCGCGCCAGCACGATCGGCGACCGGGTCGATGCTCGCCCGTGCGCACCGCGACGCGGCGATCGTGACGGACTACGCTGCGGAACGCGAAACCCTCAAGACGCTTGGCACGCGTTATGGTCTGCATTACTCGCAAGTCAGCCGCATCCTTCGCCGTGAGGGCCGCGATGCAGGCGACCGGGATGCAACGAGAGATGCCGCGCGGGCGACGCACGAGTGATGGCGCGAGGCAATAGCGCACGCTCGATCGCCTGACACCTTTGTAGGAGTAGCCCCGCGGTGCCATCACCGTGGGGCTGCTTTGCGTCAAACACCGTGGGGGGAGAGCTCTGATCTTTTGCATCAGGCAAGATCTGACCCCGAGGCTTGGACCCCGAGGCTTGCGTTTGCATTAGGCAAGATCTGACCCCCAGGCAGTGCCGCCCAGGCAGTGCCGAGGTCAGATACCGCCTAACTTCCATCATCCGTACCAGGAATCTCCGAACGCGTCAGCCGGCAACCTAATCTGGTGTTGCCTCGCGGACGACTCGGTATCGAGCTGACGTACATCTCTCATTCCTCCTGAGCACAACCGTGACCGATTCGCTTTCATCACAATCCGACGACGCGCTTCGTGCATGGTTCCTGGGGCCCCGCGCGGAGAATGCGGATCTGCTGGAACGGCTAATCACGGAGGCGCTGCGCGATCACGTGTTCTGGCGCCGGAACTATCACCCTGAAGATGGTTTCACCATCCGGGAAACCGACAAGCGCAAGGCCGGTTATGAAGACGCAGTCGCCACGCTCACACAGGAGCTCATGGGACTGCTTGCGGAGCTCAAGCGTGGCGTTCCGTTCTTCAGCGGACGTTACAAGGCGCACATGTTGTCGGAACAGACAATCGCAGCGCAGGTCGGTTACTTC
This sequence comes from Gemmatimonadales bacterium, assembly GCA_038205315.1. Classification (GTDB taxonomy): domain Bacteria; phylum Gemmatimonadota; class Gemmatimonadetes; order Gemmatimonadales; family Gemmatimonadaceae; genus Fen-1247. The sequence continues at coordinate 7,924 of JBBRBY010000056.1, read as the reverse complement.
GCGACGATGCTGTACAACCCCAATAACGTATCCATCGAAGCGTCGCCAGTAACAACGCGCCTCGAACTCGACGTTGCGGCTCAGCTCGCGCGTATGATCGGATACGATCCGGAGACGTCCTGGGGACATCTTACGTCTGGCGGTACGGTCGCCAACTTCGAGGCTCTGTGGATCGCTCGCAACGTATTCTACCTGCCGCTCGCCGCTGCCGGCGCGGCCCGCGACCTGGACGTTGAACTGCAAGTCGCGCTGCCAAATGGCACGACAGCCGCACTCGAGTCGCTGCCACTACAACAACTTCTCAACATCCGCACGGCGGATGCGCTGGATCTGTGGCGAGCCATCTGGAGCTCGGGATCGCGCGAAAGGGTAACGCAGGCGCTCTCCGATCACTCGCTCTCCACGGTGGGATACCAGGATTATGGTCGCCGCCTCGCGCTGGACTACGGCGATCCTCTCCCCGCGAGTGTCGTACTGGTTGCCGCGACGGCGCACTATTCCTGGGAGAAGATCATGCGCGCGCTGGGTATCGGATCCAATCAGATCGTTCACATTCCGGTTGACTCCCATTTCCGTCTCGATACGCGTGCGCTCTGGGAACGGGTTCAGGCGCTCACCAAGCGTCGCGTTCCGATCATGGCGTGCGTCACGGTCTGCGGAACCACCGAGGAGAGCGCCGTCGATCAACTGGACGAAGTACTCGCCGTTCGTGACCGCGCGGAAGCGGAACTTGGTATCACCTTTCACGTGCACTCCGACGCATGTTACGGTGGCTACACCGCATCGGTCACGTGGCATGCAAACGGCGAACGGCGTACCGCGGCGGAAATCAGAGCGGCTGCTGGTGTCGATTGGCCCACCGACAATTGGGTGCGCGCAATCACTTCACTTGCCAGCGCAGATTCGGTGACCATAGATCCGCACAAACTCGGCTACGCTCCGTATCCCGCCGGCGCATTCCTCCTGAAGGAGCGCCGCGCTCGCGAGCTGGTCGCCGTTGATCCACCATATCTCGCACCAACGGCAGGGCTCAACTCAGCGGAGGATCTCTTCCTCGGCCGCTTCATATTCGAGGGCTCCAAGCCTGGTGCGACTGCGGCAGCGGTGTGGTTGAGCCACAAGGTCCTGCCGCTGGACGAACGCGGCTATGGCCACCTCATAGCGCGCACCGTGGCTGGAGCGTATCGCTTGCACGAGGCGCTCCGGACCGCCGACCTCGCACCGTTCCGGATAGTGCTGCTGCCCCCACCAGACATCAACATCGTCTGCTACTTGCTGCATCACCCGGCGCTCACCACGCTGGAGGTAGTGAATGCATTTAATGAGAGCATCTACGCTCTCATGAGCATGGAAAGTCCGGGCGCAACACCGGAGTACATCATCTCGCGCACGCGCTTTCAGACGCCCATGTACGACGGCGCGGTCAATCCGATTCTGCGTGAGCTAGGCGTATGCACGGAGGAAGACTGGCGACGCTCAGGCACCGAAGGGCTGGTGGTGCTTCGCTCAACCGTGATGGATCCATACCTGGCCGCGCCGGCGCCAGCACCGGATCACATCACGGGGTTCGTCTCTGCGCTGAGGAACGCGTGCGTTACCGCGTCGACGCGAGCGCGATTCGGCCCAGCGTCTGCCTAAATGCGATGCAACGCCTCCGCCATCGTGCGGATTATACCAGAATCGGCCTCCCACCAGTCCGCTTGGAGCTCCGGGAGCTGATCGTTGCGATGACGGCTCGGTGATAGGCGCATGCCGCGAGCGGACGCATGCACTTCGTGTACGTGACTACGGTCGACGATCCCCTGAATGTTGCTCGCGTTGATGCCGGCGCCCGCCATGACCACGAGCCGCGAGCCGGCCTGCTCGACGAAACCCTCAATGCGCTTCACTCCAGCTAGTGCCGTCGCCTCGCCGCCCGACGTCAACACGCGCTCGCAACCCAGATCGATGATCGTCTCCAGCGCGCGGCTCTGATCACGAACAACATCAAACGCACGATGGAACGTCACGCCAAGCGGACCCGCCGCTGCGATCAGCGTGCGGCACGTGGCTATATCGATGTCTCCTTCGACGTCGAGTGCGCCGATTACCACGCCGTCACAGCCGAGCGCCACGCACGTCTTGATGTCTCGCAGCATCACCTCGACCTCGGCGTCATCGTAGCAGAAGTCGCCGGCGCGCGGCCGGATCAAAGCGTAAACGGGGATGTGGACCCGATCGCGCGTCACGGCGATTGTACCATGCGATTGCGTCGTCCCACCCTCCCCCAAATTCGCGCACAGCTCAACGCGATCCGCGCCGCCTTCCTGCGCGGCGAGCGCGGAACCCATGGAGTTGGCCGCGATCTCGAGCAGCGGTTGTGTCATCGGAGTGTGCTACGCCGCGTACATCGAGCCGGCCTTTATGAGCGTGTCGTGCGGGCCCGGAGTCGCGTCATGTACGGCGTACACGAATCCCGGATGCAGCGCGAACGCGCCGACCTCGCCCTGCCGGTTGATGGCGAGGAAACACACTTGCACCGTCTTGCTCGCGGCCGGCCGCTTGTGAACGACGCGCTGGATGGCTTCGCGGCATGCCTCGGTTGGCGTGTGCCCCTGCCGCATGAGCTCCACCACGAGGAAGCTCGCGGAGTTGCGGATCATCTCCTCGCCTACGCCCGACGCGGTGGCGCCGCCGACTTCGCCGTCCACATACAGACCAGCGCCGATGATGGGGCTGTCGCCGACGCGGCCGTGCAGCTTCCACGCCATGCCACTGGTGGTGCAGGCTCCGGCAAAGTTGCCGCGCGTGTCGAGTACAAGAATGCCGAGGGTGTCGTGATTGCGGTCGTTGCCCGGCATTCCGGCACGCTCCGCGTTGATGCGCGGCTCGTACTTTGAGGTCTTGAGCCATTCCCGCCACGCCGTGCGTGCGGCGTCGGTGAGCAGCGGCTTCTTCGGAAAACCCTGCGATACCGCGAATTGCTGTGCGCCCTCACCGGCGAGTAGCACGTGCGGCGTGCGTTCCATCACCGCGCGCGCGACCGACACCGGATGCTCGATGTCCTCGATCGCGGCGACCGCGCCGCAGCGACCATCACCATCCATGATGCTTGCATCCAGCGTCAGCACGCCATCGCGATCGGGATATCCACAGTGCCCGACGGTGGAGTTGCACAGATCCCCTTCGGCCCAGCGCGCGCCGGCTTCCACGGCGTCGAGCGCCGAGCCGTCACGGGCGAGGACGGGCCACGCGGCCGCATTGGCGCCAACACCGAAATCCCAGGTGGACACCACGCGGCCACGGGAAGGCGCGCGTTTAGAAGCGCGGCCAGCTTCCGAGTCGCGCGGCAACGCGAGTGAACCGGTGGCTAGCAATGACGTGCGGAGGAACTGTCGGCGGTTGCTCACGATCTGCTCGAATTGAGGGTCCGAGTGCCAAGTTACCGCGGAAACCGCGGGTTGGGTGAGGGCCTGCGATGCCTTTCCGGCTAGACGGCTACGTCTTGCGCGGGAAATCGGTCAGCGGAGCTTATAACGCATGGCCATACCGTCCCTGATCCAGCGGTTTACAGTCCAGTGGCTGTCGCGACCACTAATTCTCTCCGCGACGATCGCGCTCACCGTCGCTTGCGGCCGCAGTACCGACACTCCCGACACTACCGACACTCCCGACACTCCCGTCCGTCTCGCCGCCGGCACCTCCGACACCATCATTGTAAACAGTCGCATCCGAATCTTCCTCCCCGTCCAGGCACTCGACGCGAAGGGTCGCGCACTCGTCGCCCCAGCGATACGCTACTCGCGCACCAGCGGCGATTCTCTTCCCCTAACTCCCAACGGCGAACTCGCCTGTCCCCGACGCGGCGACGCCGTCGTTCGCGCGACACTGGGCCACCTCTTCGCGTCGTTCGTCGTCCTTTGTCGGCCCGTGGCGTACGTGCGGATATCCGGTCCGGTACAGTTCGTTCTGGGTGACTCGTTGCTGAGTAAACCTCAAGCCATTCCGGTGGCGGCGTATGACTCCACATGGCATGCAGTTTCGCAACTGGCCGGAATCTTCGATGTCAGCAACAGCGCCGTGGCCACTTTCCACGGAGGCTCACTGACGCCGCGATCGCGCGGCATCACGATCGTCTCGGCGCAGGTCGGCGCGCACGAAGGACGCAGCGGTGTGCATGTCTACCAGCGCGTCGGCTCGCTGGCCGCGCTTGACACCGAGTTGCGCGCCCCCCCGCACCAGCGACTGTTCGCCGTACCGATCCGGCTGGCCCCGGGTGAGTCGCTTCGACACGCGCTACCGCCGGGGGACTGGATGCTCTCGACGCAGGCGCCGACGCCTGACGGGCCGAGAGAGATGAAGGTCCGGACCGAGAACGCTACGTGTCAGCCGAACCTGCTCAATGATCCCGGTCGCTTCGGCTGCCACGCTGGCCCCGATGCCGCGGTCATAGTGTATCGCCCAGCCGCTCGCGGCGACACCGCGAGCGTCGCGGGCTATTTGCTGGTCCGCTGGCTGTTCCGGTGAATCGGATGGTTCGGCGGTGCTAACCAGCACTACTCTCCACACCATCATTCAGGATGTTGAGATATTTGCGATAGAAATAAGTTCGCTGATTCAAGTTTGCAATTTCCTCAACGATTCCGGCGGCTGCAAGCCGTCGTAGCGCCGTAGCCGCTGTAGGAAACGTCACGCCAACCGCGGCTGCCGTTCCTGTTGTAGTGACGACTACTTCCCGACGTACATGTTCAAAAACGCGTCCGAGCGTGCCTGTCCCACTAGTTGTAACGATAGCCCTATCCTGCTCGAACAGCGCGACGAGTTCGCGAGCAGTATTTGTCGCCTGTGCGGCGACAGTCGCCACTCCATCCAAGTAGAAGGCAAGCCAGCCTTCCCAATCTCCATGGGTACGCACTCGGTGAAGGAGTTCGTAATACTGTGACCGATGTTGCTTGAGGTACAAGCTCAAATAAAGCAACGGCTCCCGCAAGGTTCCGCTCGCGCACAACAGCAACGTGATGAGCAGGCGGCCAATTCGGCCGTTTCCATCCAGAAATGGGTGGATCGTTTCGAATTGCGCATGCGCGATTCCTGTTCGGATCAGTAGCGGCATCCCAATCTCGATCGCATCCGAATTGAGAAATCGCTCGAAATCTCCAAGTGCTGCATCCATTTCGTGTGGCGGTGGTGGAACGTAAGTCGCGTCGCCCGGCCTCGTTCCCCCGATCCAGTTTTGAGTCCGCCGAAATTCTCCCGGCGTTTTTGTGCTTCCGCGCACGCCTGTCAAAAGAAGCTCGTGGATCTCGCGCAAGAGGCGCAGCGTTACGGAATGCCCATCCTTGACCCTTTGCAATCCGTATCGCATTGCCTTCAGATAATTCGCGACTTCAACAACGTCCGATGCAGGGTCGATCGGGAGGTCACCATGCTCATATATGATCAGGTCGGACAGGGTCGATTGGGTTCCCTCGATCTGGCTTGATAACAACGCCTCCTTCCGCGCATACATTCTCACAAATAGCTCGGTGTCCGGCAGGAGCAGTGTCGTCCCATCCAGTCTCCCCAGCTCAACGCCCGCGCGTTCAATTGCGCTCTGCAATCGTCCATCGATAGACAGCGTCGGCGGAGGAAGTAGCCGCGAAGGGATGAAGGCCTTGTACGCTGCCGGGCCAGCCTGCTGGGTAACAAATATCCCAGCCCGTTGGCGTACGTGGCCCGCTGGCTCGGAGCCTGGTCCTCTGGGGTGCGTCGGCATAGTCATTAAAATATACACCCGCAATTTTTAATGTCCTAGAGCCGGTTATAGCGGATTAAAACGGGATTCGAAGCCAGCAAGCGGTACCCTGGGTTTCTCAGAGCGGGGCAGGAACCAAAATTTCTTGCACTCTCTGTAGAAAACCGCCCCCGCCGTTCGTCGCCATAGTGAAGGCAGCACAACCGACCTGCCTGAAAGACCATTACAGGAGAAGAAAATGCCGCACTATTGGGTTGCTATTCACCACCCCGACAACTACGTCCCGTCCCTCGAAGACGAAGCCATGATGCGCGACATCTCAGCGCTCAACAAGGAGATGATCGCTGCCGGCGTCAGGATATTCGCTGGCGGCCTGTCGTCCGCAACGCTCGCGACCGCGCTGCGGGCGAAGCCCGATGGCGAAGTACTCGTCACCGACGGGCCGTACCTCGAGACCAAGGAGCATGTCGGTGGTTTCTGGATACTGGAAACCGCTGATAGGGACGAGGCGTTGGCGTGGGCACGCAAGGCTGTCGTCGCGTGTCGCGCGCCGACCGAGGTGCGAGAGATCTTCTTCAAACCGCCAACCGACTCAACCAATTGAACCAATGAACCAACTGAGAGGAAAAACGATGCGGACAAAGAAGGTTGGCGCAATTACGACCATAGGCTTCACCCTGCTTGCGGTGCTCGGAATGGCGCATCCGGTGATGGCACAGAATGCGGCGACAGCTTATCCGAAGATGGCCCCCATCGATCAGTACCTCATGCCGGACCAGCGTGCGGAAATAGCCCTGGCGCGAAGTGCAGCGCCGGCGTCCATTTCACGCGACGCCGAGGTTCTGGTTCTTGGACGTGATGGCTTCGAAACAGCGGTCAAAGGTAAAAACGGTTTCGTGTGTATCGTGGGACGTTCGTGGACTTCCACAACGGATCCTGAGTTCTGGAATCCGAAAGTGCGGGTCCCGATGTGTGTGAATGCCGCTGCTGCGCGCACCTACCTTCCGCGCATCACCAGGATAACCGACCTTGGCCTCGCGGGACGCACGCTACCTCAGGTGAACGAGACCATCGCCGCCGCCATCGCCACCAAAGAGTTGCCGGTGATGGAATCCGGGGCGATGTGCTACATGATGTCGAAGCAAGGATACGGCGGCGACGGTGTTGAACACTGGCCCTCCCATCTCATGTTTTTCTATTCGCAGACCGATCCCGCGAGCTGGGGAGCCAATCTACCGGGTTCTCCTGTCTTTGCGGTAGCTGACACCCTGGAGCAGATGACTTCGTTCGTGCTTACTACGCCACGCTGGTCGGACGGAACGGAAGCGCTTCCGGCGGCGGCGGCGGCTTCCACTGGAAGTACCGAGTCGTCATCTCATGCACGTCAATAGCGAGCTGCCGCGAAACTGTCGCGCGCGCACACATCCATGTTCAAGGAGCGGCTCATGCGTTTCATGATGATAGTGATTCCGAAAGGATATGAATCGGCAGCGCCCGACGCGGTTCCCAGCGCTGAAGCCGTGTCAAAAATGATGGAGTTCAATAGGAATCTGCAGCAGGCCGGCGTCCTGCTCGCGCTGGATGGGCTCCTGCCGCCTTCGACTGGGGCGCGCGTTTCATACAAGGACGGCAAGGCCACAGTTACCGATGGACCGTTTCCCGAAGCCAAGGAGGTCATCGGGGGCTACTGGATCATTCAGGTGCGCTCGCGCGAGGAAGCGATCGAATGGGCCAGGCGAGCGCCGATGGCCGACAACGAGATCATCGAAGTTCGCCGAATTCAGGAGATGAGCGATTTCCCTGAAGATGTGCAGAAGGCAGCCGAGGGGTTTGTGGATCTCCGGAACTCGGCGGCCACGAACGCGTGACAGACATTCACAGAGCGATCGAGGCGGTGTGGAAGATCGAGTCCACACGGCTCATCGCCGGTATTGCCCGCGTTACGCGCGACATCGGCATCGCGGAGGACCTTGCCCAGGACGCGCTCGTTGCGGCCTTTGAGCGATGGCCCGACGAAGGCATTCCTGAAAATCCTGCTGCCTGGTTGATGGGGGCGGCAAAGCGGCGCGCGATCGATTCGTTGCGCCGCGCACAGATGCTCGAGAGAAAGCACGGGGAAGTTTCCCAAGAGCTTGAATATCAACAGCAACAGCTCGCAGACGCCATGGACCAGGCATTGGATGAGGTCATAGATGATGACGTACTGAGACT
>JBBRBY010000055.1:0-19650 GCA_038205315.1 Gemmatimonadales bacterium | reverse complement strand
CTCATGAACGACACATCAAGTCCGAGCTGTTGCGCGCGGCGACGCGCGAACGCTTCCGAGAGCGGGCTCCTGCAGGTGTTGCCAGTACAAACGAAAATAACGTTCACACGTTCACGCCTGCGGTACGAGGTTTGGAGCAGCTGATCTCAGGTCGAGCGCGGAGATCGCTCCAGGCCGGATGACACGAGGACGTGTCCCCATGCAATCTACTACCGTGGAAGGCTCTGATTGTCTCAGAGTTCCGCCGTCGAGCACTCTCAAACGGCCGGTCGTTATCGCATCGCGCCAGTCTCTTACGATCGTCGCCGCACAGTCCGCGGGCGGAGTGCCGGGCCGATTGGCGCTGGTGGATGTGATCGGATCGCCGTACGCTCGGATGAGGCGACCGAGCGCTGCATGTGATGTCCAGCGTACAGCCACGCCACCCTCCGGTCCGCGCAGCTCGGGCGGAACGCGCCTGTCGCCTCCCGGCAACACGAGCGTCAGCGGGCCAGGCCAGAATCGCGCCGCGAGCATTGACGCTGCATGCGTGAGCCGCAGATCCAGACGCGAGAGCATGTCGACGCCCGCAACGAGCAGTAGGAATGGCTTGCCGACCGGCCGCGACTTCAGCGCGACGAGGTTGCGAACCGATTCGAAATCCACGCCGCCGCCAAATCCGTAGACTGTCTCCGTCGGATACGCGAGAACGCGGCGATCGTTGAGATGCGCTATCGTCGCGCGAAACGATGCAGCGACTTCCTCTGCGGACCAGAATGGGACGGCGAGGGGCGGGACGTTCATCGCGGAAGCGTACTGAGGGCTTCCGCGCGCGCAAAATCAGACTCGGTGGTGATCTTCATTGCGGTTTCGCTTCCCTGCACCACGACCACTGTATGACCGAACATTGTGCACAGCGCAGCGTCGTCCGTGGCGATGATGTCGCCGCGATTCGCCCTGCGCGTCACCTCCTCGATCATGTCGCGCGGAAATGCCTGCGGTGTCTGTGCACGCCAGAGTCCGGAGCGGTCCACGCTTTCGGTGATGACGCCGTCGGAGCCAACGCGCTTCAGAGTATCAGTCTCCGGTATCGCCGCGATCGCCGCGTTCCCCGCGCGAGCGACGGCTATGACCGAATCGATCGTCTCCTGCTGGACGAATGGACGGGCAGCGTCGTGTACCACGACTATACGAGCTTCTGCGGGAAGGTCGTCGAGACCGTTGCGCACGGACGCTCCGCGATGCGCGCCGCCAACTCCGATGAGCAGCCGGCTCAGGTCACTCTGGAATATCCAGGGTGGCGGATCCCCGGCGTACGCCCTCGGCAGCACCGCGACGACCATGCAGACGTCGGCGCGTTGCTGGAACAGCTGCACGCTGTGCAGCAGCATCGGCTTCCCAGCCACCCAGCGGAATTGCTTGAGCTCACCGGAGCTAGCCCGTGAGCCGGTTCCCCCCGCGACGATGACGACTCCAACGTCGGCTACCGCCGTCATGAGAACAGCTTCCGGAACAGCTCCGCCACCGTTGCGACACCGGTGGCGCGCACGCCCGGCGGTACGCGGCCGGCCGCCGACCGTTGCGCGACGAAGGCGTTGCCCATCCCCATCTTTGCCGCTTCCGCGAGGCGGCGCTCCGTCTGCGCGACGGGCCGTATCTCGCCCCCGAGTCCGACCTCGCCGATGAATACGGCGTCGCGCGGGAGCGGGCGGTCATGGACACTCGAGGCAAGCGCGGCCGCGACCGCGAGATCGCCGGCAGGCTCGCGAAGCTGCACTCCACCAACGACGTTGATGAACACGTCCAGCGATGAGAATGTCAGTCCGGCGCGCTTGTCGAGGACCGCGAGTAGCAGCGCCAGCTTCCGGCCATCGTAACCTGTGGCAACACGTTGCGGTGTGCCGTAACCTGCTTTCGCCGCGAGCGCCTGTACCTCGATCAGTATGGGACGCGAACCTTCGAGCAATGTGGTCACCGCGCTCCCGGATGCGATATCGTGCCGGTCGCTCAGGAACAGCTCCGACGGGTTCGCAACAGGCTCGAGACCATTCTCGTGCATTCGAAAGACACCGATCTCGTCTACACTGCCGAAGCGATTCTTGGTAGCGCGCAGCACGCGGTGATCGAGCGTACCTTCGCCCTCGAAGTAAAGCACTGTATCCACAATGTGCTCGAGCGTTTTGGGCCCTGCTATTCCGCCGCCCTTCGTGACATGTCCGACAAGGAAGACGCTCGTCCCTGACGCCTTGGCGAAGTGCATGAGCCGCGCTGCCGACTCGCGCACCTGACCCACGTTGCCGGGCGCGCCCTCGAGATCGGAGGTGAACACCGTCTGGATGGAATCGACGATCATCACGGCTGGCGCCTGGGAAGACGCAGTCGCGAGTATCGTCTCCAGATTCGTCTCACTCAGCAGTGCGACGTTTTGCGCAGCCTCACCCAGCCTGTCGGCGCGGAGCTTGACCTGGAGCGGTGATTCCTCGCCGGATACGTACAGCACTTCGTGATCACGCCCCTGAAGCGTGGCCGCAACCTGTAGCAGTAGCGTGGACTTGCCGATTCCCGGCTCGCCGCCGATTAGCACGACGGAGCCAGGCACGATGCCACCGCCCAGGACGAAGTCGAACTCGCCAATTCCGGTTTGCCATCTTCCCGCTTCGGACCCGTGCACATCGCGAAGCCGCGGCGCCGCGACCACGATGCCACCGGCTGACAACGAAGCCGCTCCGCCACGACGACGAGCGGCCGCCCCGCTCGCGGACAGCGGTGCGGATGCCATCTCTTCGACGAGCGTGTTCCAGTCGCCACACACATCGCAGCGGCCGGCCCATTTTGGATGGTCAGCGCCGCAGTTCGTACATCTGTATATCGTTCTCGCCTTTGCCGTCACTAGCTCCCCTGCCCGCCTCCACCCTGGCGGCCGGAATAATTCTCGAAGCGCGTGTACTGGCGATTGAAGAACAGTGTCACGTTACCGGTCGGGCCATTGCGCTGCTTTCCAATGATCACCTCCGCGAGCCCCTGCGACGTCTTACCATCCTTGTCCGGCTGGCTCGGATCCTTGCCTTCAAGGACGTCGTAGTATTCCTGGCGATAGAGAAACATGACGACGTCGGCATCCTGCTCGATCGCGCCGGACTCTCGCAGATCCGATAGCTGCGGCCGCTTGTTGTCGCCGGCGCGCTGCTCCGGCGCGCGACTCAGCTGAGACAGAGCGACTACGGGCACGCGCAGCTCGCGCGCGAGGGCCTTGAGCGAGCGGGATATCGTACTGATCTCCTGCTGCCGGTTCTCCGCCGACGGAGGCCCCACCATCAGCTGCAGATAATCGACCACGATCATCCCGATGTTGTTCTCGGCCTTGAGCCGACGGGCCTTGGATCGCATCTCGAGCAAAGAGATAGCGGGCGTGTCGTCGATCCAGACCGGGGCCTGGCTCAACAACCCTGCCGCACGTCCCAACTGCACGAACTCGTCGTCGCGCAGCTTTCCCTTGCGCAGCCGCTGCGCGTCAACGCGCGCCTCGCTCGTCAGCATGCGCTGCAGCAGCGACTGCTTGCTCATTTCCAGTGAGAAGAACGCTACCGGAGTCTTGGCGTCCAGGGCTGCGTTCTGCGCAATGTTGAGCACGAATGCAGTTTTTCCCATCGACGGTCGCGCGGCGATGATAATGAGTTCCGATGGCTGGAAGCCGGCCGTGATCTCGTCAAGATCGCGAAAGCCGCTGGGTACGCCAGTTACCGATTCACCGGCGAGATGCAGCTGCTCGATGCGCTCCATCGCCTCGTACATCAACTCCTTCACTCGCGTGAAGCCTTCGGTGCCGCGGCTCTGGTTCACCTCGAAGATGCTGTGCTCCGCGGCATCCAGCAACTCGGCGGCTGGCAGCGCCGAGTCGAACGCCTCGCTCACGATTGCCGTGGATACCTCGATCAGCCGCCGGCGGAGCGCCTTCTCGCGTACGATCTTTGCGTGGTATTCCACGTTCGCAGCTGTTGGAACCACATCCACCAGGTAGCCGATGTACTCTCGCCCGCCGGCCGCCTCGAGCTCGTTTTTGCGCGACAGTTCTTCCGTGAGCGTGAGCGGATCTATGACCTCACCACGCTCCGAGAGCGCGAGCATCGCGCGGAACACGCGCCGATGCGACTCGCGGTAGAACATCGACTCGTCCACGTACTCGGTGGCGCGCAACAACGCATCCGCATCGAGCAACATTGCCGAAAGCACCGCCTGTTCGGCGGCTTCCGAATAAGGTGGCGTGCGGTCGCGATATGGATCGCGAGGCGTCGTCACTTCAGGACTTCGAGGTATCGAGTACGTGTCTAGCGAGCTTGACATCTTCCCAGGTTGGGCGCTTCCACGCCGGATTGCGGAGCAACGCGGCGGGATGGTATGTGACGATCAGAGGGATGCCGTAATACCGATGCACGGCGCCTCGAAGTTTTCCGATCGGCGTCTTGGTCTGCAATAGAGTTTGCGCGGCAAACGTGCCGAGCGCCAGAATGACCTTCGGTTTCACCATCTGTATCTGGCGTACAAGATACGGACTGCAGGCCTCGACTTCGTCAGGATGCGGATTGCGATTTCCCGGGGGACGGTGCTTGAGCACGTTCGTGATGAACACCTGCTCGCGACTCAGATCTATTGCAGCGAGAATCTTGGTAAGAAGGCCACCGGCCTGACCGACGAACGGCTGTCCGGACTCATCCTCGTTCGCGCCCGGTGCCTCTCCCACCACCATGAAGTCAGCGTCTGGATTCCCTTCGCCCGGAACCGCGTTCTTCGCGGTGCTGTAAAGACCGCATCGGGTGCAATCAGCGATCATCCGGGCAAGTGCGTCGAGCGAGCGAGTTCCGTGGTACGGGTTCTGTTCGAATAGAGTGCCATTGGACGTGCCGACCACCAGGCCCGGAAGCTGAGCCGGTGATTTCGGATCACCAGCGTCCGCAACCGGCTCCCCGGAATCCGCGCCGGGCTCGGCGGGCTCGGCGGGCTCGGCAGCCGGCGATGGATCTACCCGGTCCTCGAGTTGTACAGGCCTGGCGGGTCGCTCCGAAACGACGCGCGCGGCACGGGGTGGTACGTCGACCACGGAGGGCGCGGCGCTCGGCGTTGCAGTCGCGGGACGAGCGCTCCCCTGCTGCCTGGGCCTGGACTGCGGTGCTGGCTTCAGCTTGTCGATCGCACCAAGCGCATCTTCCACGCTCATTCCGTCAAGAACGAACTCCGATTCGCCAAGCTCACGCCGCTGTTCGAGGTATGCGCGCAGCCGTGCCCTAGCGTCCATGCAGCACGCCCTCCACGCGATCCAGCAGCTGTTCTGCCACCGCGTCCTTGCTCATCATGGGAAGCTCCTCGGCGGTGTCCTCCGTCACGAACGTTACGCGATTGGTGTCCGACCCGAATCCTTCACCGGCTACGCCGGCGCGGTTCGCGACGATGAGATCGAGCTGCTTGTTCCTCAGCTTGGCGCGCGCGTTGTCGATCAGCGCCTCAGTCTCCAGCGCGAAACCCACCGTGACGAGCGTGGCGGGCCGGTGCCCGATGGAGGCTGCGAGAATATCGGTCGTCGGTGCGAGTGCGATCGAGTCGGGAGCGGCTGGCTTCTTTATCTTGGAGCTTTCGACTGTACGAGGACGGAAGTCAGCGGGGGCAGCGGCCATGATCAACACGTCTGCATCCGCGATGGCGTCGGTGACTGCATCCGCCATCTCCTGTGCGGTACTGATTCGCAACGCCACGGGGCCCACCGGCAACGGTACCTCGAGCGCGCCGGCCACGAGCGTCACTCTTGCGCCGCGCGCCCATGCCGCTCGTGCGACCGCGACGCCCATGCGTCCGCTGCTGTAGTTGGAGATGAATCGCACGGGGTCGATTGCCTCGCGGGTAGGCCCCGCTGTAACCACCACGTGCCTGCCCGCGAGCACGGAGCCAGTTCGGAGCATCCGTTCGATGAGGTCGGCGATGACGTCCGGTTCCGGCATGCGGCCAGGACCCTCGCCCTCATCGAACGCGAGCGGTCCAACCGCGGGATCCATCACTTCGTAACCGATGTCCCGCAACTGCGCGGTATTGCGAACTGTCTGCGCGTGTGACCACATGCGGTCGTTCATGGCCGGCGCCAGCAGGACCGGGCATCGCGCAGCGAGCAGCATTGCGGCAAGAAGATCATCGGCGCGTCCGTGCGCGGCTCGAGCGAGGAAGTCGGCCGTCGCGGGCGCCACGACAATCGCGTGCGCGTCACGCGCGAGCCGGATGTGGGCGAGCGCTTCGCCGGACTCGAACAGGTCCGTGTGTACGCGCCGCCCTGTCACGCCCTCGAACGTCACGGCGCCCACGAACTGCTGGGCGCCGCGCGTCATCACTACGTCAACCTCGGCTCCATCCTGTGCCAGAAGGCGCGCCAGCGCGACCGACTTGTAGCTGGCGATCCCTCCGGTGACGCCGAGTACGACGCGCCGGCCCCGGATGTCGCGCAGGTTTACTCCTGACGGCGGCGGGGAACCACGTGGTAATCGATCTCGCCAGCAGCGAGCTCGTCGAGCGCGCGCGTGGTGAGCTTCTTCTCGCCCGGCGCCGAACGATCCTTCGGGAACTCGTTCAGAACACGTGCGAACTTCGCGGCGACGAGCACGCCGAGGTACTTGTTGGTCGCGTGTGCCGCGACGTCGTCTGGTGTGTAGACCCGCATGGTGTTCTATCTCCTAGTGGTGAAGCAACTCCGCCTGCAAGGCGGCTATGGTCTCAGCCGCGACGCGTGCGCTCTCTGGCGAATTCGCCAGCCGCAGGCTCTCCGCGTCGATGATACTGGAGACCTGCCCGACCGCGCGCTCCAGGTCGTCGTTGATAACGACGTACTCGAACTCGCGCATCACGCCAATCTCCCCGATCGCGTCACGCAACCGCGTAGCGACCGTTTTACTGTCCTCCGTCCCTCGTCCCGTCAGCCTGCTGATCAATGCTTCGCCGGACGGCGCCAGAATGAAGATTCGCACCGCTTCCGGATAGGCAGCCGCAAACTGCGTGGCACCCTGAACATCGATATCCATCACCACGTGCCGACTCGTCGCCAGCACTCTCGCGACTTCGCCCCGCAGCGTCCCGTACATGTTTCCGTGCACCTGCGCATACTCGGCGAACTCTCCAGCCGCTACCGCTGCGGCGAATTGCTCGTCGCTTAAAAAGTGGTACGCCTCACCGTTCACCTCGCCGGGCCGCGGTTTCCGCGTTGTCGCGGACACCGAATACCCAACGTCCTTCCTCACTTCCAGCAGCCTCCGCGCGATCGTCGTCTTTCCCGCCCCGGATGGAGCGGAGAGAATGATCGGAAACGGTCTCACTCGACGTTCTCGCTCTGCTCGCGCAGCCGCTCCAGTTCTTCCTTGATCGAGACTACATCGGTAAGAATCGCCGCATCATTCGCCTTGCTCCCCGTCGTGTTGACTTCCCTCAGCATTTCCTGAATCAGAAAACCAAGACGCTTGCCGACTCCTGCCGCCTGTCTGTCGTCGAGCGCCTCGCGAAACGCCGCGATGTGCGCAGCGAATCGATTCAGCTCCTCCGACACGTCCATGCGATCGGCAAGGATCGCTATCTCCTGCGCCAGCCGCTGCGGATCGACTGCCACTCCGCGTGCCAGCTCGGCGACGGACGCCTGCATTCGCTTCAACTGCTCTTCCAGCCTCACGGGCGCGCGCTGCCGCACTCGCCCGAGCGCCTGCTCGATGATCTCGAGGTGCGCTCCCAGAAAATCCGCGATTCTCGCGCCCTCTGCGTCCCGCATCAGGTCGAGTCCGTTCGCGGCGTCCTGCAACACAGCGAGCAGCTCGTCCACCGTTCCGCTTTCAACGTCCGTCCCGTCGCCCTCGCCACTCGAGATCACGTCCGGCAGTCGCATCACCATGGCGACATCGATTTCACCCGACAGCCCGAGGCGGTCCTTCATGGAGCGCAACTGAGTTACGTATGACGCCACACGCTCTTCATCTATCGCGAGAGTGCGGTCCGTGTCCCTTTCCAGACGAACGGAGACGCTCAGATGACCGCGACTGAATCGCTTGCGCAACGCTTCGCGGACTTCCACCTCCCATCGCGCCATGCTACCGGGCAGCTTTATCGCCGGATTGAAGAAGCGATGATTGACCGCGCGGATCTCGACGGAGACGCGCTGCGCGCCAACCGTCCCTTCCGCAGCGCCGAAACCGGTCATGCTCTTGATCATGTGCAGCCTACTAAGTTATTGCCGCACAACGACTTTGTCAAATTGAAACGACCTCGCCCGATCAGTTGAAAAAGTACCACCGGACCCCATAGACATTTACGGGCCGTGGCATCAGATACCCGGGAACCTGATCGTAGATGGCTCCGAGGACATTACGGCGCTGAAACGAAAGAACCCCGCGAAGGATTCGAAGCTCGACCAGAAGCGAGACTGCCCTGCTGGGCATGGCCAGTCTGGTGCCGCCCTGCTCCGGAAACGGCGCAGACGATCGGTAGTCGATGCCGGGCTGGAACAGGAAGGAAAAATTTCCGGTCGGAAAACGGGCATGCCACTCGGTGTAGAACCGAAGATCCGCGTGAGCCTCGGTCCTGGGGGTGTACGGATAGGCCTTGTCCCACTGCGTCCCGCCGGCATTGAGGCTGAGCGCGCCGATCAGTGGCCCATGCAGCTCCACCGTTTTTGCGGTCTGTCGGCCCACCGGCGTGGAAACGAACGCCGTATCCCAGAGGGCCGACGGAACCAGGACCGCGGTGTCCCGCGTAATCACGCCTCCGCTCAGCCACAGTCCCGACGGCAGCAGTCGAATCCCGGCCTCGAGCCGCGCCGACCGAGACGTGGGTTGAGGAATGAAGCCCGGCGCGGGAGTGCCGAGTGGTGACCGCTGTCCCACGTATCCAAGCACGGCAAGAAATGGCAATGGCGACAGTCGCGCGCCGGCCTCGGCACGCGTGAGCCCCGCGTATTCGTCGCGCTCGACCATCGCATTCGCCGATAGGAACCGATTGGTAAGGTCGAACGTCGCGCTCGGCGAGTTGTAGCCCCTGCCGAGCCGGGTGCGATAGCGCTCGATCAGACGGAGCCTGCCGCCGCCTGCGTCGAAACCAGCCGTCGCGACATACTGAGCGGTGGACGCGAGCGAGTCCACGGTGTCCGGAGCGAAGCCGTACTGGCGCGCGGTGAGAGAGTCGTAATGCGGGCTGTTTTCCTTGAGGATCTGCGTGGATGCGACAAGCTGAATGAACGGTCCGCTTCCCTCCTTGCCAATCGCGGCGCGCGCGTACGCAAGAGTCTTCGCCTCGCGATAGCCCGGCATCGACTGACCGTACTGGTAGCGGTTGGTCACGATGCGCGTATCGTTCGAGCGGATTCCCGTGATGTCTATGCTCCACCACGGGCGTCCAATCCCGTACCGCACCATTCCGCCAAACTGTTGCCCGCCGCCGCCGTTGCGCACGTCGGTGACACCGAACTGCTGCAGCGCGACCTGGAGCGCCGCACCGTTGTAGAACCGCTTGCCGTAGAACACACGGTAGAGGTTGGTGTTGAGATCACCGGTGAGCGCGTCGATCCGGGTGTACGGAGCGGTTCCGTCGTACTCCCACGTGCGCAGATCGACCCGCAACTCGTTAGCGCTCCGCGCCAGCGACAGAGTCTCGAGCATCCAGATCGGAATGGTACTCAGGTCCGGCGCTACTCCATTGCGCGGCTCCAGATCGTCGCGCTCAATACCGTCGATGAACACTCGCACACGAGAGAAGTCGCCGCCGATCGCGGTTGCCTGGGGCGCCGCGAGCCATCCGGTGCGAAACGTCGTGTATCCCGGGATTCTGTCCAGTAGATCACCAAGGGTGATCGCGCCGGTGGAAAAGAGCTGATTACGGGTGTAGGTGAAGCTCTGTCCAATCTCCAGTGACGGCGTCGCGGCATCGCGGCCGATCCTCGCCTGCACACTGTCGTTGTGCTGCCGCTTCGGCGCTGCATCCTCGGCCGACGTGGGCAACGTATCGCGCGTGACGATCTGCGCGCGCACTTCCGTGGTAACAAAGAGCGCGAACGTGGCAAGTGCGAGCGCGAGACCGCTTAGGCGCGATGACATCAACCGTTGCAACGGGCGCGCAGCAGCTCCACGAATATGCCGACCGGTACGCCGGTTGGACCCTTGGGTATGAAGCCGAGATCGGTCTCGGAGTACGCCGTGCCGGCGACGTCCAGGTGCACCCACGGATACTCGCCAATGAACTCCTTGAGGAACGCCGCAGCGGTAATCGCCCCCGCAACGCGGCCGCCAGAATTCTTGACGTCCGCCACGTCGGACTTGATAAGTTCCGCGTAGTCGTCCCACAGCGGAAGCTGCCATCCGCGCTCGCCAGAGCGGTCGGCGGCAGAGAGCACCTCATCAATCAGATTCTGATCGGTACCCAGAACTCCCGTTGCGGAGTGGCCGAGTGCAATCACGCAGGCGCCGGTGAGCGTCGCCGCGTCGACTACCGCGGCCGGCTTGAAGCGGCGCACGTACGACAGGAGATCCGCAAGTACGAGCCGCCCTTCGGCGTCCGTGTTGATTATCTCGATGTACTTTCCGAGCTGGCTACGTACGACATCACCCGGATTCATCGCGGTGCCGGATGGCATGTTCGTGGTGGCGCCAAGCACGCCGATGACGTTGATCGGCAAGCCGGTGGCGCCGACTACTTCCATTGCGCCGATCACTCCGCCCGCGCCGCTCATGTCGAACTTCATCCACTCCATTCCGGCAGCCGGCTTGATGGAGATACCGCCGGAGTCGAAGCACAGGCCCTTGCCGACAAGCACTACTGGCGCGTCGCCGTCCCTGCCGCCGCGGTGTTCCAGCACCACCATCCGCGGTTCCTGCGGAGTTCCTTGAGCGACCGCGAGAAACGATCCCATCTGCTCCGCTTCAAGCCCCGCGCGATCGAGCTCCGTGTAGGTCATGCCGTACCGCTCCGCAACTCCGCGTGCGGCGGCGGCGAGAAAATCCGGCGTGCAGATGTTTCCGGGCGTCATACCAAGCGTGCGCGCGAGCGACGTTCCGCGGCCAACCGCGTTGCCAAAGGCGAGCGCAGCGCTCGCCTCAGCCGATGCGGGTGCCAGAATCGTTG
This sequence comes from Gemmatimonadales bacterium, assembly GCA_038205315.1. Taxonomy (GTDB): domain Bacteria; phylum Gemmatimonadota; class Gemmatimonadetes; order Gemmatimonadales; family Gemmatimonadaceae; genus Fen-1247. The sequence goes on along the minus strand of JBBRBY010000055.1, from coordinate 8,547 downwards.
CGGAAGCGACTGCGGCTTTTCGTTCAGCCTCCGGCGGCGGCGTCTTTGTATCCAGGTATTGCCATGCACCCGCGTGCAGGCCGGCGGCTACCGCCTCGACCTCGCGCGCACCAGCTCCATCCGCCACGAAGCTGATGGACGTGACTCCGAGCTTGTTCGCCGTTCGCGCCGCGAGCGCGGCCGCGCGTCGCAACGCATGAACCGATGCCGGCGCCGCTCCCAGGCCGATCAGTGCAATTCGGCGCGGCCCGGTGGCCACGCCTGTGACGAAGTAGATCTCGTCGCGCGATCCGCGAAAGTCGCGATCCCTTATGGCCGTCGCGAGTGCATCATCGAGCGCAGAGTCGAGCTTCGAGAGCGACGGCGGAAGCGCCGCGCCTGCTGCGAGCGCCACGAACAGCAAAGAGGTTTTCCGTGAAACCGCGTCGTCGCTGGAGAGCGTGACCTTCAGTTCGGCGGGAGTCTTTTTGTCTTCCGACTTGCTCACGCGCGCATTCCGGCGATGATCGCGTCGCCGAATCCGGAAGTAGATACCTCGGTGGCGCCCGGCATCTGGCGCGCGAGATCGTACGTCACTCTGCGTGTCTTGATGGCGTGCTCCATCCCGTCCACTATCAGCGACCCGGCCTCGTGCCATCCCATGTGTTCGAGCATCATTACTCCGGAGAGTGTGACGCTACCCGGATTGATCTTGTTCAGTCCAGCGTACTTGGGAGCGGTGCCGTGCGTGGCCTCGAAGACCGCGATGCCGTCACCGACGTTTCCACCAGGCGCGATGCCCAGCCCGCCGACCTGCGCGGCGGCCGCATCGGAGAGATAATCGCCATTCAGGTTCGGCGTCGCGATCACGCTGTACTCAGCGGGACGGAGCAGAAGCTGCTGGAACATGGAGTCGGCAATCCTGTCACCGACCACGACCTTGCCGGCGGGTCGCTCGCCCTTCAGGTCGTTCTCCGACACCGTGCTGTCCGCGAATTTCTCGCGCGCGACTTCGTAGCCCCAGTCACGGAACGCGCCCTCCGTGAACTTCATGATGTTGCCCTTGTGAACCAGCGTCACCGAGGGCTTGCCCTTGGCAACGGCATACTCGAGCGCCATCTGGACCAGCCGCTGCGAGCCGAACTTGCTCATGGGCTTGATTCCAATCGCCGAACCTTCACGAATGTTCGCGCCGAAGGAATTGTGCAGATACTCACGCAGCGCGTTCGCCTCGGCAGATCCCGCCTTGTATTCGATGCCGGCATAAACGTCTTCGGTGTTCTCGCGAAATATCACCACGTTCACCTTCTCCGGCTCCTTTACCGGCGCGCCGACACCCTCGAAATAGCGAACCGGGCGGATGCAGGCGTAAAGGTCCAGAACCTGACGGAGAGTCACGTTCAGCGACCGGATCCCGCCGCCGACCGGAGTCGTCAGCGGCCCCTTGATCGAGACGCGGAACTCCGCGAACGCGTCAACGGTTTCGTCGGGCAGCCAGCTCCCGAAATTCGTGAACGCCTTCTCGCCGGCGAAGACCTCCATCCACGCAATCCTGCGCTCTCCGCCGTACGCCTTCTCCACGGCCGCGTCAAAGACCCGCACCGACGCTGCCCAGATGTCCGGGCCTGTCCCGTCGCCTTCGATGAACGGGATGATCGGGTTGTTCGGAACCTGCAGGCCGTTGCCGGCGTAGCCGATTCGGTCGCCGCTGGACGGCACGGTAGCGTGCTTGTACGTGGCCATTCTTGGATGTGTGGTTCAGGATGGTTTGAGCCTTCGAAAGTTACGTCCGGGCCGTCTCACGGGCCACCCGCAGCACGCCTCCCAGCCGGTCACCGAGACTGGTGCGCCCCGCTGCGACAGCGCGGCGGCGCAGAGGTGGCACAAGGCGGCACTAAGGTGGCACATCCGGCTCGCGCCTGCTGGCGAGCCCAGCGCATCCGTCCTAGCTTGGTCGGATGTTGACCCTACGCATCTCGGTTGCCGTCGCCGCGCTGGCCACCGTACCGGGCGTCGCCAGAGCTCAGGAGGGTTGGGTCGGAATCGGCGCGATCGCCGGAACGGCGATGTTCATGGACACGACAGGCATCGTGCGATCAGCGTCCAATGTCACGGTCTGGATCCGCTCGGTCGATCGTGAGCCTAGGCGATTCGTTGTGGGTCGCGACACGATCACCTTCGACACGGTGATAGCACTGAACAGATTCGACTGCGGACATGCGACGAGGACGGTGGCGACGGTGAGGTATCTGTTCGGCTCGACCGTGGTTCTCGACATCGCGGACACCCGCGACTCGCCCGAAGCCGTGCGTCCCGGATCGTTTTTCGGTGCCGTCATGGCGGATCTCTGCAGGTCCGAACGCTGACGGATCGACTGCCGCTCAGCTTGCGGCGCGAAAACTCTCGAACGGAGTGATACCGAGCCGAACCTGCATGCTGTAGGCAATTCGGTGCGCGAGATCCTTCATCAAGGACGCCGCCGGCCCGGCGAACCGCGAATCCACGATGGCCTCGAGCGACTGCACCCAGAACGCGAAATGCTTTGCTTCCAGATCGGGCATGGCCAGGTGCGGTCGAAAGGCGTTTCCAGTGTAGCGTCGCGTGTGAAAGAGAAGCGTGGACCAGAACGCCTCGATGCGCGGCATGTGAGTCGACATGTCAATCGACTCGAAGTATCGTCGCAGCATCGGGTGTACCGCGATCACGTCGTAGAAGGCAGTCAGCGTAGCGTGAAGATCGGACTCCTGGATGTCGCGCGACGGCGCCAAGTCTGGCGAGCTCAAGCCGGCGCGTCCTGCTGCGAGCCCGAGCTGCTCTGGGTTCGCACCACGGTGAGCAGAAACACGCAGCCCGTGTCGGACGTGGCGGAGTGCTCCACATTGGCGGCGAGCATCAGTATGTCGCCGCTGGCGAGGTGGTATTCCTGTCCGATCGCACGAAGGACGACCGAGCCCTCGGTCACGTGAATGGTGACCGGCTCGTCGGTGCGGTGCGCTGGAAGGTCTCCGCCCGGAGAGAGCGCCATCAGGACCAGGCGCATCGGTCCTTCCTTGATCAGAGTGCGCGCCGATCGACCACGCGACGCCAGCAGCTCACGGTCGATGATCAGCTCGTCCTGCGACAAACGTCGGACGAGCACTTCACCATCGATCGTACGATTCATGGAAGACATGTCACTCTCGGGAAGCGGTGTGTCACGATAGCGCAGTCCGTAATGAACCCGTGCGCGAAATCATTGTCAATCGGAACGGCTGAATCGATCCGCGACACACTCGTGAACGAAGGCTCGTGTGTCCGAGGCGACGCGGTCCCAGTTGTAGTGCGATTCAACCGCGGCACGGGCGCGGGAGCTCATGCGTTCGACGAGTACCGGATCATCCAGTAGGCTGCGCACAGCGGCGGCCGCAGCGGACGTGTCCGTAGCGGGAACCACCAGTCCGGTCTCTCCATCACGCACCGCTGCGCGTACGCCTCCCGAATCGCCGGCCACCGATGGGGTTCGGCTTGCCGCCGCCTCCACGAACGAGATGCCGAATCCTTCCACGTTCACGTCGCTGTCAAGGCGAGACAGACCCAGATAGATGCTGGCGCTCGCGTACGCGTCGGCGAGATCAGCATCATCAAGCTGGCCAACGATATGCACCCGGTCGCTCACGCCGAGTGAGGCGGCGAGTTGTTGCAGCCGCTCGCGGTCATCTCCCTTGCCCACAATCGCATACTGCAGCATGGGGTGTGTCGATGACAGCTCAGCGAGCATCCGTATCCCGCTGTCCTGTCCCTTGTGCGGCACCAGACGCGCCACGGTGAGCAACAATGGCGCGTCGCCGACACTGATGCTCGCGCGGAACTTTCCAGTCGCGCGCGCGGGGTGAAACTGCGCCGGATCCGTCCCTAGGTCGATCGAGGCCACCGGTGGCGGATTCGTCACACCGATTTCCGACATCACGTCGCGAGCCAGCGACGCCGTCCAGTCGGAGTTGGCGATGATGCCGGACGCGTCGCCCATAAGGCGGAACGCACTCACGCGCTTGGTCCAGTGCCGCGTGGACTTGCGGCGCTCTCTGAGCAGGTCACCACCGTTCACGTAGATGACATACGGGACTCGCGCGCGCTTGTGCGCCCACCACACCGCGTAACCAACCGGGCGAATCTCTCCGCAGTGCATGACGTCCAGCCCGGTCCCACTCCGGCCCGTGAGCCACCGTCCCCACCTTACCTCATTGGCGAACAGCTTGGCCGCAGAGGCGGAAAAATCCTGTCGCTCGATTTGGTAGTGCTCCTGCGCGTCGCTCTCAGCAGCCCCTTCGTGAGCTACTGTGGAGACCGCCATCGGCTCGCCATAACGTCGCACCAGCTCCGCGTGCCGGCGAGCCATGCCGCCACTTTCCGGTGGAAAGTTCTGGGTGACGAAGAGATGCCTACGCGGGGTCACGCCGTCACTCAAGGCCGGTTTCTCCAACGCGTAATGAGCCCTCCCGGCCGCGTGTGATCCAGGGTCGTCGGGGAAGCAGTGGGTGTGGCGCAATCGCTACTAGGTGTTGACGCGATGCGACACATGTGTCCAGAATCTGCTCCCCTGCCTGAAGTCGGACTTACCCGCAACTCTTTACAACGTAACACCTTGACGCACGCGCCAGCTCCGGCTGCTTTTCGGCACGGCAAGTGCCTCGGTCCTTTACCGCGAATCTTGTTAGTGCGGTTCCATACCACCGAGGGCCGGCGCCAGGTCGCCACCCCAGCAATCACGGTAACCAGGCTTCATCATGATCAAGCGACTCATTTTTACCACGCTCGTGATAGCAGCGGCGTCAGCGACCGCCCCTGCAGCCAATGCGCAGGGGTTCTCCAATGCGTGCGGCGGGACAACGTTCTTTACCTGCTTGAATCTTGCGATCGCTTCCAGTAACAGCGGGCTGACACAGACGTTCACGATCACAAACGTGTCGAATGGATTGTTGGCGAATAATCCGAATAGCTTTTTCGGCTTGCTGGGCCTCGGCAGCAGTGGAACGGCTCCCACTTCCATGGGCTCTACCGCAGCCACATTCACCACGGCGTGCACGAATGCGACGACGGGCTGCGGAAGCACTTCGCCCAGCTATGCCAATGGCTTTAGCGGCGCCGGATTTACTGCGTCAACCTTTTTCGGGCTGGACGCGCACTCTCCTGCTCCGACCAACGGTCTCCATGACGGCCAATCGGTTTCGTTTTACCTCAACTTCACCAATTCAGCCGCCGCCACCAGCTTTCTCAATGGACTCCAGCTCGCCGTGCACGACCAGGACGGCCTCACGGAGGCGTGCGGTTCCAACAAGGTTGTCTTCAACGCCAACGGCCAGCCCACCACAGCGAGCTCATCGCCCTCCTCAGCTGCGACGTGTACCGGTAGGGTGAACACAACTCCGGAGCCGACCTCGATTGCGCTGCTGGGTACGGGCCTAGTCGGTCTCTTTCCTGTGTTTCGGCGGCGGAGGTAGCAGCTTTTCCGAGTATGCGGCGAAACTGAAAAGCCCCGGCCGAGCGCCGGGGCTTTTTGACATCATCACCTACGCTGATGGAACTTACATACCACCGGATCTGAGTGGCGCGACTGCACTTCCGGTGCACGCGTCATGTCGCGCAAGTGCCCAGAGCGAGACTCGAACTCGCACGATGTTGCCATCGGGGGATTTTGAGTCCCCTGCGTCTACCGATTCCGCCATCCGGGCCAACGGGCCAAATTTAACTTTTCCCCTCCGTACGTACAACCAAACAGCACACATTGGTAAATTGCCATGATCCGTCATGATTGGTCTGGGGTGGGTACGGGAACCCACCCCTATCCCACCCGACGTTTTTACTCGCTCATCGTGGCGTCTGCCCAAATCATGAAAAGCGAAGCCGTCGTACTCTCCGCCCAGCGCAAAAGCGACGTCGGCAACATCCAGGGTGGCCAAAGCTTGCCATGGGGACGGACATCTGTCGCCGAATCTATCAGCCACTGGCCGCGACAGCGGCTGTCAACGACGTGCAGGAGGTTCACGAGGCGACAAAGACGCGTGGGACGTGATCATGTCGAGCGCGGTCGCCGTGGCCGCGTGGGAGCACACGGGAGGCCGCAACTGCGGGCCAGACGAGAGGTTCAGCAATGCTACATGTCCACGGCGAATACCGACACCCGCATGAACGGTTGGCATGAAACGATAACGATATGTACACGTTTCACTGGTGACGGGTTGGGGATGGCCCGACCGCTCGCGCTTACCGGATTCTTTCGGCACTTTGCCAGCTGCCTCTTCCACGCGACCCTTGACGTGTTCCTTCGTATTACCAGTGACTTTGGCTTTCTCAGCGCCGGCATACGGCCCCGGATGTAATCCGGAATCTTTACAAGGTCCATCCACTCTAAAGGCGTCGCAGCGACCACTCGATCTACGATTGCGCCTAGTCAGAGATCTTCGTGACGCCGGTTCTCACCCGATCGTTGTTCGGATTCCCGCCGTTCTTCATGCGTCCTGCGTTCACGCACGTCTCGCGAATCACTTCGTGCGGCGGGGAGGCTGACTGTAAAGCTCGATCCTTCTCCCGGCATGCTACGCGCGCGCAAGTCGCCACCCATGCCGCGCGCAAGATCGCGGCTTATCGAGAGGCCGAGCCCCGTACCTTCACGGCGAGAGATATTCGTCGCACTCACCTGAACGAACGGCTCAAAGACGGCGGTGAGTTTGTCCATCGCGATTCCGATGCCGCTGTCGGTCACGCGAATGTAGATGACGTCAACCGCCTCTGCTCCGTCCGCGCGCGCGGTCGTCTCAATCAATACCTGGCCTCCCGCAGGAGTAAACTTCATCGCGTTGGACAGCAGGTTGATCAGTATTTGGAGCAGCTTGTCCCGGTCGGCAAGTGTGACGATAGCATTGTCGGGGAGCTTCACGACGAGCGTCAGGCCCTTACTCTGCATCTGCTGTTCCATCATTGACGCCGCATCCGCCATCACTTCAGCCACTACGACCGGCTGAATGTCGTACACGACGGTTCCACTACCGAGCTTCGCAAAGTTCAGGACATCGTTGATGAGACCAAGCAAATGATGCTGGGCCAACATCACGCGGTCGAGAGCTGCGTGCTGCTTGGGCGTAACAGGACCAAGGATGCCCATTTCGATGAGCTGTACGTGACCAGATATCGCATTGAGTGGTGTCCGCAGCTCATGGCTCATAGTTGTGAGGAACATCTCTTTAGCCTGATTGGCAGCTTCGGCTGCTGCTTGAGCAACTTCCGCCTTGACCGTGGCTGACCGGGCCATCGCGAGAGCAGACGCGGCGCGTTCGTGTGCTTGCACGGCCTCATCCGTTCGCTCTTCGAGAACCAAGCCTGTTGCCATCAGCTCTTCGTTGGACTTCTCCAATTGATCGGACGTGACGCGTGCCTCTTCCATCTGCTGTTCGATTTCGACAGCCTGCTCCCGCATGAGCAGAGTCAAATTCGTCGCGGTCCGCGTCGCACGCTGAGCATCGTGATAAAGACGTGCGTTGTCGATCGCCAGGGCCGCTCGCGCCGCAAAGTTTTCGGCAATTAGCGCGTCGCTGCCGTCCTGCGCGCGCGGCATTGCCGCGCGCATGAGCTTCAGCAACCCAACCTGTTGCCCGCGCGCCATCAGAGTAAGCACCCTGATCACCGGCGCAGCTCGCTCGCCGTGCGACACGGACGTGGTTCTCCCGGAATCATCGGACACTTCCAGAACGCAGCCATCGGCCAGAATCGGAACGGGCAGCCGCACCACGGACTCGAGCGTTGCCTCGAAGTCCAACGTATCGGTCAACGCGCCGCTCACAGCAGCAAGAAAGCGCTGATGCTCGTCCATCCTCTTGCGGTCGGTGACGTCGCGGACAAGCGCGGTGTACAACCGACGTCCGTCCGGCGCGTCCAGCTTCAGAATCGACGCCTCCGCGGGAAATGGCGTCCCATCCTTCCTGACACCGAACACCTCGCGCCGGTGTCCCATCAGGCGCGCAGTTTCCGAAGACTCTCCAAACGCGCGCACGTGCTCGGCGTGACTGGCGCGAAACTGCTCGGGAAGTAGGATACTCAACGACCTTCCAAGAACTTCCGGCTTCGAATACCCGAACATCTGCTCCGCGCCGCGATTGAAGTGCACTATCTCCTGAGCTTCGTTGACCGTGACTATCGCGTCCGCCGCCGCTTCGAGGATCTTCTCATACATTCCCGCCGACGGCGGACGCGATAATGACTGGGATCCAGTCTCGCCAGAATCAGGCTTTCCCACTTCAGGCGGTCGATCTGTGCTCATCTCATAAAGTTACAGACGGCCCGCGGGCCCGGGAACTGAGCTCTGTTGCAGGCTACATTCAATAACACAGCCCCGCGGCGCGTTGCCGCGGGGCTGTGTTGCATGTGGCGAGCCCGGCATGGGCTGTGATTTGGAGGTGGAAGTCCTCTCGGAACTTGATCGCGGGGACCGGAGCGAACCGCAAGGTGTTTGCCCGCGAGGGGGCGCTGAATGAAGCGGGGAGCGAGCTTCGCGGGATGACGAACAGAAACCGGATATGAGGCGGAGTCAAGTAGGGC
>JBBRBY010000054.1:0-19860 GCA_038205315.1 Gemmatimonadales bacterium | reverse complement strand
TCCTCGCTCGGTATTCTTTTTTTGCAGCCAGCCCGCAGTGAGAGGCGCCTATCATGCGGTCGAGTGATTCCCTTGAAGTGACGACCGCCAGTTCGCTGGCAGTCCAGAGGGTGGCATATCTTGCCGCTGTCACTCAGATCGTTGCCTGCTTCATGCCGGCGGTAAGCGACCCGGTGACGGGTCCACGAACCTGGCTCGAGAGGGGCGTGGCCGGCTACGGCCTTCTCGCGCTGGGGCTGTTGAGCCTCTGGCTGGCTCACCGGGCCCGCTATGGCCCGGCCGCCTTGGCGGGCGCGAGTTCGGCGATCATCGGCTGGCTGACGTACTTCCAGCTCATGCTGAATCGTTCGTCGCCGGGCATGAGCTCGATTGACGCCGCCTTCCAGAGCCCCGAGATTGGTCTCTTCATAGCCATGCTGGCGCCGTTGATCCTCCTCGCGCTTCCGCTGGTTTCGCGGCGCGATGGGCCGTCTCGCGACGACTGACAGACCCACAAAACGTTTCCTGCATGCAGGACAACTCTCAACAAGGATGCGAATCATGAACAGGACCTTCTTGCTGTCGTGGCTCCTGGTCTTTGTTCTCTGGATGGCGGGCAGCTTCCTCGTGCACGGTACGATGCTGCATGCTGCGTATCAGACGCTCACGGGACTGTACCGAACCGACGCCGACGCCGCGGGATACTTCCCGTTCATTCTTCTCGCGCACATGATCATGTCGGGCGCGTTCGTATGGATCTACGCGCGCGGTATCGAAGCGAAGCCGTGGGCTGCCCAGGGCATTCGATTCGGCATTATCATCGCGATCTTCGCCGCAGTGCCCAGATATCTGATCTACTACGCGGTGCAGCCGATGCCTGCAACCCTGGTCGTGCAGCAGATCGTGCTCGACAGCATCATAATTGTCATTCTCGGTGCGGCGGTCGCGTACATGTACAGGAACACGCCGAGAGGCGCATAGCCACGACTTTTCACATAGTTGAATCAGCCACTTTCAACTGGGGGTGATCGTGAGCACAACATCGACACGCAGGCGGATTGCAGGAACGGCGGCAGGTCTCGCAAGCGGCTGGTTGGTGGTGTTCCTGAACGAGCAGATCACTGCAATCCTGTTCCCGTTCCCCGCAGGTACCGACACGCACAACGCTGAATCCATGAAGTCGGCACTGGCAGTCATGCCCGCGACTGTATTTGCGTTCGTGCTCTTCGGCTGGGTGCTTGCGACGTTCATTGGAGTAGCAGTGGCGAGACGCGTGGGGCAAAGCCGCACCAGCGGCTGGATTGCCGGTGCGATACTTCTTGCCGGAACGGTTATCACAATGGCAACGCTGCGGCATCCGCCCTGGGTTTGGGTATCGGTGCTCATCCTGTTGCCGCTGGCGACATACGCGGGGAACAGAACCCCACCCGCGCTCACGCCGACGGGCCAGGGAATCTGATGAGCCGCGCACCGGAGCGGCACCGGAATTACGTTTCGCTTATAGCGCGCCCCGCAGCCGACGCGACGCAAGCTCCGCTAGCCGCGAAGCGACCAGTACGATGAAGAGAAATGACGATGGCACTTCACGGCGTGACGGTGCCAGCTCCGGACCACTGGTGGACGCCGGTCCTATCCGGTCCACCAGATCTTCGAGTGGCGCAGGATCCGAATACGGATCCGCCGATGCTGGTGCGCGCGGCGTGTACGCCACGGCCGCCACGATTCGTGAGAGCCACGCACGGTGTTTTTCGACAGGATCCGATGCGCTGTCGTCACCGGCCACTCGCTCGCGCCACAGATCGCTGTAACCGATCCGAACAACGCGACCCGCTCCACTACGGAACGCGCGGACATAGCCGCCCGCGCGACGCTCGAGAACAACTGACGCTGAAGCGTGCGGGCCAATCATGGCGGCGTCATGCAGAGTGACGAGCCCGCCTCCGTTTCGAACGAATGACGCAATGGTCGGCGCAAGGAGAGGCGTGCTGGTGTCCACCGCCACGACAGCGGCATAGCGGCCTGTATCCGGCGCCACCGGAGATCCAAGGCGGATGGCGACCGAAGGAGCTGCATGCATCAGCGCATCAACCTTCCACCCGCGCTCCGAGAGTGCCGCGATCGTGAACTTCGTTTCCCAACTCGCCGCACCTTCCACAAGCAGCCGCTTGAACATCACCGTATCACGCAGGCTGGCGACGGCGGTCTGCCCGCCACCCGCGACACCGATACGACGAGCGATCCGTGGAATCTCCACTGTTACGCCACCCCGTGCGGCGACGACAGTGTCAAGGATGCCGAGATCGTCTCGAATCCCCAGCCGTGTTCCTCCGGGAGCGGATGCGACGAGATCGCTTACGCCGGCAGGATCGGCGGCCTGCGACAGTGTCGCGGCGATCGGTAAAATATGATCCGAACGCCACGTGACTCGTGTGCCGGCGCGCTGAATCGCAGCGAGCCAGTCCCGTTGCACTCTCGGCGGAGCGGAATCTAAGGCAAGCCGCACCGCTCCGGGGTTCGTCCTGCTCCATGCAGGCAGCAATCCGCCCAGCTGCCGTTGGTTAGTACTGCCTTCGTACTGCGTCGCGGAAGCAGGATTCCATGCGCGCAGGGCAATCGTCACGAGTATGGCGAGACTGAGCACGCGCAGTGCCCACTCGAGGACTCTGCGCCCGCTAACGAGTGAGAGCATACACCACGATGTTCACGCCAAAGCGCGTGTTGTCGACCGCATTGAAGCGCTTGCTCTCAGGATGATAGTTCCACTCGGAGCTGTAATCCTTGCTGCTGTACAGCAGGCCGATCCGGCCTTCGCGCATAACGCCCTGAAGGTTCTTGTGCACCAGATTGTCACCCCACCCGTTCAACTCCTGACTCGTGGTGGGCGGCCCATCCTCGAACTTGAAGAATGACCGGTACAGTTCATGATTGTTCGGAATGTCCACCGGCTTATCGAGCGCAGCAGCGATCTCCTCCATCGCGGTCTTGTGAAAAACGCCGTCGATGTCGTGGTTGTGATCGTCGATGAAGATCATTCCGCCCCGTTCGACGAGCCGTCGAACGTTCCGCCGCTCCGCTGTGGAAAAGCGTACGGGCAGATGGCCGGTCATGTACACGAACGGATAGTCCAGGATTGCGGAGGACGCCATCGGAACATTCACCCCGCTTGGCGCAACCGCGATGCTGGTGTACTGTGCAATGGAGTCCACGATGTTGGCTGGAACGAGTGGCGCGGAATCCCAGTCGCCGGAGTCGTACTGGCCGGTGCAGAATACGAAGCGAGTCATCGAGCGCCGCTCCATGCACCGGTCCACGGGATTGACGGGTTTCCAGTACGCGGTGCGCCAACGAGCGCGCGGCGAGCCCGGACGAGCGCGTCGGTCATGTCCTTTCCAGCACGAAAGGCGTCCACCGCCTCGCCGATCTGTGCGGCAAATATCGGATGCGCTGTCGCGGCATCGGCGCGGAGTCGTATCAGGACATCGATGAACCGCTTCGGATCCGACTGCGCAATGATCAACGCACCGCCGAGTTCCGCGTCGAACCGGGCGCGCGTAGAGTCGGCCTGGCTCCTTGGCGTCGATATCGCGTTACCCAATCCCTTTTCGTGTCCGGTCAGCCGTACCTTCTCCACGTTCACAATGATCCGGGGCGGCCGCCCGCGCAGATAAAGCCTGTCCGCGAGCCGAGCCCGGTCGAGAGCAGCGGAGGCGCGAGCCATGAACGGAAGCGCAGTTCGTATCTCGCCCATGTTGAGCGAACGCTCGGCATCCCACATCGCGTCGTACGCAATCTTGAGATCGCGATTGAGCACCAGCTGCGGATCGAGTTCCTCGTCGTCGCCCTCAGTCCCGCCCTTGCCCCCTGCCTCTTCCTGTTCGTAAAGAATCCCGTAAACCTTCTTGCGAAGGTCAGCCTGATCGGAGCCGATCCTGCCGGAGGATGTTGTGAACGCCGGTGGCGTTAGCGCGCGCCTCGACTTGAGAAGGGACTCGGCAGAGATGATGAGCATGCGCTCGGTGAGCAGCGATTTCTCGACCGGTGGTGGCGGCGCTGCGTCCACTGCGAGCGAGTCGTACTCATCCGCGCGAGCGACGCGGAACGTACGCGTGTCGGATGCGGCTTCCCCAGGACCAGTCAGAGTGTTGTTGTCCGTGACGACCGCCCGGATGGACAGTATGGCACCCTCGGTCAGCCGCAGCGGAGCCAGCGGGAGCGTACCACTGAACGTTCCCGTACGTGCACCGGCGAAATCCATGCTGACCCACGTCGCCGTCTTCGATGTGAAAATCTCACCCGATCCCGTTGTGACCGTGTACTCGAGCCGTCCTCTGGCGAGACCGACATCGTCAGTTGCCCGCACAACGAATCGACGCGAGCCCGCGGGAACGCGACGCCACACCGTATCCCGTGTCGGCTCGAGCATCACTGCCGATGGCGGCTGGTCCACCACCGGGATCAATGCAATCACACGATCGTAGTCACGATCGGTGAGCGTGACAGTCGTTGCTGACGACGGCATGATGAAAGTGGCATCCCAGCTACTCCTGCGCCCGCTCACGCGGACCGCGCGGCTCCCAACCTCTGCACCCACGCCGGCGGCTGGCCCGCGGCCTCGCAGCGTTACAACGCTTCCGATCAATGCCGTAAGTGCGGACGGATCATCAACCGCGGTCGCTACGCCGCGCGCATACGTGGGCGGCGTGATCACCGCGGAAAGCCCTACCAATCGGTTTCCAGCGGCCGCCGCCGGCGTCCCGCTCGGTGCTGCTCCCGCAGCGGATTCGGGCGCACGAGCCGAGACTGCGGTTATCGCGATCGCAAAGAGACCAGCGGTGACCGATAGGGCCACCAGCGCATGGATCGCCGGTGTCATCACGGCCGGTCGCACAAGCGCATCCATGTTCGAGCGCGAGATCGCCGCATCGAGCATGCTCGTATCGCCTGACACGTCGGGATCACTTGCCGTTACCAGAGCGTACTGCAATGACGGCGCTCGCTCCTCTATCCACAGCGCCACGCGGCGAGCAGACACTACGAAACGCGCGCGCCAGAAGACCCATGCACAGGCCAGGACGCCCGCGCCAAGCGCGATGTTCCAGTCCCATCCGCGGCCGGCGACTGTCGCGCCTCGGGTCCACCGGCCGACGAGGACCTCCACCGCTAGAATGGCGATCATAGCAGTCACGCCCCAGAGAATGCCAGCGGACAGTACCACGAATCTCAATTGCGACTGCGTGCGCGCCACGCGCTCGGTCGCGTTCACGAATCCTCCCGGAACGGCCGCGTCCGGCGCAATATCATCTCACCAAGCGCGAGTATGATCGCGGCCATCGCCAGCCATCGCGCGAGTGGCGAGTTGACGTCCATGGCCGGAGCGAATGATTCGCTGCTCGCGAGACGACCGCTTCCCGTGAGCGCCCGTGCCAAACCGGAGTCCGCGACTCCTGGATCGGAGCCGCACGCGTCCGAAAGCGTCGCTCCGAAGCGCACGACTTCCGGACGCAGTGGCATGTCGCCCGCCGTGTCCATCGGAACCGCAACCGAGCGCGTGCAACCCCGCGCATCGTGCCGCACCACCGCAGCTGGCTCGCCATCGATCCAACGAGCGAGTACACGCCCTGCTGCAATGGAGTCGCGAGTGTAGCGCCAGCGCCTCTCGAACTGTCCCGTGACGACGACGTCGCCGGACACAACAGCACCAACGGTGTCCACACGACTCCTTGCGACCGCGAATGGCGGTCGTGCCTCGGTTGCGTATCGCACTGGTTCGGAGGCTCCAGTGGTGTCTGCACCAGTCGAACCCGCAACCGGGACGACGCGCGCACGTCCGCGCCAGAGCCGTCTGATATCCAGCGTTGCACGATCGGCCTCGGATGACAGCACCGGCGACACTATGACGAGCTCCACGGAGTCCGAGCCTCCGCGCAACCTCGAACCGCTCCGGAGTCCGGCTACGAGTCCCGCCGAGAGCGATCCCGGCCATTGCATGCGTTGACGGATCGAGAGCGAGTCCGGCGACGGGAGCTGTCGCGCCATCGTGTCGAAAGTCACGAGCGCGTCGCCGGGCCTGATCAGCGCGCGGACACTGTCACGAACTTCCGCGATGCTCGCTGCAGCACCGGAAACATCGGCGAGCACGACCCGCGTCACACGTTCACGCTGCGGCGGAAACACAGGTCTGGCGAGCGATAAACCCGCGAACAGAATGACCAATACGCGTACGAGCATGAGCAGCACATCGGAAAACCGAACCGAACGCGACCGCGCCGTGACGGGCAGATCCGGTACGAAGCGAGCGGTGGGGAACGCCACCGCGCGCGGCCGGCGCGTGACGATGAAGTGTAGCGCCACGACTCCCAGCGCACCGGCGAATGCGGCGCCCAGAAAAAAAGGAGCGAGAAAGGTCACTTGCTCGCGACCACCTCAGCTAACCCGCGCGACTACTGGTTCGTCCCGCACGATCCGGCGCACCGAATGGCTCGCCGGTTCGATCCCTGTGACGACGGTACGATACGCGGCGCCGCTCGCGAGCCACCGCGTGGCAGTCGCGTCACGCCATTCGCGGAATGCGCGTACGTAGGTGCTTCTGGTGTCACTGTCCATCGATCTACGCATTTCGGGCGACTCGGGATCGCTAACGACGGTGACCGAGTCTGGAGGATCGATCTCTTCGCCGGCCAGAACGTGGATGGCATAAACGTCGCGCCCCGACGCGATCAGTTCTCGCGCCGCGCGAATGGTGTCGTCAAGATCACCCAGGAAGTCACTGATGAGCGCGATGCGTGCAGCGCCCCGCGATGCCAGCAGGACAGCGGGCGTCAACGGATCGTCGCCCGCCGCCGTTGCATCGTGCAGGGCGCGGATGATTTCAGCGACGATACCGCGGCGTGTTCGCGGCGGAATGGTATCGCGCGGATGACCGGTCACGGTCAGCCCTGTTGGATCACCGCCGGCGTGTGCGACGGCTGACAACCCCACCGCGATCTGCTGCGCGGTCGTCCACTTCGATGAGCCCGCGGCAGGAAACGCCATCGACGCGCTCGCGTCGAGAACAATGAAGGTGGGTGTCACCGCTTGCTCTTCAGAGATGCGAATGTGCGCTCGGTCGCTGCGTGCGAAGAGCTTCCAGTCGATTCGTCTCAGGTCATCGCCCTGTCTGTACGGCCGGTACTCTGTGAATTCGGCGGACGTCCCGCGTACGCGCGAAGCGTGGGTTCCGGGAACAGCAATTCGCGATGCTCGGCGTGCACGCCAGCTCAGGCCTCGTACCGAATCGAGTAGCGCCCCGTAGAGCAGTCTGTCGTGGCCTTCGTCGTGGCCTGCGTCGTGGCCTTCGCCGTGCCCCACGCCGTGCGGCGTTCGCCGCATGGTCAGACCCTGATGTCGCTCTTAGGAGCCTGCACGTTCGCCAGCAGGTCGTCCACCATGCGCTCCACGGAAAATCCGTCTGCCTCCGCGGCGAAATTGAGCAGAATGCGGTGACGCAACACCGGATGCGCGACTCGCTGGATGTCGGCGGGTGTCACCGCGTGGCGTCCGTCGAGTAGCGCGTGCGCCTTGGCGCCGAGCACGAGAGCCTGTCCCGCACGGGGCCCCGCACCCCAGCGAACGAACTGCTTGACGACGCGAGTGGCGTCCCCTTCGTCCGGGCGCGTCGCTCTCACGAGGCGCGCCGCGTACTGGAGAACTACGTCCGCGACCGGGACGTCTCGCACCATGCGCTGAAGCGCTATCGTCTGCGCTGCGTCGATCACGGCCTCCAGCGGCGCATTCTCGCGACCCGTCGTGTTCCGCAGAATGGCTACCTCCGCGGCCTCGTCCGGATAGGAAACGCGGATGTCGAACAGAAACCGGTCGAGCTGCGCCTCTGGGAGCGGGTACGTTCCCTCCTGCTCGATCGGGTTCTGGGTAGCGAGAACGAAGAACGGGGCCGGCAAGGGCATCGTCTCGCCCGCTACGGTGACGCTGTGCTCCTGCATCGCTTCGAGCAACGCGGCCTGCGTGCGCGGCGGAGCGCGATTTATCTCGTCAGCGAGGAGGATATTGGCGAATATCGGACCCTGTACGAAACGAAAAAGCCGAGTGTGCGATCCGGCGTCCTCCTCCATCACTTCGGTACCGGTGATGTCGGACGGCACGAGGTCAGGGGTGAACTGGATACGGCGGAAGCCCAGCCGCATCGCCTCTGAAACGGAGCGGATCATGAGTGTCTTCGCCAGCCCTGGAACGCCCACGAGCAGGGCGTGTCCGCCGGCGAGCAGTGCCATGAGAATTTCGTCGAGAACGCGCTCCTGACCCAGAATTCGGCCGGCGACCTCCGAGCGCAGTCGTGAGGCGGTCTCGAGCAGCTCTGCGCGCTCGTGCGGGACGGGTGGAACGCGCGAAGCCATCGTCGGTGCACTCATTGAGAAGAGTACGATGTGGCGAAAGGCGTCGTTGAGGCGTCCGGCGCGTCCGTCCTGGCGAGGCCGCCAATCACGGGCGCACGGGCAGCCGCACGCGCGCGTTGTTTGAGCACACGGGAATGATCCAGAACGAAACACCATCGAACCAGAAGATCGCCAGTTGATCGTAACGCGCCGCGAGCGCGATCGAGGCATGCAGTCCCAGGCTTATCGCGAAGCTCGCCTCGCAGTGCAACCCGTCGGGGTTGCACGCCTGTACGGGCACGCGCGGCGCCCCAAGTCGTTCAATCTCCACCTGTAACATACCCGTGCGCAGCTGATTGACCGCACTGTCAAGGGCGGTCCCGAGCGGGTCACACGCCGTCACAATGGCAAACTCTCGCTCAAGGCCAGCGCGCTCGAGGGACACCATTTCCCGGTTGCCCACCACCTCACGCAGATCGATGAGAATTTGCGATTCACCCTCGAATGTTAGTATGGTGTCTTGATAATGTGTCCATACTGGCGTAATATCACGCACGCTTTGGCGCGGTTACGGGCCGGTTTTCAGCACGCCGCGATTCCAGTGGGAGCGTCACGGTGAAGACACTTCCCTCTCCAAGCGTGCTGTGCACGCTTACGTCACCGCCGAGGAGCCGAGCAAGCCTGCGGGTGACGCTCAGCCCCAATCCCGTTCCACCCACTCGGCGCGTGCTTGGCTGCTCCACCTGCCAGAACGCGTCGAAGATCTGGTCGCGATGTTCCGGGGCTACGCCAATACCGGTATCTCTCACGATGTATCTCACGATCGCCCCGTCGTGCTGCACGATCAGCGTTACGCGGCCAGCCGGTGTGAATTTCACCGCATTGGACAGCAGGTTCACAAGAATCTGCCTCACCTTGCCACTGTCGGTTGACATGGGCAGGGCGTAGCCTGTGCCCACCACCTCGAGTGCAAGCCCTTTCTCGCGCGCCAGCGGCTCGACCAGCATCGAAGCGTCCTGGGCAAGCTCGTTCGCGTCCACATCCTCCGCCTGCACCACTTCCCGTCCGGCGTCCACGCGAGAATACGAGAGGATCTGATCGATAAGTTGGAGCAGGTGCTGCGCGCTCGCCTTCACGCGCCCAAGCTGATGCTTCTGCGCTTCATTCACGGGGCCACTGATGCCGTCGGCCAGAAGCTCCTCGTACCCGATGATCGCGGAGAGCGGCGTACGCAGCTCGTGACTCATCACCGCCAGAAAATTGCTCTTGGCCGTATTCGCGCCCTCGGCGACCTCACGCGCCTTCTGCTCGCCGGCAAGCAGATCTTCTCTCACTCGGTCGCTTTCGTACGCCATCCGGGCTGCCCAGCTTACGAGCCAGAGGAATATTGCCACCGTGGCGACCACGTAGAGGGAAACCCCGAACGGCGTGTCGTACCAGCCATTTTTTTCCCCAAGAAGCCTCAACCAGCCGAGTAGAAACGGTACGAGTACCGCTGCTGGGACCAGCCGACGAGCGACCGAACCAGCTGCGCCGGGGTCGACGAGAAGCTTGGGAAGCCCGGAGCTGCGTCTCGCAAAGACGACGCCGACGGCCAGCACGAACAGCGACCCAGCCGTCGTGACGGACATTCCCGAGAACTCCGTCACGCTGTACAGGCTGCTAACGCCGAACGAGTAGCCCACCAATCCGAGGAAACCGATGGTACCGCTCACCAAGCCGGTCCACTTCGCGGTGTTGCGACCGGAACGGTCGTCCACGTGAAGCGCGAGGATTCCGATGGCGCCGAGCATGACACCAGCAATGGTATTCACCGCCATGCGACCGGGCGGATTCCACGGCGCTCGCCGGAGTTGCTCGCCAAATATTATCAGGTCGAACCCGAGATCCCGACCCAGTATCCAGGAGGCGAGCTCTACGGCGGTTATCGCCAGCGACACGCTCGCGGCGACTACTGCAGCGGCACGGATGGCAAGCGGCCGCCCCGGCCGGGAACTCAGCGCGAGCGCTATTGCGTTAAGGCCGACCACCACGCCGGTCAGCGGCAACATGGAAACCGCACCCGGGAAGCCTACGGATTGAGGATCGACCCCCAGATACCACTGCGCCAGCGTGATAGCGGCCGCCAGCAACGCGACAGCAGCCGCGGCAAGCGGGAGTTGCTCGAAGAACCGAATTACGCGGGCCTGGCCGCTGGAGTGGGTCATTCGGATTGCAGGTACACGGGTTTGGAAAGCTGTCCATTGTCTGGAGCATCTGCAACTACAACACAGCAATCCATGATCTGGCTCCGGAACTTCTGGCACGACTCCAGCATTACCATTTCGGGATGTGGTCATACAAGCCGACTGAGGTGGGTGCATTCGCACAGATCCGGCGCTCTCCTTTCCGCCGTAGTGGCGGCGTATGCTGACGATGTCCGTGTCCACGCAGGGTCTCAAGGACCGTATTGCCGAGAAGCTCACCGAGGCTCGCGCCAGAACGCTGCTGATCGTCAGCCCGTTGTCTGACGAAGACCTTCGCGCACAACACGACACGCTGATGAGTCCGATCCTCTGGGATCTCGGCCACATAGCGCACTTCGAGGAGCTGTGGCTCACACGCAACGTCTCGGGGCCAATCGAATTCTCGGAAATGCCTGGACTGTACAATCCGTTCGAGCATCCGCGTGCAACGCGTGCAACGCTGCGGTTGCCGTCGCTGCAGCAGTTGCTCGCCACCGCCGCGGAGATTCGTACGGACGTCCTCTCTGCGCTCCAGTTCGCGGATCTTGAATCGACACAGCCGCTGCTCGCCGACGGCTTCGTGTACAACTTGGTGCTGCAACACGAGTATCAGCATGACGAGACCATCCTTCAGACCCTGCAGTTGAAGACCGGCACGGCGTACCGTGCGCCGCGCTGCATGGTGCCACCTCCGGCACGGCACGAGCATCCGGGGATGGTGAGCATCGAAGCGGGTGACTATCCGATCGGCACCGACGACACATCGGCAGCCTACGACAACGAGCGCCCGCAACATCTTGTGCGTGTCGGTGCATTCCAGATCGATGCGTCGCCCGTCACCAATCAGGATTTCGCGAGCTTCATCGCTGACGGCGGCTACGATCGTGCTGATCTATGGTCGGACGGCGGTCTTGCGTGGCTCGCCGACTCGGGGGCTGTTGCACCCAAATACTGGAACGCAACGGACGACGGCTGGATCGCGCGCAGCATGGACGTCACGGCGCCAGTCTCGCCGGATCATCCTGTTTGTCACGTCTGCTATTACGAAGCGGAAGCGTATGCCCGGTGGGCCGGCAAGCGACTTCCTACGGAGCAGGAGTGGGAGATCGCTGCCACGTGGAATCCCGAGACGCAATCTGCGCAGGAATTCCCGTGGGGAAGCGCGGAACCGAACCTCTCGCTCGCCAACGTGGATCAGCTCTGCTTCGGCACTGCACCGGTTGGATCGTTTCCGCGAAACGTGTCCCCACTGGGTTGCTACGGCATGATCGGCGACGTATGGGAATGGACGTCGAGCGACTTCATGGCATATCCTGGATTCCGGGCATTCCCGTACGCCGAGTACTCGGAGGAATTCTTTGGAGAGGAGTACAAGGTGCTTCGCGGCGGCTCATGGGCCACGCGACCGGGCGCCATTCGCAATACATTCCGCAACTGGGACTATCCCATTCGCCGCCAGATATTCAGCGGCTTCAGGTGCGCTCGTGACATTTGATCGCGAAGACATGCTGCGCGACGTTGGTGAGGGGCTGCGCGCGACCCCGCCGCGGCTCTCGTCCAAGTACTTCTACGATGAACGTGGATCGCAGTTGTTCGATGCGATCACCAGATTGCCGGAGTACTATCCGACTCGCGCAGAGCGTGCGCTGCTGGAGCGATGCGCGGCACAGATCATCGACATCACATCACCCGCGACCCTGCTCGAGCTTGGCGCGGGCAGCTCGGACAAGACGCGAATTCTCATAGACGAGATGCTGCAGCGCAATCCGTCGGACGTGACGTTCCTGCCGGTAGATGTAAGCGCTGATTTCCTTGCAGTTTCGGCGGCTCAGCTGCGTTCAGAATATCCTCTGTTGCGAATAAGTCCTGTCACCGCGGATTTCGCCGCTGATTTCTTGCTCCCCCCGCATGCATCTCCCACTCTGCATGCATTTTTGGGGAGCACGATCGGAAACTTCACACCGGCACAGGCAGTCACACTGCTTCGCACCGCGAGGGAGCGCATGTGTCCGGGCGACTACTTTCTACTCGGCGTCGATCTCCGGAAGAATCCCGATGTGATAGAGCGGGCATACAACGACAGTCGCGGCGTGACTGCGGAGTTCAACAAGAACATTCTGAACGTCATCAACGATGGGCTTGGCGCCAACTTCGACACCACGCGCTTCTCTCACAACGCGACTTACAACAGGACGGAGAACCGCATCGAGATGCGTCTCGTCTCCCGTGGGGACCAGGAAATCGGCATACCGTCACTCGGCCGCATGCAGATCGCCGATGGTGAAAGCATCCTAACGGAGTTCAGCTACAAGTATGATGAGGCGCTGGCCAGGCAGGTCCTTGCCAGCAGCGGACTCAAGGTGCGAAAGTGGCTTACCGACGACGCAGACACGTTTGCGCTCGCGCTGGCTGCTCGATGATTGCCGAGACATCGCAGGATGCGATGCGTACGCTGGTGGAAGATCTGTTCGAACCGCATGGCTCCCGACGCGCCGACACCTCGGTGGGCGCTGAGCTCGAGCTCATTCCCATCCGCCGGGCGTTGCGCACTCGAGTAGGTATCGAGGATGGCGCTACAGGCCCCGGAACCGCTGGCGTGGCTCGCCGTGCGGGCGCCGCGAACGATTGGACGGAAACGATCGACGGATACGGAGCGCCAAGCTGGCTGACTCCCGAAGGTGGACGCGTGTGCTACGAGCCGGGCGGCCAGTTCGAAATCAGCTCACCGGTCTTCACGTCGGCGCATGAACTGGAGCACTTCCTCAGCGCAACGGTCGAGTCTCTTCGCGCGGCGGCGACGGATTCGGGGATTTCTCTGCTGGCCAGCGGCATCGATCCCTACAATAATATCGATGACGTACCTTCCGAGATTCGCGCGCCGCGCTACGACGCGATGGTGCGCTACCTTGACGCAATCGGGCCGTCAGGCCGGCGCATGATGCGGCAGACGGCGTCGTTGCAATTGAACGTCGAACTTGGTCCGGACCCGCTGATGCGCTGGGCCCTGCTCAATGCGCTTGCGCCCTACCTCACCGCTGCATTCGCGAACTCGTCCAGCTACGCCGGCGCCCCCACCGGTCATGCCAGCCATCGTGCCTGGCTCTGGCGAACACTCGACCCGACTCGCACCGGCATTCCATTCGACGCATCGGATGGCGTGGGCGCCTACGCGACGTTCGCTCGGCGCGCCGGCCGGATCGTCGATGATGATCGCGGCCATCTCTCCACGCTCTTTCCGGAAGTGAGACCGCGTGGGTACTTCGAGTTGCGATCGATGGATGCAATGGAGCCGGCGCGCGCGGGAGATGCGATACGATTTGTCTGCTCGCTCATCCATGATGAAGACGTTGCTGCCGAGGTGTGGAGTGTGATCGGGCCGCCGGATGTCATGCTGCTCGATCGCGCGGCTCTCGCGGGGCGACGCGACCCGCTGCTCGGTGAGCGGCTGGAGATTCTCGAGTCCATCGCCGCTGGAGTCTGACCCAGACTCATCGCGTCAGACCATGCCGGCCGAGTCGAGCCGCGCCCGACGGCTCCGGACTATCCATACCACGCCGCCGATGAGAACCACCGCGACCAGTAGCCCCAGGCTGAACCGGCGCATGTAATGCTCGACCAGTTTCAGATGGCTACCGAAGAAGTACCCGATTGCCGCGATTGCCGCCGCCCACATCAATCCACCGATCGCGTTGCAGATCGAGAACAGTCCGAACGGCATCGCAACCGAGCCGGCCAGGATTCCGGCGATGACCCGCAGGAGCGCGATGAACCTCGCGAAGATGATCGTTCTTGCACCGTTTCGCTGGAAGAATTCACGCGCAACGCGCTCACGATCCTCCGTGATTCCCAGCCAGCGGCCACGTCGCCTGAGAACCGCCGCTCCTCCTGTTCGCCCGATCCAGTATCCGCCCGTTCCACCGATGATCGTTCCGACCCATGCCGCCAACGTGACCATCACAATGCTGAACTCGCCTCTCGCTGCCAGCGCACCAGCGGTGAGCAGAACAATCTCGCCGGGTAGGGGGAAGCCCATCCCTTCGAGCGCGATGAAACCGGCGACGGTGACGACCCCGTCGGTCTGAACGAGATCCGTGACTCTCACAATTTGCTCCCCGTGAGGAACTGGCGCCGGTAGATATTCACGAGTTCCCTCCAACGCAGGGCGCATGCCGCCGCCAGATTCGTTTTCGGGCCCGCTTCAGGCGAGGATCAGGCAACCACCGCCGTCGGCGCCGCTGCACGAACTCTTTCAGCCGCGACATCGAAGTCATCGCGGCGAACGTGAAGCGACGTCGGAATGTCAGGTAGCCGGATCAACCTGTCGGTCACCCCGAATGCTGTCTCGGTCGCGCCAAGGAACAGGTAACCGCCGGGCGTGAGCGACGATGAAAGCCGCTCCAGAACGTCTTTCTTCGTGATGCTGTCAAAGTAGATCAGCACGTTCCGGCAGAGGACGATGTCAAACTGCCCGAGCGAGCGAAACGATTCGAGCAGGTTGAGCTCTCGAAACATCACGCGCCGGCGAATATCATCACCGAGCCGGTAGCCTTCCGGAGTGTTGACGAAAAACTGTCTGAGGAATCGGTCGGGAAGGCCGCGCTGTACTTCGATCTGCGTGTACAGGCCGCGACGTGCGCGATTGAGTGCGTGCGAGGCGAAATCCGTAGCGACGATCTCAACACGGACGCCACTCATCTGCACACCCATATCCGCCAGGAGCATCGCAACCGAATACGCTTCCTGTCCAGTTGACGCGGCCGCGCTCCAGATGCGCAGTGGCCGTCCAGCGCGTCGGCAGCGGTCACCGGCTTCCGGGAGGATCGTTGTCCGGAGAAGATCGAACGGTATGGTGTCACGGAAGAAAAACGTCTCTCCGGTGGTCATGGCATCGCACACCGCCTTGATCAGTTCCTGGTGAGGTCCTGACCTGAGCGTGGATACGAGCTCGTTCACTGAGGCGAACCCGTATGCCCTCGCTACGGGCGGGAGCCTGCTCTCGAGCAGGTATTCCTTTCCAGGTCCGAGAGCGAGACCGCTCTTGGTACGGAGCAGCGTACCGAGGTACGCATAGTCGTCAGAAGTGATCACGACCTGACACAGCAGAGAGAAGTAACATGAGCGGCGATCGATTGCAGCGGTAGAATCGTGCATGGAATTCCGGCGGCGACAACGCTGCCCGGCATCCCCCAGACTACACTCGTTGCCTCGTCCTGGATGAGGACTCGTCCGCCCGACGCTGCGACAGCTTCGCAGCCCGAGCGGCCATCCTCGCCCATCCCGGTCAACACCACAGCGAGAACACCGCCAGGAAATGCCTGTGCAGCGGATCTGAACATCGGGTCGGCAGCGGGACGACAGTGGTGTTCCGGTGGGTCGTCCGTCACGTGCAGCAGGGCCGGCCGAACCAGACCGTGGCCGCTTACTGTAAGATGGTGGTCACCGGGCGCGACATATACGCGTCCTGGCTGCAGCGTCTCCCCATCACGGCCCTCGTCGCACGGCAGACTGCTCTCGCGAGCCAATCGCTGTGCAAACATCGTGGTGAAGATGGGAGGCATGTGTTGCGTGACGAGCACCGGGACCGGGAAGTCACGCGGCAATCCAGCGATCACCGCGGCGAGCGCGTTCGGTCCACCGGTGCTCGCGGCGATCACAAGCAATTGCGGATCGAAGTCCGCGGTGGTGGTCGCTGGCTTTGAAGGCGCGGCCGGATGGGCGTCCACCTGGGGCTGTTTCACACGCAGTTCGGACTCTCCCGCAGACCCGGCGACGGCACGAATCTTTGCGATTATTCGCACCGCCGCAGCCTCCACGCCGAAGACGCCGCCATCGCGAGCCGATGGTTTGTGCACATAGTCCACCGCGCCGAGCGCCAGTGCCTTCATCGTCACGGCTGCGCCCTGCTGTGAGAGCGTGCTGGTGATCAGAACTCGGGCATTGGGGTGTCGATTCGAGATAAGGGGCAGCGCCGTGAGTCCATCCATCACGGGCATCTCGATGTCCAGCAGCACCACGTCGATTTCCTGCAGCCTGAGCGCCTCGAGCGCGTCCTCTCCATTCGTCGCCGTCGTTATCACGCGCATGTCCTCCTGCGCGTCCACCATGCGGCCGAGAATACCGCGGACGACTGCGGAATCGTCCACCACGAGGACCCTTATCGGGTTGGCTGCTGTTCGTTGCACCGGATAAACCGGGCGAGTCAGGTGATCGTTGAGATCAGATGCCGGCCCGCAATTTTCCAAGGAAGCTGTCCACCGCTCCACCCAACCGAACGGCCTCGGCGTTGAGGTTGGCCGCTGATCCATTGAGCGTTTCAGCGGTCTGGCCAGCCTCGCCTGCGGCAACAGTCACGCCCGAGATGTTGAGTGTGACGTCGGCCGTGCCACGAGCTGCTTCAGTGACGTTGCGCGAAATCTCACCCGTAGCGGCATTCTGCTCCTCTACAGCAGCGGCGATCGTACCGGAAATCTGATTGATCGTTCCGATGACGTTCGATATCTCGCCGATGTCGTGCACCGCGTGGGTCGCATCGTCCTGCACACTCGCGATCTTTCGCTCGATCTCCTCGGTAGCACGCGCGGTCTGTCGCGCGAGCTCCTTGACCTCGTTGGCGACTACGGCGAAGCCCTTGCCGGCCTCACCGGCGCGCGCGGCCTCGATCGTGGCATTCAGCGCCAGGAGGTTGGTCTGCTGCGCTATCGACGTGATCACCTTGATCACCTGGCCGATCTCCTTGCTGCTCTGGCCCAACTGCATCATCGTGCTGCTGGCGCTCGATGCCTGCCGGACCGCGTGTTGCGCGACGGTCGACGCTTCCTGTACCAGGCCCGCGATTTCGCGGACGCTGGCGGAAAGCTGCTCCGCCGAGCTGGCGACTGTCTGCACATTACGCGTGGCCTGTTCGGACGACGCTGCCACGGCCTGAGCCTGGCAGGCCGTTTCTTCCGCAGAAGCCGCCATTCCCTGTGCGCTCGCTTCCACTTCACCAGCGGAAACAGTGACCATCTGAACCACGCTCTTCACGTCGCGCTCGAAATCGTTGGCGAGCGAAACCTGATCGGCGGCACTGCTGACCATGCGGGCCACGTCGCGCAGCATCGTCAGACGGCGCTCCGATGGACGCAGCTCCTCCGATGAAAAGAACTCCATGACTCCGATTACACGCCCCTTCGCGACGATCGGAAATGCGACTCCGCTCCTCAGGTTGCAACGCCGCGCCATGGCCGATCGCACCGCATCGCCTTGCTCGGCAAGATCGGGAACGAATATGAGATCGTGATTTGCCCATGCGCGGCCCGCGAGACCATCGCCCTGCTCAAAGGTGCAGGCATGCGTGACCCGCCTGAAATCCTCATCTACGGTACCGGAGTCGACGCAGTACCGAAGCGTGCTCGCCTTGGCCTCGAGCACCCAGTAGGTGCCATATGCCCAGCGGAACGAGCTGCGGACCAGATCCAGAGTGACCTTGGCGATATCGTTGACGGAATTGCGTCCAGCATTGGCGCGGAGCACCGTAACCAACACGTCCATGTCCTCTTCCGAATCCAGACGCGTCGCGCGCTCGCGCAACCGCTCCAGGGCCGATGAAACCAACTCTGCGACGCGGCGCAGCACGTCGATGCGCTCATCTGACAGGGCCAACGGTTCCATCACAAAGAAATCCAAAGCGCCTACTACTTCACCACCGACCGTGAGAGGCAGTGCTATCGCGGCGGTGCATCCTGCAGCCCGTGCGACCTCGCCGCGGCGATCCTGCAGATACTGCAGATCATCCACGATGAAGACGTCACGATACCGCCACGCCTTCCCGACCAGTCCCATCGCCTCGGCGTATGACGCGCTCACGGTGATGCGATGGAATTCGTTGTTCACCGCTCCGGACTCAAGGCCGAAGGCAAGAGCGTCGCCCTTGGAGTCTATGACCCAGTAAGATCCGTACGGCCAACCGAAACCGGTACGAACAGCCTCGAGAGCACCGCGAGCCGCTTCAGCAGCGCTGACCGCCCGAGCGGTTGCGCCGGCGACATTCATTATCACACGCGCGTGAGTCTGCGCCTCCGAGACTCGCGTCTCGAGCTGGTCCACTATCTGGCGCTCGCGCAGCGCTCCAGTGCGGCGATCGGTCTTGCGGCGTTCGTTCTTTACCACGGCTTCGGCGGCCTCGCTGGCACTCCTGTCCGCTGCAGGCATCGGACCCGAGAGATCGTCGACGGTGATTCGGCTGGTCATGCTACGTATCCCGGTTTATTAACGTGTGTTTGCTGCATCCAACAGGTGGCTTACATCTAGCAATGCGAGCAGGCCGTCTTCCTTCCTGACCACGCCAGTACAGATGCGCCCCCATGCGCCGTCGAGGCCGGCCGGAAGCGCTTCCAGCGTGTCCGGCAGGACTGTCGCGACGTCGCCAACTTCATCGACGACGAGGGCGAACAGTTCGTCCGCGTCGCGTACCACCACGTTCATCAAAGATTCGACCGATTCCGGAGAAATCTCCAATTTCTTGTGCATGTCTATCGCAGTGACTATCTGGCCCCGGAGGTTGAGCAGACCTGCGATATCAGGACCCGTCAGCGGAACTCGCGTGACCTTCTGCAGCCCGATTATCTCCTGGACTTGCAGCACTCCGATGCCGAACCACTGCCGGCCAACGCGGAAGGTGACGACATCGTCGCTCCGAATCGCGGTCGCCGTCACGAAACCTCCGTCCCGCGAGCCCGTTTCATGAAATAGGACACGTCGAGGACCTCGGTGGCCGAGCCCGCGATGACCGCGGTGCCCAGAACCCCGGGCCGCGTAGAGGGAAGCTCCAGCTTCACTACTTCCTGCACTATGTCTCGAATCTCACTAACGGCGATGCCGAATGATTTGCTGCCGTCGTTGAACACGATCACCGAGCTGTTCCGGCCGGCAGTAAACGTCACCGATGAGCTGACCGGGACTACAGGGAGCAGCGTGCCTCGGTACTGTACCATGTGAGTACCGCCGGCCTGCTCCAGTCGCTCGAATGGGATTTCTTCGAGCCGTGCGACCAGCGAGAGAGGGACTGCCTGGACGGCGTCGGATCCGGCGCCGAAAAGAAGCAGGCTGTCCCCATGCTGCTCCGGAGCGGTTGGTGCCGGCGCTTCGGCAACCACTCTGGACGAAATCTCGGCGCCGGCGCGCACCGCCAGGGATGCCGGATCCACGATCATGACCACGCGCCCGTCACCGAGTATCGTGCAGCCCGCGTAGCATCGGACCAGTCTTGCGAGCCTGCCAACCGGCTTGACCACGATCTCCTGCGTATC
>JBBRBY010000053.1:0-19884 GCA_038205315.1 Gemmatimonadales bacterium | reverse complement strand
ACGACGGAGTGCTTTCGCTCCGCAACATCAGGATTCGAGTGCTGAAGTAGGACGGTAGTAGGTTCGCACAAGATAAAGCATCACTGCGACGATTATCGTCGCGCCCACGCCGATGAATTCCTTGCACGTGGCGCCGGTGAGTATCCACGCAATCACGAAACACGCGAGTAACGGAATGACGGGCCCTCCACGCAGCTGAAACGGGGGCCCGTCTGCCGTCACACCCTTGCGCTTGAGCTGGATCGCCGCGAGACACGTGACGATGTAGATGAACAGCGTGGAAACTGTGGACAGTACGACCAGTGAACGAAACGAACCGCTGATCGCGAAGCCGCAGGTGACAATGGCTTCCAGGATGATCGCCACCGCCGGCGTGTGCGTTCGAGAATTGACCGATCCGACGCTGGCCGGGATGTAGCCACTGGAAGCGACTGTTCCTTCCACACCCATGAAGATGAATATGAGGACGAGACACGCGGAGCTCATCCGGCCGAACGACGGCACCGAAGTCCACTCGTAGTTCACGGGATGCACGAAAAACGCTCCGACTACGACGAGGAGCACGATCGGAAGAATCTTCGCAAGCGTTAGCACTTCCATCAGTCGCGCGCCGGTCTGGACGCCGCGCACGTTCACCGTGGCAAGTCCGATGTAAAGGAATATCAGGAACGCGGCACGCGGCAGCGGCGGGGCGAGCGCGGGAATCAAAAGCGCGAGCGAGCTGGCGCTGTACGGTTCGCCCGTTACAAACCGCACGCCACCGGCGATCGGACTTGTGGTTCCGGTCCACCGATCCCCCTAAATTGTCCCGATGCAAGAGAGCGGCGAAATCGTATTGCCGGCCAATCATGGTTTCTGGGAGACCGTGCGTGAGTCGCTGCGCGGGTCGCACCACGACTACACTCGTGGCAGCATACCGCGCGCGATCATGCTTCTCGCAGTCCCCATGGTTCTCGAGATGGTACTCGAGAGCGTCTTCGCGCTTACGGATGTTTTCTTCGTTGGAAAACTCGGTGCGAACGCCGTCGCGACGGTCGGCCTCACGGAGTCGCTGCTCACCGTGCTCTACGCCCTTGCGATGGGTCTCTCCATCGGAGTGACGGCGATGGTGGCGCGGCGCATTGGCGAGAAGGACGTGGACGGTGCACGCGATGCCGCGGTGCAGGGCGTGCTTGCCGGACTCCTCATAGCGCTCGTGCTCGGAGTAGCTGGCGTCATAGCGGCGCCACGTCTGCTCGGCATGATGGGAGCGACACCGGAGGTCATCCGCACGGGTTCCAATTTCACGCGAGTCATGCTCGGCGGTGACGTCAGCGTGCTGCTGCTCTTTCTCGCCAACGCGATCTTCAGGGGCGCCGGTGACGCGGCGATCGCCATGCGCGTGCTCTGGCTCGCAAATGCGATCAACATCGTGCTGGGTCCGATGTTGATTTTCGGACTCGGCCCATTCCCGCGACTTGGAGTGACTGGCGCCGCGGTTGCCACAACCATCGGCCGTGGCACCGGTGCCGTGTTTGCGCTGTCACGGTTGATGCGCGGTCGCGGGCGCATCTCCATCGTACCGAAGGACATTCGCGTGCGGCCACACGTCATGGGTCAGCTCGTCTCTCTGTCCGCGGCCGGCACTTTCCAGATGATGATCGGAATGGCGAGCTGGATCGGGCTCGTGCGCATCATCTCCACATACGGGAGCCAGGCGCTCGCTGGATACACGATCGGTGTACGGCTCATCATCTTCGCGATGCTTCCGTCATGGGGAATGAGCAATGCAGCGGCGACGATGGTAGGGCAGGCGCTGGGCGCGAAGGATCCGGCCCGTGCGGAGTCCGCTGTCTGGCGTGCAGTCGTTTACAACACCGTGTTTCTCGGTGTCGTTGGGATGATATTCCTGTTCGCGACCGCGCCGATCGTGGGCGTGTTCACCAATGATCCCGAAGTAGCGCGCTACGCGTATGACTGTCTCCACACAGTCTCGTACGGTTTCATACTGTATGCGAGCGGAATGGTGCTCACGTCCGCGTTCAACGGAGCCGGAGATACCTGGACACCTACAGTGCTGAATCTCGTGGTCTTCTGGTTGTTCGAGATCCCGCTAGCCTACGTGCTGGCCCAGACACTCGGAATGGGACCACACGGAGTATTCCTCGCGATCACGATCGCGTTCTGCGCCATGGCGGTCCTGAGCGCGCTGGTCTTCAGGATGGGACGCTGGAAGCGGCAGCGAGTGTGAGGTCTTCGCCGCGCCTGCCGTGGCTGCGTGCTGCAACGAAAGCGAGACTAGCTTAGTATCCTCTGCGGAGCGGCATGCTACGTCACCGCCGCCCCGGATGCCTCCGGATACCTCCAGATACCTGGCAATGGCAAAACTGATCTACCTCGAGTGCACCAAATGCGGGGAGCGCCTGAGTCCCGCCGAACCGCATACCGTCTGTCCCGTGGATGGCGGCTCGCTGTACGCCAGATACGATCTCGAGCCGTACCGCGGGCTCGCGTCACGCGATGCACTCAAGGGGCGCGTCGCGAGCATGTGGCGCTACTCCGATGTCCTTCCGGATGTGGAGCCCGTAACCCTTGGTGAGGGCTTCACGCCACTGATCCGCAGCCGCCACAACGCCAACGTCTTCATCAAGGACGAGGGTCTCAACCCGACCGGTTCATTCAAGGCTCGCGGGCTCTGTGCGGCCGTCACGATGTGCAAGGCCTACGGAATCGGCAAGATCGCGATCCCTTCGGCCGGTAACGCGGCCAGCGCGCTCGCTGCGTACTGCGCGGCCGCTGGAATCGAGGCGCACATCTTCATGCCGAAGGACGTGCCGGTCGCCAACAAGGTGGAATGCCAGCAGTACGGCGCGCACGTGACCTTCGTCGACGGACTGATCAGCGACTGCGCGAGGATCGTGAACGAGCGCAAGGAGGCTGAGGGCTGGTTCGATATATCGAGTCTGAAGGAACCGTTCCGCGTGGAAGGGAAGAAGACCATGGGGTACGAGGTGGCGGAACAGCTCGATTGGAAGCTGCCCGATGCGATATTCTATCCGACCGGCGGCGGGGTGGGACTAATCGGCATGTGGAAGGCGTTCGACGAGATGCAGTACCTGGGCTGGATTGGCGCCGAGCGGCCGAAGATGATAGCGGTACAGGCGGAGGGCTGCGCGCCAATTCCGCGCGCGTGGGATGCGCACGAGCCCGTGTCCCAGTTCTGGCAGGGGGCGCACACGATCGCCGCCGGCCTGAGAGTGCCCAAGGCGTACGCCGACTACATAATTCTGCAGATCCTCAAGGAGAGCCACGGAACCGCGATAACCGCCACTGACGACGAGATGCTGGCGGCCGTTTCGGCGATGGCGTCAGGCGATGGCATCTTCGCCGCCCCAGAGGGCGCGGCGACGCTGGTGGCCTACGACAAGCTTATCGCGTCCGGTTTTCTTCAGCCCACCGACCAGGTGGTACTCTTCAACACCGGATCGGGGCTCAAGTACATCGACGTGATAGAGGGGACCGACTAGGTGAGCCGTAAATCGGCGAGGTTCGGGGTGAGCTCATGTCAGCCGCGTGTCAGCTTCGCCCCCGTATCTTTGCACGCTGTTGCTGAACTGAACGTCCAAACCAATCAGAGGATAGCATGATCCGTAAATCCACGCGTTTCCAGACACTTCTGGCCGGCGCTGTCCTTGCGGTACCGGCAGCGCTGTCGGCGCAATCGTTCACCGTACACAAATACACGATCGGCGGAGAGGGCGGCACCGATTACCTCACTGCGGATCCCGCGACCGGCCACGTGTTCGTATCACGCGGCACGCACGTGATGGTTGTGGATGGCGCGAACGGCAAGGTGCTTGGCGACATTCCCAACACGCCGCGCACGCACGGCATCGCGCTGGCACAGAAGTGGAATCACGGCTTCACCACGAACGGTGGCGACTCCACGGTCACCATGTTCGATCTCAAGACGTTCGCGGTAATCAAGAAAATTCCCGCCGGCATCGACGGACTCGACGGCATCATGTACGACGATGCGACGGATCGCGTTCTCACCATCAATCACAGTCATCCGGCAGGGACGTTGGTTGTGATCGACCCGAACGCGGGCACTGTAGTTGGTCGCGTGACGCTCACCGGCAACGCGCCGGAAGGTGGCGTGAGCGACGGCCGCGGTCGGATCTACGTGAACCTCGAAGACAAGAACGCGATCGACGTCGTTGATACAAAGACATGGACCGTAGTTGCAACGTGGCCCATCCCGACGTGCGACGGCCCAACGGGAATCGCAATGGATCGCGGAGCCCATCGCATCTTCGCCGGATGCAGCAAGAACTCGGTGGTAGTGGACGCGACGAACGGGAAGGTCGTGGCCCAGATCGCGAACGGCAACGGCGTTGATGCGCTCGGCTGGGATCAGGGACAGAAGCTGATGTACATCCCGGCCAGCCGCGACGGCAACGTCACGGTAGTGCACGAGGATTCACCGGACAAGTACACCGTGGTCGCGACTGTTGCGACGCAGCTCGGCGCGAAGACGATCTCGGTGGATGAGGCATCCCACGCCGTGTACGAGTTCACCCCCGAGTACGGCCCCGCGCCCGCACCGGCGCCCGGTGCTCCGGCACCGACCGGTCGCTACGGACCACGTGGTCCGATGATCGGGACATGGTTCGTCTCGATCCTGCACTGATGGCCGCGGAGCATTCCGCGCGCTGCTGAGCGAGTTAGACCCGAAAGACAGAACGTCCGGACCGCATGGTTCGGACGTTCTGGCTTGTGGCGCTCTCGCGCGATCCAAGCGATGATAAAGCTCCTAGCGCAGGCGGCCGCGCACTACGTGTGGTCTCCCAATCCGTCGAGCCAGCCACACGATCAGGAGGGGAACAACGACCCATTGTGCGAGTGGTGCGACGCCGAGGCCAAAGATCCGAAACATCTCTGGACCGTACGCCCAGCGGTGCAAGACTGAGATGTTGATGAACTCCGCAATTGCAGTGATGACGATACCGATCACCAGGTAGAGTCCGATCTGACGCACGGCAACCGAACGGTATCGTGGTCGTGATTGGGATGATTGCAACGGCGATGATCGCAGCGGGTATGCCCAGAAGCGGTCTGTAAATAGAGCGGCGACAAGCGCGTATGCGACAAGCGTGATGAAGACGTCGCCCGCACTGGCAATCGTGCAGAGACGAGTTGCGTCATACCATGACATCTGGAGCATGCCCGAATAGAGTGGAGATTGCACCATCTCCCAGAGCCAGTGCAAGGGGAACGCTATGGCCGCGAGCGTTGTCCATGGCTGCCACACGCGATGTTCCGAACGATTCAGGTGAGTGCCTCGCCAACGGGTGGTGAAGGTGGTCATGGTCGTAGCCGCAGGTGAGCCGCCACTATATGCCTCAAGCGGCAATAAACTTGCCGCTCGGTCTCAACGCTGTTGTCCGGCGCAATGGCCTTCCAGCTTTTGCTGGCGGGGAGCGGAATGCCGATATGTGAATCCACGCCACGGCACGGCAGGTTTCAGAAGACGAGCCGCAGTCCACCGCGCAGTGTCCAACCGCTTGCAGACGCGCCCACGCCCGCGTCGACAGCAGCTCCGCGACTGAGCGCTCCCTCGCCCGGCGTGCGACGGGTATAACGCACCTCCGCATACGGTGCAAACTGGCGGCTGAACTCATACCTCGTCGGGAGTCGCAGTTCGACATCACCCAAGCCGGCACCCCGCTGCCCATACGCCGGGTCGGATGACGTGAAGATGTCAGCCGATAGTGCGGGACGAGAGATGAGACGCTGTGTCCACAGCAGTTCGTAGGCGGTCTCTCCCCGGAAGCTCACACGACCGCGGTCGCTCAGCGCGCTCCACGCTGCGACTTCAAATCGGTACGGCGCCAGTCCCTGAAATCCCGCGACGAGATAATTGCCGCCGCCGGGACGAAAAACGCGGCGGTATCCTATCTGTGCATCCCAGAACTTCCGCACGTACCGCCCGTACAGGAGCTGGATGTCGGCGTTGTCGAGGCCACCGCCTTGGCGCTCGGCGGCCGTCTGCCACCAGATCCGGTTATAGTCTGTGCCCACCCAGCCCTCGCCCGCGAAACTGCTCTCAACCGAGCTGCGACCACGTGCCGCGTCAAACGCCAGCTGAGTGTACTTGAACACGGCGTTATCGTGTTCCTGTGTCGGCATTCCGTCGTTCGGCATTTGCTGCCCGAGCGCGATCCGGAGTGGCCACATGCTCCCGAACGTGCACAGCACGGCCGCGACGGCGATGCGTGCGGACAGGTGTGCGGAACGGTGTACCGAGGAATCTGCGGATCTGCGGCGGCCGACTGCGTGAAGCATCTGGCGCGTCACCGGAATCACGCTGCCGCCGAGTTGGTGGTCGGCAATGCGCTCAGCAACGCGAGCGGCTTCGGTGCAGGATCGATGAGCACTTTCACGAACATTCCCGTCATCATGTGGTAGAGCAGATGGCAGTGGAACGCCCATGCGCCAGGCTCGAGCGCGGTGATCTGCACCGTCGCCGTCTCGAACGGTGGCACGATCACCGTATGCTTGCGCGGTGCGTTGGCAACGGGACGGCCATTCTGCACTTCCATGAACACGCCGTGCAGGTGCATCGGGTGATCCATCATCGTTTCGTTGATCATCTTGATCTGTACGCGGTCCCACTGGCGCATCCGAATGGGTTCCGATTCCGACAGCTTCTCCCCGTTGATCGTCCAGAAGTAACGAGCCATGTCGCCGGTCAAGTGGAGTACTATCTCGTATTGTGGCGGGCGCACGTCGTGATTCGGGGTCAGCGCTTCGAGGTCGGTGTAGGTCAGCTTGCGCCGCCCCGCACCTGGATTGCCAGCGGCTTCCTGTGCGGCCTGGACCGCGTGCTCCGGTGTAGCAGCGATCGCGCTGTCACCGTGCGCCATTCCAGGCATATCCGCCATCGTCCCCTTGTCGGGCATAGCGGCCATTCCGGGCATCTCCGCGACGCGATGTGCCGCTCTCGCAGAGTCAGCGTGTGTCGAATCACCCATCGCCATCAGTCCGTGATTCATCGCACCGGGCACCGCCAGTGTGCTGGGTTGGGACTTAGTTGCGGCCAATCCAGGCACGTTGGTTCCAGGCATGCTCATGCCAGGCATGGTCGCCTGCGGTGTGGTTGTGCGACCCGTGTCGCTCGGCATGCTCATCCCTGGCATTGTACCTTGGTGTGCACCGGTATCTGCGGCAGCCTTCGCGCCGCTCATGTCCATACCGGCCATTTCCATCGTTCGGAGAGGACGCGGATCCATCGGTGGAATTGGCGCAACTTCGCCAGCTCGCTCCGCGATAGTCCCACGTGCGTAACCAGAGCGGTCCAGCGCCTGGGCGAACAGCGTGTACGCCTGTCCCGCGCGTGGCTCTACGATCACGTCGTATGTTTCGGCGACACCGAGCCGCATCTCATCCACGGTGACCGGCTTGATGTCCTGCCCATCGCTCTGAATTACGGTCATCTGCAGCCCTGGGATGCGTACGTCGAAAAAAGTCATCGACGATCCGTTGATGAATCGGAGCCGCACGCGCTCCCCGGCGCGGAATAGCGCAGTCCAATTGTCTTCCGGCGCCTTGCCGTTCACCAGATATGTGTAGGTTGCGCCAGTGACATCGCTGATGTCAGTCGCGTCCATCCGCATCTTGGCCCAAATGAGGCGGTCGTCAACGATCGCATCGCGCGCGGCGGCCGACTTGGCGTGAAACAGCGCCTTGAAGAACTGTGGCACTGTGCGCCGTTGATAGTTGTACCAGCTGCTGTTCTTCTTCAAGTGCGCCATGATCTGTTCGGCTGGCTCGGCCGACCAGTCGGAGAGCAGCACCACGTAGTCGCGATCGAACGCATACGGCGACGGCCCTGCCGGATCGATGATGATCGGTCCGTACAATCCCTCCTGCTCCTGTCCGCCGGAGTGGCTATGGTACCAGTAGGTCCCGCTCTGGTGGATCCGGAAGCGATACGTGAACGTCTCGCCAGGCTTGATGCCGGGGAAGCTGAACCCCGGGACGCCGTCCATTCCGAACGGCACCAGGAATCCGTGCCAGTGTATGGAAGTATCCTCGCGCATGCGGTTCGTCACATGGATCACGACGTCCTCACCCTCGCGGAATCGGAGCAGCGGTGCTGGAAGCGAGTCGTTTACGAGCACGGCGTTGCCAGAGCGCTTTCCAACGCGCACGCCGCGTCGATCGATGCTGAGGTTGTGAACAGTCGCGGTTGCTCCGATCGCACGACGCGCCTGCTTGTCCAGACGGCCAAGCGGCTCCACGGTCCCAGCCGACAAAAGCGCACGACCGGGGATCGTGGCAGCAAGCCCTGCCAGTGCCGATGCCTTGAGAAATCTCCGGCGGGACACGCCCCCTAAGATGGAATGCTCTCCGAGGAAATGCTCGCCGGGGGAATATTCACCGAGTTGCATCTCGGCGGGAGCCAAAGATCTGTCGTGTTCGTCACTCATGTCAACCACTCCAAGACCAAAACCTGAACAGGAAAGCGGCGCTTCCATGACCTGCCGGTGATCAGCATTTGCGATAGCGCCGACAGTCCACTGCCGAGAGCCGGTTTGCGACTATCGCACAAAGTTGGCTTTAGGGCCCATAAAGCACTTTATGCTGCGTAAAATAGCTAGGGCGCAAGCGCGACGCAATCACCCCCGTTGGGGGGTGTAACTCGGAACGCCCAGCGCCAGGCCAATCAATTGCACGCGTCGGCAATAGATCGGCGTCGTATGCTCGACCTCGAAAGTACCGACGCCACACGGACCGCAGTCAGGTGGTCCACCTGGATCCATCGTATGAAGTGGCTCCGGGTCGGCGCGAGAAGATTTTGCGCTCCGTAAAATGGAGCACGTTTTGTGCGGCGTAAAACATGCTTCAAAAGCCGGCATGCGTGCTGTCTTGCATCTGTAACCCATACGACCTCCAGTTATGCCCCTCTTTTCCGTGTTCAAAGCCCGGAGTCCCGGCGCCAGGATCCTTAACGCCAGGCTTGTCCATCCGGCAGTTGTTGCCATCGTTGCGAGCGGCATGGCGCTGGCTTCGCCTCTGATGGCACAGCACTCGTCGATGCCAATGCCAGCACATTCTGATACCACTCGTACGATGACCGACACCGCCGGTGTGACACGCGGGATGACGGGCATGAACGGCATGCAAGGGATGCAGGGGATGGGAGCACTGCTTCCGCGAACCCTCGGCATTCCTATGGAACGCGAGGGCTCGGGCACTTCCTGGCTCCCGGATGAGACGCCGATGTATGCGCGCCACATCAGGGCGGGTCAGTGGGAGCTCATGCTTCACGGCAATGCCTTCGTGCAATATGACAAGCAAGGCTACGGCGATAATAAGCGAGGCGATTCTCAGTTCGGAAGCGTGAACTGGGGAATGCTCATGGCTGATCGGGAGCTGGGTGGCGGCTTCCTGCAGCTCCGCAGTATGCTGAGCCTCGAAGCGTTTACAGTCACAGGGGCTGGATACCCGCTGCTGCTTCAGACGGGCGAGTCGTACCAGGGCCAGCCGCTGCACGACCGCCAGCACCCACACGATCTATTCATGGAGTTGGCGGCGATGTATGATCGGCCGCTTGCATCTAACCTGGCCTTCTCGCTATACGTGGCGCCGGTGGGTGAGCCGGCTTTGGGCCCGGTCGCATTTCCTCATCGTGCATCGGCTATGGACGATCCGCTGGCCCCGCTTGGCCATCACTGGCAGGATGCGACGCACATCTCCTTTGGCGTGATCACCGCCGGTGTGTACACGCGTTACGCCAAGCTCGAGGGCTCGATCTTCAACGGGCGCGAACCGGATGAG
This sequence comes from Gemmatimonadales bacterium, assembly GCA_038205315.1. GTDB lineage: Bacteria > Gemmatimonadota > Gemmatimonadetes > Gemmatimonadales > Gemmatimonadaceae > Fen-1247. The sequence continues at coordinate 10,059 of JBBRBY010000053.1, read as the reverse complement.
ATTCGTACGAACTTTGACTACAAGGGGCGCAGTCTCGACTCCTACGCCGGACGCCTGACCGTTAATCCGTCTGTCAACTGGAGCCTTCAGGGATCTTACGGATACTTAAAAAGCCCCGAGGGCCTCCACCCGGAACGATCGCTCCACCGAATGACGGCGTCCGTCCTCAACGGCCGACCGCTTGGATCAGATGGACAGTGGTCCGGTGCCCTGATCTATGGCGCGAACAAGGAGGCTGGCACGAGCAGCCTATCGAACAGCATGCTTCTGGAAGGCGATGCTCAGCTCGACCGAAAAAACACGGTGTTCGGGCGCCTCGAATTCGTGCAAAAGACTGCGGGAGATCTGGTTTTGGCGACCGCTCCGCCCGTTTTCATAGATCCGATTCCTGGCGGGAGCAACACTGCGACAGCAGCCGAAGACGCGAGATACAATGTCGGCGCGGCCGCCCTCGGTTATGTGCGCGAGATCGGCAAGTTCAGCGGTGGCACAATCGGCCTTGGCGCACGCGGGGCAATTAACTTTGTGCCAGAAGCTTTACGCTCGGCCTACGGCACACGGACACCTCTTGGCACGTCGATCTTTATTCGCTTCCGCCCAAACCGTATGAACATGGGCCAGTCGATGCATAATGACATGCCCATGGGTGGCAAGTAACGTGGCTCTTAGCACGCTCGCTGTTCCAGGCGCTTTACGACCGGTAAAATCTAAGCTACGTTCCTTTGATCTCGACTCGGTGTAATAATCAACGCTGATTTTGAAGCCGACTGTGGCGCTGGTCGGGATGCTGATGTTCGTATCGACAGAACTCATGAAAGAACTCATGGAGCAGGTGTGACCAAGAAAGGAAAGATCGAGCAGCCCCGGGTTCCTGAGCTCAAGCTTCAGGACACATTGCGCCTGTCGGCCGATGGACTTGGAAAGGTGTTGGGCGACCTGGAGGTTCGTGTATTGCGCGCCGTGTGGAAGCTTCGGCGTCCGGCATCTGCTCGGCAAGTGCATGCGCGGGTCGCAGCGACACACGATGTGCAGCTGCTGACGGTCATTACCGTCCTTAACAAGCTGGTCGACAAGGGACTACTGGCACGAGCCAAGCAGGATGAGGTGTTTCACTACGAGGCGCTCTGGTCGGAGGCCGAGTTCACCGCCCACGCGTCGCGTCGCGTAGTGGAAGGCGTGCTGTCGTTTGGGCCTGGTGTTGTGGCCGCCTCTCTCGTTGACGTGCTCGCGGAACGAGACCCGGACCAGTTGGCCGACTTGGCACGTCTCATCCGTGAGCGAATGAAAGAAGATGCTCGCGGTGGAACCCCAGCTCCTGCAAAAGCATCAACAAAACCTTCAACAAAACCTTCAACTTCCCGGTGCTCTCGCTGATACGGGCCTCGCGTACAATGCTGCTAAAACGGATGACAAGCGACGCTGTTGGCAGGAGCCCGGCGTATCTGGTGCGAAGCGTTGCGACGGGTGAGACACGCCGACGCCGTACACTTATTTCGGCAACTGTTGCTCTCTCTGCGCTGAGCGTGGCTCCGGTATTTGCGCACCATCTGGAACGCGGCAGAGAAAGTGCGATCGGGAGCGGAAGTTACATTGGCGAGATCTGTCTCGTGGCAATCCACCAGATGCTGGCGCCAATTCACACACTGTTCCACGTTGTGCTGCTAATCGGATTGATGTACGCGATTTACGACCGTGTGATTTACGGGCGCCGCACACGTTTGATTCTGTCACAACTGGATGCAGCGGTACCAGCTCCAGGTGACGCTTGGTGGCGTGCCGCAATGGCCGCTGGTGTGGATCCATCCGTGCTTAGGATTGTTGATGGGCTCCCGAACCCGGCTTTTACGGTCGGATGGCTGAACCCGCGTATTTACCTTGCAAGCACGCTCGCACTGCGGCTGTCGCCTGACGAGCTCAATGCGGTTCTCGCACACGAAGGTGCGCATGTGGCGAAGCGCGATCCATTGCGCCTCTCAGCATATCGATTTCTTGCATGCCTCTTCTTCTGGATCCCGGCGTTCCGGCGCATGATGGACGACGTCGTCGATGAGACAGAAGTAGAAGCCGACGACGCGGCCGCCTCGTCGGCCTGTGGAGTACGACCTCTGGTGCTTGCGTCGGCGCTCGTATCAGTGGCTGCGTGGGTTGCTGCGGACGAGTCAAAGGGTGCAAGAACAGTCGGACTTCTGCCCGGTGCGGTCGGTTTTACCAGCTGCGATCTACTGTCCCGGCGTGTACTGCGACTCGCTGGTGAAGCCCCACCAGTAGTGACGCACGTTACGCGACGCTCTGTAATTGGAGCTATAGCTGCGCTGGCACTCGTGTGGACGTCAGGACTTATGGTTGCACACCCGTTGGCGGCGCAGCGCGTAGCCCATACGTCGGCGATTACGTCGCGGTCGGCCTCGTCGTTTGAGCGTTCTCCGACGACCATGGATATGGATTGCACACGTCACGGCGGGTTCGCCCTGCTTCACATCTTCTGCCCTGAGCATCCGACTCCGTGTCCGCACGATATGTAAACGGCCGGAAGCACAGGTAACGCGCGTGTAGCTCGTGCCCAAAGTGCGATTTACGTGCTGAGGTTGGGTCGGTAATGTTCCCGTGTGAGCATCCTACAAATACGGAGGTGTATCGTATGCACGTGCCATGCTCTTGCCGGACTGCACTGATGGTGGTATCGGTAGCAATCACAGCCACGTCGACGCCGGCCTCTGCACAGCGACAGAAGACGTCGCCCTCAACTTATTCAAGGGCCAATTCAGGTACCAAGGCACAATCGGCCCCGTTGTCAAACGCTCGCGATACTGCTGGACTTGATGCTGAAGCAGCTGCTGGATCAGATGCTGGAACAGCCGCTGATACGGGCACGGTGCGCGCCGTTATCCAGGCGGTATTCAAGGCAGCCGAACGGCAGGACATCGCCGCCCTCGACACTCTTTACGCCGGGGACAGCCTTACCGTGATCGAAGGGGCGGGAATCAATCGTGGTTGGGCTGATTACCGCGATCACCACCTCGTGCCCGAGCTCCGAGAGATGAAGGGGCTGGAGTATCAGCCCGAAGAGATTGTGGTCCATATCCGCGGCGATATGGCATGGGCTCTCTTCCGCTACACTCTGGTTGCACAGAGCGAGGGTCGTACAGCTGACGTCATCGGTAGAGGGACTGCCATCCTCGAGCGTCAATACACGCCACGCGGCAGGCGGTGGGTCGTACGGCACATCCACACAAGCGGGCGCGCCCGCCGACCCGCCGACCCGCCGCGCAGGCCTACTTCTTAGCCTTGAGCGCATGCATATGCATGCCTCTCATGCGCTCGGCAAGCATCTTCACCTTTGGATTCCGGAGCTTGGGTAGTGCCCGCTTGATCATGTTGATACCGAGTTCGTCCCGCTGCAACATGAAATTCCGAAATGCATTATCGTATGCATCTCCCTTTAACGCCATGATGGAATCGACTGCTGCTCTGTCGGCCGGCGACGGCCTCGGCTCATGAAGGTCCATGTAGCTGGAGCGTAAGAGCAGAACCATCTCTGTCTTGGCCGCATCCTGGTTGACGTCTTCGCTCAAAGCAGGGTCATCGCCCATCTTGTGATCATGTCGCTGTTCCATCGCCGCGTGAGCTAGCAGGATCATTGCTTCGTGATTGTCCACCATGTCGCGCAGCAGGTGCTGGTCCGCACTCTTGGGTGTGAGCTCCGGCGGAATGGGCGGAGGCGTTTTGGCCTGCGCCGTGCCTGGTACTGACGATACTTCTGACACTAAAGAAGAGTTGCTGGAAGTGCTGGTAGAATTGTTGTTTCCATCGGCAGCGGTATTGGTGTCAGCTGTTCTCTCCGATTGCCTCTTCTCACTGGCAGCACAACTGGCGATGACGGCAACGACTGCGGCGCTCAGTGCCAGTCGAGCGATGATGATGCTACGTGCCATGAAAGGCCCCCGTGTGTTGTCATTGTGGATTTTATGCCCTATAAAATATATCTCGGTTGTCTGGTAGGGGGGTCCTGTGGCACCATTGGGCCTACGGCGTGCATGCTGAAGACAACGTGTGAGCCTTGCAATCCGTAGAAATACCGCGTACGCTTTACGTAGGATAAAATGCCGCCGAAATAGACTTGCCGTAGCGGTGAAGTGCGTTACCGGCCGATGTACAGTTGGGGGCTTCTCGCTCCAGGAGGAAATGTTGATAGACCGATCCGATCTTGCCGAACCAGCGGTCGATGGCGCCAGCACCGCCTCCATCGTCACGGCGGACACCGATTCTGCAACAGGTGTGATCCGAGGGCGCCTGGCGTTACACGGCCTGGATTATCCGATTTCCCCGATGGCCAATCGCCTGGCGTACATGTTGGGCGGCCTAACGTTCTTCGGGATCATTCTGCTGATAGTCACCGGAATACTTCTCGACCAGTACTACAATCCCAATCCCGTAGCTGCGCACGATAGCATCGTCTACATCATGACACGCGTTCCACTCGGAAACTGGATTCGCGGCCTGCACTACTGGGCGGCGAGCATAGTGCTGGTCTCGGTATTCCTGCACATGAGCTACGTCTTCTGGCGCAGGAGCTACGTGAAGCCGCGGGAGGTGACGTGGTGGGCGGGCGTGGGCCTGTTCGCGACACTTTTCGCGCTGGCGTTTACGGGGACGGTGCTCCGTGCCGATCAAGAAGGGGGAGAAGCGCTCGAGCATGCGATTGCCGGCGCCAAGATGACTGGTCCTCTTGGATTTCCGCTGAGTCCGGAGTTCGCTCAAAGCACCACGCTCCTGAGCCGATTGCATAATGCGCACGTGAGTCTCCTGCCGCTCGTGATGCTGGTCCTGATCGGGCTGCACTTCTGGCTCATTCGCATGCAGGGCATCAATACCACGCAGCCCAAGACGAGCAAGTTCTCGGATCATCTTCCCAAGCTGAGCGGATATGCACTGATGATCCTCGGATTGGCTGGCACTCTCGCCGCTTTCTTTCCCCCCGGCATCGGGCACCCGTCCGTGCAGGGCGTGGAGGTGACCAAGCCTTTCTGGCCGTTCCTCTGGATTTACGTCGTCGAGAACACGATCGGGATGTGGGGAATGGTTCTCGCTCCACTCGTGATCTTCGGCTTCCTGTTCATAGTGCCCCTTATCGACCGGCCGCGCGAAGGCCATCCGCACTCACGGTTGGTGCTTACCATCGCGCTCATCATGCTCGTGCTCTACATCGGCGGGATCATTTATGGCGTGTGGGCGCCCCACAAGCAACATCTTGGCATGTGACCGGCGTATGAGAAACGTGAGAGATGTGAAACACGTAACTGCGAGAGGAACTGCAATGTTTAGAGTACTTAGAGCACTTAAAGCGCTTAAAGCGCTTAAAGCGCTTAAATGGAACGTCCTTGCCGCTGCGGTGGCTGCGACAGCGTTGTTGTTTACGGCGAGTAATTCTGCCTTCGCGCATGGCGGTGGTGTGATCCGTCTTGCCTCGAATCAGGTAGCCGTGGGTGGAACTCTCGGTTTGCGTGGCGAGAAGCTGGAGAAGAACTCCAACATCAGGCTGGAACTCCGTGGAACGCTCGACAACTACCCAGTTGGCGAGGTGAAAACCGACACGGCTGGCAAGTTCCAGATGAGTATCGTGCTACCGCCTCACGTGCCGGCAGGGGCATACACCCTCGTAGCCATTGCAGCAGATGGCGACGTAACGGCGCGTGCTGACCTCACTGTCGGCATGCCTACAGGTGGCGCCGGAAGCGGCCCAGTAGCCACCGCTATGCCGGGCATGAACGGCATGCCCGGCATGAACGGTACACAGGAGATGCCAGGCGAGCATGCTACTGAGGAGATGATGGCCTTGAAGCGGACCACGAGCAACGGCGAATGGGCGTTCATCGCCGCGTTCATACTCGTGAGCTTCGCAGGCGGAGCGGTACTATTGCGTAAAGGCGCGTCGGCGAGACACGACTGAGACACACGCGGTCGAAGGAAAATGCCCAGGTAGAGACGCCGACTCTCTACCTGGGCATTTTACTTTTGCTTATCGGCTGGCTGACGATCAGTTCTTTGCGAGCTGCTGCTTGAACATATTGATCTCGCCCATCTGGGTTGCGCGCATGCGCTCGGCCATCGTCTTGACATCCGCATGCGTCAAACGCGGCATGTAGCTGTCGATCATGGCAATCGCTTCCTGATGATGCTTGATCACATCCTCGCGGAACTGCCGGTCGTACGCTGCACCCGACAGCTTGCCGAGTGAGTCGGCCATGGCCTGGTGCTCAGGCATCGCCTTCGGCGTGTACGACGCTACGTTGAACTCGCCCCGGAGCGCATTTTTCATACGGTCGAGTTCGTCGTCCTGCTCCTGATCAAGCTTCTTCGCGTCATCCGTGACCGCGAGCGGTCCCTTGTGTGCGAGAGTTTTGTGCACCATGAGAATCAGCCCCTCGTGATGATCGCTCATCTTCTGAAGAAATTCCTGATCGGCGCTGACCTGGCCGGCGGTTTGGCCAGGACTTTGTGCAGATGCTGCAGAATCGGTGACGCTGGAGCCCGCTGTCGATGCTGTGGCACCCAATGTAGTCATGGCAGTATCGGAATTTGCGGCGCCACTTTCGTTCGATCGGCCGCACGCCGCGACAGTGCCAAGAAAGAGCAGGCACGTGCCAACCGTCACTGGGCGGCGCAGATTGTGAGAGAGCAGAATCATGAGGTGTGGAAGAGAGGGGGTGAATGGGACTGCAATTAACGTGGGGTGGTCCATTGCATCTAGACAGATGTGGCAACCGGCTACCCTAGAGCGATTTTATCGGGCATCAAATATGCCGCTCTGAATGATATGGCTATCGGGTCGCTTGGAAAAGGCCGTGGGCTTGTGACTCTAGCATTCGCGTGGACTGCTGCGACAGGCTGTCGTGTGGTCGAGACCAGGGACGCCGCGCACAGGACTGGCGGGGAGACGACTACGACGACTACACGGAGCACCGCTCCCGCAGGAATGGCGGGTGGACAGACTCGCAGCACTGAGGGGACAATCGAATCAACCCAGGATTCAGATATGAGCCCACGCGTGGTGCAGAACGACACGGTATCACCCTATTCGCCACAGTGGACCGTGGCACGAGTCCTTGGAGCACTTCGGTCGGTCGGTCTTGCGCCAATGTCGGGCGCAACGACAATCAAGTCGAAGGCCATGGCCGTTCCAGGAACAGTCATCGGCATCGGAAATGGCGAGGTGCAGATATTCATCTATGGTGACGCGAACACCGCCGCCGCCTCCGCCACAATGCTTGCAAGAGTCCCTAGCGACCGCTTCTACGCGATCGTCACAGCCCCGGCGTCACACGGCATGATCTCGTCCTCTCCGACTGGCCGACCAGTGGTGCTCAGCACGGACAACCTCGTCGCGATCGTTTTCTCAAGTGACAGTGGTGTGCATCACAGAGTTCGCGATGCACTCATGCGAAACCATCAGGCACGGTAGAATTTTTATTTGGCCTAAAGCGTCGCAGCTTGCGTCGGGTTGGGCCAATCGAACGACCCCAACATTTAGTGGCTGAGGTGCAACCGAACAAAAAGTGCGGTTGAGCAGTGGACGGTGGCGTGCCGGCTAACACCATAGATATACACCGACATGCGCAATGCTCACGTCGTGCAGTGTCCGTTGACGGCTCCGACGCCACTGCAACAGCCTCAGCCAAGCTATTCCTGACGGCGAGTGGCGCACGTTTAGCTCGAGACGCAGCGTTTCACCCTTATCGCATGACCTCAACCGATAGTCTGGGTAGCGCCGTCGGACGGTCACCGCCGCCGCTTCACATCCCGGGCCGCTCCCCGTCACCCATGGTGCGTGCCTTCGCGCCGGAGAATGGTGCGCCGATGATTGGAGCGATCAGACATACATTGAATACACCCGCGGCGAGTGGAATCAGACCGACGATCATCAACACGATTCCTCCGGTCTGCGCGCGCATGCTCCACCCCCACACAATGATTGCGAGCCCCGCCACAACGCGGACGCCCCGTCCTGTTGGTGAGGCCATGAAACAGGCAAAGTTATTTGCGCTACCCGGCATGATCGCCACTCCTTGCAAGTCGAGGTTGTCGCGCATTACCAGCGCTCTGGCCAAGGATCGCAGTCGCGGTTGCGTGACACGCGCAACGTTTGAGTAGCTCAGCGAAGGCCCATGATCGCGAATATGGGTCTGCAAGATCGTGACCGTAACGGACCGCGCGATTCCGATGCTGATCGTCGCTAGATATGCGGTAGCGATACCTCTGTGCGGGATTTTACCGGTTTGGCCAGAAGACGGTCCACTGCCTGTCGTAGCGCTACGGAGGTGAATATGCCCCGGACCTCGTTGCGGATACGTCCGTTTCTATCTATGAGGAACGACGTCGGCAGGACGTTGACACCACCGAAGCTCTGGACGACGCTCCCGGACGCTATAGCAATTGGGTACGTAGGGTGGTGTTCCGCGAGGAATTGCTCCACAAGCTTGCGATCGCCATCAATGCTGATTCCGAGCACGACAACCCCATCGTTTTTTCGGCTTTCGTAGGCCGACTGGAAACCCGGCATCTAGAACCGGCAGGGTGGGCACCAAGTCGCCCAGAAGTTCACCAACACGACATTGCCCGCAGTGCGTTGCTGGAGAGTTCGCCACCGTCGATCGCGGTGGGCTGGCAGGCTGGCACCGAAGCATTTGCCGAGGCGAATCCGAACGCTGCTTCACCCTGGGGCCAGACACGGTATCCGATAAAACTCTCGGCGATCGCCTTGAAGCGTTCTGCGATCAGGGCGAGGACGTCTGGCGCCAGTTTGAGATTACTCAGCGACAATTCCCGGGTGGGACTATAAATTACTATGTAGCAATGTAGTTGTTATTGATGGTCCCCGGCAAGTCGTCAGCCGGGCCACTTACTGGAGGTTCGGATGATACAGCAAACAACGCGCTACGGGATGAGCGTCACTGTGCCCGTCGCCTACGACCAGGCCGTGACGCGTACGAAGGACGCGCTTGCGCAGGAAGGATTCGGCGTTCTGACGGAGATAGACATCGCCGCGACTTTGAAAAAAAAGCTGGACGTGGAGTTTCGGCCGTATGTGATTCTCGGGGCGTGCAATCCGCCGCTTGCCTATCGGGCGCTGACGACAGAGCGCGATATCGGCCTTCTCCTTCCTTGTAACGTCATCGTATACTCCGGTGCCGATCCCAGGCAGAGCGTTGTCGCTGCGATGGACCCCGTGGTGGCGCTCGAGCTCACGGGCAACGATGCCATTCACGCTGTCGCCACGGATGTACGCGCGCGATTGCGACGGGTGCTGGAGATCATCGAACAAGGCGCGGGAACGACTCCCGCGGCCCAAACGTAACCTGCGATGCAGCACACGTTCAACCCGCAGCATGGGCAGCACTTGCTCGCTCCCACTCGCCGAGCGGGTCGGACCGCAGGGAAACGTGTATGCGCTCGACGTCGCGCGTGCGACTGTTCCGCGGGTATCACGCAAAGGGATGAGTGACGCGGCGAGCGACGCAGCAAATTGCCGATCTCTCCGGCCACGCGCTCACTATCGGTGTCGAACACGACCGGGCGATGGCGTCCTTCGAGACGACGGCCTGGATCGCGGCCGAGATTGCGAAGCCGAAAATCAGCGGCCACAGGACCTGTCAGAACATCGTGAACGACATCCAGAGGGCGTCTACGACCGTCGCGACTTTCGTCATGCGTCAGCCCCAGCGCATCATGATTCAGTTATAGGCGGTGCGACCCGGCCCCTCGCGCTTGCGGGGCCTGAGGAGGTAACATATACATTGGGCAGGCATGGGCTCGCGGTCGGCGGCGCCACCCATTACTTACGGGAACAGGAGGACTGCATGAAGGCGCTAATCCTTATGCTGGCAGTGGTCACCGTCGGTTGCTCGCGTCCGGGGTCGGGCGGTGCCGGAGACGCGTCCACATCGACGCCCATGCAGGGGGCGCCATCGCAAGCCGGCGGCGGTATGGCTCAAGGCATGATGGGCGGAGCGACCGGGGCGATGCCGATGATGACGGCTGCCGCCCGTGCCGATACGACCGCCG
>JBBRBY010000052.1:0-20388 GCA_038205315.1 Gemmatimonadales bacterium | reverse complement strand
ACCCGGAGGCCTTCCTTCGCGACCGGCGCGAACCCGATCCGGCGAACAGATACCGTGTACGGCCCACCAACTTCGAGACCCTGGACCAGGTAGCGGCCGGCATCACGGGTGGTAGCGCGGGTTACGACGCCGGTTGAATTGTCACGCACCTGAACCTGGGCGCCTTCTATTGGGGCTCCGGATTCGTCCGTGACAGTTCCGGCAATGGAACCTGAAGTGATGTTCTGGGCACTGGCAAGTCCGGCGCTTCCAAACAAGCAAACGACTGCCAAACCCAGTGTCGTGATCAGACGACTCTTGAGCATGCATTCTCTCAGTTTGAGGAAGCGTACATTTTACGGAAACTTTACGGTTTCGGGCAGGGGCAATTTGCTACGGGTTTGCAACCACTTATCGAACGGATGTTCGATTGATGTAAGGGTAGAAGTGCAATCCCGAGAGAATCACCGGACCGTCGGGCTTCGTGCGATGGGGTCCGCGAGGGGCGCTTCCGAGGAGATAGAGGATGGCCATGACGAATATCACTGGCGCCACGGGGTGCCGCCGGGTTCGGACGGAAGGCGTGTATTCGGCGACCCCCTCCCCGCGCTACACGCACCACCAGCAAAGCAACATCCCTTAGTTTTTTGCAGCCGGCTAAACGGCACTGCGCCGGTACGGGTTTCCGTACCGGCGCATCGTTTTCCTGGCTGACCAGATCGCTACTTAGAAGTTGTAGCGGATGGAAAGCTGCATCTGGTAGTTGGACTCGATGTTCGCGAAGTCGAACTTGGGTTGTGCGCCAGGTGTGAACTGATACAGTGGCTGCGTTTCGTTCACACTGCCCTTGATCAGCGAACCGGTCTTGTTGACGAGCGTGTTCCCGCCGTAGAGCAGTGTCACGTCGGAGTACGTGAAGGCCTGCTGACCCCAGTTCTTGTTCAACAGGTTGAGGAAGTTGAATACGTCGAGCTGGACGGAGACGTGCTGCCCCTTGAACTCTGGTAGTGACTGACGCAGCGATACGTTCATGACATTGGCCCATGGAGCGCGGCAACTGTTGCGCTTCATGAGGGTGCCGCGTTGATCCTTGAGGCAGGGCGTGCTATTGATGAAGTCGTTGAAGGCCTGCGCTTCCTGTGCCGCGGTGTAGGTCACCGTGGTTCCCTTCTTGATGTCGGAGAACCGAATCTCGTTCGGATCCGTTGCATCCTTGGGGATGTAAATCGGGTCGTTGCTATAATTACCGTCGCCGTTCATGTCGCTGTAGTTGTTGTAGTCGAACGGTGTGCCGGAGCTACCGATGTACGTTAGCGACAGAGAAGTCTTGGTCTTGAATGCGTACGAACCCTGTGCCACGATCCTGTGCGGCTGGTCGAAATCAGACGTACCGAGCGCAGTGCTGGACTCGTCCCCGGCCCAACGCCGACCGTATGCATAGTTCGAAGCCGCGGTGCTGGATGTGAGCGCCTGAACATCCTTGGCATTGGTGTACGTGTAGAATATTGAACCGCTCCAGTTGGTGAGGAACTGACGCTGGAGTCCGGCGGTAAGGCTATACGAACGATCCTTGTTTTGATTGGACACATCGTATACCGCGCTCCGGCCGGCTACCTTGAGCACCGGAGCCGACGGTTGCGGTCCGTACATTACGCGGCCATGCGCGTCAACCCCCTGCGGTCCTGCAAGAGCGATGTTCTGATAGAACGGCGCGTAGATCGCGTGCGAGTAGAGGCCTTCAAACGTCGCGACCAAGCCGTTACCGATTTCGTGATCGAACCCGAGCGACGCACGAACGTCCTGCGGAAAGCGAAGATTTTTCTGCAGAAGATCGATCTCACCCCCGAGGGCGGGGGTTTTGGAACCGCAGGATTTCGGCGCAGTCGCAACGGAGGTTGCGTTGAACGTGGGTATGACGTCACCAAACCGCGCCGTGCACGTGAGTAGCGCAACCCCCGTCAGCCCCGAGTTCTGGAACGCATTACCTAGCCAGACGTACGCCGGGTGTCCGACGAATGAACCGATTCCGCCACGGAATTGGTTGCGCTGATCGCCAGTCACGTTCCAATTGAAACCAATACGTGGGGAGAACTGCGGATGCCCAGACGGAATGTCAGCAGTGTTTCGTCCAAACTGTGTCAGAATCAAGGGATTCGTGGGCGGTGTCTCGGAAAAGCGTGGCACATCGATACGCAGGCCGTACGTCAGATTGAAATTGTCCGTAAGGTTCCATACATCCTGCACATATGCGGCGTATGTCTGCGCCTTGAAGCGGACAGAGCCATCGCCACTCGTCGGCACACCGACGATGTAGCCATTCGCTTTGCCAGCCTCGAGTGAATCGAGGCTACCGAACGTCCATACACCAGCCGACGCCTGCGCGTAGAGATTTCTCGCCTTGAAGAGTGTTCCCTGAACACCGAAGGTGATGCTGTGGGACCCGACGGGATAGGTGAAGTTGTCGGTCAGTTCAGTAATGTCCTGATCGAGCGAGTTACCCTGCGAGTAACGCTCTGTACCGCCGACGAGGTTTGCTTCCCCGGGCGCGAGAGCAGTTACCATCGGGAAACGGCCGCCAACTCCAGGCCGTTGGTCGCGAATCGTAGTCACGCCGAGGAGAAGTTCGTTAAATGCGCCGTTATTGAAGTTCGTTCTGAACTGACCGCCGACATTGTTCTTCTTCGACAGGTATTGATACTCATACGACGTTAGCGGGAAACTTGGCACACTTCCCGTGGAACCGCGAGAAAATCCGTCCTGTCTGGCGCTCCCATAATTGTCGCGCAAAACCAGCGTGGAGTTCCACGGAAGGTGGAAGTCGAGGCGACCAAAGAAATTGGTGAGTGGATGCTGGTTGGTGACTTGACCGCCGCCGCCGGGGTTGATCCCGACCGCTTTCAGATCGTTGGAGAAGCGATCGAATGTGGCCTGGGAGAGGTTGCTGCCCGGAGCGCCGAGGTAGAAGCCCGTGGCCGGCGTGTTCTGCCGTTGCCACTCTGGATTGATGAAGTAGAAGACCTTGTCCTGAACAATCGGCCCGCCCAACGTGAAGCCGTACTGCGACTGACTGTAGTCGTTGATATACGTCTGCGAGCGCGTGAACGACTGGTTGCGACCGACGAAGTACGCGGAACCGTGGAGGTCGTTGGTTCCACTCTTCGTCACGGCGTTTACCAAAAGTCCCACGAAGTTGCCCTGACGCACGTCGAACGGCGTAAGAAGGATCTGATATTCCTTGACAGACTCGAGGCCGATGGATTTGCCGCCCGCCTGTCCGCCCGGTTGGCCCGTCGACCCGAGTCCGAAGAGATCTGTCTCACCGGTACCGTCGATCTGGATCTGGTTGTAGCGATTGTTGACGCCGCCCGCCGAAAGACCAGCTGCGTCGCCAGAGCCGCTCTTTAGTGTCGTGGAAACCTGCGGAACCAACGTCACGAAATCTGTGAAGTTACGATCGAGGCTCGGCAGTCTGCGCAGCGAGGAATCGGAAATTGTTGTGACGACACCGGTATGCGTCGGCGAAATCACCGCACCGGCTGCCTGGCTCGATACGTTGACCGTGCTGAGCGTCGTGGTCTGCTCGTTCATGCTAAGGTCGACGCGACGCGTCTGACCGAGCTGGATCATGATGCCAGTTCTTTCTGCGGGTTGGAATCCAATCCGCCGCACGGTGATGGTGTAGGGGCCACCGACCTCGAGCCCAGAGATCGTGTAGAGTCCGTTTGTACGGGATATGCTACCGGCACGCGCGCCAGTGCTTGTATTTGTGATTTGCACGTGGGCCGCTTCAATACCGGTACCGGAGGCATTTGTGACGACGCCTGACACGCCGCCTGTGGTGATACCCTGGGCAGACGCGCGCATGACGCTCACCGTGGGAAACGCGACAAGTGCAGCAATGGCAAGTTGCCTACAACGCTTAAACATGCATTCTCTCGGATGAAGGACTCATAAATTGTACTGACAAACGAGATTTGCGTCAGTAGTAATACGTCACGTTCTTTACACGGATTATCGGACGGGCGTTCGATTGATCCACGGATAAAACAGTAAGCCCGAAAAGATCACCGCGAATATCGCAAGGGTTGGATTACGCGCCGTGGGATCGGCTAATGCGCTCCCGAGGAGATAAAGGATCGCCGAAACAAAAATGACGGGGGCGATCGGATAGCCGAATGCCCTCACGGCGGGGTTATATCCTGCTGTCTTTTTGCGGAGCGGGAAGATCGCTGCTACGCCGAGGGCGTAGAAGGGAATAATCGCAGTCACAAATGTGTCGGCGAGTTGTTCGAACGATCGAAGCATAACGAACACGACGCCAAGGGCCGTCGCAAGGAGAATCGCCGCGCCAGGCGTTTGAAAGCGGGGCTGGACCCGTCCCAATTGCTTGAACAAAAGTCCATCCGTAGCCATCGCGAAAAGGATGCGAGGCCCAGTGAGCATGGAGCCGGCAAGCGTGCCGAGTGCGGACAGCATCACGATCACACCGACTGCCGCAACGCCCGGCTCGCCAACGAGCTTCTGCGCTACATCGGCCGCAACGAGCTTCGACTGGCGCATCTCGCTCATCGACAGGACCGATAGGTATGCGACATTGGCCAGTAGATACAGAGCGATCACGGCCAGTGTCCCAAATATCAGGACCTTTGGAAGATTCCGTTCCGGGTCGATCACTTCGCCACCTACGAAACTGACGTCGGCCCAGCCATCGTAAACCCAGAGGACAGATGTAAGGGCCAGGGCAAAGGCTACCAAACCGTAGCTACCTGTGGGGGCCAGGGGGGTAAAGTGGCCTCCGGTGTGAGGTAGAGCGGCGAGCGCGACGATCTCGATCCCGAGCAATCCGGCGCACTTGAGGACTGTCAGCCAGTTCTGAACGAGCGTGCCCCATTTCACGCCGACATAATTCAGGATGCCCATGATCGCAATCGCAATCGCGGCGATGTAGTGAACCCGCTGGTTGAAAGGTGCGACCGTCGGATTGTTGCCGAGAGAGCGCAGAAGGTATTCGGCGAACGTTGTTGCAATCGCGCCGAGCGCAGCTGCACGAATGATTACGAGTTCTGCCCATCCAAAGAGAAATGCGGGAACGCGCCCCCAGCCCTCTCTTATATAGACGTAGACACCGCCCGTTTCCGGGTAGGCACTGGCGATTTCGGCCAGAGTGAGCGCGCCACACAGCGCTACGAGCCCGCCGAATACCCAGAGTGCCAGCATCGGCAGCGGACCGGGGAGGCGATCGGCGATGCCCGCTGGCGAGCGGAAAATCCCGGACCCGACCGTGGATCCGACAAGAACTGCGACGGCGCTCCAGAGTCCGATTCGGCGCGGCAGGGTGGAAGGCATCAACAACGGTACTGCAACCAGGGATGGTTGGCGAGTAGCTTTCGACTCCATAATGGAGCTACATCGCATCCTCTTCTGGGCATGTCTCATTGTCACGGTCATCGCCGAACTGCTAATTCTGCGGTCGGCTTTTTTCCCGCCCAACGACATGATCCCCGCTGACAACATGCCGCGCTCGCCGCGTGTGGCCGAGATCATCTGGGGAATTCTCCCCGCGATCGCACTTGCTGCGGTCTTCTCGGCTGCATGGAGAGCACTGTGATGCGTGAGTCGGCAGCAGGAAGTCCGGCAATTCAACTCGTGCCGTTGCGCACCCTCCGAATCCTCGGATACCTGGCGCTGGTTGTCGCGTTCGCGCAGATCATGTTCGGCGCGATCGTGCGGATCACCGGATCGGGGATGGGGTGCGGCGATCACTGGCCGACGTGCCAGGGCTTTCTCTTTCCGCCGCTTCAACGTCCTGATCTGATCATCGAGGTGACGCACCGCTACCTGGCGGCGACGGTGACACTCGTCATTTTCGCTTTGCTCGCGGTCGCTTATACCCGCCGCGAACGGCGTGGCGTGGGCGGAAGTGGCGGTGTGCTGCGCGCGGTGGCACTGGCCGCGTGTCTGGTTGTGATCGCAGCGGTTTTCGGCGCGATCACCGTCAAGCTTTCACTGAACCCTTACGTAATCGTCACTCATCTCGCGATCGCGATGACGTTGCTGGCTGTGCTCTCCATTGCGGTTCTCCGTGCCGGAGGCTGGGGTTTCGACGGTAGTGACGGCGGGTCAATGCGCACATTTCGCTCGACGCGTGTCGCGGTGGGGCTGGCGTTCACGGTACTCGTTTTGGGTGCGCTGACGGCCAACATCCCTGGCGCGAACATATCGTGCCAGGGCTTTCCGGCCTGCCGCTCCGTACTCGTCGGCGGCGCTCCTCTGTACATCCAGGTGGCCCACCGCGTGATTGCGTTCCTGCTCCTGTTCCACCTGATCGGCGTGATCGTGGGTGTGCGCAGGCGACGGGAGCCGGCGTTGCTGCAGCGAGCCGCCTGGTTCGGACTTGGCGCGATAAGCGTGCAGGTCGTAATCGCAGCGGGAATGGTGGAGATGCATCTGCCGCCGAGCTGGCGATCGCTGCACCAGGCAGTGGGTACACTGGTATGGCTATCGATTGTGACACTGGCTGCACTGGCGAAGTACTCGCTGCCTGGACGTCGCGCAGCATGAACGGGCAAGCCGAGCTGGGCGCGGAAGCATCGGTCGCGCCGGTCGCGCTGGTCGCGCCGGTGCGGGCGCATTCGCTCGTATCGGATCTCATTGCGCTCACCAAGCCGCGGATCATCTCGTTGCTGCTCTTGACGACGATAGCAGCGATGTATGTCGCCGGAACTCCCAGCGTGTGGCTCGTCGTGACGGTGTTCGTCGGCGGCTACCTGATGGCTGGCGGCGCGCATGCCGTGAACATGTACCTGGATCAGGACATAGATGCGCACATGCCGCGCACCAAGTTGCGGCCATTGCCAAGTGGGCGCATGAGTCCTCGTTCGGTCCTCGCGTTCGGTATCCTTCTTTCGACGGCCGCGACTTTTATCCTGGCGCGCTTCGCGAATGTGCTGACCGCGGCGCTGGCACTGCTGGGTTTCTACGGTTACGTATTTCTCTACACGCACTGGCTCAAGCGCCGCACTCCTCAGAACATCGTGATCGGTGGCGCCGCTGGTGCCATTCCGCCGCTGGTGGGCTACGCGGCGGTGAGCGGAAGCCTCGATTTGACCGCGTGGACACTTTTCCTAATCATCTTCTACTGGACGCCGCCGCACTTCTGGGCCCTGGCGCTGCTCAAGCAGCGGGATTACGGTAGCGCCGGCGTGCCGATGGCGCCGCTAATCTGGGGTGAGAAGCACACACGCGACCAGATGCTTTGGTATCTGGGGATCATGATCGCGCTGTCGGTACTGCCCTTCGCGACTGGAGCCTTCGGCTCGTTCTATCTGGGCAGCGCGCTGGTCGTGAGCGCCCCGCTTGCGTTCGGCGTCATGAAGCTGCGATTCGTTACCGACGGGTCAACCGGCACTGCACGGTTCGTCTTTCACTATTCACTGCTGTACCTCGCGCTGCTCTACGTCGCGATGGTGCTGGATTTACACGTCTTCCGATAGTGGCCGCCAGAATGGCGCCGGCCACCTCCGGCGAAGACGGCGGTGCGACAACGAAGACAGTATCCCCGAAGGCGCTCGCGCGGCTATTACCCCGTGTGAGGCCGTATATCGGGCAGATCGCGATTGCGACGCTGTGTCTGCTCGCCGCGAGTGCGGCGGGCCTTGCATTCCCGGCCATCGTTGCGGTGTTGCTCGACACCGCGTTCCAGCACGGCAATTCACGTTTGCTGAACGAGATAACCGCCGGCCTGCTGCTGTTATTCGCCGTTCAAGCGCTGCTGAACATGGTGCAGGTGTATCTACTGACCGCAACGGCCGAGCGGGTGATCGCGAAACTCCGGACGGACCTGTTCGCGCATCTGGTGCATTTGTCGCCCGGCTTCTTTACGGACCGGCGAACAGGCGAACTCACGAGCCGACTGTCCTCTGACACGAGCGTGTTGCAGACCGTGCTCGCCACCAATCTGTCGGAGTTTACGCGACAGTCGATCTTCCTTATCGGGGCGATCGTCCTCCTGACCATCAAGCAACCCGCGCTCACGGGCACGACACTGGCTGTCGTCCCACTGGTCGTTGGTGCCGCGTTTCTATTCGGCAGGAAGTTGCGTCGTGCAAGCACGGGAGTGCAGGACAAGATTGCCGACGCCACCGGCACGGCCAACGAAGCGTTCGCCCAGATCCGGATGGTGCAGAGCTTCACGGCGGAATCGGAAGAGTCCCGAAAGTACGACCGGCATCTCGACGATGTGGTACGCGCCGCCGTGGATCGCGCGAAGGTGCGCGGAGTGTTCTTCGGGGCGCTGACGTTCTTCGGGTTCAGTGGTGTCGTCGTTGTACTGTGGGAGGGTGGGCGGCTTGTTCTTGCCGGGCAGCTCACCGCCGGCGCGCTCGTTTCATTCCTGTTGTACGCGCTCTACGTCGCCGGCGCCATCGCATCGCTTGCTTCACTGTTCGGCGCCTATCAGGAAGCGGCCGGCGCAGCTCGCCGGATCTTCGAGCTGCTCGACATGACCGCGACGGTCGTCGACCCCGTCCTTCCCGTCTCGCTCCCGCGGCCGCACCGAGGCGACGTCAGACTTGAAAATGTCTCGTTCCGGTATCAGCCGGAACTGCCTGATGCGCTACACGACGTTTCGTTTCACATCGCGCCGGGAGAGATCGTGGCGCTGGTGGGGCCGAGCGGTGCCGGCAAGACGACCGTGGCCTCGCTGCTACCGCGTTTCTGGGACGTGACCGGCGGACGCATCACATTCGATGGATTCGACATCCGCGAGGTCCCGCTCGCCGATCTGCGCGAATCGATTGGTGTGGTACCGCAGGAGCCAACGCTGTTCAGCGGCACGGTGCGAGACAACATCGCATACGCAGTAGCGGGCCGCGGCAGGGTGGTCACGGAAGCCGAAGTCGAAGGGGCTGCACGTGCCGCCAATGCGCACGAGTTCATCGTGCGACTGCCACTGGGCTACGATACGGCCGTTGGCGAGCGCGGAGTGAAGCTGTCGGGCGGACAGCGCCAGCGCCTTGCGATTGCGCGCGTATTCCTAAAGAATCCCGCACTCGTCATCCTGGACGAAGCGACGTCGAGTCTGGACTCGGAGAGCGAGCGGCTCGTGGAGGAGGCGATGGAGGAGCTGCTCGTTGGCAGATCCACGCTCATCATCGCGCACCGGCTCTCCACTGTATTGCGAGCAGATCGCGTGGTGGTCCTGGAACACGGGCGCGTCGTAGAGACGGGTCGCCACGCGGACCTGCTTGACGCGGAGGGAACGTACGCAAAGCTGTATCGTGGTCAGTTCAGGGCCGGCGACAGGGTGGCGCTCGAGAGCCTCTAGCCGCGGCAACGCTGCTGGTGAGGGTGCACACGCCCACTCGCACGCGCCGTTTTAGAAGTAGAAGTGCGGTTAATTCGTCAAGGTTCAACATCTCGGAGGTTCTCTTGTCGTATATTCTGCCGCGGGTTCCGCGCGGTTCCATGAAACTTCTGGCCGCAGCCGCATGCGCCGTCAGCAGCGTCACCCTGGCCGTGACGGCGATCGCACAGACCGAGTCGCGCGCTCCGCAACTGCGACAGTTCACGGCGGTCGCGATGTCACCCGACGCCCAGCGTGTCGCGTGGATCGGGCCCACCGAGTCGCACTCTGGCTCCGCCCTCCTGATCGCCGGCAGTGGTGGCCGCGGGGCGCCCGCGACGGTCGCGCTGCCTGGCGCCGACGCCGGCAGCATGTCGGAAGCTGTGTGGAGTGCAGACAGCAGAGAGCTCGGCGTCGTGGCATCCTCGCACAACGGATCGCCAACGATCTACCTAGTCTCGGCCAACGGCAGCGATGCTCGCCGTGTCGCGGTGGTCGCGGGCTCGATACATTCACTCCGCTTCTCGCCGGATGGCTCGCGCATGGCCGTGTTGTACTCTTCGCCGTCGGAAGAGGCCAACGCGCCGACGGCAGCGACGCCTCGCGACACTGGATTGATGGATACGCACATCGATCGCCAGCACCTTGCTATCGTGGAGGTGAAATCCGGGAACTTCAGGATCGTGTCCCGGCCTGATCTGTACGTGTACGAATACTCGTGGTCACCGGACGGTCGCGAGCTCGTGGTGAGCGCGGCAAACGGATCGGGCAACAACAACTGGTGGATCGCGCGCCTCGACGCCATCGACGCTGTTACGGGAGCCGTGCGTTCGATCGCGAAACCAAAGGTTCAGATCGCCCAGCCGGAGTGGTCGCCAGACGGAAAAAGCATCGCGTTCATCGGCGGCCTCATGAGCGATCAGGGAGCGACCGGCGGCGACATGTACGTGGTTCCGGCGTCGGGCGGAATCGCGCGTGACATCACGCCGGGAATCAAGGAATCATTTGCCGCATTCCAGTGGAGCGGCCCTGCTTCCCTGCTCGCGACACTGTGGTCCCACGGCGGCTCGGAGATCGCAACGGTGGATACGCGGACCGGCGTTACGAGTCCGTTATGGTCAGCCGACGAGACCGTTTCGGACGGACCGGGTCATGGACTCCCGGTTGTATCCGCGAGCGCCGACGGCTCGTACGCAGCGCTCGTGCGCGAGTCGCTGGGCGTGGCGCCGGAGCTCTGGGCCGGCCGCATCGGACACTGGTCGCAGATCACCCACGTGAACGCCGGTGTGGCTCCGTCGTGGGGCAGAGCCGTAAGCATCCACTGGCGCAACGAGAAGTTCAACGTTCAGGGATATCTCGTGTATCCGCGCGAGTTCAATCCAGCGAAGCACTACCCCATGGTCGTTTATGTGCATGGCGGACCATCTTCAGCAACGGCTTCGACGTTCCTCGCCGCATCCTCGTCGCAGGCCGCGCTGTCGCGGGCAGGATACTTCGTATTCATGCCGAATCCCCGCGGAAGCTACGGGCAGGGAGAAGCGTTCACGCGAGCGAACGTCAAGGATTTCGGGTACGGTGATCTGGGCGACATCCTCGCCGGCGTGGACACGGTGCTCGCGAAGTATCCGGTGGATGCGAATCGGCTCGGGATTACCGGCTGGAGCTACGGCGGCTTCATGACGATGTGGGCCATCACGCAGACGCAGCGCTTTCATGCAGCGGTTGCCGGAGCAGGTCTGTCAAACTGGCTAAGCTACACCGGCGAGAACGGGATCAGTGAGTGGATGGTTCCGTTCTTTGGCGCCACCGCCTATGAGAATCCGGCCGTGTACGCACGCAGCTCGCCGATCGATTTCATCTCGCATGCGCGCACGCCGACTCTGATCGTCGTCGGAGAACGTGATGCAGAGTGTCCGTCGCCCCAGTCGTTCGAGTTCTGGCGCGGACTGCAGCATGAACACGTGAGCACGCAGCTCGTGGTTTACCCGGATGAAGGCCACCATTTTTCCAATCCTGTCCATCAGAAGGACGTGCTGGAACGGTCGGTCGCGTGGTTCGACCGCTATCTCAAGTAGCGGTGCGCCTCCTCACCTGAATTGAAGCTGCACCGTCGCCGTTCCGTTGGCGGCGACGGTGACGGTGCCATTGGCGAGTCCGAGCATCGGCTGCCACGCCCGGATGTTGTGCGTTCCTGGAGGAACGCCGTCGATCTTGAACGATCCATGCGAGTCCGTAATCGCAAAGTACGGCTGGTCGAAGACAGCGACCCAGGCGCGCGACATCGGTCGACTCTCGACGGAGAACTCGAGTACCTTTGGTTGCTGCAGCGCTCGATCGTACGGGATGACCTGACCATCGTCCGTAAACGGCGCGACCACGACCGTATCGCCGGTCGAAACGTCTGTCGCAAACGCGCGCTCGGCAAGTGGGTCGTAATTCACGACGTTCAGTGCGCCGCCTGCGACCACCGCCTGCAGCTGCGGGTTCCACGTGCAGTTGTCGTTGGTGAGCTGGAATCGCCGCTCGCTGGGGAGAGGTTTGCCCCGTCTGACGTCGGTGAGCCAGACAATCGCGTTGCCGACCTTCCCGTTGGTGCGAGCGAGAAGCTGAACGGTCAATGGAACGCCGCAGCCGTTCTGATCGGCGGGAACGATCACCGTCGTATCCGCCGGAGGCGTGCCCGTGAAGCTCACGTCGCCGGTTACTTCGCCGGCATCGGGAACCGGCACGGTCGAGTACGGGATCGCGGACCGCACGATGATCGCGGCACGGTGCGCGGCGCCGACGGTATCGCCGACGGTCTGGGCGGCGCTTCGATCGCGGCCCGAGCAGGCTGCCATCAGGGCGAGTCCAAGAACAAGGAAAGGATGTCTCTTAACGTGCATACGGTCTGCTTCGGTTACAGTCGGATATGAGTCTGCTAATTTACCAACGGTGACGCGGGGATTCGCTGTGCAATGGAGAAGCCACATCTGGACATGGGCGGTCAGTGCCGCAACGGTTTGTGCGGTGGCCGTCCAGATATCGTGCGTGACCGCGCGTGGAAGACCTCCCGCCGCTGGAGCTGAATTCTGGGGTTTCACCGCCCCATGGGACCCTCGTAGCGAGAACAGCGCACGTACGCACGATGCTCGCATGGATGTCGTGGTCTCCGGATTCATCACGCTAGATAGCGCAACGTTGCAGCCGACGATGCTCTTCGCGGACCCGCTCATCCAGAGTAATTCGGCAAATGGGCGCAGAATGGCGCTCGTGACTTCATATCACGGATCGAGATTTCATCCGGAGACGATCAGGGTTCTCGCGAGCGATTCAACGGCGCTCGGGAAGACGGCCGGCCGCGTTGCGAGCATCCTCGGCACAGCGGGCTATCGGGGACTGATACTCGACTTCGAGGGTCTGACACCGGGAGATCTTGACGCTCTTTTGCGAGTGAGCGCCGCGTTCAGCGACTCGGCGCGCGCGCATGGGGTGTCGCCGGCGGGAATGGCGATACCGGCGACAGACACAGCGGCTTATCCCGGGCGACCGCTGCTTGAATCGGTTGACTTTCTGGTCGTCATGCTGTACGACGAGCACTGGCTCACATCGCCGCCAGGACCGATCGCCTCACCCGACTGGGCGATGCGTGCACTCGGAATGCGGGCGGCGGACATCGGAAGCTCGCGCGTGATCGCGGCGTTCCCGACGTACGGGTACGAATGGCGAACCGATACGACCACGGCGGTCATTTCATACGCGGACGCTGAAGCGCGCGCTCGGGACTGGCACGTGGCATTGCAACGGGATCCCGCGTCGAACACTCTGCATGCGGAGATTCCGGGAGCGAGCATCTGGGTCGCTGATGCGGTCCTGCTCGACTCGCTCGTCCGGGGCGCGCGGCGTACCGGCATCAGCAAGTTCGCGCTCTGGCGCCTTGGGCTCGAGGATCCCAGGATATGGACGACGGTGGTGCACTGACAGCACCGCCGCTCAACGCTACACGATGAGCAGGTCGCGCTGCGGCTGCGCGGGAGTGATGAGCAGATCTCCGTCCTGTACGAACGCATTTACTTCACTGCGCATCCCGACCTTGCCCGGGATGTAGACGCCTGGCTCGATGGAGAATCCGATGCCCGGCAGAAGCGCGCGAACGTCACGGGATTCCAGATTGTCGAGATTGGGCCCGGAACCATGCAGGTCTCGCGCGTCGATGGAGTGACCGGTACGATGAATGAAGCGTGGCCCGTAACCGCGGGCGGTTATGAAGTCGCGTGCGGCATCGTCCGCTTCGCCTCCCGTCACAAGCTTTCCCGAGACGATCCGATCGCGGAGCAACGTTATCGCCGCATCGCGCGCGCCGCGCACCGCTTCCCAGATTGCCACGTTCTCGGCGCTGGGTTGGCCCAGCGAGCCCATCCATGTCTGATCAGCGTAGATGCCTTCGGGCTCCTTCGCCCACAGATCGATGAGAAGAATGTCGCCGCTCTCGATCTTCGCTGAATCCGCCGCCTCCGGTTCGTAATGCGGATTTGCCGCATTAAGGCCGACCGACACGTTGGGCCCATGATCGGTTGACAAACCCGCGTCCTGAAACTCGGCGCGAATTATCACTGCGAGCTCATGCTCCCGCATCGGATTTCCCGACCGGGCGCGCTGTCCAGCCATGGTCATCGCGTTGTGTGCGATTCGCGCGATCTGCTCGGCGGCCCTCTCGTGTGCGGCCAACTGCGCGGGCGACCAAACCGCGTAGATGCGCGAGACCAGATCGGCGGATGTAACTACCTCCGCACCGGCGTCACGCACCATCTCGACTACGCCTGCTGGAATCCTGTCCAGGTAGGGCACGGCGTCTCCCGGCGAATACTCCATCGCGACTCGCTTTCCGCTCACCACTTCGCGAAGCGCCGACTCGAGCTGTCTCCAGCTGCTATACACGAACCGGGGCCATCCCTCCGGCCAGTGTTGCCAGGGCCCCTGCTCTATTCCATGTGTGATGGCTATCGGATGACCGTCACGCGGGATGAAGCAGAAATACCTGCGCGTAAGCATCCCTGATATCCCCAGTACGCTTGCAGCTATCGGATTGACGTCCCGGAAGTTGTAGAGAAGCCAGCCATCCACGTCCGCGTCCGCGATCGCGATTCGGATGTCAGTGAGTGAATCGGGAGAGAGCATGGTAGTTCTGGGGGGGGGGGGGAGGAGTCGGGAGTTCAGGTAAGCGTCAGGAGAGAGAGCAGCTCGCGCAAGGCGGAGTCGTAGTACTCACGGCCAGGCTCCATCGCTCCGGCGGAGACCGGAGCCGGAGCGGCAACGTCCATCGCGAGAACGGCGCCGGACTTGGTGAGCGATGCGCCGAAGTACCGGGCGAGCAGTCTGGCTGCCTGCCTTCTGGCGACCGGCTTCGCGAGGATTCGTGGGAGCATGTTCACGCTCCCACGCATCAGGGCCGAGAGTCGGTGGTAGGCTGTGCGCGCAGTGGCGATGCCTGCGTTCCGGAACAACTCGATTGCATCTGGGCGGCGGCCAATAAGCCTGGCGATGGCGACGACCTCGTCGGCGGGTATGGCTTGGCCGCGGCGCGCCGCTTCGTTGTAGCGGCGAATCTGAACAAAGATCGTATCGGTTGTCCCGAGTCGCTTGTTTAGAAACTCCGGGGCATATTCAGCGTCACCCTGCCCATCCAACCTGTCCGCGTCGCGTACGGCTTCGAGGAGGGAAAGCGGCACGAGCGGATCGACGAGCATCGAATGGGCGGGTGGCATTGTAGAGCGCCAAGTTAACTCCCGCGAGTGACCGAGACAATTTTTGTGCGCAATGAATTAACGATGCTGCCGGTACGAGCCCTTCTGGGCGGGCTCGTTGCGATCGCGGTGGCGCTCGCCGCGTGGGTGAACGGCTCGTTGTCGAGGAGCGGCGCGATTGCCGCCGCGGCATTGGCGAGCCTGTGCGTTGTCGGCGGATGGAGCTGGGCTGCAGTCCTTTTCATGTATTTCATTGCCGCCACGGCTATCGGGAGATTCACCGGCAGCGACACGATTCTCGGCCTTGAAGGCGTCGTCGCCAAGGGACAGGCGCGGGACGCTGCTCAGGTAGTGGCGAACGGCGGGGTGTTCGCGCTGGCGGCTGCGCTGACCTCGGTCGCCGGCCTGCCGTGGCTCGTGGCTGGCGGGTTGGGGGCGCTGGCGGCGTCATCGGCGGACACCTGGGCGACGGACATCGGGGTGCGTTATGGCGTGCGTCCGCGGTCCCTTGTCTCAAGGACGTACGTTCGTCCGGGTGAATCTGGCGGCGTCACAGAGATGGGGTTCGCCGGATCGCTTTTCGGCGCCGCCGCAGTTGGTGCCGCTGCGCTCGCCGCAGGTTTTTCGGGCGGCCTGGTGTTTGCCTCAACAGTCGCAGGCGTGTTTGGCTCGCTTGCCGATTCTGTAATCGGCGCGACACTGCAGGAGCGTCGCTGGTGCGACCATTGTCGTGAGCCAACCGAAAAGGCTATCCATGGCTGCGGCCACGCGAGTCGCCAGATCGGCGGAATCCAAAGGCTGGATAACGACGTAGTCAACCTACTATCCACCTTGGCGGGATTCTTGTTCGGCGTTCTTGGCTACTGTCTGCTTCTGCGACTCGGAAATCGGGGTTCGCTTGTCTGAGTCGATCGGTCCCGCAGGAAAAGCGCAGGTAATCGTCGTTGGTGCCGGGCCGGGCGGGTCATCGACCGCGTGGCACCTTGCGAAAAATGGCCTGGACGTGCTGATGCTCGATCGCGCGACCTTTCCGCGCGACAAGGTCTGCGCTGAGTATCTGAGCCCGCAGGCATCACGAATTCTGTCCGCGATGGGTGCGATGGCGGAGATAGATGCGTCCGGACCCGCGCATCTCACCGGGATGCGAGTCCGCGCGCCGAACGGCTACGAGATACACGGCAGTTTCGTGGCTCGACATGGTTTTCGTGCATTCCGGGATCGCGGGCTCGCCGTGCGCCGTTCGGTGCTGGACGCGATTCTCGTCAAGCATGCGCAGGCCGCGGGTGCGCGCCTGGTTGAGCGGGCAAGAGTAACAGATGTGCTGCGAGATGGCGCCGGCCGCACCTGCGGCGTGTCCGTCATCGATGCCGACGGTTCCACGCGCGAGCTTTTCGCTCCGCTCGTCATTGGAGCGGACGGCCTGCGATCGGTAGTCGGTCGCCGGCTAGGGCTCACGCGTGTCTCGCGATACCCGCGACGAGTGGCTTTCGTTGCGCATTTCAGGAACGTCGCTGGTGTGAACGAGGTGGGGGAGATGCACGTGGAACGCGACGGTTACGTGGGGATCGCCGATGTCGGACACGGACTCACGAACGTCGCGCTCGTCGTCAGTGCGCGCGCGGCGCGGGACGCGGCGACCAATGCGAGCGAAATTCTGGACAGCTGGCTTGCGAGCCATCCGCATCTTGCGGATCGCTTTCAGGGAGCGGAGCGGATCGAGCCCGCGCGAGCAACGGGGCCATTCGCGTCCTCGACGCGGCGTGCCTGGGCGCACGGGGCCGCACTGGTGGGAGACGCTGCGGACTTCTTTGATCCATTCACGGGCGAGGGCGTGTATTCGGCGCTTCGCGGGGGCGAGCTTCTCGCGCCCTTCGCGGCAGAAGCAGCTCTCTCCTCACCTGTTGCGTCGGCCAGTGTTCTGGCCGAGTACGAGAAGGCCCGCCGCACGGAGTTCGGCGGCAAGTGGCTGGTAGAAAAGCTTATTGCGGGAACGGTTTCGGTGCCGGCGCTGATCAATCACGCGGCGCGGGCTCTCTCTCGCCGAAAGGAAATGGCCGACCTGCTGATCGGCGTCGCGGGAGATTTCGTTCCGCCGAGTCAGGTACTCAGGGTCGGATATTTTGCGAGGCTGTTAGTCTTCGGCGTATGAGTCTCGATCAGGATGCCTTCCGAGCTGTGATGGGTCGCTTCGCCACCGGCGTGACCGTCGTCACCGCGGTCGACGTTGAAGGGCGCGAGCGCGGCATGACGGTGAGCGCCTTTGCGTCGGTATCGCTGGAGCCTCCGCTGGTCGTTATGTGCATCGACAGAACGGCCTCGATGTACGACACGCTGTTCACTGGCGAATACTTTGCGGTGAACATTCTGTCGTCCACCCAGGAGTCAATCGCCAGGCGTTTCGCAAGCACGGGCGCTCAGCAATTCGAGGGCATTGGTTTCAGGGCCGGCGAGAACGGGCTTCCGCTTCTGAACGACGTGCTGGCGTACGTTGAATGCAGGCGCGTGTCGTCGGCTGCCGCGGGTGACCATGCGGTGGTCGTTGGCGAGACGTTGACGGCTTCCCTGCGCGACGCGAAACCGCTGTTGTACTATCGTGGCGGCTTCGCCCAGCTGGAGCGATGATCGCGACCTTCATTCCGCGGCGAAGATTCGACACCGAGTTACTGGACTCTCACTCCGACGACGACGCGCTGGTCCTCCGAACTGTCGAGGACATCGAGCGCTCGAACATCGTGTTCAGGGGCGCTCGTGCAGCGGTGGCTGAGTTGCAGACGCACTTCCATCGACTTTTGAAGAGCGCGACACTCCTGGACGTGGGAACCGGATTGGGCGACGTTCCGGAAGCCGCAGCACGCGCGGCACGGTCACACGGGATCGCTCTCGCAACCATTGGCCTCGATTCCGTGGTCGCCCTGGCGAGCCGCGCATCGTGCAGCGTTGATCACGCAGTGTGCGCGAGTGGTCTCGCGCTTCCGTTCAGCGATCGGAGCGTGGACATCGTCATGT
The DNA here is from genome assembly GCA_038205315.1 of Gemmatimonadales bacterium. Classification (GTDB taxonomy): domain Bacteria; phylum Gemmatimonadota; class Gemmatimonadetes; order Gemmatimonadales; family Gemmatimonadaceae; genus Fen-1247. Next base: position 2,337 of record JBBRBY010000052.1, on the reverse strand, counting down.
GTTCGCAGACGCTGCACCACTTTCGCGGCGAGGAAGAATCGGCGTTGCTGCGGGAGATGAACCGTGTGGCGCGCGTGGCGGTGGTGGTTAGTGATCTGCGTCGCAGCTGGTTTGCAGCGGGCGGCTTCTGGGCGGCTTCGTTTCCGCTCCGATTTCACCGGGTAACTCGCCACGATGGCGTGCTTTCAGTACTCCGTGGATACACTGCACCGGAGCTGGCGCTCGCGGTGGAGCGTGCGGTGGGCCTGACTCCAGCGGTGACATCGCGCCTTGGCTTTCGCCTTACTACGAGCTGGCAACCTCGGCACGCAATTGCACCGAATGCTTGATCCGCTCGAGCTGGGACCGATGCCTGTCGGGTCGCGCATGAGAGTGCTGGACGAGCTGGTGGTGAAGTGTCCCGTGGATCGGATTTTTGCGCTGGCGAGAGATGTCGAGCGGTGGCCGGAGCATCTTCCTCATTACAGGTTCGTGCGATTCAACGAGAAGCGCGCGGATGGTGGTGGGGTGGTCGAGATGTCAGCGAACAGGCCCTTCGGTGCCGCCAACTGGCCTACGTGGTGGCGGTCCGACATGCAGGTGCTCGAATCGGAGCCGCTGGTACGATTCCGGCACGTAGCGGGTATCACAAGAGGAATGGACGTCGCGTGGAGCTTTGAACCCACGCCGGCGGGCACGCATGTGAAGGTGCTGCACGTCTGGAACGGACCCGATTGGCCGGTCATCGGTGTGATGGCTGCGACCACTGTCATCGGTCCGATATTCGTGCACGGCATCGCGTCGCGCACACTTGCAGGGTTGGCGCGCGTGGCGGAGGCCGAATGAAGGGTAGAAGACGGGTAGTCATTACTGGAATCGGTGCAATAACGCCGATTGGATCGACCAAGGACGAGATGTGGAATGGAGTTCTGCGCGAGAAATCCGCGGTGCGATCGCTGACGCGATTCGATCCATCGATATTCCGTAGCCACAATGCCGCAGAGGTTCCGGATTTCGATCCGGCCGACTTCATCGACAGCAAGCGCGCGAAGCGGCTTGACCGGTTTGGTCAGTTCTCGGTTGCGGCCGCGAAGCAGGCGGTCGCCGACGCCGAGCTGGATCTGGCCGTCGAGGATCGTGAGCGTATCGGTGCGATGATGGGTACCGCACTCGGCGGCGTGGGGTACGCCGAGGATCAGCTCAGCGTCTTTCTGAAGGAGGGGTTGCGCGCCGTGGATGCGACGCTCGCGCTCGCGGTGTTCGGAGGCGCGGCAAGCTGCAACATTGCGATCGAGATGGGCGTTTCCGGCCCGAACTCCACCAACGCGATGAGCTGCGCGTCGGGTGCGATGGCGATCGGCGAGGCCTTTCGCCAGGTGCGTGATGGATACGCGGACGTCATGATCGCCGGTGGCGCAGAGGCGCCGCTTGCACCGCTGTGTTTCGGGGCGTTTGCTCTGATCCGCGCGATGTCAACCCGGAACGACGATCCCGAGCACGCGTCGCGCCCCTTCGACAACGATCGTGACGGATTCGTGATGGGCGAGGGTACGGCGGTACTGATTCTCGAGGAGCATGACCGCGCGGTGGCTCGGGGTGCTCGTATCTACGCCGAGGTATGCGGTTACGGAACGTCGAACGACGCGCATCATATGACAGCGCCATTGCCGAGCGGAGCTCAGGCCGCTCGCGCCATGAGAATGGCGCTCTGCGACGCGCACATCGAGCCTTCGGAAGTGGGCTACATCAACGCCCACGGGAGCTCGACCCCACTCAACGATCCGACCGAGACCCTCGCGATTAGACAGGTGTTCGGTGAGTCGGCATCGACCGTGATGACGAGCGGCACCAAGGGTTACTACGGCCACGCGCTGGGCGCCTCGGGCGCGATCGAAGCCGCCATCAGCGCGCTGGCCATCGACCGTGAATGGTTGCCGCCCACGGTGAACCTTACCGAGCGGGACCCAGAGTGCGATCTTAATTACATCACAGGCACCGGTCGTTCAGAACGGGTCGAGCACGTGCTCAGCAACTCTTTTGGATTCGGCGGCATCAATGCCGCCCTGGTGTTTCGCCGGGTGGTGTAGCGCCGCAACTCGCGCATTCCGCTTGCCGGTGGACGAAACCTGCACCGTACGGGGAGAATTGAATGCGCGATGCGCTGCGGCATTTCACATCGGAGTTCATCGGGACGTTCGCGCTTGTCTTTGTCGGAAGCGCGGCGATCATGGCGGCCGCGCAATCGAATTCTCCGAATGGGTTGCTTCAGGTCGCGCTTGCGCACGGGCTGGTGCTTTCCATTTTTGTAACAGCGCTGATGCGAATCTCCGGCCACTTCAATCCAGCGGTGACACTTGG
>JBBRBY010000051.1:0-20724 GCA_038205315.1 Gemmatimonadales bacterium | reverse complement strand
GGTCAGCGTCACAGTGTCCTTCCCGATGCCGCGAACCACTATTACGTCCTCGCTGTCCCGCCCTGCACGGGCGCTTATCGCGTACACGAATGACATGACAGGTCGGCGCCATTCGCCCACTCGAAGGGGTCCAACGGCTTCCGTCTGAATCACCGAGTGATCTCCGACCATGATTGGCTGATCACTTTCGCGTAGCTGATGCGATGGACTTCCCGTGTCCGCGGGTTGCTGCTGCGTCTGCGCTACCTTTCGGGCCGCACTTTCACGCGCGGTATGTGCGTCGCCGCCGCACGCTGCAGCGACGATGAGCAGCGAGCAGCGCAGCGCCCGGAACGACGCTCTAGCCTCGATCCGCATCCGCGTGCTCTTTTTGCGCGCGCTCCGCGCCGTACTGGCGACCGTAATTCGAAGCGGCCCATATCACGAGCAGAAGCAAGCCCACCACAACGTAGTACCGGCGCGCATTATCCGTCCAACCCACGGCGAACGGCAGCACGACCAGGACGATCCCGACCACGAGCTCGATCATCCCGTGAGCGCGGAGAGATATCGGTCTGTGGCCCGTGTCCGGAAATTTTGTCGATAGTGTGATGGCCAGATGAACGGCCGCCAGCGCGTACGACAGCATCGCGGCCGGCCCGCTCAACCTGAGCAGTATCGGCATCGCCAGAAAGCCGACGACTGCAACCATGTCCAGCGAACGATGTACCGATGCGGGTAGCCGGGTCATTTGGGATCGGGAGAGAGATCCATCAACATAGCAAATGTCGCCGCCCCGGGCTCGGAACCAACTCATGTGCACCACTTCGTGGCGGAAGCACTTCCGGGCGCCAGCGACACTCACGTGGATCACCGCGAGTCGATACGTGAGGGATCAGCTCCGCCAGGGAGGGCCGACCATCGAACACGCCGGCCCCAGACCGCGTATTTAGCTCAGAGTCGGGCGCATCTATGCGTCCAGCGTACTTCCTCTCGCACGAAAGCGGGCGGTGGACGGCCACACTCCAGCTCTGTAAAGAATGCTCCGTAAAATTCTTCTCGTCGGCGCCCTTCTCACAACGCCGACCCTGGCGCCCGCCGCGCGCCTCCAGGCTCAGTCATTTCCATCCGACGACGCCACGATCAAGCGAATCTGGGCGCTCGGAATGGACAGCTCGCACGTCTACGAACTGTCGCAGACTCTCTTCGACTCCGTCGGCCCGCGCCTGCAGGGCAGCACCGAGCTTCGCGGAGCGAACGACTGGCTGGTGAAGACTTACAAGTCATGGGGTATCGAGGCGAAGAACGAGCAGTACGGTACGTGGCGCGGCTGGCGGCGCGGCTATTCGCACATCGATCTCATTCAACCTCGCGTTCGATCGCTCGAGGGAATGATGGTCGGTTTCAGCCCGGGCACCGGAAAGCGCGACCTCGCCGCTACGACGATCATCCTGCCACGCTTTGCAGACAGCACTGAGTTCGTAAAGTGGCTCCCAAACGCGCGTGGGAAGTTCATCCTCGTATCCGCGCCGCAGCCAACCTGCCGCCCCCGAGAGGACTGGGCCACCAACGCGACGCCGGATTCCAAAGTGCAAATGGATAGCCTCCGCGCGCAGGTCACGCGGGAGTGGGGCGGCCGCGACGTTCGTGGTACCGGATACAGCCTCGCGCTCGGCGGCGGCGAGCTGGGAAAACGCCTGGAGGAAGGAGGCGTCGCCGGTGTTATCACGTCCCGTCCAAAGGACGCGTGGGGTACGATCGAGGTGTTCGAGACCTACAACACAAAGGCCCCCACCGTCGCACTGAGCTGCGAGGATTACGGCCTCGTATTCAGGCTCACGGAGAACAGGCAGAACCCGGTCGTCAGAATGAACCTCGATGCGCAGCTTCTGGGCGAACAGCCAGTGTTCAACACCGTTGCGGAGATCAAGGGGACCGAGAAGCCCGACGAGTACGTCATGCTCTCCGCGCACTTCGATTCGTGGGATGGATCCTCCGGCGCAACCGACAACGGCACCGGCACCGTCACCATGCTCGAGGCGATGCGTATCCTGAAGCAGGCGTATCCGCATCCCAAGCGCACAATTCTGGTCGGCCACTGGAGTGGCGAGGAAGAAGGCGAAGTGGGCTCCAAGGCCTTTACCGAGGATCACCCTGAGGTGCTCAAGGGGCTCCAAGCGCTGTTCAATCAGGACAACGGTACCGGTCGCGTGGTCCGCATGGGCGGCGCAGGGCTCCCCAATGCCGCGGTCCATATTGCCCAGTGGCTCTCCAGGTTACCGACGGTTTTTCAGGAGCAGGTCAAGTTCAACGGACCAGGCTTTCCGGCCGGCGGCGGAAGCGATGATTTCTCCTTCGGATGCAACGGCCTTCCAGCGTTCGGCCTGGGCGCGCTGAACTGGGATTACGGGAACTATACCTGGCACACGCAGCGCGACACTTTCGACAAGATCGTCTTCGATGACCTGAAGTCGAACGCGACGCTCACGGCCATGCTCGCCTATCTCGCGTCAGAAGATCCCACAATGATCACGCGCGAGCGCGTCGATCTGGTTGCCGAAGCTGCAACGTTGGCACAGCAGTCTCCCAACGCCAAAACCGGCCGGTACCGCCTGCCCACCACATGGCCGGCGTGCGTCAAGGCGCCTCGGGCAACCGCGCCGCGCCTCAAGTAGCAGTCGCGCTCTGGTACTGCGAGAAGAAGCCGCCGAGCAATCGCTCGGCGGCGGCTTCAGCATCAAGGTATTTCGAGGCCGGGCTCAGTCGATGTCCGACAACGCCTCTGGATGCGGCTGCGCGGGGCCGTCGATGAGCGCCAGCAGCGCGGCATCGCTCAACTCTCGCCAGCCGGAAGGAAAGGACCAGAAACGCCTGATTACCATGTCGTTGAGCGCGATCAGCGACCGCCTGGTCGCAGAGCCGTCCCCCTCGGACATATCCATTTCCCGTACTCGCCATTTCTTACCGTGGGCGTCGGCCACGTCCCGAGTAGCCCCCTGGCGATCGAAGGTCACTGGCCCGGACACGAACTATCGGGCAATTCAAACCTTGTAGTCGACATGATTCGTGTACCTAAAATGCTCATTACCACCGCGAAGCACTGCTTCGAGGCCGCTATCGGGCCACTTCACCGCGAATTGCGCGCCAGCATCCGTCTCGATTGCTGGCGCTGACATCGTTTGATTGAGTATCGCACAATTTGTCGTGATCCTTGACCGCAATCGCGACCCCATACCTGGTACGGCCGTCTCGAACAAACGTACGGTGAAGCTGCTGCCTGCCCCAGCTTGCTAGTTTTCACGCATGAAAGCATTTCTTGGTACCGGGCTCATGGGGCGCGCATTCGTGAGCACGATGCTGGCTCGCGGAGAGAAAGTCACCGTCTGGAACAGAACGAGCGCGCGCGCCGCGCCCCTCGGCGGTGAAGGCGCCATCGTGTCCAGCGATGCAGCTGCAGCTGTACGTGGTGCGTCTCGGGTCCACCTGTCTCTGATCGATGACGCCGCCGTCGATGACGTACTTGCGAGAATCGTCGATGCACTCGAGCCCGGCGCGATTGTGATCGATCATTCAACCACCGCCACGCCGTCAACAGCCAAGCGTGCCGCTCGCATGGCGGAACTTGGAGTGCGGTTCCTCCACGCACCGGTGTTCATGGGTCCGGCCAATGCACGCGCCGCTACGGGATCGATGTTCGTCGCCGGACCGGCGGATGTTTTTGAGGAGGTTCGGCCGGAGCTCGAGCAAATGACGGGCAAGGTTCGCTACGTGGGCGCGCGGCCCGATCTCGCCGCGGCGTTCAAGCTTTTTGGAAACATGACCATGATGTTCGTCGTCAGCGGGATCGCCGAGGTATTTACGATGGCGAGATCAATCGGCGTCGCTCCAATCGACGCGTTGACGCTGTTCGACGACTTCAATCCCGGCGGCCAGATCCAGGCGCGTGGCGAGCGGATGGCGAAGGGTGAGTTCACTCCGGCCGGCTTCGAGCTCACGGCTGCGCGCAAGGACATACGCCTCATGCTCGAGAGCGCCGCCGCAAACGGCGGAAATCTACACGTGCTGCCCGCAATAGCTGCGCGCTTCGATCAGATCATCGCCGCCGGATACGGTGCCGACGATGTGGCAGCAGTAGCGGCGGACGTACCCTGAACTCCACCACACGACAATGGCACAGCTCAACTCGTTCGACGTGACTACCGGTGTTGACATGCAGGAAGTGGACAACGCGGTCAACCAGTCCCAGAAGGAGATCGCTCAGCGCTACGATTTCAAGGGATCGAAATCCAGCATGGAGTTCAAGCGCGCCGAGGAGATGCTGCTCCTCGTTGCCGATAGCGAATACCAGATGAAGGCGCTCACCGACGTGTTGTGGGGCAAACTCGTGAAGCGAGGGGTCCCGGTGAAGAACCTTGACATTGGCGAGGTGAAACCGGCAGGTGGCGATACGGTCCGATGCGAGATCAAGCTCAAGACTGCTCTCGATACCGACACCGCCAAAAAAGTTGCAGCTGCGATCAAGGAGGCAAAAATATCCAAGGTACAGGCCGCGATTCAGGCGGACCAGGTACGCGTGAGTTCGCCGTCGCGAGACGATCTGCAAGCAGCGATGGGAATTCTGCGCGCTGGCGACTTTGGCGTGGAGCTCAAATTCGGGAACTATCGATAGTCGGCGACGAGCTTCCAGTCAGCGTTTCGCACATGCGCATTCGAGTCGCGAACGAGAGTGACGCCGAAGCACTCGCAACGCTGGCGGGGCGCACTTTCCAGGACACCTTCGGGACTGAGAATCGGCCAGAGGATATGGACGCCTACGTCGCAGCGACCTTCGGCACGCATCTTCAGCAGACAGAGCTACGGGATCCGGGCTGTACCGTCCTACTGGCCGAGCAGGACCGTGATCTGGTTGGATACTCACAGCTGATCTCGAGCACACGCGTTCCGCCGGGTATCCCTGCTCATGCAATCGAGATCCAGCGCTTCTACGTCGATCGCCGCTATCACGGAACGGGCGTGGCCCGCACTCTCATGCAGGGAACGCTCGACAGGGCACGCGCTGGAGGCGCTTCGGTGGTCTGGCTTGGCGTCTGGGAAAGAAACGCGCGCGCGATCGCTTTCTATCGGAAATACGGATTCACGGATGTTGGATCACAACCGTTCCGGCTTGGCGAGGACGTGCAGACAGATCGAATAATGCGCAGAGGCGATACGAATACCGCGAAGCTGTACTCCCCACACTCCTGCAGTGTAGAGTAGCAGCCACACGATCATGGGGTCTGTCCCAATCCTAGTTGATATTCAGGTGACGGCCTCGGCGTAACCGCTGCGCATTTACGCAGTAGCTCGTCTTGCGGTGCCGCTCGCGAACGTACTGATCCTCCTCGTTAGTGCCCCGTGAAGCGAGAGGAGTTTTCATATCCCGCTCGCGGCGGAATTGCGTCTCGACCACGAGCAGCGGGGACGTGCACCAGCGAAGCTTCTGATCGCGTGTCCTCCAGCGGTCTGCACGACCAGTCTTCGCTTCGGCTTGGGCCATAACACTTTCAATCAAATTCGTCGTCTTGAAGCTAGTTTCCATCTCGGGGAAGACGACGAGTCGATGTAGTGTGAGTCTCTTCCAGACCTTCCTCCTGGCTCCGAGCCGCTGACTCGTTCGCGTATTCCAGCTCGCGCACCACGCGTTCGAGCGCTCGCTCGGCGTCGGGGGACTCCCGTATACAAGTGGGTTCTGAAAGGGTGTAGGAACCTAAGAACACTAGCCAATCGCACCGTGGCCAGTCGTCAGGCTCAATCTAGAACCGATGATCGCAATTGGCGATGGCGCGCGCAACTGAGGAGTGCGCCACGCACCAACAGATAACCTACGATTATTACCCCCGGCGTCGAGATGGTAACGTGCCCGCGTTCGTACCCGAAATCAATAGCCGGAACGTATGCGAGTGGAGAGACGAGCGCGTTTCAGAATATCGAGTGCTATACCGAACGCGGGGGATGCTCTACAACCACCGGGGTAAGCGCAAAAACTTTCTTTGGTACAATACAGCAGGTTAGTCTTTTCGCGAGGCATAGCGCGCAGTGGCGCTTCCTCAACGGCGTTGCGTGTAGCACTTCTCAAACAACGCCGGAACGAAACCGCAAAACCGCCGTGCGAAAGTACATCTTGGAGAGTACGCCAGACGCTCTAACCGACTTGCGCGTGCCGCATACCCACATAAGCTTTTGATGCGATAGGCCTGCGTTCCACCAACCATCTTTGAGGTAGAGTTATGCGCAAAGTAATTGCGGGACTCGCAGCAGCCGTTGCCGTTGCGAGCATCACCGTCGCTGTAGCATGCGATAGCACCAACACGACTCGACCTCTGGTGCGGTCGCTGAGTGCTGCACCGTCGATTCTGCCCGCGCACGATGCACGGGGGAAGTTCGCCAATCCGTACCGTGCCTATGGAGCATGGCACAACGCATTGCTGGACAGGGCGAGACGGACAGGGGATGCGGTAACGCGAACGGGCGGCGGCGCGGACCGACGCGACGGTGCTGCGATAGAAGCTGCGTCACAATTATATCGGACGAGCTATAGCATGTCTGATTCCGACTTTCACGCAAGAGCCGCTGGCGCGATGGCACGCGCAAACCAGCGCCCCCCCGGGCGCCACCGGCTCTATATGGACACTACTATCAATGCATCGCTCTCTGCTGCACTGGCGTCGGGAAAGATGTTACCGAAGCAAGTTCAGTACGTACGTCGACTGGCTGCCATCGCCGATGCCGCGCGGAATACCGAGGAGTTGAGTCTCTCGCTCGAGCGCTTCGGAGCTATTCTCTAAAAGTGTGGAAATGGACATAAGCGAAAGGCGGTGACACCTTCTCTGGTGAGCCAATCACCACCGGGAGAATCCCGGTCAAAGAAAAGGAGCCACCGCCCAATGAGGAAGATCGCCACAGTAGCAGCGGAGTCAAGTAGGGCCGCAAGCCCATCAGGCTCGCGCACCTGGGAGACGTTGGAAGCGTTTGCGAGAGAGGGAATGCAGCAGCTGCTTCAGCGCATGCTCGAGGAAGAGGTCGATGAATTGCTTGGCCGGAGGAAATCAGAGCGCCGAACCGAAGAGAGCGCACCGGGCTATCGGAATGGCCGCGGACGACCGAGAAAGCTCGCCTTGTCGAATGGCACGATCACAGTGCGAAGACCACGCGTGAGCGATATGGAGGAGAGGTTTGCAAGCAGGCTACTCCCGCTGTTCAAACGACGGACTGAGGAGGTCGGCGCTCTCTTGCCGGAGTTGTACCTGCACGGGCTATCGCTCGGTGATTTCGATCTTGCGCTACGTGGCCTCTTGGGCGACGCCGCACCCCTTTCTCCGAGCTCGATCTTACGATTGAAGGCAGACTGGCAGGAGCAGTACAACATGTGGAAGCGGCGTGATCTGTCCGACCTTGACATCGTGTATCTCTGGGCCGACGGTATCTACGTGAAAGCTGGTCTGGAGAAGGAGAAGGCCGCCCTCCTGGTGTTGATAGGTGCGACTTCTAACGGTGAGAAAGTCATCCTTGCCGTGGAGAGTGGACAGCGGGAATCAACCGAGTCGTGGTCGAGCGTGTTGCGAGATCTGAAAGCACGCGGACTCCAATCGCCCAAACTCACGATTGCAGATGGTCATCTAGGAATCTGGAGCGCGCTCAAGAACGTGTATCCGACGAGCGAAGAACAGCGCTGTTGGAATCACAAACTGAGGAACGTGCTCGACGTGATCCCGAAGAAGCATCAGTCAGAAGTGAAGACGAGGCTGCAGAAGATCGCAGCGGCGGAGACTCAGACGGAATGCGAGCGGCTGAAGCTGGAGTTCCGAAAGTCATACGAGCGGGTGCATCTGAAAGCGGTCGAACGCCTGGAGCGCGACTGGGAGAGGATGGTGACGTATTACAGCTTTCCAGCAGAACACTGGATTCACATTCGGACCACGAACGTGGTCGAGTCACCATTTGCAGCGGTGCGACTCCGCACGGGAGCGGCGAAGCGCTTCAAGAAAGTTGAGAATGCGACGGCACTGATCTGGAAGATGCTCCTGGTCGTACAGCAGAACTTCAGGAAACTAAACGCACCACATTTGCTAGCCGAAGTCTACGCCGGCATCGAATACCACGATGGTATCCGTGCCGTCAATCCAGCCAGAGAAAAGCTCGCCGCCTGACGCGCGTTTCCACACAATTTGACAAGAGCTCGCGCTTCGACAAAAAGGTGTATGACGATCTCGGCGCCGACGCATCAGCGCCGATTCTCATACCATCGGCGATTCTAAACTCATCGGCGAATTATTGGACCGCGGAAGCGATTAACGGCACGAAGGGCCATGGAGCTCCTGGCACTAAGGCTCCGCAAGTCGCTCGCGATGTAGGCACGTGTCTCCCAACGGACATCATCTGCGGCGACGGCTCCACCCCGCCGCCCGCAGATAGCGGTATGTTTTACGTGAGCGCCGACGGGAACTACCTTGTGAACGCCTACAACGATACGGTCGTAGTGGTTGTCATTGATACCGTCGTTGTTCAGGGAAGGACGAACGGCGGCAGCCTCACTGGCTTCTGGCAGGCAGACGGATGGGGCGCTCTTGCTGGCGGCGCTAGCTTATTGTTGACCGGCTGCGAGTTCTACACACTCGGAACATGCATTGCGGGCTCGTCACTCATTGGGGCTGCGGTTGAGTCATCGAAGTATGCGTTCGAAAACCCGAATATGATCTCGGGAGGGGGTGGAGCGGGGGCGTCGGACAGTCCGTGCGGCGGAAATGCGTACCCGGTATGGGCACCGCAGTTGCAGGCAACAGTCTGTGAGACATATCCATCGGGGGCTGCAGGGGGATGACATGAATGGACTACTAAGGAATCAGCCACCTGTCGTCATGGTGGTGGTGGCGTTTCTGGTCGGGATGGGACTGGCGTACGTTGGGGAGCATTTTCTCGGGCTAGACCGCCGATCGGGTGACTTCTCGGTTGGCTTAATAACAGGTGGCGCGCTCGGCGCGGCGTTTAACAGGCCGAAGGCCACGCGTTCGCCCTCCACCTCTCCACCTGTTAACGGCCCCCGGAAGTCGTCCGCGTCATGAATCGTCAAGAGTGTACGGCGCTTGCGTGACTGCGCGCGCCGTACACTTGCGTCGGGAGTCGACGGACTGCGGCCAAGGTACATCACAAGAAAGGCAGGTGGTCAGCGCTGACGCGAGGTTTCTGCACCGAACTCTTGTAACCGAGCGTCGAGTGCCGTCGCACTCGATTGTACCACACTTCGATGTATTGGAACAGGGCCGCCCTTGCTTCATCCCGCGTGTGCCAGAGTTCTCTCCAGCCGTCACGGTACACGAGTTCTGTCTTCAGCGTTACGAAGCAACTCTCAGCGACGGCGTTGTCCCAGCAATTACCCTTCCCGTTCATGCTGCAATTGACTCCGAATTCGGAGAGACGCGTTCGATACTCGTCGCTCGCTGACTACCGCGGTCCGAGTGATGGAGCAATGATCTCGCGTATGGCTTCGTGTCATTCCCTTTGCCGATCATGTTCCCGATCATGCGTTGACGCAGCGCCATTTCGAGCGCGCTCGTCGCCAGGCTCTTCCCAAGCGTCGTCCTCGTCGCCCAGCCCACCGCGCTGCGCGACGCAAGGCCGAGCAAGGCCGAGAGATACAACGAACCTTCTCTCGTAGGTAGGTACGTGATGTCTGCGACCCAAACACGATTCATTGCGCGACGTACGCCCGTCGCAGCGCGAATATCGAAGTGCCGGTCCAGCGTGTTCGGCGCAATCAATTGCTCGTGACTAGTATCTGTCGTCACGCAGAACTTGCGAACTCGCTTGGCTTGGAGGCCCTCTTCCGGCATGAGGCGTGCGGCACGCTTCTTCGCGTCGCCTCTCGGCTCCCTCTTCGGCTCTCCCCGGCCCTTGGGCCATGCTTTCGGTATTGCCATTGAACACCTCCTGCCTGAATATCTGGCATATTGAGGCTCCATCAAATCGGGGCAACTCCAACTTCTCGCTTCGTTTGCTCCACCCCTTTGCGGAAAATGCGGCGCTGGCGGCTGAGTGGGCAGCGAAGGACGGCTACTTCACCACGTACGCGCAAGCGTTGTTCGCGCATCAGGCTGATTTATCGGCGCTAGCATGGGGACATATAGCGTCTATCGCCGGTCTTCCCGATTCCACCGAAATCGAAGCACGTGTCCGCAAGCGGACCACCGTAGCGCAGCTTGAGGGGGATATTGCGGGCGGCCGTCGTCTTGGCGTTCCAAGCACGCCAACACTTCTTATCAACGGCACGTTGCACGTAGGAACTCCGTCCGTTGATTCATTAGAGGCAGTTATCGCGCGTTCTCCGGAGAGCCGGATACGTCGGCAAGATTAGGAATTCTTAGATGAAGCAATCCGACCGACGCAGCAGCTTTTGCAGTGCACCACGACGCGAATGTACGGGTGCCGTGAGCGGATCCGGCCGAGCTTCAGCGGTATCGGGCGGCTGAGGCGAACTCTTAGCTCGTTCGTCCTACCGCTATGAAATGGCTATCGACTTCTTAGGCGTTCGCGCAGATGAACGGCAGCGAGGTGAGCGTCCCGGCTGAGCCCGACTCGCAGGTTGCCCGCCTCCTTGAGACGGCCATTGCACTGATACTTCGACACTTCACGGCATCAGTTGCACGCCGGCGCGCCATCGGTGAGTGCGGGCGCAACCGGTGCGACGCCGACGAACGCAGCGCAGGTGTGTCCCGGCGCGTTCGCGTGCGTAGCAGTCGCGCTCCAGCCGCTCTGGCCGGTCGCTGTGACAGTGATCGAGACCCCCTGCGAAGCACCAAAGGTATTCGCTGAGTCGGCGGGATCCGTGTACGCGTGGGAGAAGTACACCCCACCGTTGGATGATGCGTACGCTTCTTCGGAGATCCCGAGATTCTTGAGGTCGTGCTTCACGGTGGCGAGATATGCCTGTTGCTTGACCACACTGTACCGCGGCACGGCGATCGCCGCGAGGATCGCGATGATCACCACGACGATCATTATCTCGATGAGTGTGAACCCGTCTCGTTTTCGCATCCGAGGCCTCGCGTAACAGGTTTTCCGCCATCAGGTGACTCACGGCACCGGGCGAAACTAGCAACGCGCGCGCCAGCCACCCGTCACATGCATAAATCCTTGCAGGATCACGGGTTACAGAATTCTGCGCGTTTCATTCGAGGTTCGCGCGACCGGTAATCCGCCATTATCATTGCGTTTCGCTACGGTAAACTAGCGTGCTCCGGCACCTCCCAAGGAAGAGTGGGATCGTCGCCATGGTTAACAGGGCCGCGACCAAACCCGTCGTTCCCTCTCCGATCCCCTCCCCCCTCCCGCGCTTGAGGCTAACGACTGGGAAGGGAGGTGCTCGCCAGCGGCCCACCGGCGCGTCGGACGCGAAGAGACCAGCTGAGCTTGCCTAGTCGCGAGGACCGGGCTGACCCTTGCGGCCAGCTCCTACGCGCGGGGAGCGTGATCACGCGAAGAGAGTCACTGGCGCGGACATGCGTGCTGTTGCAGGTCTCCTAAGTGGCCAGCAGCCGCCGCGCCCCTAACTCGCACCTTAGCGCCGCCTTCACAGCTTCGATCGGCGACCGGTGGCGACGGACGAGGCATCCGGCTATGCTACGCGAGCTATGAAATCGAATCCACGATGAGCATCCTTCTGATGACCGCGCTTGTTGCGACCGGGTCATTCGCGGCCGGCATGCTGGGGGCGCTTACGGGTCTGGGCGGTGGGATGATAATCGTCCCCATGCTGACGCTCGTCTTCGGAGTCGACATCCGGTACGCTATCGGAGCGTCGTTGATCTCGGTGATTGCGACGTCCTCGGGAGCGGCCGCGGCGTATGTGCGGGAGGGTTACACCAACATCCGCATCGGGATGTTTCTCGAGGTCGCCACAACGTTTGGTGCGCTGGCGGGCGCATACGTGGCGGGGCTGATCTCGACAAACGCGATCGCGGTGATTTTCTCGCTGGTGCTGCTGTACTCCGCATACCGATCGTTCCAGCCCCGCGAGGAGCATTCGACCGGCGGTCCACCGGACAAGTGGGCTACGCGCCTGCGCATGGATGGTACGTATCCCACTGCTGAAGGCGTGAAGTCCTACACGGTTCACAACGTGCCCACGGGATTCTCTTTGATGTTCGGCGCTGGGATTCTGTCGGGCCTCCTCGGCATCGGTTCCGGTGCGGTCAAGGTGCTCGCCATGGATCAGGCGATGCGGCTGCCGTTCAAGGTGTCCACGACTACAAGCAACTTCATGATCGGCGTGACTGCCGCCGCCAGCGCCGGCGTGTACCTGCACCGTGGCTACATCGATCCCGTTCTCGCGTTTCCCGTGATGCTGGGCGTACTGGCTGGCGCGCTGACGGGCGCTCGCATCCTCGCAGGTGCGCAGGTGCGCGCACTGCGAACGATCTTCACCGTCGTCATAGTATTTCTTGCGATCGAGATGGCGTACAAGGGATTGCGAGGGGGAATATGAGCGATCCGCTGTGGCGCACCGGCCGTTGGAGTGACGAGCACGTCGAACTGTTCATCGGGAATCTTCTGCGGTGGGGGGTTGTCGTCGCAGCACTCGTCGCCGCGGCCGGTGGTGCACTGTTCCTCGCCCGGCATGGAAACGCAGTTGCAGACTATCACGTGTTTCGCGGCCAGCCGGCTTCGCTGACATCACTACGGAGCGTGTTCCAGGACGCGCTGCGGTTCCAGCCTACCGCCATAATCCAGTTCGGACTTCTGCTCCTCATCCTGACTCCGATCGCGCGCGTGGCACTGTCGCTGATAGCGTTCATCAAGCAGCACGATCGCACATACGTAATCGTGACTCTTGTCGTCCTCGGTCTGTTGCTCTACGGTCTGACGGGCGCCGCAGTCTGAGGACTGGCACGCGACGCGCGCCAGTCGCCGAAATTTCCGCTGGTGCTGCGCGTCCTAATTCGTGACATCGCCGGACGTGGATCGTCTTGGGACATTCCCCGGCACATGCAGATGAACCCTGGTCAATCGGCGTCACGCTCGTGGCGGGCAGTTCTTGTCGTCGTGTGCCTACTCGGAACGACGATAGTCTGCGCCGTGCTCGCCGGTGAGGTTCGTAGTGCCAACTCGGCTCTGGCGACGGCAACGTCGCAGACGCTTCGCGACTATGCCACGACCGCGGGCCGGGTTCTCGGGACAGAAGCAATTCGCCGCTCGAACGAGTTCCGCGCGAAGCTGTTCGGTCCTCTCATGGGAACGGTTGTAGTCGATGGCACTGCGCCTCCGATTGCCACTTTCGCGCGACGAGCGGATTCGCTGTATGCAGCCGAGCACTACGCTCCGGATTCGTTGCGCGGTTATCTTCGACTCGACGTGAGATCCAGAACGTGGGAGGCCGCTGGAGCGATGTCCGATAATTCGCTTGCAAACATCGTCGTCGATACTGCGCTTGCCCGGGTGCGAGCGCAGACGACGCCGCGGCTAATTCTCGTTGCAGGCACGGGTGCGCCGATGATCGTCGCGACTGCTGCAGTCGCCGATGGCAATGGTCGTCAGTATATCTACGTCGTAACCCAGTCGCGCACGACCAATTTCCAGCATGCGATGAGAGAGACGATGGAAACGGTACCGTTGCTGCCGCCCTCGTTCACGGGGGACGCATGGAACATGGATCAACCGATATCCCCTACCACGCGCCTCAGTAACTATTCCATGATCGGCGTACGGATCATCGCAGCAGACGGGACGCTCCTCTATGCGTCCCCACGCTGGTTCGGCGGAACTTACAACGGGTCCTACAGACTGCAGTCGGGCCCGGGAAGCTTCACGATACACACGGTGCTCCGGCCTGGACTGGAAAGTCGGCTGGTACCATCCGCCGTGCGGTCCGCCGGCAAGTCGCTGTACCTGGGACTTGTTATTGTCGGATGCTTCCTGCTTGCGATTTCCCTCATCGCCTTCTGGGGCGAGATGGCCCATCAGCGATCCGAACGTTCACGATCCATGCAGCAGCTGACCACCGGACTCCGCCACGAGCTCAACAACTCGCTCGCGAGTGTCATGCTGGAAGCCCAGATGCTCGCGGCGACTGAAGACGCATCCGTCGATGCCCGCTACGCAGGCGCCGCCATCGCGGAGCAGGCTGAGCGCATGCGCAAGGTGCTCCGTCGCCTTGACAATATCGATGGGCTTCCGGTTGTCAGCTATTTCGAAGGCAAGTCGATGGTCGATCTGGCTGAAGCGGGGGCCCCGGCCGGCACCGCGCGTGCCGGCTAGTTGCGTCCACGCCGTTACTTCATGCGTTGCCTGGCGCGCGTGGTGGGCGTAGCCACAAGCGGGTCATCCGGCCACAGATGCTTTGGATACTGGCCCCGCAGCTGTTTCCTGACTTCGAAATAGCTGCCCTTCCAGAAACCGGCCAGATCGCGCGTTATCTGCACAGGCTGTCGTCCAGGTGACAACAGCTCGACTGTCAGCGCGACACGTCCATCGTCGACAGCGGGTGTCTCAACCACTCCGAACATCTCCTGGAGCCGAATTGCAATGCTCGGCGCTTCGGGACTGGAATAGTCGATTCTGACACGGGTACCGGTCGGCGCCACATAGTGAACCGGCGCGAACCTGTCCAGATCAGCACGTTGTTTCCAGCTCAGGCGATCGAGCAGCGCATCTCCGAGCGCGCCAGCCAGTTCGTCAGGTGACATGACGTTCGTCAGCAACGGCGCCAGCCACTGATCAAGAGTGTCGTGAAGAATCTGGTCGGAAGTGTCGGGCCACTCGTCGCGACGCGCACGCAGGAAGCTGATACGTTGGCGCATACTCATCGCCCGATTACTCCACGGCAGGGCTCCCACGCCCTGCTTGCGAATCACCTCGAGCAACACCGTCGTTACCGCGCTCCGATCAGGATTGGCACTCCTCCATTCCTTGAGAATGATCGCCCCGATTCGTCGGCGGCTCATCGCGCGTACCACTCGCGCGCTCGCATCCCACGCTACGATGTCTTCAGTCTCGATCTCGTCGGCGAAATATCGTTCGAGATCCGCGCGGTCGAGCGTCGCCCCCAGATAGATACGGCCCGAACGCACATCGCCATCGAGCTCGGCCGCAACGATGAACTCCGAAGTCGTAAGACCCTGCGCGTGCGTCAGCGTTGCGCCGCCACCACCGCGCAACAGGAATCTCCCTTCGCCGCCGCCGCGAGACTGAGCGATGCGGTCGGGATAGGCCAGCGCCAGCAGCATACCGACTCCGATGCGATCCGCGGCAGCTGTGGATCGGATACCGAGTTGTCCGCGCAGAGCAGCACTTAGTGCAGCACTTTCGGACCGTATCCTGCGCCTGAGCGTGTGATCAACCTGGGCTCCGTGCACGACGTGGGAGCTGTCTGATCGCAGTGCGGCGAGGCGTAGCTCGATATCCGCATCGGTCGGCCCGCTCACGCCGCGCAGGAAATCACGCTCTCCGAGTAGCGCTGCCACGTCGCAGGCGACCGCGCCAGCGCCAAGGGCTTCAGCCTGGAGCAACATGTGCGCGATGCGCGGGTGCGCTGGAAGTACGGCCATCGCCGCTCCGTGCGGTGTGATTCTTCCCGATGGTCCGACGGCTCCCAATATGCTCAGCAGTTGTGTGCCCCGAGCCCATGCGGCTGAGTGCGGCGGATCGAGCCACGCAAGCTCGGCCGGATCCCCCACGCCGGCCGCCGCAAGCTGAAGTACGAGAGGCGCAAGATCGGCCTGCAGGATTTCCGGAGTGGAGTGCGCTTTCAGGTGGAGATGCTCACTCTCCGGCCACAGCCTGTAGCACTTTCCCGGACGTACACGTCCAGCACGACCCGCGCGTTGATCTGCAGATGCGCGCGAGATTCGGACAGTCTCCAGTCTCGACATCCCCGTGCGCGCAGAGAATTGCGGCTCACGAACGAGTCCGGAATCGATGACAACCGTCACTCCCTCGATCGTGAGACTCGTCTCAGCGATCGGAGTGGACAGTACAACCTTGCGCCATCCACTCCGCGCTGCGGTGAGCGCCGTATCCTGCGCCTGCTGCGACAGATCGCCATGGAGGCGCTCGACACTGACACGGTCGGGGACGCGACCCTCCAGCAGCGACGCAACGCGTCGAATCTCCGCACCGCCAGGCAGGAAGACCAGCACATCTCCGTCGTCGTCCGCAAGTGCCCTGATCACACGGTTCGCCACTGCCGCGGCCATGGAATGCATATCAGGACGTACACCGTATACCACCTGAACCGAATGCTCACGGCCAGCGCTGGCAATCACCGGAGCTTCGCCCAGGAGCGACGCGATCCTGGCTACGTCCAGCGTTGCCGACATCACCAGAATTCGCAGATCTGGCCGCACTAGGCGCTGCGATTGAAGAACGAGGGCAAGTCCGCTATCGGCGTGGATACTTCGCTCGTGAAACTCATCGAACACTACGAGACCTATCCCTTCGAGTGTGGGATCGGTCTGCAGCATTCTCATCAAGACACCTTCGGTGACGACTTCGATGCGTGTCGCGGGACCCACGCGAGTGTCCCGCCTGATGCGGTATCCCACGGTCTCGCCTACGCGCTCGCCGAGCAGGTGCGCCATCCGGTGCGTGACCGCCCTCGCGGCGACTCGACGCGGTTCAAGAAGCAGGATCCTTGAGTCGGCGATCCACGGTTCATGGAGCAGCGCGATCGGAACGTGCGTCGTCTTGCCCGCGCCGGGAGGTGCCTGGAGCACGGCGTTCGAAGACGAGGCCAGGGCCGCACGCAATGCGGGGATTGCATCGTCCACCGGCAGCCGCGCAGCGGCGGCGATTTCCGAGTAACGCGGGCCAGTCATCAGGAGTGGAAGTTAGCGCTCGCCCCGCGTCCCCGACGACCATCGTATATTCGGCGGATGCGCCCCGCGCGCCGTAAATCATGCTTGAGAGGTTACATGCGATCCCTTCGGACTTATCTGCTCGCGCCACTCTGCGGAGTCCTCGCCGTACCACTAGTCGCAGCATCGCCTGCGCCGTCCGGCGACATACTCGGCTTCACACATGCATCCGCGCAGGTCCAGCGGGACTGGGAGACCCGCTTTCGGGCTCTCCCCGATCCCGCTCGAATGCGCGCTGACATGAAGCTGCTATCGGCGCGTCCACATCACGTCGGATCGCCGTACGACCGTGAGAATGCGCAGTGGCTCCTGGCGCAGTTCAAGGAGGCCGGCTGGGATGCCCACATCGAGCAGTTCAACGTCCTCTTTCCCACACCCCGCAAACGGCTCGTCGAGCTGGTGGCGCCGACCAGGTTCACGGCGAAGCTGCAGGAGCCGACTCTTGCAGTAGATCCAACATCCGGACAGAAATCCGAGCAGCTCCCGACGTACAACGCCTATTCCATCGACGGGGATGTCACCGGCCCGCTGGTGTACGTCAACTATGGAATTCCGGCTGACTACGAGGCGCTCGAGCGGCGCGGCATCTCGGTCAAGGGCGCGATCGTGATCGCGCGATACGGGCAGTCGTGGAGAGGGATCAAGCCCAAGGTCGCTGCGGAGCATGGCGCGATCGGCTGTCTGATTTACTCCGACCCCGAGGATGACGGATACTCGCAGGGAGAGGTCTTCCCGAAGGGCGGCCTGCGTCCAGCCGCTGGAGTGCAGCGCGGCAGCGTCATGGACATGCCAACATATCCCGGCGATCCGCTCACTCCCGGAGTCGGCGCGACCACGGACGCCAAGCGTCTCGCCATCAAGGACGTCACCACGCTCACCAAGATCCCGGTGCTTCCTATCTCCTATGGAGATGCAAAGTCCCTTCTCGCTGCGATTGGTGGACCGGTCGCGCCGACGGCGTGGCGCGGCGGACTGCCCATCACGTACAGGATGGGACCCGGGCCAGCACGCGTGCACCTGGTGGTCAAGTCGAACTGGGACATCAAGCCCATCTACGACGTGATCGGGACCCTTCGCGGAAGTACGGCACCCGATGAATGGGTTATCCGCGGAAACCATCACGACGCGTGGGTGAATGGCGCGGAGGATCCCATCTCAGGTCAGGTCGCGCTGCTCGAGGAGATGCGCGCGATGGGCAGGCTTGTGAAGCAGGGCTGGCGGCCGCGCCGCACGATCATCTACGCTGCGTGGGATGGCGAGGAGCCAGGTTTGCTGGGCTCGACCGAATGGGCGGAGACGCATGCCGATGATCTGGCGAAGCACGCTGTTGCGTATCTCAACAGTGACACGAACGGTCGCGGCTTTTTCGGGGTGGGCGGATCGCACGTTCTCGAAAAGTTCATCAATGGCGTGATGCGCGACATCACTGATCCCGAAACAGGTGCATCCGTCGCGGCGCGTTTGCGTGCGCGGGAGATCGAGCGCGCCTCACCCGACACTCGCAAGGAAATCCGGGGCCGCGATGATCTTCGCATCGGCGCGCTGGGCTCCGGCTCGGACTACACCGCCTTCCTGCAGCACGTCGGGGTTCCATCCATGAATCTGGGATTCGGCGGTGAGGACGAGGGTGGCATCTATCACTCCATTTATGATGATTTTTACTGGTACACGCACTTCTCCGACACGTCGTTCGTCTACGGTCGCGCACTCGCGCAGACCGTCGGCACGGCAGTGATGCGACTCGCCGACGCCGATGTGATCCCATACGACTTCACAGACCTGTCGGCGACTGTGAACAGGTACGTGAGCGAGTTGCGGAAGTTGCGCGAGGGAATGGTCGCGGCGAGCGGAGAGCACAACCGCGAGCTCGCCGACAGCGGTTTCATGTTGACGAACGATCCGCGTTATCCGCTTACCAGTCCCAAGGCGGAACCGTCGGTGCCGGATCTCGATTTCGCACCGCTCGATAGCGCGGCTGCGGCGCTTGCGCGCGCATCAGCACGCTATCAGAAGGCCTTCTCCCAGGCGATGGATGGGCCGGCAACCGCGAGCTTCGTCAAGCTCAACGCAGATCTGCTGCAGAGTGAAAGACTGCTGCTGTCGAAGGATGGCCTGGCGAACCGCCCATGGTACAGACACCTGCTGTATGCGCCCGGCTTCTATACAGGATACGGCGTCAAGACGGTTCCCGGTGTGCGCGAGGCGATCGAGCAACGGGCATGGCCGCTCGCGACCACGGAGATCGTTCGCGTAGCCGGCGCTCTGAATGCCGAGACAGCACTCGTAGACCGGGCGGCGGCTGATCTCGGCGGCTGACCTCGGCGGCTGACCTCCAGGCAGAAGGCGAATACAAAAAGGGCGATGTTCGCAGAGAAATCGCGAACATCGCCCTTTTCGGTACCTCGGGTGTATGCTGTCGCAGGTGGGTCCTGCTCTATATTACAGCCTCAAGCCGATGAAGAACGCACTCATATGTACGTACGCGCTGGCAGCTTTCGCCACGACCGCCTGCTCCCATTCGGCCCCCCCTGCGGTGGCGCCGCCGGTGAGATGGACGATCGTTCCACCACGTGCGCGCATCACAACGTCGCCGGACACGGTAGTGATCCAGGCATCCATCGAGCCCGGCTGGCACGTCTACTCCCTCACGCAGCCGGCCGGCGGTCCCGTCGCGACGCGGGTTTCGCTTTCGCCAGGCCAGCCGTTCGAACTGGCTGGCACTCCGGTATCCGCACCCGCTCCGCATGTCGCTTACGACGACGCATTCAGGATGAACGTTCAGCTCTACGAAGCAAGGGTCCGCTTTCTCGTTCCCGTACGGGCGAGTCGAGCAGTCATGCCGGCCGACTCGGTTCGCGTGAATGTGCGCTATCAGATTTGCAATGCGTCCTTGTGTTATCCTGCGCAGACAGCGAAACTCGCCGCTGCCTTTCCCGCGCCACGCACCTAGGTAACGGTTCGTGAGCGTGTCGTCCCCCGAGAACCGGTCGTGATGGAAGCAGTGGGAATCACGCCAGCATTCCTCTGGCTTGCCGCCACCGCCGGCGCGCTGTCGCTCTTGACGCCATGCGTGTTCCCGATGGTGCCGATCACGGTCTCATACTTCCTGCGGCACGCACACTCCAGCAGCGCGCGTGCGTTCCAGGCGGTTGCGGTATTCGGACTCGGTATCGTGGTAACGTTCACCGTGTTGGGTGTGGCTGTCGCGGGGCTCGTCGGAGCGGCGGGTCTCACCCGCTTCGCGGCTGATCCGTGGGTGAACCTCGCAATCGCGGTGATTTTCTTCGCGCTCGCGCTCAACTTATTGGGTTTCTACGAGTTAAGTGTTCCGTCGGCACTCCTCGGCCGCCTGGACGCCGTCACGCGCGATGGCCACTTGTCCGACAGCGCCGGCGCGCTTGCCATGGGCGTTCTCTTCACGCTCACGAGTTTCACGTGTACGGCTCCGTTCATCGGGACACTTCTCGTCGCAGCGTCTCAGGGAGATTGGCAGCGTCCAATTGTCGGGATGCTCGTTTACGCCGTCGTATTTGCGCTGCCGTTCGTGATTCTCGCCAGCAGTCCGCGCTGGATGAGCCGGTTGCCGCGATCCGGTGCGTGGCTCAACCGAATAAAGGTCGTGATGGGTTTCATCGAACTGGCGGCCGTCGCCAAGTTCATATCCAATGCCGATCTCGTCTGGCACTGGAACGTCTTTACGCACGACGTAGTACTGGGGATCTGGGTCGCACTCAGTCTAGCTGTCACTTTCTACCTGCTGGGCGCGTTCCGGCTCCCGCATGACCCGGCAGCACCGGCAAGCGCGAGCAATGAGCGATCGTCCATGGGATTGCCGCCCATCAGTGCCGGCCGAGCGGTGCCA
>JBBRBY010000050.1:0-20772 GCA_038205315.1 Gemmatimonadales bacterium | reverse complement strand
AACGATGGACTTCGCGATTGTGCCAGTGATCCAGTGGATCGAGTCCGGCACGAGCAAGACGCGAAGTCGTTCACGTCCGCGTGCCGAGGAGGCGGCGGTCGGAGCGGTGAGCGGCAATGCGCTCATACTGCCGGTGGGGGGCGAACGAAGAGAGCGTTCGACGTCGCAAAGAAGTCGCCGGACGTGATCATGTACTCGGGGTAGCTTGCCACGAAACGAAACCCCTGCGATTCCAGAATCTCGCTTATCGGAATGAGCGCGCCACCGGTCGAACCTCGTACGGGAAGCATCGTATTGAACTCGACGTAGACGAACCGTACGCGATGCTCCGCGAGCATGCGTTCCGCGCCTTGCAGCACCGCGAGATCGTGGCCCTCGGTGTCGATCTTCAACACATCGATGTTCGTAATACCGATGTTGCTGCAGATTGAGTCCACCGTGTCACAATGCACGGTGCGCACAATGACGTCGTGCTTGATTCGAGATGCGTACTCTGAGTTCTCGACGAGGCTGTTGGAAGTCGCGAGTGCACCGTAGTCGAAGAAGGGAGCTTCCCCGCTCTTGTTGCTCAGCGCAATATTGAACGAACGGAACCGACGATCGGTCATCGTCGCGGTCAATGTCGAAAAGCTCGTCTTGTCTGGTTCGAATGCGAAAACGTCTGCAGCGGGAAAGCTTTTCAATGCCTCAGCCGATGTCTGGCCCGTATTGGCGCCGACGTCAAAGAAGACTTTGATGGGCTGGCCGAAGATGACAGCCAAGCGCTGAATATCGTGCTGGTAGCCGACGCCGTACGGGAGGACCGATTCGTGTCGAACCCAGTAGTGGCTCCGCTCCAATAGCCTGCGAATGGTGCAGCGTAACGCTTGGGAAATGGACATCAAGTCTTATCGGCCGACGAAAAACGATGGCGGCGAGGCTACACGTCGCGAGACCACGTCATTGTATTCTAATATGGCGGGCAGGGCCTTCGGACGTGGTAAAGACATCCGTTGAGTTGTGAGAACCATCCGGAGCCATTTCACCTAATGCGCATTTTTTCTCGGAACGTAAAGCGCGAGGGAGATGCGGCCGGAGGGGGCACGTACCTGAATTTTGGCGTGCTTAAGTCCTAGGCAACGTCGCTCAACGACGTGCCAGCTCAGAAATGCGAGTGGTAAGGTCGCAGTCACCGACAAGAGGAGATATCCCCAGAATCCCCAATGCGGAATACCAACGAGTGCGAGCAACTGCTGCACTGGGAACGCGTAGATGTACAAACCGTATGAAAAATCTCCAAACCGCGCGGCGTTGTGAAATGGCAAACGGAACGCTAGCCATGGCAGCACATATGAAAAGGCGAACGGAAGCACGTATCGCGCCAGTTTGGTTGGCGCTGCTAGGGCCGTGAGAGCGCACATCACGACAAAAAGGTTCACATGTAAGCGTACGCGATTGCGATACAAATACACGGCAGCTCCGACAAAGAAATATGCCGCCTGTGCGATGTACGCGTCGACTCCGTGGAACATCCCCACATAGAAGATGCTAAAGGGAAAGACAAATAGGCGATATGTATGTGCGAGAAGAACTAGCAGGATTGGCGCAATCGCTAGAATCAACGCGGGAGCTCTGCGTAATATCGCGAGTATTCCCAAAGCAACGACGAAGAGATAACAAAGAAATTCGTTGTATAGCGTCCAGAGCGCCCCGTCGAACGCCCCAGGAAATGGTACGTGAGATAAGAGGCTGGTCTTCTCCCCAAAGTTGGTCCACCCCGTCACACATTATGGAGTTGATTCAGAACTGGGGTGAAGTCTCCATGGGCTCGGAAGTGAGCGGGAGACTGATTGCCTAAGCTGCTGTGGGGCCGTTCGTTGTTGTAGTCGTCTCGGTAGAGCTGCAGGGCGCGATCCGCGTCCGCAAGATTGAGAAAGTAGTGTTGCGTCAGACACTCACGTCGGACGGCGTTGTGAAAGCTCTCGATGTGCGCATTATCCGTTGGCTTGCCCGGTCGGCTGAAGTCCAGCCGCACGCCGTTCCAGTACGCCCAGTGATCAACGGCCCTCGAGGTGAACTCGCTTCCGTTGTCCGCCTGGATCACGGCCGGCACGCCGCGCTCGACGCACGCGAGGCTGAGACAGCGCGCGACATCATCGTCACCGAACCGCCGTTGCGGGACGAGCGCCACGCACTCGCACGTGAACACGTCCACCACGCTCAAGATACGAATCGAGGTACCGGAGGCGAGAGTGTCGTGAATGAAGTCCATGGCCCAGCGCTCGTTCACCGCGCTCGCTTGGGGTCGGAGCACGCGCACCGTCGCACTCTTGCGTCGCTTGGGGCCCGTGCGTTTCTGCGTGAGTCCTTCCTCGCGATAGAGCCGTCGCACGCGCTTATGGTTCACGACCCAGCCCTCGCGCTGGAGCAACACGTGAAGCCGCTTGTACCCATAGCTCACGCGTACGTGCGCGAGCTCGCGCAAGCGTTGCCGCAGCGGCTCCGATGTCGCGCGCGTGCTCACGTAGCGCACCATCGATCGCCTCACGCGCCCGACCCCGCACGCCCGACGCTCGGAGACGCGATAGGCCTCGCGCACTCACGCGATCGAGCTCCGCCGCAGCGCCGGGCTCACCATTTTTTTCGCAGCGACTCCTGCAGGATCGTCTTGTCGAGGCTCAAATCGGCGACCAACTGCTTGAGCTTCCGATTCTCCTCCCGCCGTTGTCGGAGCTCGCGAATCTCGGGCGTTCCCATGCCGCCGAACTTCTTCTTCCAGCGGTAGAACGTCGTCTCCGTCACTTGCAACTTGCGGCAGATCTCGGTCACGGGCGTTCCGCTCTCGGCTTGTCGCAGTGCTGCCGCGACTTGCTCCGGCGTGTACCTGCTTGTGCGCATCGTGCTGTCCTCAGCCTCGCTCGCGAGGCTTTTGGCCAGCTCTAAACTACGCTCATAATGTGTGGCTCACTGGACCAGTTTCCGGGGAGAAGACCAAGGCCGCTGGATATTGTACTGTCTCATCCATAGAAGGGAATTGGAGGAGATGTACACTAGAGCGCCGTCAGCACCGACAAGGCGATACCCGGTCAAAGCGCTCTTCTCGAGCAACGCTACGAAGGGCCCGAAAACGAACGCGGTTACGGCAAGACATACCCAGAATCCGGTGAGGATACGAAGGCATCTATGCCAGAGATAACGCCAGATGCTCGCGCATGAGAGGTAACTGCGCGTGACCAAAATGCCGCTAAGAAAGAAGAAGCCTCCTACAGCGATTTCTCCCCACTTAGAGATTTGAAGGATTCGACCAACCGCGCCGACCTGAATGCCCCCCAGCAGATAGCAGTGGCTTACGATAACGGCCAAGGCCAGCATCACCCGCAAGAAGTCGATGCTGTTCCCGCCACTATTTCGAGAGAGCTGCGGAAAGTCGCTGAGCGCTTCGTCGGCCGGCGTTGCCGCACGTTGCAGGCTCGCGACGTTTGGTTTCTCGAAGCCAACAAAGCCGCTTGAGGCTCTCCTTTCCACTCTACTCGAAGCGCGCAGGTGCTATCATCCCACCTTGTCCGTGGCGAGATGCGATCTGACAACTGCGTTCTCCACGCTAGTGAGTCTGACGTCTCGAATTTGACCTCGCGGCTGCCTCAGACACGCGTCGAGTGAGGCGTACACTGTCGCAGCGCCAAACGCCTGTTCTGCGTACGAACGTGCACGTTCTTCTAGAGCCACTCGATCTTTCTCCGATTGAAGCAAATGAACCACGGCCCGCGCGAAATCCGACCAGGATCGGCATTCGACGAACGGTGGCTCTCCCACGTAGTCCAGACCCTCGACACCATATGTCCACGCCACCAAAGCTTTGCCATGGGCCAGTGCCTGTACGCTTTTGATCTTGAGGCCAGTTCCCGCGATGGTAGGGTTGATGACAATACTCGCGTCCTTGTACACACGATCGAGATCCTCGACCCAACCGCTGTAACGAATGCGGTCATCATCAACCCGACAGATATCCCCAACACGACCAACCACGTGCAGAGAGGCTCGCGGGTGCGAGGCTACTATCAGCGGCCAACATTCGGCCAGAAAGGCCCTTAGGCCGTGTACGTTGAGCGCATTGTCCGAGGCGACGACTACTATAGAGTCTGGAACGACTGCTTTTGGTTCGGCAGCAGCCGTGACGTCTAAGTCGATTCCGGTAAGTATGACTTCGCGTTCAGGTACAAGTTCTTGAAGGAGTGTCTGTTCTCGAGACTGGATTGCAACAATGACATCAGCTCTTAGAAGCGCGCGTCTCTCCTCCCGTTCGCCACAGGCGAGCGGGTCCGCGATTCCAAAGGCAAGCACCTGGTCTTCCTTTCTCGAAAATACGTCAATCGTATCTACTATCTTTACGACCGCACCCGGCAGTTTTGCAAAAACCGGAGTAGAAAAGATGTACTCAACGATGACAGCGCGAGGACGATATCTACGTGCGAGTTTCCCCACCAACGCAACAAGACGGTCCGGCGCGAACCACGCTTTGATCTGATCATCTCCCTGGCGAAGTGCAGGGACAACGGCTATCGGTTCGCTGTAGTT
Source organism: Gemmatimonadales bacterium (assembly GCA_038205315.1). Classification (GTDB taxonomy): domain Bacteria; phylum Gemmatimonadota; class Gemmatimonadetes; order Gemmatimonadales; family Gemmatimonadaceae; genus Fen-1247. The sequence goes on along the minus strand of JBBRBY010000050.1, from coordinate 16,218 downwards.
CGTATTGTTTTCTCTGTCCGGACCGACGAACGAGGCAGCTTTCGCTCTTTGTAAGCGACGAGCAATGACTTTACCATTTTCCCAAAGTGCCCTTCGTAGTACCGGGAAACGCATGCCCACCCGAGTACGTAATGCGGGTCTCGTCCAGTGGATTGCGTAGGTAATCGGGCGTAGATGGCTTAATGCGCCTGCGTCAATGTCATCGGCGGGAATGATGAGCACGACCTTATAGCCTGCGGCGTGCATCCATGTCAGGAGCCGGAAAATTCTCAGCTCGATGCCGCGCGCGGGGGGGTACGGAATGAAGGGACTGACGAGAAAGATTACCGACTTAGATTCTCGCATTTATATGGTTGATTCAGCTCTCATCAATCGAGGCGTTCGCAGACCCCTCAGCGCGAGTGTTGGTGACAAGGCGAAACAGCTGCCCATCTGAAAGTAGCATTGTTGCCCGCAACTCATAGAGTTCGCAATGCGGTCGTGAGCGCCCTCAGCTTACCGAGAACGTGTCGCAGAGGATTGGGACGCTTTACGAACCGGCGTTGAATAACTAGAGCACTCCTCGCACCTAACGCAATTCGATCGATCAGACCAAGCCTCCCGAGCGTCGCCGCTTTGTTACTCAAAGTGTGCGCGAAGACGTAAAAGGCGATCGTCTGATGTGGCTGACTAGCTCTCCATCCTGACAGACCGAATTTTCTCGCGAGCGAGGGAACATCTGCAGACACGCCTTCCGCTGAGCGATGAACTGCGATGAGATTTGTGGTGACAATCTTCCCTTTCATGGCGAGCGATGCGATCCATAACCAGTCACCTCCGAGTTTATTCGGAAGTGATAGCCCGGCGAGATCACTGCGTCGCATCAATCCGTAAAACGTGCCGTTATCCAAGACCTGTAGATAAAAGGCCAACACGCGTTCTACTGCCGTTTCTTGCATCAGGTTGATCGCAACTCCTTCCCGATCCGGTTCGGAACTGCGCGCATACTTGATTCTTCCACATGCCAACGAAACTTCGGGCGCGGTTACCAATATATCTCGGCAAGTGGACACATAGGCGGCATCCAGCCAGTCATCGTCCGCAAGCCACATAAAATACTCGCCGCTGGAACGACCTAGCACCTCCATGAAGTTGGCGATCATACCGTTGTTCACGGATTGTCGGATGTACTTCAATCGGCCATCCGTCGCGGATAACTCGAGGCACACACGTTCTGTCGCATCGGAGGATGCGTTGTCGGAGACGATCACTTCGATATTCTGATAGTCTTGCCCCAACGCAGAGTGAATAGCGCGCGTTAGATTGGTCGCGCGATTATATGTCGGTATTCCAATACTTATTAGCGGGGTATTCGAGCTATGCTGCTGCGTCTGCATCAATGTCCACGACAAGATTGACGAGAATGTTCTTTTCAGCGAAGAACGCACGCACTTCCGCTTCATAATTTGGATTCATGAGCACAACGTTCTGGACCCCCATCTCTACAAAGTCAGCCGGCGACACTATTGGATGGCCTGATCCCGCAACAAAACGGCCCTGCTTCGCTGGATTTATGTCGACGACGCAGCCGATTGATTCGGCATCTGGGTCGAGCAGGTACATACAGGTCGCGCCCTTTGCTCCAGCTCCCCAAAGCGCTACGCCTCCACTGTCGCGCAAAGCGCGCATTCTACTCGCCCAACGCTCACGTAGTTGTTTTTCCGCTCGCGCGTACTCATGCACAAGATCGGGAATCGCTCCAGCATCTGCGTCGGTTCTTTTCTTCCAAAGAGCGCTGGCCTGCGCCTCTACCCACAAGTACTGATCGCCAAACACTCGCGTGGTCGACCGTCCTGCGAAACCGGCGCGCTCGAACAGCGTGGCGAAGCTTTGAAATGAAAAATATGAGCAATGCTCATAGAAGAAATCCCAGATCACCTTGTTACGCAGAATCCATTCGACATCCGGAGTTTCAAAAAACACTCGTGCATTTGACGATGCTTGACGTATCTCCGAGAGCAACTCAGCTGGCGCGGGCACATGCTCAATGACATGTCTACAGATGACGACATCAGGCGATAGATCAGCATAATCTCCGTCATAAAACGAGCGTACATACGTGACCCGGCCATCAAGCGCTGTCTCGGGGCCTCTGTAAGCGGGATCGAATCCCCAGCCAACGTTGCTCTCGTCGGCCTCAACCAGTTCCCTCAAAAACGTCCCTTTTCCGCTCCCCACCTCTACGATGCGGCTGTTGCGGACACGATTTTCATTGAGTAGGCGATCCGCGAGCCGTTTTACGTGATCGCTGAACGCCGGCGAATGAGTCTGATCGTTGTCATACCCTTGCTCGTAGCTCAACAACGATAGATCGAAGGCTGCGTTGAACACGAAACCGCATCTCAGGCAGGCAACGATATGCAAGTCTCCCCGCGCTGCCTCTCGTGCCTCGACGGCTGTGTCGTAGAGCTTGTTCTGGTGAACAGGAACGCTTGGTCGTTCCGTGATGGTCGCCAGACGGTGCGAATCGCACACTGGACAAGAGGGACTAAGCGCCACGAGTTCCCTCGCGCGAAGCACGCCAGGCAATCGTTCGTTGCAGAGCACTCTGGCGGTCGAAGCGGGGCGTCCAGCCCACATCGCGATTTAGACGGGAGGTGTTCGCAACGAGGGATTGCGGCTGCTCCCGGCCGGTATGGTCGTCAGCGATATGCACGAGATTCGGTAGCTTCATCTCCCTTCCTATTTCTTGCGCCATGGCTCCGAGCTGAGAGGCAAGACCGGATCCGACGTTGACCACCCCGTTCACCCCGGACATTGCAATGGCGACGACCGCATCTCCCGCGTCCTCAACATACAGAAAGTCGCGATTCAGCTTTCCGTGATGGCAATACGCGTCATTTTTTCGCAACAGCGGGTCGATGATAGATGGTACAAAGCGGCCGTCGCGCTCGTGCGGGCCAAATAGAAAGAAGAATCTCGCCCACGAAAAGGTGATCCGGTTCTTGGTCGCAAGCGCCTGCGCACGTCGAAGCAGCGAAAGCTTCGCCTGGCCGTATGGCGTTGCGGGAACCTCGGGAGTCGCCTGCTCATCCAACACGTCCGACCCCCACTCGTATTCCGCACACGAGCCCGCGGAAACAAGACGCGACCCACCTGCGCGCGCGAACGCCTCGAAGAGATGCATACTTCGACTTTCCCATATGACGTTCAGACTGGAGTGCCAATAGGCCGGAGACTCGGTAATCCATGCGAGGTGGATGAGATGCGAAGGCCGAACCAACTCGACGAGCGCCGAGACGGCGGCCTCATCCAACAGATCCACGCCGTGGCAATGGACGCCCGTAGACGTGATCCAAGCGCGGCTCGTCGCATGAATTTCGAATCCGTTTTTCAGCAGGGGCGCTATCACGTGTCTACCTACAAACCCACTCGCACCCGTGAGAAGCACTCTCTTGTCAGCTAAATCTGGCAATGTCCTCTGCGAGTTGCTTACCGCACCTTCCCGAGGCCAGGGTATGACGCGTCTCTGGCGGAGATCGTGACCCCATCGATCATTGGCCACCGAATTCCAATCGACGGGTCATTCCAGCATACTCCCCGACCCGCAGAAGGCGAGTACTCGACCGATATCTGATACAACACTTCGGTGTGGTCTGCGAGTGTCTGAAATCCATGTGCAAAACCCGCAGGCACGTAGAGCATCAGATGGTTCGTGGCCGTGAGCTCCATGCCGATCCACTTCGCGTACGTCGGCGATCCCGCACGCATATCCACGATCACGTCGAAGATAGACCCGGCTGTGCATCGGACAGTCTTCGTTTCCTCGTGTGGCGAGACCTGATAGTGCATACCGCGTACGGTTCCACGCCGCAGATTGAACGAAACACTGCTCTGAGCGACACGCGTTTCGAGGCCGGCTTCCTGCAACTCTCTCGCGCAGTAGGTACGTGCGAAGAACCCACGCTCGTCGCTCTGAGCATCGATCTCCACTGCGTACGCGCCGGCAAGTTCCAGCTCCGTGAAGCGCATCACACAGAAGGTTGACGCGAAGCCATTATACGACGCGAACGTCCGGAACCGGGATCACGAACTTCCCTCCCCTCGCCCGATACTCCGACTGCTGCTCGAGAATCTCATCTGCGAAATTCCACGTGAGCAGCAGCACATAGTCCGGCATCGCCTCCAGCAGCTTCCCCGCCGGATAGATCGGCAAATGCATCCCCGGCGTAAATCGCCCCTGCTTTACCGTGCTCCGATCGGCCACGAAGTCGAGCGTCTCGGCACCAATTCCCGTGTAGTTGAGCAGCGTGCTTCCCTTCGCCGACGCACCATACGCCGCGATTGTGCGCCCCCTGCCCTTCAGCACGCACAGCAGGCTGCGCAGCTGCGCGCGTATTCCCTTCACGTTGTCTCTGAACTCTAGATACGAGGCAGCATTGCTCACGCCCCACGTCGCTTCTGCTGCCAGCAATGCCGTGACGGCATCGCTCGCCGGAACTCGTTCACCGCTCGTCGTCGCAAAAATGCGCAGAGTTCCACCATGGATCGCGACGTTCTCGACATTCACGATCGTCAGCCCGTGCCGGCGGAAGAGCAAGTCCAACGCAGTAAGCGAGAAATAGCACAAATGCTCGTGATAGATCGTGTCGAACTCCGTCCGATCGATGAGCTCCTTTACGTACGGCGCTTCCACGATCGCGACGCCACCCGGCGCCAGCAGCGTTGCGAGGCCCTCCACGACCCCGTTCAGGTCCGGGACGTGTGCGAGCACATTGTGTGCGTGAATGACATCCGCCCGCTTCCCTTCATTCGCGAGTCGCTTCCCCACGGCGGCGCCGAAGAATTCGCACACCGTTGGAATTCCCTTTTCCTGCGCGACGCGAGCGATGTTGCGGGCGGGCTCCACGCCGAGCACCTCGACCCCCACCTGTTGATAGTACTGAAGGAGATAACCATCGTTGCTCGCAATCTCCACTACCCGATTCGCCTTCCCGAGGTTGCGTTCAGCGACCACACGCTTCACCAGCGCTTCTGCGTGGCGCAGCATCGTGTCCGAGAACGACGAGAAGTACAGATATTCACCAAAGAGTTGCTCAGAGGGCACCGTCGCGGTGATCTGCACGAGCGAACATTTCGTGCACAGCACGAGGTCGAGTGGGAATACAGGCTCGGGGTCCTGCAACTGCTCCGCGCTCAACAGCGCATTGGCGAGCGGTGTATCGCCAAGCGAAAGTATCGGCGCCAGGTTCGATTCCCCGCAGGAGCGGCACGAGGTCACCGTATCAGCCATTCTTGCTTCCAACGAACGTGCGATACCAGTCAATAGTGCGCTTCATTCCATCATCGAACGTGAACAGAGGGTGCCAACCCAGCTCTTCCCGGGCGCGCTTGGCGCTCAGATACTGATGCGGGATCTCATTTGTTGCCTCGTCGCGCACCTCGAAATCGAGTCCTTTTCCCATCAGCGTAAGAATCTTCTCAACGATTGCACGAACGGTGATCTGCATCTCATTCGAGAAGTTAAACGCAGCCCCGCGAAGCGCCGCGTCACCGGCGAGCCGCTCGGCAAGTAGCATATAGGCGGCGGCACCATCTTCCACGTAGAAGTAGTCGCGGATGAGCGTACCGTCAGAGCGTATTACCGGTCGCTCCCCGCGCAGCACCGAGCGAACGGTGCCCGGCACTATACGATTCCAATTCAGATCGCCTCCGCCGTAGAAGTTGCCGCAGCGAGTTATTGCGACTGGCAGCCCATACGATTTGGCATAGCATTGCGCGATCAGATCGCCGCACGATTTGCTCACATCGTACGGATGCGATCCTCGCAGCGGCGTCATCTCGTCGTACGGAAGCTCGTCGCATTCTCCGTACGCCTTGTCCGAGGACGCATAGACGATCTGCTTCACGGTCGGGCTGCGACGAGACGCCTCGAGCAACGACCACGTGCCCGCGATGTTCGAATCGAACGTCGAAACGGGATTGCGGTTCGCTATTGGCACAATGGTCTGGGCAGCGAGATGCATCACAGTGTCGATCTCATACTCACCAAGTATGCGCTCCAGTGCGGCCTGATCGCGCACATCGCCGCGCACGATTGTCACGTTCCCTGCGAGATCGCCTCCAAGCAGTGTGCTCCGGGGCACCCAGTCGCGCACGAGGCAGACGACCGCCGCTCCGCTTTCGACGAGTTGCTTCGTGAGCCATCCGCCGACGAGCCCCGTCGCACCGGTGACGAATGTCGGACGGTCGCGCCAGAAGGTCGTCACGTCCATACCTTCCACGGTGCTCGTTCGCTATCCCACAGGCTCTCGAGCATTCGCTTGTCGCGCAACGTGTCCATACACTGCCAGAAGTCTTCGTGCTTGTACGCGCCGAGTTGGCGGTCCGCCGACAACCGCGAAAGTGTGTCGACCTCGAGGCTACAGTCCTTCTCGTGCAGGTAGTCGAAGGCACCTGGCTCGAGCACGAGGAATCCACCGTTGATCCATCCTTCGTGGATCTGCGGCTTCTCGGTGAACTTCGAGACGAGGTTGCCGTCAAAAAGCAGCTCGCCGAAACGTGCTGGAGGCCGGACCGCAGTAACCGTCGCGAGCTTGCCATGCGAGCGGTGGAAGCTCATCAACTTGTCCAGATCTATGTTCGCGACGCCATCTCCATAGGTCACAAGCACCGGCTCATCTCCGAGAAGCGGCCGCAGACGATGCACACGACTTCCTGTTGGGGTGTCGAAGCCCGTGTCGACAAGATGAATTACCCAATTCTCGCTGTCTCGATTGCTCGACTCGATCTTCCCGCTTCCGAGATCGATCGACATGCTGCCATTCAGGCTCAAATAGTCCAGAAAGTACCGCTTGATGTATTCGCCCTTGTAGCCGAGCGCGATGAAGAACTCAGTGTGTCCGTAATGTGCGTAGTGCTTCATGATGTGCCAGAGAATCGGCTTCCCACCGATTTCCACCATCGGCTTGGGACGCAGCTCCGTCTCTTCGGCGAGTCGACTTCCGAGTCCCCCGGCGAGCAGGACGACCTTCATCGCGCGACTGCCAACGTCGATCGCGGCACGTGAGCGGTATCGGGATGGTGCTCATTCGTCCACTGCAGCATCGGACGCACGATTCCCGGATACGGCCCCGCGTACTGACCGCGTGCGCTATCGCCGTCCAGGCTGTCGATCACCTGAAAGGCGATCGCTTCGTTCTCCTGAAAGTGCACCGTGACAGGATCCATCGTACTCAACGCCGCGCTGACGACTAGCGAACCTTCCGCGAGAAAATTGCCTGGAATTCTTACGGAGGTCACGAAGCGCCCCTGCGGCCTGGTCCGATGTCGCCACGCGGGATCCTGATCATTGACGATGAACACGCAGGTGCCTTCCTCATTGAAGAAGTGAAAATTCGGAACCAGCGAATGCCCTGTTTGCAGCACATCGAATATCATCTCGACGCGGATCGGCTTCCGAATGTCCATCGCCTCGGAAATCGTGCCGTCCTCCGACCTGACGCGCACGCTGCGCAGCCGCGCGATCTCGTTCCCCGGCGCGCTCGCAACGTCCCCCCACTCCCGCTCAGCCGTCGTCCCCAGCCCCGAACGCAGATACGCCCCCACGATCTCGTGCGACGGCCCATTCGCTATCACCCGCCCTTCGTCCAGCAGGATCGTCCGCTGACACAGCCGCGTCACCGCCATCATATTGTGCGACACGAACACGACCGTTCGCCCGTGCTGCCCGACGTCCTCCATCTTCGCCAGACACTTCTTCTGGAACGACGCGTCGCCCACCGCGAGCACCTCGTCGACCACCAGAATCTCAGTGTCGAGATACGCCGCAACCGCGAAGGCCAGCCGCAGATACATCCCGCTCGAGTAGCGCTTCACCGGCGTGTCGATGAACTGCGACACCCCAGAGAAGTCCACGATCTCGTCGAAGCGATTCGCAATCTCGTGGCGCCGCATCCCGAGAATCGCACCATTCAGGAAGATATTGTCGCGCCCCGTGAGCTCCGGATGAAAGCCCGTCCCCACCTCGAGCAGCGATCCGAGTCTCCCGTGCACCTCGGCTCGCCCCGACGTCGGCTCCGTGATACGCGAGAGAATTTTGAGCAGCGTGCTCTTCCCCGCACCGTTCCGTCCGATGAGGCCGACGATCTCGCCCTGGCGAATGTCGAACGACACACCCTTGAGCGCGTAGAACTCCTCCGCCTCTCGCGCCGTCTGCTTCGCGTCCGCAGAGCGCATCAGCGATCGCATTCCTCGTAGCGGCGCCGTCGCCGTATGCGTGATCGCCTCGCGCAACGATGCGTGGCGCTGCGCCGGCCCGCCAATGCGATACTTCTTCGCGATGTCCCGAACGCTGAGCGCGATCGGCTTCACGCGACGTCCGCGAAGAGATGTTCGGTGCGCCGATAGTAGAGCGTTCCGCCGAGAAAGAGAGCCACCCCTACTATAGTAGAGATGCCCAGCGTTCCCCACGGGATCTCACCCGTTCTCAAGAGCACCACCCGGAACGTCTGGATGATCCCCGCCATGGGGTTGAGCGCGTATAGCGTGCGATAACGCTCGGGTACGAGCGATAACGGATAGACCACCGGGGAGACGTACATCCAGATCTGCACGATGAACGGCACGATCTGCCGAATGTCACGGTACTGAATGTAGACGGCCGCCAGCCAGCATCCGACGCCGGTCGCCGTGAGAACCATCAACAACAGCAGCGCTGGAATCATTGGGATAGCAACCCACGACGGAGTCACGCGATACCAGATCATCATCACCGCGAGCACCACGCACGACACCGCAAAGTTCACGAGCCCCGACAGCACCGTCACGATCGGAATGATCAGCCGTGGGAAATAGACTTTCGTGATCAGGTTCGTGCTGTTAACGAGCGACGCGCTCGCGGCCGAAAACGCGGTGGAAAAGTACAGCCACGGAATCAGCGCTGCGAGCGTGAACACCGAGTACGGCACGCCGTCCGACGGAATCTTCGCCAGTCGTCCGAACACGAGCGTGAAAATCAGCATCGTCATCAGCGGCTGCACGATCGCCCACGCGGCACCAAGCACCGTCTGCGCGTACTGCACCTTGATGTCCCGCCACACCAGGAATGCGAGCAGCTCCCGGTTCGCCCACAACTCGCCGAAGTTCAGCCCGGGCCACCTCGGCGCTGGCTCGATCACAATCGTGGGAAACGTATCGGCGAGCGCAAGCTCCCCGACGACCGGCTCGGTCATCAATTCCATGAACTCTGGTTTTGTGTTCGCTACAGGAAGGACGTACTATTTCCGACCAGCTACCGCTCCACCACTGACGGCGCCGACAGCGGCGTCGGCGTCTCCACGCCATACAACCCGCCACTCCCCCCCGCGTACGCCGGCTCCCTCGTCAACGTCGGCAGACTCGCCAGATCTCCCACGCTCATCTCCGCCAGCAGCCAGTTCCAACGCGCCTTGAAGCGCGCCGTCGAGAACGTCTGCAGCTCGCGCGGCACCTCTCGCTCCGTATCTGCCAGCACATCGACGCACGCCGCCCTCAGCTCCCCCGGCCGATCCGGATTCACCACGCGTCCGAATCGCCGGTTCAGCCCCACCTCGGCGCTTGCATCCAGCGAGCTCGCGACGATCGGCAGCCCGCACGCCAGCGCCTCGAGATACACGATCCCGAATCCCTCGCCGCGTCCGGGCATCACGAACGCATCCGCCAGGCGATAGTGATCCGCCTTCTCCTCCTCTGCGATGAATCCCGCGAAGACGACGCGATTGCTCACGCCGAGTGATTCCGCCTTCTCCTCGAGCCGCTCGCGATCGGTTCCATCGCCCACCACGAGATACGAGATGTTCGGAATCTCGCGCGCGATGTCGGTGAGCGACTCCATCACCTCGTCGATCCCCTTCGCGCGCTCCTTACCCGCGAGCCGCGCGACCGTCAGCATCACGGTGCGTCCGCGCAGCCGGTACTTCCGGAGCAGGTCGTCGCGCTTGGGGCCGATCCCGAAACGCTTCGCGTCGACGCAGCACGGGATCACGTGAACCTTCGCCGACTTCACGCCCGACCACGCCAGGAAGCGCCGCTTGGTGTACTCGCTGATCGCAACCACCGCATCCGCTCGCTTCACCAACTTCGCCGCCAGCCCGGAGGGCGACCGCCACGCTTCCATACCGTAGATCACCAGCAGACGCGGCACCCGCTGCGCCGCCGCGGCCGCGGAAGCAATCGAGAGCAGGTTGATGTGCGAGCAGATTACAACGTCAAACCTTTCGTTGATCACAGCCCGCGCCGACTCGATCGCATAGCGAACCTTGCTTCCCGCACTCTGCTTCCTGAAGTCGAGCTTCGAGGGTATCCGCGGCGACTTGTCGACCAGCACGCGCGGTAGCGCTACGACCTTGGTGTACGCCGGATCGTTAGACAGCGACGTGAGAAGATCGCGATTGAACTGCGCGATCCCCCCCCCCGAATGCGTCCGTCAGAAACACCAGAGCTCGTGCCATCCACCGTCCGTGCGTACACGTATTTGGCCCAGCCGCGAAGTCCGCGATCGTGCAGACCGTTTTCTTCCGTCATCCAGCTGTGCATCGGCACCGTGAACCCCGTCTTCCTGCGCGACAGCACCTCGGCCGGCAACGCCCCGCGAGGCGTCGCTGACAATGCGCGCTTCCCCAAATACGGAGAGATCAGCCCAAGCGATGCGACTTCGCGCCACAGGCTCCAGTCAACCAGCGGCACGCGTACTTCCACGGAGTGTGTCATCGAAGCCCAGTCGGTATCGCGCAAAAGCTGATTGCGCATATACCACCGAGCCTCCAGTACACTGACCTTCACATTTTGCGATGCATTCGGCAAGGTCTTGCGGATGAGCTCGCTCATTATCACGGTTTCATGTTCAAATGTTTGCTCATTTTCATGCAGGATATGCTTCACTTCCCATGGCAAAAAGACCGCACGCCGTAACAGATACGCACCCACGTAGTCGCCGCCGTACTCGATCAGGCTGGCATATTTCGTCGAGGCAAAAGGAGCGAGCAAAGGTGCCAGCGCCTTTCGCATCGCCGTGCCCACTAATTTTCTCGCCGGCAGATGATTCACCAGCGATACGATCCGCGGAATGTCCTTGAAGTCCGCATAGCCGCCGAACAGCTCGTCGCCGCCAAGCCCGGAGAGCGCGACCTTGAGCCCCGCATCCTTCGCCGCCTTCGTCACGAAGTAGCTGTTCACGCCATCGATGCTCGGCTGGTCCATCCGCTCCAACAGATGATCGAGCGCGCCACGAAAGTCCGCGCGCGTCACCCAGATCGTGCTGTGCTCCGACCCCAGCCGCTTCGCCACCGCCTCGGCCAGCGGCGTCTCATCCTGCGACGTGCCGCGATACTCCGCGAAGCCGAGCGTCACCGTGCGGAGCCTGCCACCGGCCTCGGCCGCGAGCGCCGCTAGCACCGTCGAGTCCACGCCGGACGAGAGAAAGACGCCGACGTCGACGTCGGCGACGAGATGGGCGCGAACGCTGTCCAGCATCGCCGCGCGCAGCCGCTCCGCGCGCTCGTGGTCGTCCATCTTCGCCCGATCGGCGTCCGCGCTCGCGAGCATCGCGGCGAGATCCGCGTATACCTGCGGAAGGTTCGCGCCATCGCGGTCGACCCACATCGTAGTGCCCGCGGGAAGCTCGCGAATGCCCCGATAGAAAGTATGCGGCTCAGGAACGTGTCCCCACACGAAGAAGCCCGCATGCGCCTCGAGATTTTGCGACGTATCCACGGCTCCGGTGGCGAGCAGCGCCTTCACTTCCGACGCGACGCGAATCGTGTGACCATCGTCCGCGTAGTAGAGCGGCTTGATCCCGAAGTGATCGCGCGCGAGCAGGAGCCCCTTCTTCTTCTCGTCCCACAGCGCAAACGCGAACATTCCTCGAAGGTCACCCACCATCGCCTCGCCCTTCTCCGCGTACAGATGGAGAAGCACCTCGGTGTCGGTGCCCGTGCGAAAGCGGTATCCCTTTCCTTCGAGCACAGCGCGCAGCTCGCGATAGTTATAGATCTCGCCGTTGAAGGAGATCACATACGCGCCGTCCGAGGTTTGCATCGGCTGCGCGCCCGCATCGCTCAAGTCGATGATGGCGAGGCGCCGATGCGCGAGCATCACGAGTCCGTCGCTGCTCGACCACTCGCCCTTGCCGTCGGGGCCGCGACACTCCATCCACGCCGATGCCGCGCGCATCTCTTCCCTTCCCGCCGCGACGCCGCGCGCATCGTACGCATAGAGAGCCGCGATCCCGCACATCGACGCTACCCCTTCACGGTCGTCGTCTTGCCACCCGTCCACCGCTCGACGTTGTGCTCGTAGATCTCCTGCAGGATTCCGTCGATCGAGTATTCGAGCCTCCAGCCCGGGTAATGCGACTCGAAGCGCGCAATGTCGGAGATCCACCAGATGTGGTCACCGACGCGATTGGTCTCCGAGTATGTGTGGTTCAACTCGCGGCCGGCGATGCGCTCGCACGCTTCGATCGCCTCGATCATCGAGCAGTTGCTGAATCGCCCGCCGCCCATGTTGTACACCTCGCCACTCCGCGGCGCGCGGAAGAACTCCGAGAAGCAGGCGATGAGATCGGCGCTGTGGATGTTGTCGCGCACCTGCTTGCCGCCGTAGCCGTAGATCGTGTACGGCGTTCCCGTTACGGTGCAGCGCATGAGATAGGCGAGGAAGCCGTGCAGCTGCGTTCCCGAGTGACCGGGGCCCGTGAGGCATCCGCCACGGAAGACCGCGGTGCGCATGCCGAAGTAGCGGCCGTACTCCTGCACCATCACATCCGCCGCGACCTTCGACGCACCAAACACACTATGGAGTGTGTTGTCGATCGACATATCCTCGCGAATTCCGCCTGCGTACGTGTGCTTGGGATCAATCTCCCACCGCTTCTCCAGCTCGATCAGCGGCAGCCTGTTCGGCGTGTCGCCGTAGACCTTGTTCGTCGACGTGAAGATGAACGGAACCTCGGGGGCGTACGTGCGCGTAGCCTCGAGCATCACGAGCGTGCCGTTCGCGTTCACGGTGAAGTCCATGATCGGATCGCTGGCGGCCCAGTCGTGCGACGGCTGTGCTGCCGCGTGCACGACGAGCGCGAGATCGCCACCGTACTTTGCAAACACCTTGTTGATCGCGCTCGCATCGCGGATATCGGCGCTCACATGCGTGTAGCGCGCGCCGAGCTGGCTCTCGAGCTCCTTCCGCTTCCACGACGTAGACGCTTCCTCGCCGAAGAACACCCGCCGCATGTCGTTGTCGATGCCGACGACATCCATCCCGAGCCCCGCGAAGTGCGCGGCGGCTTCCGACCCGATGAGGCCGGCCGAGCCCGTGATGATGGCGACGGTCATGCCTTACTCCAGTGCCCGTCGATGATCTCGCCGATCGCACGGCAATTCGCATCCCTGCCGAAGTTCTCGAGCACGTGCGCACGCCCGTGCGCGCCAATGCGCTCCGTCTCCCCGGGATCATCACTCCACGCGCGCAGCAGCTCGGCGATCCGCTCCGCCGCGCGCGGCGCCGCCGGATCGACCACAGCGCCACCCTCGCCCTCGAGAATCGCGCTGGCCGTCTCCGATTTCTCCGGCCCCACGAACAGTACGGGACGCGCAGTGGCCATGGACACGTATGCCTTCGTCGGAATGGCGATCCCGACGAAGCGCGCACCCAGCGTCACCACGTGCACATCGGCAAGCCCATACACAGCGTTGATCCGCTCCCGTGGATAGTAGTCACGATACGAGAAATTCCGGATTGAATGCTCGACCGCGTACGCCTCGATCCGTGCGCGTTGCGGTCCGTTTCCGATGAAGAGAAACCAGATGCGCGGATGATCCTTCAGCGCGCGCATCGCCTCGAGATAATCCCCGAAGTCGTGCGCGAGTCCCGCATTTCCGATGTACGCAACGACGAACTTCCCCTCGAGCCCGAGCTCCGCCACCAGCGGATTCTCCGCTCGCGGGGTGGGCGTGATCTCATCGCCATCCACCCACACGGGCACGATCTCGATGCGATCCGCGCGCGTTCCCTGCGCCAGAATCCGCTCCCGCATGTACGGTCCGAGCGCGATCACGAAGTCCGCACTCCGATAGCCGCGTCCGTTCGCCCAGAAGAGAAGCCGGCCGAGCATGCTGCGGCGGTCGAGCATCCCCGCGGCGACCTCTGCTTCGGGATGCAGATCCATCGACCAGATCGCGTAGCGTCTGCCGCGCAGCACGCGACCGAGCCAACCCACGAACGAGAGCAGCGGCGGCGTGGTGAGGAAGACGATCCCACGATACTTCCGAAAGCCGAGCGTCGCGCGGAGCGCCTGGATGTGGAACGAGGCGTAGTCGAGCAGCCGTCCGACGATCGATCCTCGACCGTGCGAGGTGCTGCGCACGCGGTGAATGCGGACACCGTTGCGCACCTCACTCTCCTCGGCCTGCATGCGCCCCGCGACGTAGTTGCCGCGGCTCGCGCAAATCTCCACCCGGTGTCCCGCCGCCACGAGATACTCGGCCAGGTCCGTGAGATGGTGCGCAGTCGCCGCGATGTCCGGATAGTAGTGCGCGTTGACGAAGAGGATCGGGCGCTCATTCGTCATTCCGCTTTGCTCCAGACTACCTCGCTTTCACTGCTCGAGCAGGATCCGCGCGATGCGCTCGGACGCGCGTCCGTCCCACAGCTCGGGGATCGTGTGCTTCGCTTTTCCCCTCTCGAGCATCGTCCCCACCGCGCTCACGATGTCGCTGGCGCTGCTCGCCACGAGCCGGTTCATCCCCGACTCGATCGTGACGGGGCGCTCTGTGTTCGGGCGAAGGGTGAGGCAGGGAACGCCGAGGTACGCCGTCTCCTCCTGCACGCCGCCGGAATCCGTCATCACGATCGAGGCGACGCTCTCGAGCGCCAGGAAATCGAGATAGCCGGCCGGCTCGATGAGCTTCACACTGCCACTGAGCTCTGCGAGCCCCATCTCGTCGATGCGCGCGCGCGTTCGCGGGTGCACCGGAAATACCACCGGCATCTGCTTCGCGACGTCGGCTATCGCCTTCATGATCTCGGTGAGCGTCTCGGGATCGTCGACGTTCGAGGGACGGTGCAGCGTCGCGAGTGCGAAGTTGTTTGGCTTCACTCCCACCGTCGCACACGCGCGCGCGGGGTCCGTTTTCGGGAGCAGCCGGATGAGCGTGTCGATCATCACGTTGCCGACGAAGAAGACGCGCTTCGGATCTACCCCTTCGTGCTCGAGATGCGTGTTGCCGTCGCGCGATGGCGTGAAGAGATAGTCCGCGATGCTGTCCGTCAGAATGCGGTTGATCTCTTCGGGCATGGTGCGATCGAAGGAGCGAAGCCCCGCCTCCACGTGCGCGACCTTCACTCCGAGCTTCGACGCGACGATCGTGCAGGCGAGCGTTGAGTTCACATCGCCGACGACGATCACCACATCCGGTGCGTATTCGAGCAGCACCGGCTCGAAGGCCGACATCGCCTTCGCGGTCATCTGCGCGTGCGATCCGGATCCGACGCTCAGATACGCGTCCGGCTCGGGGAGATCGAGCTCCTCGAAGAAGACCTCGGACATCGCGCGGTCGTAATGCTGACCGGTGTGTACGAGTATCTGCTCGAATGCGCCTCCCTGGGCCTTCATTGCGTGCATGAGCGCCGCGGTCTTCATGAAGTTGGGGCGAGCACCAACGACGTGCAGAACCTTCAAGCGATCAAACCGCCGACTCTCTCACCGCAGCCAGCTCCGTGCTGGCGTACGTCCCCCGCGTGGATTCAGCGACGGCATGTCCGATCGCCTTGGGGCTCAAGAGCCACGCTTCCAGGCACGGCACGAGGATGTGCGCCAGCCGCTCGGCGCCGAACGGCCGGGAGCCCTCGCCGGAGCTGCACCAGATGCGGAGCACGTACGGCTCGCCGTCGGTGGGATTCGCGGAGGCGAGCATGTAGTCGAGCTTCCAGAGTCCGGAGACGTTGCCGTGCAGGCGGCGCAGCGAGAGCGAGGATTCGCGCTCGACCTCGACTCCGAGAAAGCCGAAGTTCGGCGTGCTCGCGGCGAGGAGATGGTTGACGTGGCGGAGCGACTCGGCCTGCTCGATCACCGACGTGAGCTCGCGAGCGTGGATCTGATCGCGAATGACGCGACGCACGCGGACGATTCCGGAGGCGAGTGCAGCGCCGGCCTCGACGAATTCGTTGTAGTTGAGCTGACGAATCCCGTACATGAAGATGCCG
>JBBRBY010000049.1:0-20780 GCA_038205315.1 Gemmatimonadales bacterium | reverse complement strand
GCAGGCGCAACCGCAGGCGCAACCGCAGGCGCAACCGCAGCCGCAGCCGCAACCGCAGCGTGCAGAGCCGAGGCAGGAGCAGCAGCCGGCGCCGCGGGCAGAGCCTACGAGATCGCCAGCACCACCGGTGACGCCGGTTCCGGCCACCACCGCTCGCATGTAGGCCCCTGATCCAGGCGGCAGGGTGATCGACGAGTAATGCGCGGTTGAATACGAGGGCGGGCGGGGGATCGGCGAGACCGGTTTCCCGCCCACCTTTTTACCGCCAGCATGGCCCGCTGCTGTGGCGAGCCATAAATTGCGCTGCATGTGGCACCGTCCGGAACCGGGGGTGCCCCTCCCTCAACACAAGAATCATTGCATGTGTGGAATAGTCGGTTACATCGGTGACAAGGGCGCCACTCCCCTCCTGCTGGAGGGGCTCAAGCGCCTCGAGTCCCGCGGATACGATTCGGCCGGTGTCGCTGTGATGAACGGCAGCGGCGTGGAGACCAGAAAGGCTGCCGGCAAGATCTCCAAGCTGGAGACGGTGCTCAACGCCTTCCCGGTCGCCGGAAATGTGGGAATCGCGCACACCCGCTGGGCGACGCACGGCGCTCCCACGGAGTGCAACGCCCACCCTCACGTGTCGATGGACGGAACCATCGCCGTCGTGCACAACGGAATCATCGAGAACTTTTCGCCCCTCCGCAGCAAGCTCCAGGCGCTCGGCTACAAGTTCGTGTCGGAGACCGACACGGAAGTGCTGGCGCACCTGATACAGGAAGCGTATGAGGATTCGCTCGAGCAGGCGGTGATGGACGCGCTTTCGCAGGTGGAGGGTACGTACGGTATCGCAGTGGTTTCGAGCCGCGATCCGAACAAGCTGGTTGCCGCTCGAAAGGGAAGCCCGCTCCTGATCGGACTTGGGGAAGGCGAGTATTACGTGGCGAGCGACGTCTCGGCGATCCTGGCGCATACGCGGCAGGTCGTGTACCTCGACGACGGCGACATTGCCGTCCTGGACCGCAAGGGCTATCGCGTGCTCGACATCGATGCGCGTGAGATGCTGCGGAGTGTAAGCAAGGTCGACTGGGATCTGGGCCAGATAGAGCGCGGCGGATACGCGCACTTCATGCTCAAGGAGATCTTCGAGCAGCCGCAGACCATCGAAAACACAATGCGTGGCCGTCTGCTCGAAGACACTGGTACCGCCAAGCTTGGCGGTCTGAACCTCACGGACGAGGATCTCCTCCGCTTCGACAACATCGTTCTCACGGCGTGCGGAACAAGCTGGCATTCGGCGCTGATCGGCGGAATGATGCTGGAAGATCTTGCGCGGATACCGACCAAGGTCGAGTACGCATCGGAGTTCCGGTATCGCAATCCCGTGGTCACCGACCGCACGCTCTGCATCGTGATATCACAGTCGGGAGAGACCGCCGACACGCTCGCGGCCATGCGAGAAGCGAAGCACCGCGGCGCTCGCACCATGGGAATCGTCAACGTGGTGGGAAGCACCATCGCTCGCGAGTCGGACGGCGGCTCGTACATCCACGCAGGACCGGAAATTGGTGTTGCGTCCACCAAGGCGTTTTCGAGCCAGGTTACTGCGCTTCTGCTGTTCACTCTCAAGCTCGCACGGCTTCGTGCGCTCTCCACAGTTCGTGGCCGCGAGATCGTCGAGGCGCTACACGCGCTTCCGGGCCAGGTGCAGAACATACTGGATCGCGCGGAGGAGATCGAGGCGTTGGCCGAAGAGTTCAAGCGCGCGTCCAACTTCCTGTACCTCGGTCGCGGCTACAACTTCCCGACGGCTCTGGAAGGCGCACTGAAGCTCAAGGAGATCAGCTACATCCACGCGGAAGGATATCCTGCCGCCGAGATGAAGCACGGACCAATTGCGCTCATCGACGAGATGATGCCCGTGGTGTTCATCGCGCCACACGACTCGGTGTTCGAGAAGGTTGTGTCCAACGTGCAGGAAGTAAAGGCGCGCAAGGGCAAGGTGATCGCCATCACCAGCCGTCCGGAGCCTGCGCTTTCAGGTCTGATCGATTACGAGTTCCGGATTCCGGAAACGTTGGATCTGGTTACACCGATTCTGGCGTCGGTCCCGTTGCAGCTTCTCGCATACTACATCGCAGTCAAGCGCGGCTCGAACGTGGACCAGCCACGGAACCTCGCGAAGTCTGTGACCGTGGAGTAGCGCTTAGCGCGTGACAGCGTAGTAGGCGACGTACAGCCACGACAGCAGGCCGTGGATTATTGCCCAGATGATGGAATGGTGGACGCTCCACGATATGGCTATCGCGAGGGCTGATCCAAAGCTCACACCGGCCTTTGCCGCCTGGACCGATCTGTAAACCGGTCCGCGCTGCGGAGGCCGGTCTTCGTACACGGGTCCCGAGTACGTCATAGCTGCTCCATCGTTTCCTTTGCGCGACTGCCTTCCGAAAGCAGCCTGGTGCTGAACCGCTGCCCTTCAGCGATTCGCTCGATTTCGAGCGCCATGGCATCCATCGATTGCTGCAGCTGAGCCAGCTGCTCGTCGTACCTGGACTGCGGAAGGGCAGCTACCTTTGTGCCCCTTCTCAAGAACCGATACGTTGTCAGCGCAATCGCCGTGAGCGCGCCGATGGATACAATGATGATCGTCATGACCGCAGCGAACGCCTGCACATCCTCGTTCATATTCGCCTCGCCTTGGTCGTTGGTATGCGTTTCATGATCGCTTCGGGATGAAATGCCCGATCAGCGGAGATCCGGTCCATCGTCGCCGTCCTCGTCCTCCTGTGCCTTTGAGTGAGACACGACGTTACCGGGATTGGTTGCACCAGCTCGCCGGTCGCGGTTCGCGGAGGTCGCGCCGCACGCAGGAAGCTGGCCCGCTGCCGTGATCGGCCGGATCGGCGCCACGTGATTTCGGGTCAGCACAGCGTTGAGGGCCGGCACGTCGGTGGCATTCAGCGCCTGCCACGTGGATAGTACGGTCCTGAGCTTGCTGCAGTCCCCTGCGTATGCGCGAAGCATCGACTGGGTGGGCGCCATGTCGGCGTAGTCGAGCGACGACACGCCGGCGCCCATCGTCGCGTTTACGCGAACGAAGTCTGGAGGTGGAGGCGGACCGCCGCGACCTCCTCCCCTGTTACCCGGGGTGGTGGAGCCGGCCACTGCCTCCAGGCGGGTGTCGAGCGCCTTCGCCGCAGCGACGACCTCGGCGGCCTGCGCTGGGGCCATGAGGCCGGCGATCGAGCTGCGCATCGCCTGGACCTCGTTGTAGCCGTCCCAGGACGCCTTGCTCCCAGCGTAGTACTTCAACGCGAGTTCAGTCTGTGCGCGCAGGCCCGCTGGGGTCGCGACCGAGCGGGGATCGTTGCGGATGACGGCCGTCTGCGTGTAGCTCCGTCCGTCGACGGCGAGGCGCAACGTATAGTTGCCAGGCGGTACCATGACTCCTTCGGGGGATGGCGGAGTGAGGCCCGGGTTGGCATTGATCTCGAACGAGTGCGAAAAAGCGGGCGGCGCGTCGTACCGAAAATCCCAAGTGGCGCGGTTCAGCCCTGGTTCCGTGGGAAGCCCCATCGGCTTCGCCAGCCAGAAGTTCGGCTCCGGAGGATAGGTTGCTTCCTTTACCGGTTCGCTCGCCACGCTCGACATGTGACGAACGACGTTGCCGCCCGTGTCCAGCACGTCAACCGTCACGGGCCCGGTCGGTGCTCGGGGCAGGGAGTAGTAGAAGACGACCCCATCAGGCGGGTTGAGTGCGTGCGGTACTTCCGGTGGGAATGGTGTATCCGCGTTGACGTTGCGGCGAACGCGCACCGTCTCGTCAGGCTTGAACAGGTGAGCCGTTTCGCTCGAGACTTGAGCACCAAGCTGGCGCAGGACAGAGTAGTCGTCGAGCACCCAGATGCCGCGACCGTACGTTCCGACCACGAGATCGTTTCCGTGAAACGTCATGTCACGATACGACGTGTTGGGAAGGTTGAGCATCAGCGACTGCCAGTGGTCGCCGTCGTCGAAGGACACGTACACGGAGCTCTCAGTACCGGCGAACAGCAAACCCGACTTCACCGGGTCGGCGCGCAACACGCGCGCAAAGCTTCCACTCGGCTGATCGGTGCGCATGCCGGATGTTATCGCGGTCCACGTCTTCCCGTAATCGTGCGTGCGGAAGAAGTACGGCTTGAAGTCACCGGTAGTGTGAAAGTCCACCGCTGCGTATGCGGTGGCGGGATCCTGGTGCGATGCATCGATGGACGAGACCGAGGCGCGAGTGGGATTCGGAAGATTGGGAATCGAGACATTGTTCCAGGTTGCGCCGTGATCGCGCGTCACCTGTATGATGCCGTTGTTTGTACCGATCCATATCGTTCCACCGGAAACACTGGAAGCCGAGATGGCTTCGATCGCATCGCGATTAGGCGGCGTTGCGGTTGCACCGGCACCGGGTGTGGGCGGCGGAGGAACCTGGCCGTTCGCGATGGTGAGATCCGGGCTGATCTTCCTCCACTGGAGACCGCCATCCGTGGAGGATGCGACGTACTGGAATGCAGCCAGCAGCTCGTGCGGGTTGACCGGTGAGAAGAGGATTGGCTGTGACGATGTCACGCGAGTGGTAATGTCGGGGTCAAGCGCGGGGCTCACGTTGATCCACTGCTGGCTGGGATACATGATCTTGATGATACCCGAGCCGCTGGAGAAGACGACGTTTGGATTCAGCGGATCGGGTACGATCGTTCCCCATTCCCATCCGGGTACGGGACTCCAGTCGAGCGGAGTGATCTCGCCCAGGTCGCCGCGGCTCCGCGTACGGATCGCCCCGGCATCCTGTTGTGTTGCGTAGATCCAGTACGGAAATGAATTGTCCGCGGCGAGGTGATATACCTGCTCCGTTGACTGGTTGTACCACGAACTCCAGTTAGCGCCCCCATCGAGTGACACGGTGGCACCCTGATCCACGCCCAGGAACATTCGCTGGCCATTGGTGGGATCGATCCACATCTGTTGTGGATCGTCGCCGCCGGGCGCGCCCTTGAAACCCGTGAAGGTGTTGCCACCGTCGGTGGACTTGTAGCTCGACGTGTTGATCGTATAGACAATGTCCGGATTCTGCGGGTCGACATAAACACCACAGTTGTAGCCACCCTGTCCGTTGGCGATGCGGCGGTCGGAGGGATCCATCTGCCGCCAGCTCTCTCCTCCGTCGTCAGAGCGGTAAAGCCCCGAATTCTGAATCAGGTACATCCGCTGCGCGTTGGTGTTCATGGCGATCGCGACCGACGTACGTCCCGCGAGGCGCGGAAGTCCCTTGGCGTCGCTGATGTTCTTCCACGTAATGCCTTCGTCGGTTGACTTGTAGAGCGCAGTGCCGGTCGGTGCAGCGGAAGCCGCCGGTGTGCTGGCGAGCGGTACGCCGGGCGCGATGTAGTGCCGCACCGTAGTGGCGAGGATCACGGATGGCCGGTCGAAAGCTCTGGCGAGTTTCTGAATTCCGGTCTCATCATCGACATAAAGCGTCTTCGTCCAAGTCCTTCCGCCGTCGGTGCTGCGGTACACACCGCGCGTGTCGCTCTTTGCGTGAACGTTGCCCTGCGCTGCTATGAGCACGAGGTTGGCGTCGCGCGGATCCACAATGATTGATGGAATCTGCCGAGTTTCTTCGAGTCCACGGTGTTGCCATGTTCGGCCCGCATCACTGGACTTGTAGACGCCGTTTCCCTCGTTGATGCCGCCGCCGGTGATAATGTCGCCCATGCCGGCGTAGATCACGTTCGGATCCGACGGCGCCACTTCGATCGCGCCGACAGAGGATGCCTCCTTCACCGAATCGAAGATGGGATACCAGGTGCGTCCAGCGCTCGTGGTCTTCCACACACCGCCCAGCGGCAGTCCCGCGTAGAACACGCCGGGCTCGCCGATCACGCCGGTGACGGCGGCGACGCGTCCGGCGCGGAAGGGCCCGACGTTGCGCCATACAAGCCCCGCGAGCAGATCGGTTGGCACGGGTTGACGTATCGGCCGGGATAGTGGCCGTCTGGGCGGAACAGCCGCGACGGTGGCAAGTCCAGTCAGGAGGAGTGCAGCTCCCGAGATTGTGGCAGTGAGCGAACGACGCCTGTCCATGCTTTTACGTCCTCAGCGAGGGGAACAACGGTCGCGAGAACGATACTTCCCGATCAAACCAAGCGACAGGGGAGCGTGCAGACGGCAAGCGAGCCACGTGACGTCCGGCGTCAGTCATCTCCGAGGTACCCGCGTGATTCACGGGTACCTAAATGAAATCTTGCCTCCCGTTGCGAGCGTCGGGTTCGATGCGGCGCTCGCAACGGGAAGCTACGCATCGAGCTCGGCCAGACACACGCTCAAGCCGCGGCGGTGAGCTCCGAGGTGCAGTGCGGGCAGCGTGAGGCAGCGATGGGGATGTCCATCGCGCAGTAGGGGCACGGCTTGGTAGTGGCGGTCACGACCGGTCTCCTGTGAGCCTTGTTGGCGGCCTTCACGACGAAGAAGATCGCGAGTGCGACGATTAGAAACGTGATGACGTTGTTGATGAACATTCCGTAGTTCAGCGTCACCGCGCCAGCGGCCCTGGCGGCGGCAACCGACGCGTACGGCGCGGCCGCCTTCGGGCCTTCCTTCAACAACACATAGAGATTCGAAAAATCAACGTGACCAAGCGCGAGGCCGATTGGAGGCATGATCACATCGTCCACGAGCGACTTGACGACCACGCCGAACGCCCCACCAATCACAACTGCGACGGCAAGGTCCAGAACGTTGCCGCGTATGATGAACGCCTTGAAGTCCTTCCACATCCATGAGTCCCGCGTCTGAGTTGAAACAGGGCGGGAGCATTTCCCGCCCTGTCGTGCGCCGCGTCCTCAGCTCACCGTGAAAGTCTTGGTCATCCCGTGCATGAAATGCGGCTTGCCGTCCTTGGCATCTGGCACGAAACAGATGAAGGCGTAGTCGCCGGGAGTGAGGTCGGCCGAGAAGTAGTTGGTCGTCTTCGTGAATGGAGCGACACCTCCAATTCCGGAAGCCGGCGGCGGCCCGTCGGGTTTCGCCATCCACTTGACGACGTCGGCAATGGTCTTGCCCGGTGACAGCCGAAGCAGCTCCACCTCGTGCATCTGCGTCGCGCCGTTGGTGACCGAAAACTCGTGGTGGCCGGCGGTGATCGGCTTCGATATATCGAAGGTATAGTCAGCGAGCTTGATGGCGATGTCGGACGCAGGTGGCGGCGCTGCTGGTCCCGTGGAGGCGCCGACGCTGAACGGCTTGATCATCCCCTTCGCGAAGTGCGGAACTCCGCCCGGGATGTCCACGAGGCACAGCATCGCGTAGCTACCGGGCTGCAGGTCGAGTGTGGCGTTGGATGTCTTTCCGGGATCGGAAGCGTTGGGCCCTCCTTCGAACACGACCCAACCCGGCGGCGCCGCGGGCTTCGCAAGCTCGGCCTGGAGATCCGCCATCGTCTTCCCGCTGTCGAGCCGTACGATCGCGAGATGATGAAGCGTATGCCCGTCATTGACGAGATCGAAGGTCGTCATGCCTGCGGGGATCTCGGCCGGCGCGGATTGAAACGCGAAGTCGGTGGCGTGCACCGTGACCACGTTTGGCGACGTCGCCGCCGGGGCAGCCGATGCAACAGGTGACGTGGCGGCCGAGTCCGATTTGGCCGTCGCCGAATTGTCCTTGGGTGCGCACGAAGCCAGGACAAGCGCGGCGATGAGGAGGGGGGCAGCAGTGTAACGCATTGGTTCTCCAGGTTGGTGCCACGGCGAACATATCCACGCCGCCCGGAGAGTCAAGCAGCGGCTTCGCGCCGCCAGCCCAGGTGGCCGCCTAGCGGTGACCGGCCGAGGCGGCGGTGAGCGGCGGCTGGAGGTGTTGAGGCGGAGGCACCGTCACTGGTCTCCGTTCGCCCACCTGTTGGCGCCACATCGCGAAGTACAACCCCTTCTGCTCCAGCAGCTCCGCGTGGCGGCCGGACTCGACTATGCGGCCCTGTTCCAGAACGTGGATGACGTCGGCGTGCATGATCGTGGACAGGCGGTGCGCGATGAGGATGGTGATAGCCTCACGCCGCGTCGCGACGTCGCGAATTGTGCGGCTTACTTCCTCTTCGGTAATTGAATCGAGCGCGGAGGTCGCTTCATCAAAGATCAACAGCGACGGCCGTCGGAGCAGTGCGCGCGCGATGGCGAGCCGCTGTCGCTCACCACCGGATACCTTCACGCCACCCTCGCCGATCATCGTACCGAGTCCCTGATCGGCACGCTGCAGAAGGCTGTCTGCGGCTGCTTCGTGGAGTACGCGGAGGCAGTCCTCATCGGACGCACCGGGACTCACGAACCTGAGGTTTTCCGCGATCGTGCCGGAGAAGAGCTGCGCGTCCTGTGCAACGAGACCAATGCGAGTGCGAAGCGCGTCGAGCTCCAGCTCCGTACCCGGAGTGTCGTTGTAGAGCACGCGTCCTTCCAGCGGCTTGTACAGTCCCAATAGAAGCTTGACGAGGGTTGACTTGCCGGCGCCCGATGGTCCCACGAACGCCACGGTCTGACCCCGCTCAGTCTGGAACGACACGTCACTGAGCGCAGGCGTCGAAGCGGACCGGTGCTGGAATGTCACGTTGTCAAACGCGAGACGCGTGAGGGGGCCGATGTCCACCGGATTCTCCGGCCTGGGATCGGGCGGGATTGCGAACACGGTCTCCAGGTTCGCCATCGACGCTTCCGTCTCGCGGAACGTATTGATGACGTTCCCGAGTTCCTGCAGCGGGCCGAAGATGAAGAACGAGTAGATGAGCAGCGCGAAGAACTGGCCCACGCTTATCTGCTGCGCAAAGATGAGGTACAGCATCAGAAACAGGATGGACGTGCGCAGCAGGTTCACGCACGTGCCCTGGATGAAACTGAGGCTTCTGAGATACCGGACTTTCTTCAGCTCGAGCCTCAGGATTTTTTCCGTGGTCGAGTTTAGCCGGGTCACTTCTTGCTCCGTGAGGCCCAGACTCTTCACCAGCTCGATGTTCCTGAGAGATTCCGTAGTCGCACCAGCTAGCGCTGTCGTTTCCGCGACGATTACCGTCTGCACGCGCTTGATCCGCCGGCTCAGGACGGAGCTGAGCACCGCTAGCAGTGGCACCGTGAGCAGAAACGCTGGCGCGATCGACCAGTGAACCTTGTAGGCGT
This sequence comes from Gemmatimonadales bacterium, assembly GCA_038205315.1. Classification (GTDB taxonomy): domain Bacteria; phylum Gemmatimonadota; class Gemmatimonadetes; order Gemmatimonadales; family Gemmatimonadaceae; genus Fen-1247. The sequence continues at coordinate 11,598 of JBBRBY010000049.1, read as the reverse complement.
ATATCATGACGAACAGGACGCCGACAATAGTTGTGAACAGCACGTTCACAGCGGCCGTGATGAATCGTTGCGCATCGAGCCGCGCCTGCTGAATTTTTCCGAGTGTCTCGCCGCTCCTCTGGTCCTCGAAGAGGGAGTAGGGAAGCTGCAGTGAATATCGAATTCCGTCCGAATACAGATCCGCGCCGACGCGTTGTGTCACGACGTTCACGAAATAATCCTGAAAGGCCTTCGCGACTCTCGACACGAAGGCCACGCCCACCGCCGCACCAAGCAGCAAGCTCACACCACGGACGAACTGCATGGTGGTGTACTGCCGGAACTTGGTGGCGTAATTGTCGATCACATATCTGAAGATGAGCGGATCAAGCAGCGAGAATATCTGATTGACAGCCGCTAGACCGAGCGCCAGGAGGACAAGATGGGAGTATCGCCGGATGTAGCTGAGGAGGAGCTTCATGGGCGTTCGGCTGGAATAGGCATGTACCTGTAAATGTACGTGTCGCGCGAACTCCGGTCATTTCCCTTGCTTGGGCCCCAGACAGAGGGTGAAATTGCGCTATGCGAGTAGTGCTGCAGCGCGTAACGCGCGGAAGAGTCTCGATCGATGGCGCTCCTGTAGGAGAAATCGGAACGGGGCTGTTGCTGCTGGTCGCCTTCACCCACGGTGATACGACCGCAGAAATCGCCTGGATGGCCGACAAGGTCGTCGGCCTGCGGATCTTTCCCGACGACGAGGGCCGCATGAATCGTTCGGTAGTCGATGCGGGTGGATCGCTGCTGGTCGTTTCGCAGTTCACGCTCTACGGGGACGCGCGCAAGGGTCGCCGTCCGTCCTTCATCGACGCAGCGCCACCGGAGATCGCCGTTCCGCTTTACGAGTCCTTCGTCGCCGCCCTGCGCTCCTCCGGAGTCGTTACCGCGACCGGTGAGTTCGGTGCCGACATGCAGGTCGAGCTTGTCAACGATGGCCCCGTCACGCTGGTCCTGGACCGAAACCCGGATTCCGCCGGCTAGCCAGCTAGGAAGAATACAGGTCCTCTCCACGCTCCCCCGACGACTCCTCAACCGAGACAAAACATTGTCCAACATCGACGCACCCAACCCTCGCGTAATTCTCGCCTCTGCGTCGCCACGGCGTCGCGAGCTTCTTGACCTGATCGGAATTCGCCACCGCGTGTTGCCTGCGAACGTCGACGAGAGCGTGCTCCCGGGCGAGCTTCCCAGGGCACACGTCGAGCGACTGGCGCGAGCCAAAGCCTCGGCGATCGCTGCGACGGACAGCGAGTCGCTCGTCGTAGCGGCCGACACGGTTGTCGTCGTCGGGAGCCGGATCCTGGGCAAGCCGGCATCGAAGGAAGAGGCGCTCGCGATGCTGAGCCTCCTTAACGGAACTACTCATACGGTCGTCACGGGCATGTGCTGCGCCCTCAACGGGCGGTTGGAGTCCACCGTAGTGGATGTGGCAGTTACGTTCCGTTCCCTGTCCGACGATGAGGCCAGGGAGTACGTCGCGACTGGAGAGCCCATGGATAAGGCAGGTGCATACGGGATCCAGGGGTACGGCGCGACATTAGTCCGACGGATCGACGGCGACTACTTCGCGGTAATGGGTTTGTCGCTCGTGACGATCGTCGATCTCATGCAACAATTGGGCGTCCGTTACCACTTTGGTGGAATGACGCGATCAACCTAGATAGCCCCGCTGCGCGGGGCGAGGTAACGCAGTCATGCGGAAGTCGTTCGTTGCACTCGCAGCCTTGCTGATCGGATTCGCCCTGGGAGCGACCCCCGCGCAGGCACAGATAGGCAGCACCACCGACATCATCACCGGAGTAGTTACCGGTCCTGATGGTAAACCGATGGATAATGTCACCGTTGCTGTTCGGTCCGCCGAGAGCGGGATCACGCGCACCAAGCACACGGACTCGGACGGCCGCTACACTGTTCTGTTCCCTGATGGCGGTGGCCAGTATCGCGTAGAATTCCGCGTAATCGGATTCGCCCCCGTCTCACGAAACGTGGCGCGTCAAGGCGATGAGGACCGCCTAGTAACAGACGTGGCGATCGGCTCGCAAGTAGCGGCCAGACTTTCGACAGTCGCCGTGACTGCGCGAAATGCGCCGCGTGATCGCGGTGGAGCGCCCACTCCCGGCGAGAGTGGCCGCACGTTGAGCGCGGACCAGCTCGCACGACTGCCCGTCGATATCAGCGACATCGCGGCAGTTGCAGCGATGGCGCCCGGAGTTGTGGGCATAGCGGGCAACGATACGACTGCTGCGGCCTTTTCCGTTGCCGGCCAGCGGTCCACGCTCAACAACACCACACTCGACGGCCTTTCATTTGGAAGCTTCTCCGTTCCCTCCGAAGGTCTGAGGAGCACTCGGGTCGTGACGAATACGTACGACCCGTCCAAGGGACAGTTCAGCGGCGGTGAGATTGCGTCGACCACGCGCAGCGGCACCAACGAGCTGACAGGCGGATTCACGTACTCGCGCCGCGATCCGACGCTGGAGTTCGAAGGGACGGACAGTGCAGCTGTCTCTCCCACATACCTTCAGGATCAGATCAGCGCGGGCTTTGGCGGGCCGATCGTCAAGGACAAGCTCTTCATCTTCGGCTCCGGACAGCTGCGGCGCCGAAGCGATCCGGTACAGTCGCTGCTCGCATCCTCATCGGCGACACTCTCCACGCTCGGGCTCGATCCAGCGTCGGTATCCGCGTTCGAGTCCCAGGTGCATGCACTCGGTATTCCTTCACCAGCAGCGGTACCGGACCGGCGGATTGGCGACAATACTGTCGGCTTGGTGCGCATGGACTATTTCCTCAATGACGGGAACAGTCTCACGCTGCGCGCCGACTACCGAGGGAGCACGCAGGATCCCACTCGTTCCAATCCCTACGCGTTTCCCTCGAGTGCGGGAGCGAGCACCACGACCGGTGAGGGGCTGGCCGCCACGCTTACATCCAATTTCGAGAGCGGAATCATAAATGAGCTGCGCACTTACTATTCCCGCGACAACAACCATTCGGAGGGGTACCTCACACTCCCAGCTGGCCGCGTTCGTATAAGCTCACCACTGGCCGATGGCACACGGGCGTTGAACGTCATCAGCTTCGGAGGTAATCCCGGCCTGCCGCAAGCGGGAAGCTCCTCACTGCTTGAAGCGGCAGATGAAGTATCGTATCTGAGCAGGGATAGGCAGCATCGATTCCGGCTCGGCGCTCTCTTCGATCTCAACAGTTTCACGCAGAACGTCACTAACAACCGCCTCGGCACGTTCACCTATAACTCACTTGCTTCATTCCTCAACGACACGCCCGACAGTTACTCGCGCACGCTGTTGTCCCAGGACCGCGCGGGCAGGACGGTCGCCGGCGCCCTTTACGTCGGCGACACCTGGCGCCCGAACAGGCAGTTGCAGGTCGTGTACGGTGTCCGCGCCGAAGGCACGAGGATTGACGACGCGCCGCCTCTCAACGCCGACGTATATACCAAGTTCGGACTTCGCACCAGCAACTTTCCGGGAGAAGTTCACGTGAGCCCGCGCGCAGGGTTCTCGTTGAATCTCACCAAGCCAAATCCGAATGATCCGTTCGCGCAGTTCCAGCCGGCATTCCTGCTGCGCGGCGGTATCGGCGAGTTCCGCGCCAAGACGCCGACAGGGCTGTTCACGTCTGCCGCGGGAGCGACCGGACTTACGAACACCGAACAGCAGGTTTCCTGCATCGGCGCTGCAGTCCCGACTCCTGAGTGGCAGAGCTACATCTCCGATCCAACGACTGCACCAACCGCGTGCGCCTCGACCACCGGTATTCCGGCCAGCTTCTCGGCTGTGCGCCCGTCGGTCACGCTGTTCGCGCCAGACTTCGAGGCGCCACGATCCTGGCGCGCGTCACTCGGCCTGCAGCACCGGCTGTTCGGCAACGTCACCATGTCAGCCGATGCCAGCTGGGCTCGCGGCGTGGCGCTGTATGGCGTGCGCGACCTGAACCTCAATACCACGCCCGCGTTCCATCTCGCCGATGAGGGCAACCGGCCGGTGTTCGCGCCCGTCGTAGCGATCGTTCCGACCACCGGTCAGGTGACATCGAGCGGATCTCGGATAGATCCGACATACGGCCAGGTGCTCGAACTGACGTCGGGACTGTCCAGCGAAACCAAGATGGTCACGCTCTCGATGAACGGAATGACCCAGGGCGGAACCGCGTTCACGTTCGCGTACACGCTGCAACGTACGCGGGACCAGTCCTCGTTTACCTGCTGCTCAGCTGCACAGGGCTTCGCATCTCCTACCACGGCGTCCAATCCAAACCTCTCGCAATGGGCGCCGGGCGATCAGGACGTTCGCAACACCATCCAGACGTATTTCACGCACCCCGTAAATACGTGGCTGGAAGTCACTGCGAATGCGCGGCTCAGCTCCGGCGCGCCATTCACGCCCACCGTATCAGGAGACATAAACGGTGACGGCGCGCGCAACGATCGCGCATTCATCTTCAACCCGGCCACTACGGCGGACCCGTCACTTGCGGCGGCAATGAAGCAGCTCATCGCCGGTTCACCGGCCAATGTGCGCGATTGCCTGGTCTCACAGCTCGGAGCGGTGGCTGGCCGAAACAGCTGCCGTGGCCCGTGGACACCGTCGCTCGACATGCAGGCCAACTTCCGTCCGTCCGGCTTCAACCTGAACCGAAAGATGACCTTTTCTCTGATCGGGTCCAATGTTCTCGCAGGACTCGACCAGCTTCTGCATGGAAGCAAGCTGCAGGGTTGGGCTCAGTTCAACCGGGCCGATCCAACTCTGCTTTACGTGCGCGGCTTCGATCCGGTGAAGCAGGAATTCATCTACGACGTGAACGGGCGCTTTGGCTCCACGAACACGGCACGTGCGGTGTACAGGCAGCCGTTCGTGCTCGCGCTCCAGGCGCGCCTGATACTAGGCCCCGATCCGCGCGATCGCTTCCGGCAGATCTTCGCCGCACGAACCGACAGCTCGACCATCGCTTCCGCGGCGGTTCAGAATCCAGTGGCGCAGATCATACGGTTGCGTGATTCGCTCAGCCTCACGGACGCGCAGGTCGCGCAGCTTTCCATCGTCTCCGACACACTTGTCGTGAAGTCCCTCGCGCTCGGCGATTCCATTCGCGCCATCGTCGCAAAGGAAGGTACCGGGAATCCACAGACCATCCTTACGAAGATCCGGCCGCAGATCGTGCAGGGGCGGGCGAATCTCACTGCGGCGATGGCGAAGGTGCAGACAATTCTGACGCCGGATCAGTGGAAGAAGGTGCCGGAGACCATCAAGAACCCACCAGCGTTCGGCGGACGCGGTGGCGGAGGTCGGGACGGCGGTCGCGGCGGTCCGGGCGACCGTTAGCCGAACCTCGGGTAGCCGCCGCGCGAAGCCTTCAGGTAATTGCCGATGCGGAATATCTCGATCGCCACACTTCCACGCGCTCGAGGACGTCGCTCACGGTGATGCGTTGCATGCGACCGGGGCGATTTTCCATCGTCGGCACGTATTCCTCGCCGGGGTCAGCGTAGGCGTCAATCATGAGATCGTGGAACCGGCGGTACGGTCCCGTCCGCTTGGGGTTGGTGTAGCCTAGCAGCGAGACCGCGGGCCTGTCGAGCGCGACTGCCATGTGTAACGGGCCCGTGTCCGGCGCGAGTACCAGCGCCGACGAATCAAGGATGCTGATCAGGCGGCGCAGTCCGCTCCCAAGCTCCGACCGCACGGGGCACGACCCGCGCTCGCGGATAACCTGTTCCGCGTGTAGCTCTCGCGCCGAGCGGCCGCCGACCAGTACCGGCTGCAGACCATGATCGGAGTAGAGCGCGTCGCATACCGCCGCCCAGCGCTCGGGAATCCAGTCCTTTTCCGGCTTGCTAGTTGCGAGCACGACTGCGGCCACCGGTCGCTCGAAACCAGCGATCCACTGCGACTGCCATTCGCGTTCTGCGGCCCATGGCCCGAGGTTCCACTCGAGCGGCGCGTACGGAATGTCCAGATATTCCAGGAACTCCAGGTACTGATCCTGTACGTGCCGGATTGGACGCGCGGGAATCTTGCGGTTCGTGAATAGCCAGTTGAGATCTCTAGCGCGCGCGCGATCGAAGCCGAGCTTGACGGTGGCGTCGGTAAGCGCGGTGACGATGCCGGCCTTGAAGTACACCTGCAGGTCGATGAGCAGGTCGAATTCGTGGCCGGCGAGGCGCGAGCGCACGTCCGTGAACGCGCGCGCGCCCAGCGATCGATCGAATTCGATGATCTGATCCACGCACGGATGGCCCCGGACCATGGTCGCTGGCATCGGTTGAAGTATCCATGATATCGTGCACGCGGGGCGGTAGCGCTTGATCGCGCTGACGAGCGGAAGCGCGTGCACGACGTCTCCCGCGGCGGACATGAGCATGATGCAGATTCTGTCCAGCCGCACATCAGCTCTGCTCACGCGGGCTGGGCCGCCGCTGCGAGCACGAGATACGACATGTCTTCATCGGTGAGCGCGTTGTTGCGCGGCGCAAGCCGGTCGCGCCACTGTCGCAGCGAGCGCATCAGTCGTTCGATGTTGGCGCGCGCGACGAGCGGATCTCCGGGCACGTGAAAGTGCACCCGGTCCACGTCGAGAACATGCGCGACGTAGCCGTCGTCGCCGGAAGTTATGAGCACATTCTTGAGGTTCAGGTCCGGATGCTGCGCGCCCGTCGCGGTGAGTCTCGACAGAAGCGTTGCCACTGCATCGAGTATGGGATGACGCTGCGCATCGTTGCGCACATCTCCGAAGACGGCGGAAAGATCGGCGCCGCCTTCCACGAATCGTGTTACGACGTCCGCGCGGCGAAAGAAGCCGCCGGCCGGATAGGTACCAACGGCCAGAACTTCGGGGGTGGGCACGCCGCCGAGACGCAGCCGGAACGCGGCGGTCAGCTCTCGCGCCACGCGCGTCGGTGGAAGAAAGCGATCGTGTAAGAGTCGTCCCGCGAATCCGCCGCGCATCACATGCCGCACAGCTACGCGGCCCGACAGCGGTGCGAGCTCGATTGCGTACACCGGCGCTCGGCCCTGGAACACCAGAGCGTCGGGGACCTTGGCCGCGTAGGAGTAGAGCGTGTCGTGCTCCAGAATCTCTCGTGTGGTGGCGGCGAGTACTCGCGCCACGAGCACATTGGCGCCATTGACGCTCACGTGCTCGTAGCCGACAATGGGAATCAGCTCCGTCATCACCTGATTGCCTCCGCCGTCGCGGCCGGAACCAGCTTGGCTCGAACCTGCGCAATCGCAGTGAGAACCGCGCGGGCCTTGTTCTCGGTCTCCTGCCATTCCAGCTCCGGCACCGAATCAGCCACGATACCGGCGCCGGCCTGAACCGAAGCGGTGCCGTTCGCGATGACACAGGTCCGAATCGTGATTGCGAGATCGATGCGTTCACCGCCCCACGCGATGTAGCCCACCGCGCCAGCGTACGCGCCGCGGCGCGCTGGCTCCAGCTCGTCGATGATCTCCATCGCGCGCACCTTTGGTGCCCCTGTCATCGTACCAGCCGGGAAGACGGCGCGCAGAACATCGGCGAGTCCCACCTCCGGACGCACGGTGCCGTCCACCTGGCTGACGATGTGCAGCACATGTGAGTATTTCTCGACACACATGAAGTCGCTGACCTCGACGCTTCCATATTCCGCCAGTCGCCCCACGTCGTTGCGGCCCAGGTCCACGAGCATCACGTGCTCTGCGCGCTCCTTCTCGTCAGACAGCAGCTCCGCCATCATCCGTTCGTCCTCTTCGCCCGTACTTCCGCGGCGACGCGTTCCTGCGATGGGTCGAACAGTCACTCTTCGGTTCGCGAGACGCACCAGCAGCTCCGGCGAGCTGCCTACCAGCTCGGTTCCGTCGAGGTCGAGATGATACATGTACGGCGAAGGATTCAGTGCGCGCAGCGCACGATAAAGATCGGAGCTTTCAAAGTCGTGCTCGACATCGATGCTCCGCGCGAGCAGGCACTGGAAGCAGTCACCGGCGCGGATGTATTCCTTTATTCGCTCCACATCCTTCAGAAAAGTCGAGCGGTCATAGCTCGACCGCCCTGCTGCAGCGGCGGATGCAGGTCCGAGCGCGAGGGGCTCGAGCGGCGACGGCTCCAGCAGTCGCGCTTCCATCTCGTCCAGCTCCGACTGTGCGTCATCGAACAAGCTTCGCAGCGATGAGTCGTCAGCGTCTCGCGGTATCGCCACGGACACGATGAGACGGCCTTGGGAGCGGAAGTTGTCGATCACGACAAGTCCGCGCGTGAACACGAAGAGCGCGTCCGGAATCTCCGGCCCAACGGAAGGAGGAGTCGGCAGCGATTCGATCGCACGCACCACGTCATAGCCAAGGTATCCAACCGCACCGCCCCAGAACTCACCCAATTCGGCCACGTCGGCCGGACGGAGTTCGGTGACGCGTTGCTCGAGATCCGCCAGGGCGTCGGTCACCTCGCGGCCTTCGGACCATCCATCCGATGGCGTCCAGTCCGATACCACGCTGCCCGAAAGCGCCCAGGCCGATCGCGGCTCGGTTCCCATGAATGTGTATCGCGACCACGTCTCGCTTCCGGCCGGCGCCGATTCCAGCAGGAAGGCAAAGCCTCCGCTCCTGAGCTTGGCGAAGGCCGACACGGGCGTATCTACATCAAGCAGCACATCGCGCCAGACGGGAACCAACCCGGCTGATGCGGCACTTGCCCTGAAGCGGTCGAAATCCATGCGTTAAGTTGAGGGATGAAGCGCACCATGACAACGGGGTTGCTGATTATCCTCGCCCCCGTCGCCATCGCCGCCCAGCAATGGAACTCTCCGCGCGCCGAGAGCCTCGCTACCCACGCGACGACCGTCCGGGCGGCCCAGCTGGCGGACAGCGGCCTCAGGAGCTACAAGGCTGAAGCGAGCGGGTACCTCACCTTCCTGGCCCAGCTCGGCAAGGGATTCCCTGATCCGCCAAAGATAGTCCGCGTGGATCAGATCGCGTCCGATCTGTACTGGAAGGCGCCCTCATTCAGCAAGCAACTCATCAAGGGTAGGCGCGACACACTCGTCCTGCCAACCGACATCAGCTATCACCGCGACCATCTGGGCATAGTCCAGAACAACTTCCCGAGCGTCATCAGGATCGGTGACGGGGACGAAGTCAAGGACGTGCCGCATCCACTCTCTGCGCTGGGACTTCAGGATTACGACTTCGCCGTGGGGGACTCGCTTCAAATCAAACTCGGCGATCGCACGCTCCACGTCGTGCAGCTTCGGTTCAGGCCGCGGGATCAAAACGCCGAGCGCGCCATCGGCTCCGTGTATGTGGACCGCGCAAGCGGCGCGGTGGTGCGGATGGCGATCGGGTTCACGCGAGCTGCACTCCGCGACAAGGATCTGGAGGACCTGTCGGTCGTGCTCGAGAGTGGGCTCGTGGACGGCCGCTTCTGGCTACCGCGACGGCAGGAAATTGAAATACGTCGGACCGGGACGTGGCTTGACTACCCAGCGCGTGGGATCATTCGCGGCCGCTGGGATATTTCCGATTACCAGGTGAACGTTCCGGTGGACGCGGCATTCGACACCGGCCCGGAGATAGAAGCGGCGCCGGGGGCTCACGTATCGCGCGCGGGACTTATCTCCACAAGCGATTTCAGGTTCAGCGGTTCCGTACTGGACTCCATTCCACCAGACGTGAAATCGTTCGCGAGTAGCGACGTTTCGAAGCTGCACGACGAAGTGAATGGCCTGGTTCGCGCGCGGACGGTGGACCGTGCGAATGCTATTGCACTCGCAGCGTCATCGGTCTCGAGCTTCGTGCATTTCAATCGTGTCGAAGGAATCGCGCTGGGCGGCGCGCTGACGCTGCATCCCGCGCCCGGAGTGGCGATCAACGGTGGGACAAGCTACGGATTCTCTGACCATGAGCTCAAGCCACACGCCTCGCTGACATACACCGCGCCGAACGGCGCGGCAATTGGGGTAACCGGGTATCGCGTGCTTCATGACGTTTCGGTGGTGCCAGAGCGGTCGGGCCTGGTGAACAGTTTCGCGGCACAGGAATTCGGTAGCGATTACACCGGCCTCTCCAGCGCGCGCGGCGCATCGCTGACACTCGCGGCCCCAGCCGGCATTACGCTCCGCCCCTCGCTCGAGATAGCGGTGGAGGATCAGAGTATGGTGCAGGTGAACGGCCGGCCGGCGAGCGGGCACTTCGCGCCTGCGCAGCCGGCGGTGTCACTGCGCCAGGAGCGCGCAACGTTGCACCTGGATGCACCTCGATTCAATCTCTTCGGACTCGACGCGACGTCCGCGCTGTCACTCTCAGTGTTACGAGACGATCCCCAAGCTGTTGGGAGATTTTCGTCCACTCGTGGCAAGGCAGTCGCCACGCTTACCGCGGCTCGCGAGTTCGAAGGTGGTCAGCTCGCGTTTTCGCTTCTCGGCGCCGGTCTTACCAACTCGCTGCTGGTGCCACCACAGGGCCTCATCTATCTCGGCGGTCCGGTGACTGCGCCGGGTTACGAGTTCCATTCTCTGGTGGGAGTTCAGGCCATCACCGCGCACATGGAATGGCGAATGCGAGTACCGTTCATTCCCGTACCGCTCGGCTCGTGGGGCCGCGCGCCAGCGAGCGCGACGCTTGCGCCGTTCGCGCACGCGGCGTGGGTGGACGGAAAGGGGTGGTATCCGAGTGTTGGCGTAGGTCTGCTCACCGTGTTTGACCTGCTTCGTTTTGACGTGGCGCGTGGCACACGCAACGGACGCTGGAGCTTTTACTTTGACGTGAGTCGCGACTTCTGGGGAATTCTGTAGCTGGCCGGCACGGCCGTTCCGATCAGAATACGCGAAGCACGTCTTCCGCCGGCCCTGCATTACCGGAGCTCAGCAGTTTTCTGATCTCGTCCAGCGCCTGCGTCGCACGCGGCCAGGTAAATCGCGCGCCAGCGGCATCCATGGAAAGCCATGCGTACTCAGCGTGCTCGGGCCCCAACCTCACCGCGTTGCCACTGTCCACGAACGCGCAGAATACGACAGCCATCTCGATGCGCGATCGCTTTTGAAGGTAGAAGGAGTGAACCGTGATGGTATATAGCCGCTGGATGGCGAGGCCCGTCTCCTCCAGCACTTCGCGGACAGCGGCGGTCTCAGGAGCCTCATCCTGTTCGATGTGCCCGTGGACAGCCTCCCACGCGCCTGAACACCGCGTCTCCGCACCGCGACGAAGCGCCAGCACCCGCCAGACCTCGGTCTGGGGGTCGATGACATACACATCGACGACGCCGATCTCAATTCTGGTCATCTTGCGGGCACGTGCTCTGGGGTGGCGCCGCGGTGCGGTTGAGTCATACATGGAATATGGCTCGGGGAGGCGACCGGCGTACTGATCCATGCTGCCGTTGTAAGAAGTAGCATCGCCGTGCTCCGGGCAGTCGCCACCGATGGGTTCGCCCTCGGAGTCGAGTACCCGCGCAACTTCCGCCGGAGTCGTCTCGCCGCTCATGATACTCCCGTACCCGCTGGTCCTGAGCGAACGCTTGCCCTCCGCGCGTGCCGCGTCCGCGACGGCGGGCGCCGGAGCTCCCGAG
>JBBRBY010000048.1:0-21385 GCA_038205315.1 Gemmatimonadales bacterium | reverse complement strand
CGGAGGTGAGGACCGCGGGGAGCTGATAGATAACCGACTTGCCGCTACCCGTGGGCATGACCACGAGCGTGTCGCGGCCTGACAATATGGCGTCGATCGGCGCCCACTGTCCGGGGCGAAAGTCGGAGTGACCGAATTGCTCGGCAAGCAAGGAACGAGCGGCTGACTTACCGGTCGCCGCGCTGCGAGTCTGTTTTGGCATTCTCACGCTGAACAGGCACGAACCGTTCCGCGGAATCCGGACATAGGGCCCGAGGCGGGTCAGTCCACCTGTGGACCCAGGAGCGGGCGGTGGTGGCGCAGACTGGCGCCGGGCGAAGGCGCGGAGCCGGCCGAGGAACGGCCACTTCCGGCGGGGGGAGAAATGCGATAAATCGCAACAACGGCATGAGCTCCGGCGCCGCGTACCCCTCTCCCGTATATGACTGCCCGCTCCGGCGTCCGGAAATGGATCTCCATAGCACTTTCCATCGTGCTGCTGGCGCTTGTCGCGTCAGAGCCGGAATACTACACGCATGAATCGCGTGCCGGAGACTACGTGAAGCGAATGAACGTGGACAGCCGTCCGCGTGAATATCGCCTGCACATCCCCACCGGCTACGACGGGAGCCGACCGGTGCCATTGTTATTCGTGTTCCACGGGAGCAGTGCGAGCGCCGCCGTGATCGAGCGCGAGACGGGCTTCGACGACATCGCCGATTCGCTGGGTTTCATCGTCGTGTATCCCGAGGGGCTGCATCGCGGCTGGAACATTGGCGAGTGCTGCCGCTATGCGTACATGGAGCGGGTGCGCGAGATCGCTTTCGTTCAGAGGATGATCGATCACCTAGAGGCCGGCCTCGACATCGATCCGTCGCGTGTGTTCGCGACTGGATATTCAGACGGGGGCACGCTCTCCATGCTCCTGGCGTGCCGTCTGTCCGGACGGATAGCTGCTGTGGCGTCTGTCTCGGGAACGCTTTTTAACCCGCTTCCGCCATGCCTCGTTACACGTCCTGTGCCCGTGGTCATCGTGCACGGCACGGCTGACTCGCACATTCCGTACTTGGGTCAACGGGGCGCGACTGCCGATGTTCGAGCGCAACACGCGACGCTGTCTGCGCCGCAGCTTACGCAGTTCTGGGTGGACCGCGACGACTGTGATGCCACCCCGGCGACAATGCAGTCCGGTCGCGTCATCCGGAAAGCGTATTCTTGTCCTCAAGGCGCGCAGGTGCTGTTCTACGCCATTGAAGGCGGCGAGCACGGCTGGCCGGGCGGCGGTCGCGGCTGGATCTTCAGTCCCGTTCCGCCTTCCGACATGAACGCTACCGACTCCATTACGGCCTTCTTTCTGCGCCAGCGGATTCGATTGGGCGCGGCGGCGTCAGGCGGGCAGCATGGTCGGGATGTTCCGCTGACGGTGCAGCATCACCGCTCGGGCGACGCATAACCGTACCAGGAACCCTGCATATGCTGCACTACCAGAAGCTGGTCGCTACGGCCCGATGCGAGCCGGCAGCCGGCCGGCGCGTGCACGTAGCCGACATCGGTACTATCCTGATCAGTGGCACGTACGAAGGTACAGTCGCGGTAGCGAGCGTCGCGATACACGGCTCCGAGACCTGTGCGCCGGAGCATTGACTGAAGCTGATTGATTCGGGCATCGATCGCTTTCTGTCGGTCAACGTTGGCGATAGGTTCAACACTCGTTGCGGCGATCGAGTTCGGCGCGGGGCCGTGGCGATAAATGGCCACGATGGAATCGAGCATCGCAGCGCGACTCTGAAATGCGGAATCAACCGCCGCGAGGGCGACGGCCGCGTGTGCGCTCAGCTTGATCGGGACCAATGGTGCAGCGGGAATGCCGCGAACGAGCCAGACGGCGCGACGTCCGACAACAGCGCCACGCCATGTCATCTGCGCGTCGCCGATGAGGGATGATGTGTCGCCACCGAACTTCGCGACGATCGCCTGACCCGCGGGTCCCTCATCCACGACAACCAACGCACAGTCTCCAGGAGCCGCCACCGCGTAAATCGACGGCCACAGGTCGTACTGGTTCGGGCGGCCGCCAAGATTGAGTGCGAACACCCTGGGCTGCGCCGGTAGAGTGTACGCGAGCTCAGCGGCGTCCTGGTAGCGGTCAGCGGCTATCCACACGGCCTTGCAGCCACGCGCGAGAGAATCCGCGCGCGTCACGGCGCGCGCTACATCGTGCCAGCCGAACGCCCTCGATACAGGATCGCGCCGTGGCGTCACGTGGAAGACACGCGCGCTGGCCTGGGCGGCCACCGCGATCGTAAACGAAGCGCCGAGTGCGGCGCCGCCGACCAGCCAGGCGCGGATCTGTCCCGTCAGATTCATGGTCGCCAGCAGCGGAAGAGCAGCGACGAGTGCCAGGACCGGCCAGTTCGGCTCCACAGGTCGGCGCACCGCGCTGAGCGCGAAGAATGCCAGTACTATCGTCGCAATCACCGCCAGCATGAATCGTCGCGGATCGGTGAAGCCGCGAAGCGCGCGCGCGATGGCGACAACTGCAATGATCGCGATGATCGGGGACACGATCCCCAGCTGCCCTCCGATCAGTGCCAGCTCTCGCCCTGCAATCGAGCCATGAGCCTGACCGAGACCATGATGCAGCTGGAATGCGAACGATATCCAACCATTGCGCGCGTTCCACACAAGATTGGGCGCGAACACCACGAGCGCGATGGCAGTGGCGGCATATGGACCAGCCTCGCTCAACCGGCTGCGCAGCTCCCGTCGTGCGAGCAGAGCCACCAACACGCCCAGGGGAATGAGCACGGCCGTGTACTTGGATGAAAAGGCGATACCAAGCATGATGCCTGCGGCGCACCACCACCCGAATGCCGCTCTGGATCGCGGCACGGATGCGATTGCCCGCTCGAGCGCGGCTATGGTGAGCGCTGCCGCGGCGAGAAGGGCGGCGTCCGGCGTGGCGATCACGAAGCCAAGCAGTGCGCCGGGAATCACGAGCATCAGCAGCGCAGCGCGGGCTCCCGGCTCGTCGAGCAGCGACGCGTCTGCATCGCGCTCGGGACGGTCGGTGCTCGTTGAGAGACGTATCGACGTGACGATGATTGCGAACGACGCGACCATGCCCGCCAGGATGGATCCAGCTCGCACGCCAAGTTCGCCGTTGCCAAGCAGGTTCGTTCCAGCCCGGATGAGAAGCGCAACCGCAGGCGGATGATCGAAGTAACCGGCAGCGAGATACCGGCTCCAGTCCCAGTAGTAGGCCTCATCCGGAAGGAGAGGAACTGTAGCTGCAAGCGCGATTCGCACAAAGGTGGCAACCGCGACCAGCACTACGGCAACCCTGCTCGGCCGCATCAGCTCACTTCTTGAGTACGCCTTGCAGATCGCCCGCGATGAGCGAAGCGATGTTGGCGATGATGATCGGGCGTGCCGCGCCACCCGGGCTGGCGAGGAAGAGCGGCTCCCATTCTGGATAGAACCATTGCTTGAACTCCCGAATTCCCTGGAAGTTGTAGAATCGCTCTCCGTAGCCTCTGATCGCAACCGCCAGCTGGTTCCAGACAGGTGCGCCGCGGTGCGCATTCAGACCGCTGAGCGATGCCATGCCAAGGTTGAACCAGGCGTAACCCTCCTTGCGACCCCACAGCATCATCTCAATGAGTACGAAGCGCATTACTCCTGGCGGAGCGTCCGCCGTATAGCGCATGAGATCAGCTTCGATCTCTGCCTTCCGGCCGGAAAGCCACGCGTTGGAAAAGGCGACTATTCTTCCGTCCTTTCGGGCTACAGCGACTGGTGATCGGGCGACATATTCCTCGTCGAAAGCGCCGAGAGAGAAGGATTTTTCGCGAGCCTTCTTCTGGTCGATCCACTCATCGGAAACCTTTCGAAGCTCTGGGAGGATCGGCTGAATGTCTTCCGGCTGCACAATCTCGACTGAGTAGCCGTCGTCGACCATTTTTCGCCAGACACGGCGAAGGTTCCTTCGGTTCGCACCTTCCAGCGAAAAGTCGTTGAGAGGCACGCGTGCCTCCTCGCCCAGCTTCACGACGTTGAGGCCGTGGTCGAGGTACAGGTATAGCAGAGTTGGAGCGACCTTGTAGAAAACGGGCCAGCCGCTGTTCTCATCCGCGAGGTGGATGAACGCCCGGATCAGCTCCGCGGATTCGCCCGGTGACGAAATCGGATCGCCAAGCGCGACCCAGCTTCGGCCCTGCACGCCGAACATGATTAAGCCAGTTCGCTTCTCGTTGAACAGAAACGACTTGTCTCCCAGAAATGCCAGTTGCGCGGCGGCTTCGGGGTAGTTGGCGACTATGGCGTTCGCTTCCGCGATGTCCGCCTGGGTGGGTCGTGGCGCAGGCGTGCGTGCGGTGCGCAGCAGCCGCATCACGGCAAACACGATCAGGGCGGCGAGGGCGCCGGCACTGGCTCTCAGGAATCGCGCCGCTTCTGCCTGCGTCGCAAACCGGAAAAACGTGTCTGTCGAGAGGCGCAAGTTTGCGTACGAGACGAGCCCCAGCGCGATGGAACCGAGAGTAACGAGAAGGATCGCCGCCACCCACGACGAAGAAAACCGTTCCTCGACGAGCGAGCTCTTCCGGTAGAAATACTTTCGGCTCGGCACGAACGCGACGAGCATCAGCGCGAGGACCAGAGCCTGCTCGATGTCGAGTGCGCGAAGGAGCGACAGGAAAATGCCCGCGACGAGCATTGCGATGGTCAGGTGGTAAGCGACATCGAGTCGGCGCTCGACCCCGCGTGCGAGTATCAGCAGCATCACGCCGGCGAGATTATCGATGAAG
The DNA here is from genome assembly GCA_038205315.1 of Gemmatimonadales bacterium. Lineage (GTDB taxonomy): Bacteria > Gemmatimonadota > Gemmatimonadetes > Gemmatimonadales > Gemmatimonadaceae > Fen-1247. The sequence goes on along the minus strand of JBBRBY010000048.1, from coordinate 16,598 downwards.
TGCGACAGCTCGAGGATCGGAAGCGGGATCCATGCGCCTAACCACTCGAGCCGTCCGGCGACCGCCGGCGTTGCACCGGAGAAGAGAAGGAGCGCGCCAGCGAGAAAGGTGACTATTGCCAGGAACCGGGGCACGACGGCCGCGGTCCAGTCACCACCCAGCCGGTGCAATCGTTGGATAGGACCCGTGTGCCTGAACAGCGAGATCCCGACGTATCCGACGGCAAGCGCGCCTGTAATGCCGAGGACGTAGTGATGGTGCTGCGTAATCTGCGAAGGCACTGTCACTCGAGGCCGGGGATGCGTAACGTCACAAGACGCAAATATATGGCTGAATCCACCCTCGATCTCTTTTCAACATCCGCACCGGGCATCGAGCTCGTGACCAGAGCGGAGCTCAATCGGCTCGGCATCGTCGCGAGCAGCGCAGTGCGCGGCGGCGTCGAGTGGCGCGGGTCGATGCGCGATCTGTACCGTGCCAACCTGTGGCTTCGAACCGCCAGCCGCGTCCTGCTGCGTGTGGATGAGTTTCATGCAAGCTCCTTCGCCGAGCTGGAGCGGCGGGCGAAACGCGTGCCCTGGGGACGGTTCGTTCGAAGCCGTGACACAGTGCGCTTTCGAGTAACATGTCACAAGTCGGCGCTCTATCACACCGACGCCGTCGCGCAGCGACTGGGAGAAAGTGTTTGCGCCGCAACAGGATGCTCGGCTATACAGGACGCAGGGGAGGAGGCGGAGGGCGACGACTCCGGTGCCGGTGGCGAGCAGTTGTTCGTCGTCCGCATCGACGACGACGTGGTGACGTTGAGCGCAGACAGCTCCGGCACACTTTTGCACAAGCGCGGCTACAGGCAGGCTACGGCGAAGGCGCCGATGCGGGAAACCTTGGCGGCCGCCATGTTGCTTGCCAGCGGCTGGCGCGAGGATGAGCCACTGCTCGACCCCCTGTGCGGCTCTGGTACAATTCCCATCGAGGCCGCGATGCTCGCGCGAAGGATCGCGCCCGGCATCACCAGGGCGTTCCGATTCCAGCGTTGGCCGGGTTTCGATAGTGTGACCTGGGCGCGCCTGATGGACGACGCGAAGTTGGGCGAGATTTCGAGTTGTCCGGCCCCGATCGTGGCCGCCGACCGGGACGCGGGCGCGATCGCATCGACGGTTTCGAATGCCGATCGCGGGTCCGTGGCCGATGATATCGAGGCCGTCGTGCGCCCCCTGTCCGCCTCAGCGCCGTTTGGTGACCGTAACGGGTGGATCATTACGAACCCGCCATACGGCGTGCGTGTTGGAACGGATGTTCGAAACCTTTACGCCAGACTTGGGTCGCTTCTGCGAGACGAGATGGCCGGTTGGCGTATGGGGATACTTACTGCGTCCCCGGAGCTGGCGCGGCAGCTTGGGGTTCCGCTAGAACGTATGTTCGAGTCAAAGAATGGCGGCATTCGAGTCGATTTTAGTCTTGGGGGAGGGACACGTTGATGTCGGGAAACCTCGTATCGATAAATGTTTCGGCTGGCGGTGTTCCAAAGCTTCCCGTCGGGGCGGCAGAAGTTAGCGCGGAAGGTATTGTCGGGGATGGTCATAACGACACCAGGCATCATGGCGGTCCGGACCAGGCGGTGTGCCTGTTCGCCCGGGAGCTCCTTGAGGCGCTCCGGGAGGAAGGGCATCCCATTTCTCCGGGCTCGACCGGAGAAAACTTCACGCTGAGCGGAATCGACTGGACAAGGATGGTACCGGGCGCGCGGGTCAGGATCGGCGTGATCCTGATCGAGGTGACCTCTTATACGTCTCCGTGCAGGACGATTCTGGGGTCGTTCATGGACGGGCGATTTGTGCGGATCTCTCAGATTACGAACCCTGGCTGGAGTCGGGTGTATGGTAAGGTGCTGCTCGCAGGGACCGTTCAGCGGGGTGACATCGCCGAGTTCGACCTCGGGTGAATGGCACACTCCCTGCGACTCGGGGAATCGTCTGGGGCAATCATGCCACCGCTCATGCTGGAGTTAGCACAATGAAGGCTTTAACGCGTTTTGCAGCACTTCCTCTGGTTTTACTGGCCTTTGGGTGCAAGGGAAATGACGCCAAGACCAACGACGCTCTGAATAGTGACCTGTCGCTGGCGTCGCAGGCCCATCCGATGACCGCGGCGGACAGTGTGTCTGCCCTGGAACGCGCTCGGGCCAACGGTACGGCTCCGGCGACCGTCACACACCGTACCGTGGTTCATCACGTTTACGAGAACTCCGGTAGCGCCGCCAGTTCCGGTGTGTCCAGTCGGGGCACCGTGACGCAGCGGAACACCAATCGCGACGCGGCGATCGGCGCTGGTGCGGGTGCCATAATTGGCGCGGTCACCAGCAAGAACAAGGTGAAGGGAGGCGTGATCGGCGGCCTCGCTGGGGGAATCCTGGGTGGCGTGATCGGGAACAACGTCGACACCAAGAAGGTACCCAAGCCCTGACAGGGGACGTCGTGCCAGTCTGACCAGGATATGGTCAGCGAAGGGCGGCTCTTTGAGCCGCCCTTTTTTGTTCTCTACGACATTCGACCAAGCCGTCTGTTTTCGACTTACTGTCTGTAAAGGGTTCAGGACGGATCTTTCGCAGATGCCCGTTCTGCGGCATCATTCCTAATCTTACCAGAGACCCCGATATCTTGACTCCATTGTATGTGGTATGTGTAGCGCGACACGAATATCTTGCGAGCCACATCGCGCGATTTTTCGAAAGCCCTGAAGTGACCACCGTTGGTGTCGTCGGGGTTCAGGGAGCGATGGACGCGACGCGCTCGTTGGCTCCGGACGTGGTCGTGTGCGAGTATGAATTTCTTGCCACGCATCCACTCGACGATTGGGAGTGCGATGAGGTGCTTCGCTACACGCCGGTGGTAGCCGTGAGCCTGACGCGCCGGTCGAATGAGCTGGTGCTTCTGGATTGCAACGGCATCGCTGGCTTTCTCTATCTCCCGACTCTCTCCGCGGACGATTCACAGAAGCTGCTGCGCGCGGCTGCGGCCCGCCCGCGCTTTACACCGGGTTCGACGACTTTCTCAACGCTGGCTTCGAAGCCGGCGCAGATGGAAGTGCAGCGCTGACGCGGCGGCCCGGGGAAGCGACCTCGGAATCTGTTAAATTGAGTCCATGAGCACCGAAGCCATAACGAGCGTCTTCAACGACGGCTACATCGCCGATGCTTACGACCGCTACAAGCGCGATCCCGCGTCCGTGGACGAGTCCTGGCGCCAGTTCTTCCGGTTCGCGGAAGGTCTGGCCGGCACGACACGGACCTCGGATGGCGCGCCTGCCGCGGCCGCGCTTCGTTCGGCCGCGGCGGCAGCCGCCCTGCTGGATGCGATAAGGGCATACGGCCATCTGGCCGTCAGCCTGGATCCGCTTGGAAGCGCGCCGGCGGGCTCGCCCGAGCTCAGTGCAGAGAGTCACGGTGTCACGGAGGCCGAGCTCGCGCGGATTCCGGGAAGCGCGCTTGGGATGCCAGACGCGACTGCCGCAGATGCCACCGCCAGGCTGCGAGCGCTGTATTCGTCATCGATGGGATTCGAATTCGAGCACCTCGGCTCGTTCGCGGAGCGGAAGTGGCTTCGTGATGCGGTCGAAGGGGGGTCGTACCATCACGATCTCACGGCGGATGAAAAACGCGCCATTCTCCTGCGACTCACCGAGGTCGATGCCCTTGAGCGTTTTCTCGGTCGCGCATACCAGGGATACAAGCGCTTCTCGATAGAAGGCAGTGACGCGCTCGTGGTGATGCTTGACGAAATCATTGCGCTCAGCGCGCTTGGCGGAGCACGCGAAGTTGCGCTTGCCATGGCGCATCGCGGCCGCATCAACGTGCTGACTCACGTCATGGGAAAGTCGTACGCAACGATATTCGATGAGTTCGACGGCAAGCACCCGGACAGCTCCGTAGATACGAGCGGCGACGTGAAGTATCACCAGGGTGCTGCGGGTTCACGCGAGATTGGCGGCCGCCAGGTTGCACTAACGCTGGTGCCGAATCCGAGCCATCTGGAGTTCGTGAACGCCGTCCTCGAAGGCGTCGCGCGCGCCAGGCAGCGAACCGACGATGGTGCTCAGGACGAATCCCGTGTCGTTCCCGTGTGCGTACACGGCGACGCGGCATTTGCGGGAGAGGGAATAGTCGCAGAAACCATGAACCTGTCGCTGCTGGACGGGTTTCGCACTGGCGGAACAGTTCACATCATCGTGAACAACCAGGTGGGTTTCACTACCGACCCGCGCGATGCGCGCTCCACGCGGTACGCCAGCGATCCGGCGAAAGGTTACGACATCCCGATCATCCACGTGAACGGCGATGATGCGCCTTCCTGCGTGCAGGCCGTGCGATTGGCGATGGCCTATCGGTCGACGTTCAACAAGGACGTTCTGATCGATCTCGTCAGCTATCGGCGCCACGGTCACAACGAGACCGACGAGCCGGCATTTACGCAGCCGATGCTCTACGCCAGAATCCGCGCGCACAAGACGCCGCGCGAAGTATGGGCCGATCGCCTGGCTGTGGACGGTGTCGTGACCGCCGAGCAGGCGCAGACGATCGAACGCGATATCATGTCCAAGCTCGAGCGTATCCAGGCCGGCGACCGGGGAGCGATCGAGTCGGCCGAAGCACTGGATTCGCAACCGAGCGCGGTGGCGCCGGAGACGGCGGTCGCTGCCGACGAGCTTAAGGGATTGAACGAAGCACTGCTGAAGTGGCCGCCCGACTTCAAGCCGAATGCACGCGTGGCGCGAACATTGATGCGCCGCCGCGATGCCTTGGGCGACGTTGGGGGGATCGATTGGGGTCACGCTGAGGCGCTGGCGTTCGGCTCGCTGCTGCTTGACGGAGTCTCGATCCGGCTTACCGGACAGGACGTGGAGCGCGGGACATTCTCGCATCGTCAGGACGTGCTGCACGACTCCGACTCCGGCAAAACATACACTCCGCTCGCGCACCTCGACCGCGCGACAGGCCGAATGCAGATATACAACTCGCCGCTATCCGAGTCCGCGGTGATGGCTTTCGAATATGGCTACAGCGTTACTCTCAGCGACACGCTCGTGTTGTGGGAAGCGCAGTATGGTGACTTCGCCAACGTTGCGCAGACGGTGGTCGACCAGTTCATAGCGTCGGGCCGCGCCAAGTGGGGACAGGACTCGTCGGTGACGTTGCTGCTTCCGCACGGTTACGAGGGCGGGGGACCGGAGCATTCGAGCGCAAGACTCGAGCGGTATCTTCAGCTCTGCGCGGAAGACAACCTGCGGGTGGCGTATCCTTCAACACCGGCGCAGTACTTTCACATCCTGCGTCGTCAGGCACGGACTTCAGAGCGGCGTCCCCTGATCCTGATGCAGCCCAAGAGTCTGCTCCGCCTTCCGGACGCTGCTTCGCGGCTCGGCGATCTGGCCGAGGGAGCATTTCAACCGGTGATCGACGACGCAACTGTCGCCACGCATCGCGAGAGCGTGAAGAGAATCGTCTTCTGTACGGGCAAGATCTTCTACGATCTTTCCGAGAAGCGAAAGCGGGACGGCGGTGAAGGGGTGACGCTCGTGCGCGTCGAGGAGCTGTATCCGTGGCCGCACGAGGAGATCGCGCGGATAGTGGATTCGTACCCGGCGATCGAGGACGTCGTCTGGGCGCAGGAGGAACCGAAGAATATGGGTGCGTGGACTTTTGTCTGGCCCCGGTTACGCGTGTCAACGGGCAATGCGATTCCCATTCGGTACATCGGCCGGGCGGAGCGCGCGAGTACGGCTGAAGGTCATGCGGAGCCTCACAAGGCCGAACAGGAGCGAATCGTGTCAGAGGTCTTCACGCTGCCGCAGCCCGCTCAGAGCGGTCGCGCACGCGCAGCGGTCCGTTGAGCGTGGCAGCGGTTTTTCGGCGGTATGGGCGGCCGCTCGTCGTTGCGAGCGCGATTGCCCTCCCCTTGCTGGCATCGATGCCGCGCCCTGCTGTCGCTCAGGAGCGCGGCATCGTCGCATCATCGGAAGCTCGCGCCGCAGCCGGAGTTCACACGCGAGTACTCGTCATCGGTGCGCACCCCGACGACGAGGACACGCAGTTGATCGCGTGGCTCGCGCGCGGGCACCGCGCAGAGACGGCCTACCTCTCGCTCACGCGCGGCGATGGCGGCCAGAATCTCATTGGCAACGAGCTCGGCGAAGCGCTCGGGGTGATCCGCACCGAGGAGCTTCTTGCGGCGCGGCGAATCGATGGTGCGCACCAATACTTCACGCGCGCGTATGATTTCGGATTCTCCAAGACCGCCGCCGAGAGCTTCTCGCACTGGCCACGCGATTCGGTCCTGGGTGACATGGTGAAGGTGGTTCGGGGGTTCAAGCCACAGATCATCGTGTCAGTGTTTTCAGGCACGCCCCGTGATGGCCACGGGCAGCACCAGGTGGCGGGAATTCTGTCACGGGAGGTCTATGACGCCGCCGCCGATACCGTCCGCTTTCCGCGATCCACGTTCGGCGCCCCGTGGACGGTTCTGAAGTTCTACCGCGGCGCACGCTTTTCTCCCGAGACCGGAACGCTGGCGGTAAACGTTGGCGAGTACGATCCAATTCTTGGATTGACGTATGCGGAGATCGCCGCGGAAAGTCGCAGCCAGCACAAGTCGCAGGGGTTCGGCACGGCGCCACGAAGGGGCGCGGCGATGGACTATCTTGCCCGCGAAGCGACGCGCGTGAATGCCTCGACGCCCGCGCAAGCGGAGAAGTCGATGTTCGCGGGAATTGATACCACGCGTGACGTGACGCAGGCGGATCGTGACCGAATCGCGCTCGCAGACGCGGGGGCAGACGTAGAGGCGATCGCCGAGCGTCCGCGTGTCGCGCTGGGAGACAGTGTCCCGGTCCGGGTAGCGGTGTATCGCCGCGGAGTCGTTGACAGCGCTTCACTCCGCACTGTGTATGTCCACGGTGACCGGCTCACGCAACCATACTGGCTCGCGCGGCCGCGTATCGGCGATCTGTTCGCATTCGCGTCGGACTCGATTTCGGACGACGCCCGCGAGAGAAAGGGCTGGCTTCCCGTCGCGGTGAACCTGCCCGGGCATCCGGCGATAACAGTCCGAACGCCGGTCATATATCGCTATGCCGATCCCGTGCGTGGTGAGATCGAGCGTCCGCTGGCGACCGCTCCGGGAGTCTCGGTCGCATTCGCAAGGGATGTCGAACTGGCGCGCGCTGGAGTGCCGCTCGACCGAACCTTCAGGCTCACGCTGCGCTCGTCATGGCCAACGAAGCACACGGTCCGCGTGGGACTGAGCGTCCCATCCGGTCTCGTTGCGGACTCGACGGAGCGTGCGATTGAGCTCGACGCCGGCGCGACGCGGACAGTCAGCTTTCGTGTGACCGGTAAGCTGACGGAAGGCGAACACACAGTTCGTGTCGTTGTGCTGGACGGCGCACGACGTGATTCGGTGGGCTTCATTCCAATCGAATACGACCACATAACTCCGGAGCGCATTTACCGACCGGCGAGCATCGCGATCCAGGCGGTGAATCTTTCCATGCCGGAACATGTACGTGTCGGTTATATCCAGGGAGTCGGAGACAACGTTGCCAATGCGCTGTCCGATCTTGGGATCCCGGTGTTACAGGTTGATCCATCGACGCTACCGACCGCGGATCTGTCCCGGTTTACCACGATCGTGGTTGGTCCGCGCGCATACCAGGCGAGCCAGGCTCTGGTGGATAACAACGCGTATCTGTTGAACTATGCGCGCCGCGGGGGGAACCTGGTGGTACAGTACGGACAGAACGAGATGCAGCAGCCTGGCATGATGCCCTACTCCATCACGCTGTCGCGCCCAGCCGCGCGAGTAACCGACGAAAATGCGCCGGTGACCGTTCTGGCACCTCGCAACCCGGTGCTGGATTCTCCCAACAGGATCACAGGTGACGATTTCCGCGGATGGGTGCAGGAGCGCGCCACGTACATGCCGAGCGCGTTCGATCCGCATTACACCTCGGCGCTCGAGATGAGCGACCCCGGCGAAGCGCCGAACCGTGCGGCGCTGCTCACGACCCCGCTCGGCAAGGGACAGTATTCGTATGTGACGCTGGCACTATTCCGCCAGCTTCCCGCGGCCGTATCAGGGGCGGCGCGCATCTTCGCAAATCTGTTGCGGTGACCCCACGTCGTCTGCCGCCGGTGATCCTATGCGCTGCCGCCGCAGCGATGCTCGGCTCCTGCGTGCACGACAACAGGACCGTGCTTACGGTGTACTCACCGCACGGTATCGACCTGCTCAAGTACTACGAGGAGGCATTCGAGAAGGTGCATCCCGAGATCGACGTGCAGTGGGTCGACATGGGATCGCAGGAGGTGCTCGATCGGATTCGTGGCGAAGCGGTGAATCCGCAGGCCGATGTCTGGTTCGGGGCGCCGTCGGTATCGTTTGAACGAGCCGCAAAGGAAAACCTTCTCGCACCGTACCGCCCTACGTGGGCCGATGCGGTTCCGGCCGCAGCGCACGATCCGCATGACCTCTGGTACGGCACCTATCTCACCCCGGAAGTGATCGCGTACAACGGCGATGCGATCCCGCGCGATAGCGCACCGCAGGACTGGGACGACGTACTTGATCCCAAGTGGCGCGGGAAGGTGATAATCCGGGATCCGATTGCGTCGGGAACGATGCGGGCAATTTTCGGTGCGATAATCGCGAAGAGTGTAACCGAGACCGGTTCGCCGCAGCGCGGATACGACTGGCTGCGGAGGCTTGACGCGAACACGAAGGAATACGTCCTGAACCCGACAATCCTGTACCAGAAGCTCAAGAGCCGGGAAGGATTGATAACACTGTGGGACATGCCCGACGTCGCCACGATGCGGGACCGAGTTGGAATCCCGATCGACTATGTGATACCTCGAAGCGGAACGCCGCTTCTGGTCGATGCAATAGCCGTGGTTCGGGGGACGTCGCATCCCAGGGAGGCGCGGCTGTACTACGAGTTCGTCACGTCGCAGCACGAGCAGCTGGAAGCGGCGCGTCGGTTTCTTCGGATTCCGGCTCGCACTGACATCCCGAGCGACTCGCTTCCTGCGTGGATCCAGACGGCCATGAAGCAGATCAAGCCGATGCCGGTGGACAACACTCTTCTCGCGGAGCACCTGAACGAGTGGATGAGGTACTGGGACGCTCACATACGGAAACGAAATTGACGGAGACCGGGCGCGGCCTCGTCGTCGAGCACATCTCACGCGCCTTCAACTCGCAGCGGGCCGTAGATGATGTTTCTTTCGAGGTTCAGCCGGGAGAGCTCGTGGCGCTCGTCGGAGCTTCCGGTTCTGGTAAGACGACGACACTCCGCATGGTGGCCGGTTACGAGCAGCCCGATTCCGGACGCATACTGTTCGACGGCGAGAACATCACTCGTCTGAGCCCGGCGCGGCGTGGCTTTGGAATGGTGTTCCAGCACTACGCGCTCTTCCCGCACATGTCGGTCGCCGACAATGTGGCGTTTGGACTCGAAGCTCGCGGGATGCGGCGCGCCGAAAGACGATCGCGCGCCACTGCGGCTCTCGCTCGTGTCGGGCTCGATGGAAAGGGACTGCGCATGGTTCAACAGCTCTCTGGCGGGGAGCAGCAGCGCGTTGCGCTCGCGAGGGCGGCGGTGATCGACCCGAGGCTGCTGCTGCTGGACGAGCCACTATCGAACCTCGATCCGACACTCCGGCAGAGTACTCGTGACGAATTGCGTACCACGCTAAAGGAGTCCGGCGCGCCCGCCCTCTTTGTCACACACGATCAGGATGATGCGTTCGCGATTGCAGACCGGATTGTGCTGCTGTCCGCGGGCCGGGTGCTTCAGATCGGCACGCCGGAAGATCTCTATGACCGACCAGCGACACGCGAAGTCGCAAGCTTCATCGGACACGCCACCCTCATTCCGGGCCGGCGCGAGACAAACTCGGCGATCGTAACGATAGCGGGGATCACGCACACGCTCGCTCTGAGTTCTGCCGGCGGACTCGAAGACATGGCGCGGGGCGCGGTCGTCCTGCGACCGGAGGCCGCCGAGATAACTACCGATGGCGATGCCGACTCCTGGCGCGCCATTGTAAGCGGGCGACGATTCGCCGGTGCGGAATTTGTCTACCGGTTGCGGCTGGACGACGAACTCGAGCTCGATGTCGCGTCACGTGACCGACTGGAGGTGGGCGCCGAGAGCCGCGTACGAATTACTCGCGCTGTTCCCATGGTTCCGTGATGCCGGCCACGCTCCTGGGACGAAAAGGCCGAGCGGAGCGGATGGCAACGGTTGCCGCGCTGCCGCTCCTGCTGATTCTCGGGTGGACGGTGATCTTCCCGAACATCGCGGTCATCGCCGGGAGCGCCGGTCACTGGCGCGAGTTCTTGGAGTCGCCGTCCGATGTGGAAGCGTTGAAGAACAGCATCATCATTGCCGTAGCATCGGTCGCCGCATCGCTGGCGATCGGCGTGCCGCTAGCGTTTCTGCTGACGCGGTTCGACTTTCCCGGACGCACACTGCTCCGGGCCGCGGCGCTGCTGCCGGCAGCACTTCCGCCGCTCGTCGGAGTGATATCGTTTCTGTTTCTCTATGGCGATACCGGTGTGATCACCCGCGCGACGCAGATCGCGCTGGGCCTTCGCGAGGTGCCATGGCATCTCAACGGACTCGGCGCGATAATCTTCATCCACGCGTACACCATGTACGTGTACGTCTATCTATTTGTCTCGGCGGGGCTTGAACGGTACGAGTCATCGCTGGACGAAGCAGCCATCGGACTGGGTGCGAGCACATCATATCGCCTGCGACGTGTAACGCTTCCGCTGCTAACACCGGCGATCGCCGGCTCGGCGCTGCTGGTCTTCATGAACGCACTGGGATCATTCTCCGCTCCGTATGTCTTTGGCGGCGGTGTGCGCGTACTGTCCACCCAGATTCTCAACTCCAAGCTGAACGACGCCCTCGGACTTGCATACGTTGAGACCACGGTGCTCGCGATCAGCGCTGTGGCGGGGCTGCTGCTGTTCAGGTGGCTCGAGCGCAAGCGTGATTACGTTGCTGCTGGAAAGGGCGGTGCCACGCGTCGGAAGGTTCAGTCACGCGCTACGCGCGCGGTTCTGGCAGTTTCGGCAGCGTTGATAGTGCTGGTGCTAGTGCTGCCCCATCTCATGATCGCGCTCGTGTCGTTCGCCAAGGACGGCGCCTGGACAACACAGGTCCTCCCGCCCGTGTACACGACGCACAACTACGCGGGCCTGTTCACGGAGAACCAGCTGTGGACACCCATTCGCAACAGCATCGTGATGTCGATTCTTGCAACTGCTGCGAACGTCGTGTTCTGCGTTGCAGCTGCGTATCTCATAGTGACAAGGAAGTTCCAGGGTCGCGGATTGCTGGAGACGCTCGTTGCGTTCCCGTGGGCGATTCCGGGTACCGCAGTCGCGCTGGGGTTGCTCGCGACCTTCAACGCGAACGACATCACCCATGGCAAGGTTCTGCTCGTCGGCACCTTCTGGATTCTTCCTCTCGCGTACTTCGTGCGCGACATTCCGCTGGTGTCGCAGGCGGTGGAAGGCTCTTTGCGTCAAATGGACCCCACGCTCGAGTCGGCAGCCCGCGGCCTGGGCGCATCCTGGTGGATGGCGATGCGCCGGGTAGTGCTTCCGGCGGCGCGGCCAGGGATAGTCGCCGGCGCTTTGCTCGCGTCGGTTACGGCCGTGGGCGAATTCGTTGCGAGCATAGTGCTCTACACGCACGGCAATCGTCCAATCTCGATAGAGATTCTCGCGCAGCTGCGCTCGTACGCGTTCGGTACCGCGGCGGCGTATAGCACTCTGCTGATCGGGCTCGTGCTGATCATGGCTGTCGCGGCGCGTGTCGCTGAATCGCGACTGCAGTGAAGCATCGCGTCGCCGTTGATGCCATGGAGTCCCAACCGCGAATAGTCATCGTAGGCGGCGGATTCGGCGGCTTGATGGTCGCGCGAAAGCTGGCACATCTTGACGCAAGAATCCTGGTGCTGGACCGCACGAATCACCACGTGTTCCAACCGCTGTTGTACCAGGTAGCAACCGCATCTCTCGCTCCCAGTGACATCACCGGCGCGATCAGGCACATTCTGCGAAACCAGCAGAACACGAGCGTCGATCTCGCGGAGGTGGTGGCGATCGACACGGTTGCCCGGACGCTGAAGTGTACGGATCCGGTGCGGGCGAGGCCGGATTTCGAGGTAGCGTATGATTATCTGGTGCTCGCGACCGGAACACGTCACTCCTACTTCGGACATCCGGAATGGGAGGCGCTGGCTCCAGGACTCAAGGGGATCGAGGACGCGATAGAGATTCGTCGCCGGTTTCTCGTAGCGTTCGAGGAAGCGGAGCGTGCCGCAACAGCGGAGGAACGCGACGCCTGGCTCACGTTCGTCATTGTCGGCGCGGGCCCCACAGGGTGCGAACTGGCGGGCGTGATGCAGGAAATCGCGGCGGGAATGCGTAAGGATTTCCGTCACATCGACACGCGCGACACTTCCGTGATTCTGCTTGAAGCGGGCCCGAGGATACTTCCCGCGTTTCCGGAAGCGCTCGCTGCTCGCGCTGCGAGCGACCTGGGACACCTTCGTGTTGACGTGCGGACCTCGTCCGCAGTGACGCGGATCGAGCCTGGGACAGTGTACGTCGGTGATCACGAGATAAAAACGCGCGCCGTCTTCTGGGCCGCTGGGAACGTCGCTTCTCCGCTATCGCGTTCACTCGGCGTTCCGCTTACCCGGACCGGTCAGGTGATCGTGGAACGTGACCTGTCGATACCGGGCCAGCCGAACGTATTCGTCATCGGGGATCTTGCCTACGCGCTGCAGAAAAATGGTGAACCCGCGCCTGGCGTCGCTCAGGTCGCCATGCAGGAAGGCCGCGTTGCAGCCGCGAACATTGTGGCGGACATCAGGGGCAAGGCGCGCAGCGAGTTCGATTACTTCAACAAGGGTGATCTAGCCACCATCGGGCGTGGGCGAGCGATCGCGAATCTGTTCGGAGGAAAAATCCAGCTCAGCGGCAGGCTAGCTTGGTTCCTCTGGCTCGGAATCCACATTACTTATCTCATCGGCTTTCGAAACAGGCTGACGGTATTGATCCAGTGGGCCTATGCCTACCTCACTTATCAGCGTGGAGCGCGCCTGATCACCGACACCGGCCGGTCATCAGCGCCGCCATCCTAGCGGTTGATATAGCGATCCGCTCCCCGCGGGCTACGTCGCCGCTCGCCCGCAGGTGACACAGAAGCGCCACGAAGAATCCATCTCCGAGCCGCAGGCGGGACAGCGCACCGTTCTGAGATTTTCGCCGCAGTGCGGGCAGTAGTTGGTCTCGCGGCCCTCGGGAAGCGTGCCGCCGCAGAATCGGCAGCCCGTTGGGACGTCGATGGCCGAGAGCGATTCCAGCAGCGTGGCAACGGGCGCTGTGGGGACGGACGGAGCCGAGGTCGCTGGCGACATCGCGTCGAAAGCGGCGATCGCGCTCTGTCCGGGCGACATGTCATGTTCTGGATGTTCGTCGACGGACCGGGGGGTGGTCATGCCCGCGCCGGCGGTACCCGCAGCCGGAGTGACCGCCGAGTCGGCCGCAGACGTGAGCGTGATGGTTGCGTCCGCATGCTCCTTAAAGACGCCGGGATCTCCGGTTGGCGACGCGAGCTCGCGGCGCAGCGATTCCTGGAACCCCGGATCTGCTGCCACATACCCGCGCTCGCCAGAGAGGAGCCGCGCGACCGCCGTCTCGTAGTCATCGTTCGTCTCGATGGCCAGCTCGCGGCGATTGTGGCGATACGGCACGATCTGTTCGTAAAGCTCGCGAACGGTAAACGGGATCTTGAGATATTCCGGCCGGGTCGAGCGAATGTTATGAACCAGGCGGCGGTGCAGGCGATCTAAATCGTCCATTCGCGATGCTTCCCCTTGAAAGTTTCGTGATCCGGAAATGGTGCAACGGACTGCGCCGTCACGCCAGTACCGCCGTGGTCCGCAATCCACGGATCGAAGCCGGACTCGACAAGGCCATGGGAGGCGTCCTGTGCAGCCGCCGCGCGGGTAGCGAGGTGGTTGGCGTACTCATTCTGGGGCTGGCCATTGTGCCCCCGAACCCAGCGCCATTCGCAGTGGTGGTCTCCCAGCGCTCGAAGTGCATCCTTCCACAGCTCCAGATTCTCGATCGGACCGGTCTTCCGCTTCCATCCCTGTCTCGCCCACCCGTGTACCCAGCTCGTCATGCCATCGACGATGTAGCGTGAGTCGGTGGTGAACACTACTGCAAATCGCTTGCGCCTGGCTGAGATGCCCCGGAACGCTTCGATGACGGACCGGAGCGCCATTCGATTGTTCGTCGTCGCCGGCTCGCTTATCCAGTAATCCCATCGAACGATCCGGCCGGTGGACGGAGTACGCCATTCCACCACACCTCCGGCGCCACCGGCATTATCGCCTTCACGGCCATTTCCCAGGCAGGACTCGTCCGCGTACACGGCAACGATCTGGTCCGGTGACTCGGTTGCGTCAGGCATCCACAATCTCGAATCCTTCGAGGTCGTCCAGATAGATGGTCATCCGGTCACCAGTAGCAGGCTGCACAGTTTCGATCGCCTCGCGGCCCGCGCGCAGGCCGAGTGATTCCGGGCGGACCACGAACTCCGAGCCGCGGCGGTAGACCACGATCCGCCGGCCATCGCTTATTGCGCGTTCCAGCAAGTTGTACTGTCTGGTCGAAAGCTGCATGTATCGATTCTAATTGGGCGTCCGGAAGAAACGCCATCCGGAACCGCGGGTGCCGGCTGCCTGTTCAGGAACCGGTATTGCACCACGAATTCACGAAGCGCGCAAGAACCCGCGTCGCGGAGTCGATGTCGGCGAGAGGAACGAATTCGGTTGCCGAATGCGCCAGCGCTATGTCGCCCGGCCCGAAGCAGATCGCCGGAATACCAGCCTCGTTGAACAACGCCGCGTCGGTCCACGCGCTGAGGCCCTCGATGCGAGAAGGAAGCCGTTCCAGCTTGAGCGCCTGGATCATCTCGGTCATCACCGGTGCGTTTTGAGGTACGTCACTCGCCGCCTGGGAAGTGGTGACCTGAATGTCAACGGTGATGTCCGGGTACGTATTCCGCACCATTGCGGTCGCCGCGGCGATCTCGTCCTGGAACGTCCGCGCGGTCTCTCCGGGAAGTGTCCGGCGCTCGAGCTCTACCGTACACAGATCCGGGTAGGTGGACAGTCCGGTGCCCCCGGATATGGTGGAGACATGCAGCGAACCGCGTCCCAGCAATGGGTGCGTCCGCTGCTCGAGCGTTCTGCGCTGTACGCGATCCAGCTCCGCGATGATGAGCGACGCGTGGGTGACCGCATCGATTCCGAGGTCGTAGCGGCTTCCGTGCGCCGCGCGACCATGGACATCCATGCGGATCCACACGAAGCCTCGGTGCGCGGGACACAGTGCGAGGCGCGTCGGTTCCGTGATGATGGCGGCGTCGGCTCGGACTCCGGATTCTATCAACGCGCGAGTGCCAAGACTCTCGTACTCCTCGTCGATCACGAGCGCGACAATCACCTCGCCTTCGATTCCAGACTGGGCCGCATCGCGCGCGGCGACGCACATCGAAGCAATCCCCGCCTTCATGTCCGCGGAGCCGCGGCCGTACATCCTTCCGTCGGAGATGGTTGGCTCGAAAGGCGGATGTGTCATCCCATCCACTCCAACGATGTCAAGGTGGCCGTTCAGGATGAGCGATCGGGCGTGTGGTGCGGCGTTTCCAGCTCTCGCGACGATGTTGGACCGACCGCCAACCACCTCCACGGACTCAACGCGAAAGGCCCAGCTTTCGAGAAGCCGGGCCAGATATGAACCGACCTGGCGCTCGCCGGGAGCGCCAGGTACGAGAGTGGGATTGCGGGAGTCGATTCCGATTAGTGCGGCCGCCAATTCGGCAGCATTCATTTACGCTTCGCGGTCGCCTTCTTGGGTGCAGTCCTGGCCACTTTCCTGGAAGCGGCATGGGATGCGTGGGCAGTGTCACTCTTGTGGGCCGTCCGCGCGGCCGGCTTCTTGGCTGCCGGCTTCGCCACCGACGGCTTAACGCTAACCGGCTTCGCCGTGACCGGCTTGGCGGCCACCGGCTTCGCTGCCTTGCTGGCAGGCGGCGGCTTAACCGGGGCGGAGCCCCTGACCTCGGCTCTCGGTGCGGCAGCGGGTGCCTCAGGCGCGGCAGCGGGTGCAGGGGTAGCCGCCACGGTCGCCTTTGGTTCCGCTGGAGCGGGTTCGGCTGGCCGTGGTGGCGGCGCTGGCCGACCTACCTGCGCTTCTTCGGCCTGCCGGATGAGCTTGTCGGCCTCCTCCTGCGTCATCTGCCCGCGTCGGACCATGTACTGAACGAGATCACGGGCACTCTCAAGCACAAACCCGGTGAGGCCGGCGGCTGCATTTACGACATCCTTCATCGCGGCGGCCATCTTGCTGCCTGCCTCGAGGCTTATTTCGTGCGCCTTGGCGGTCATCTCCGCCACGGTATCCTTCACATCGGCGCCCCGGTGACCCGGGCTGCGCTTGGGTGGA
>JBBRBY010000047.1:0-21445 GCA_038205315.1 Gemmatimonadales bacterium | reverse complement strand
GAGAGCCTGACGTCGGTCATGTCGCTCGCCACGCAAGTAGGGGCGAGCCGCGCATCGACGGTGCTGGTCTGCGGCGAGACAGGGACAGGAAAGGAGTTATTTGCGCGCGGCATTCACGCATGCTCGATGCAGGCGAGCGAGCCCTTCGTAGCGATCAACTGCGCCGCAATCCCGGAGACACTTCTGGAGAGCGAGCTCTTCGGGCATGAGCGAGGCGCATTCACGGACGCGCGCACCATGAAACGCGGATTGCTTGAAGTCGCCGGTCGAGGTACGATCTTCCTGGACGAGATTGGCGAGCTTCCGCTCAAGTTGCAGCCAAAGCTCCTGCGCGTTCTTGAGCAACGCACGTTTCGCCGGGTCGGAGGCGCGGTCGAGCTGCCCATTAACGCGCGAATCATCGCTGGAACCAACGTGTCGCTCGCCGATGCGGTGGACAGCGGAGTGTTCCGCGAGGATCTGTTCTATCGGCTTAACGTTGTACGCCTCGACCTGCCGCCGTTACGCGAGCGTGTGGGCGACATAGAGATCCTGGCGCGACACTTTCTGCGGGAGCTTGCGCGGGAGACAGACGGTGTACCCGCCACTCTGTCCGCTGACGCGATGTCGGCGCTCTGCAGTCACAACTGGCCCGGCAACGTTCGCGAGCTCAAGAACGTGATAGAGCGCGCGGTAATCGTGGCTGGGGGAAAGACCATCCAGCGGCAGCAGCTCCTGTTCCAGCGCCGGCGCAGCGTGCAGCCCGGGCTCGACGCGGAAAATGGCACGGTGATTCGCATACCGCCGGGTGGGAAGACGCTGGATGAGATCGAGTGCGAGGCAATTCAGGCGACGCTCGTGATCACGCAGGGGAACCTGAGCGCGACCGCGAGAATTCTGGGAATATCACGACCGACGCTCGGCCGCAAGCTTCGCGCTGCCGGTCTCGAACGGCGCATGGTGGTGACGAGCCAGTGACCACGGTCGCGCCTCCACCGGACAGCGGGACATCCAACCCGCCCAGCTTCGACGGGCTGGTCGCGGAAGCGCGCGCCATGGAGAAGAACGGGCAGTGGGCGGCCGCGAGAGCGCTGTACGAAAGCTTCCTGCCCGACGAGTCGCTCTCGCACACGATGCGGTCGTCATTGCTCCGCTGGGTGGCTCGATCGCACGCGCAGCAGGGCAATCCGAGCATCGGTCGGGCGGTGGCGGAGAGGGCAGTTGCCGAAGCAGAGATCGCGAGCGATCTGACCGCGGAAGCGTATGCGCTGAACGCGTTGGCTACCATCGAGCAGACGCTCGGCAACATGGACCGATCCGAGGATCTGTATGCACGTGCGCGCGTGCGTGCTGCACACGCTGGTGATGAGTTGCTCCTCGGTATCCTCGACCAGAATCTCGGGACTGTTGCCAACATCCGCGGCAATCTGGATCTGGCACTGCAATCTTATGAGTCGAGCAGAAACCGCTTCAAAGTACTCGGACTCTCGTTGTACGAAGCTCACGTACTCAACAACGTGGGAATGGTTTGCACCGACCTCGGCCAGTGGGACAGGGCCGAGGCGGCGTATGACGCGGCGTGCGCGGCGTGCGCAACAGCGGATGAGCCCGGCCTGCTCCGCCGAATCGAGGTAAACCAGGCCGAGCTATGGATCGCCCGAAGGGAGATCGACAGAGCGCGCGAGAGATGCGAGCGGCTGCTCGCCGACGCGCAGGCGGATGACAACACGAGGGCCCCTTGGCTCGGCGAGGTATACAAGCACTACGGCGTGGTGTGCCGCGAACAAACGCAGCTCGACGATGCGGACGAGTGGCTTGCGAAAGCGGCGCGGTTCGGCGAGAGTTCCCACGACCTCCTCCTCTCCGCGGAGACGGCCCGAGAGCAGGCGGAGCTGTACTGGATGCAGTCGCGCAACACCGACACGTTGTCCGCACTGAACGCGGCGCACAGCTGGTTCTCGCAACTTCGCGCGGAGCGCGACCTCGACGCCGTGGCTCGGCGCAACGGCCGCCTGGAAGCGCGATTTCTGGATGTCGTGAGCAAGTGGAGCGAGTCGATTGAGAGCAAGGACTTCTACACACAGGGTCACTGCGTTCGAGTTGCGGGCGTGGCCTGTACGCTGGCCGAACTCGCCGGATTCGACTCCACGACGATGTTCTGGTTCAGAATCGGTGCGCTCCTACACGACGTGGGAAAGCTCATCGTTCCTGTCGAAGTGCTCAACAAGCCAGGTCGGCTGGATGAGGATGAATGGCGCATCATGAAGCGACATCCGGAGGCGGGTGTGGAGCTGCTGGCCGACATCGAGTTCCCCTGGGACATACGACCGATGGTGCGCAATCACCACGAGCGCTGGGACGGTTGCGGATATCCCGATCGCCTCGCCGGAAAGCATATCCCGCTGTCGGCTCGCATACTGTGCATCGCCGACGTGTATGACGCCCTCACGACTACTCGCTCGTATCGCAAGGGCTTCGATCGTGCGCACGCGGTCGAGATAATGGTAGAGAACAATGCCACGGGTCACTTTGACCCGGAGATGTTCGATCTGTTCCTGAAGTGGGTGCCCAACCAACAACAATCAGCGGCGTGATAATGTCGACAGGTCCGAGAGTGGTGAGAGCAGCTACCGGTATTCTGTTTGCACTGCAGGCAGGCGCGTGCGCTCGCGACTCGAAAGTCGCAGCCGGCGGTGGAGGGACGCTCGTCATTGCAGCGGCGGGTGACGCCGACAATCTCTTCCCTCCGCTTACGATGACGGGGCAGGGACGGCAGGTCGTGGATCAGGTATTCGATTATCTGGCAGACATAGGTCCCTCGCTCAACACGATCGGTGACGCTGGCTTCACGCCGCGACTGGCTGATGCGTGGAGCTGGGCTCCGGATTCCTCGTGGATCGCGTTTCACATCAACCCCCGGGCCAGATGGCACGATGGGAAGCCGGTGCGTGCGGCCGATGTGCGCTTCACCTTCCGGCTGCTCAAGGGTTCGGTACTGGGTTCGCCAATAGCGGCGAATCTCGGCGGAATTGATTCGGTGACTGTGCGGGATTCGAGCACGGCGGTGGTCTGGTATAAAAAGCACACACCGGAGCAGTTCTTCGATTTCGTCTACAACGTCGCGGTTCTCCCGGAACACCTGCTCGCTGCGATACCCGTGAAGGCGCTCGCGTCGTCGTCGTTTGCACGTCATCCCGTTGGTTCCGGCCGCTTCAGGTTCGCACGCTGGGATGCCGGGTCACGGATAGAGATCGTGAGTGATACCGGCAACTATCGAAGTCCCGCAAGGCTCGGGCGCGTGATCTGGCTGGTCTCGGCTGACATGCCGGCGGCCACGACGCGAGTCCTCGCGGGCGAGGCGGATTTCCTGGAAGTTGTCCGGGGGCCGACGGTGGATCAGGTACGCACGTCGCCTGCACTGCGCCTGCTGGCGTCGCCGAGCCTCGACTACGGATATCTGGCGTTCAACGTGAAGCGCGCACCGTTTGCGAACAGGGACATCCGTCGCGCGCTGAGCATGGCCGTGGATCGAGCCGCACTGGCGCGCAACGTGTTCGATACACTCGCGTTGACGGGCCTCGGTCCGGTGACGCGAGCGATTGCCGCTAGTGGCGGCGTGGAGTCGTTGCCTTACGACTCTGCGGCTGCCGCAGGAATACTCGCGGCGCATCGACCCGTGTCGTTCAGGCTGCTGGTGCCCACGTCGAGCGCGGTGCGGATGAAGTATGCAACCCTGCTCCAGGCACAGTACCGAAAATTCGGAGTGGTCGTCACCATCGAGCCGATGGAAGTCAATACCTTCGTCAAGAAGCTGGGGGCGGGCGACTTCGATGCCGTCCTCAATGCGTGGCACACCGATCCCAGTCCGGCGGCGGTGCTGCAGGCCTGGGGAAGTCACAGCGCGCCTCCTCAGGGTGCGAACTACTCCGGGTATGCCAGCGCGTCGTTCGACACACTGGTGGACAGCGGAGCGCGCTCCTTTGATCCCGCGGCGGCGCGCAGCTATTTCGGCCGTGCGTACGGGATAATCGACGGTGATGCACCGGCGGTGTGGCTGTACGAGGCGCGTAACGTCAGTGCCGTGAACCGGCGCGTTCAGACCGTTGCAAGCCGTCCGGACGCGTGGTGGTCAGGACTCCCGGACTGGACCGTCTCGGCGCGCCGATAAGGCTGTCGGATCGGGCGCCCTGTCCGCCGGGATTCCTTCCCCGCGTAACGCACCGGTACTACGCCGCCGAACGGTTCTGGTCCGGCACATGCGATTGGAACCCTGAGTAACATAAGAGACGGTCTCCGGCCTCGAGCCGGCGGCCGCTCCGTCACGGAATCCCATTTATCCGGAGTATTTAAACATGCTTTCATTGAGATCGGCCGCCTTCGTGGCCGTTCTACTCGGTGGCACGACGGCTGGCGCCCAGCAGACGCAGAGGGCCGTCCCGCCGCAGACGCCGGGAACTCGGGCCGGCGCTGCAGACACCTCGATCTTCGCCGATCTAAATCTGTTCCCCTCTCCGAACGTGTATCGGGGCGCGGACGGACGGCCGGGACCCCGGTACTGGCAGCAGCGCGCCGACTACGATCTGCGCGCGACTCTCGACACGGCTGCAAAATCGCTCAGTGCATCCATGACCATGCGCTACACGAACAACTCGCCGGACACGCTCCGCTTCATCTGGGTGCAGACGGAGCAGAACGCTTTTCGCCCGAACTCGTTGAACACGCTCGTCTTCGCGCCGAATAGCCGGTTCGGCTCGCGCAGTTTTGTCGGGGGCGATGTGATTGATCGCTTCGAGCAGGTGATTGGCGGCCGTCGTGCATCGCTAAAGCTGCGCGACAATGGTACGGTCACCAAGATTGACCTCGCCGAGCCGCTCGCGCCCGGGAAGACTGCCACGTTCGACGCAGCGTGGCATTTCGCGATCCCGGAACACGGAGCGGATCGAATGGGTCGCGAGGGGTCATTGTACGAACTGGCGCAGTGGTACCCGCGCGTCAACGTGTATGACGATGTTCGCGGCTGGAATACCGAGCCCTACCTGGGCCAGGGAGAGTTCTATCTCGAATACGGCGACTTCAACGTCAGTGTCACGGTACCGGCCGGCTACATAGTGGCATCCACCGGCGCGCTCGAGAATCCGCGCGAGGTTCTCACGCCAACCGAGATAAGCCGGTTGGCGAAGGCCGCAACTTCAACGACACCGGTGTCGATCGTAACCGCTCAGGACCTTAGCAGCGGCGCTGCGCGCGCCCGGACGAGCGGTACAATGACGTGGCGCTTCAAGGCTCACAACGTTCGTGACGTGGCCTGGGCTGCCTCGCCCGAGTATCAGTGGGATGCGTCCAGTTGGAAGGGCATCCTCGCGCAGGCGTACTACCGGCCGAGCGCCGCTTCGATCTGGGACGACGCCGCCGATCAATCGCGGATGTCCATCCAGGAGTATTCCGAGCGGTGGTTCATGTACCCCTACCCGCAGATCTCGGCGGTGGAGGGTCCGATCAGTGGTATGGAGTATCCCATGCTCGCGATGGAGGCGCGCAGTCGCGACAAATTCGACCTCTACAACGTGGTTACGCACGAGATCGGTCACAACTGGTTTCCGATGATCGTGGGATCGAATGAGCGGATGCACTTCTGGCAGGACGAGGGAATGAACACGTTCATCAACACCTTCAGCGAAGCGCGGCGCTATCCGCAGAACGGTGATCAGATGCAGCGCGCGGCGGAGGAGCGCGGCCAGATCGAGGGGACACAGCGGTTCAACGTGGACGTTCCGATCGAACAGGGACCGGACAGAATCGACCCACGCAAGCTCGGCTTCACCGAATACACCAAGGTTTCGGTTGGGCTGCAGTTGCTCCGCCAGGAAATTCTCGGGCCGGCCGCATTCGACGACGCGTTTCGCGAATACGTTCGTCGCTGGGCGTTCAAGCATCCCACGCCGACCGACTTTTTCCGAACGATGGAATCTGTAGGTGGCGAGCGGCTCGACTGGTTCTGGCGCGACTGGTTCTACGAAAACACACACTTCGACGAAGCGATCGAGTCCGTGCAGACATCCGATTCGAGCGGAGTGCAGCATGTGGTGGTCGTATACGGGAATCGTGCGCGCGGGGTGCTTCCCATTTACGCGCGGTTCACATTCTCAGACGGGACGACGCAGGACTTCAAGTATCCGGCGCTGGTGTGGAGCACCAACTCCGCCCGTTACGTCCGCGATTATGACTTCACCGGAAAGACGGTGAATCGCATCGACGTGGATCCCGATCACCTGCTCCTGGACGTGGACAGAACGAACAACAGCTGGATGGCCAAATAGGTTTGGAAATCCGATAGATCCAGTCGCGAGCGTGGGGGCGTAGTAAGCACGACCGAACGTAGAGTCGGCTAACCCATCCGGAGATTACCAATGCGGAAATACGCACCCACGCTCGCGGCGCTCGTTCTTGCGCTCGCAGCGGCAGCACCGTTACACGCGCAGATGATGAACGGCATGACCATGGTCGGCGGCCAGGATATGTCCCCGCGCAAGAACATCGTGGAGAACGCGGTGAATTCGGCCGATCACACCACGCTGGTCGCCGCCGTCAAGGCCGCGGATCTGGTCGCAACGCTCTCGAGCAAGGGACCATTCACGGTCTTCGCGCCGACGAACGAGGCATTCGCCGCACTTCCTGCTGGCACCGTGCACACTCTGGTGCAGCCGGAGAATAAGGCCACGCTCACAAAGATCCTCACGTATCACGTGATCGCTGGTGACTACACGGCCGCGAAGCTGATGGAAGCGATCCGTGACGGTCACGGCACTGCGCAGCTGGCCACCGTGCAGGGCGAGAAGCTCACCTTCAAGATGAACGGACCGCGCAACATCGTGGTGGTGGACTCCAAGGGAAACGCGGCGTCGATCTCAACCTATGATGTCATTCAATCGAACGGCGTCATTCAGGTGGTAGATCGCGTACTGATGCCGTAACTACGCGGTAGGCGTCAGGAAGCGGGATATCACGCGCACCCATGGTACGCGTGATATTTTTGCATCCAACCATGTCAGGCGGATGAATGGATACGGCCGATTCCCTCATGTTCGAACATCGCTTCATTCCCGGCGAAGGACCGTTCGCGAAAATCACTTTGCTTCTGCTGCACGGCACCGGAGGGGAGAGCGACTCGCTGCTTCAGCTTGGCTACACGCTGGCTCCAGGCGCCACTCTGTTGAGTCCGGCTGGGCGCGTGAGGGAAGGCGATTCGCGGCGATTCTTCCGAAGGCTGGCAGCGGGTGTATTCGATCTGGAGGATGTTGCAATCCGCACGCGCGAGCTTGGCGCCTTCGTGGATGCCGCTGCGAACGTTTACGGCTTTGACAGGTATCGCGTGGTGGGCGTGGGGCATTCGAATGGCGCCAACATCGCCGCCAGTCTGTTGTTGAGCGAGGCCGATTCTCTATCCGGCGCGATTCTGTTTCGTCCCATGGTTCCGTTCGTGCCGGCCGTCACCCCGCGCCTGAGCGGAATTCCTGTCCTCATCTGCGCCGGAGGGCGCGACCAAACGATGCCAGTGGGCGAGTCAGAACGTCTCGCAGGAATTTTTCGCGCGGCGGACGCCGACGTCACCCTGAACGTGGCCCCAGCTGGCCACGAGCTGGTGATGAGCGACGTCGTCCTCGCTCGCGACTGGCTGATGCGCAACTTCATGCCGACCGTTGCATGAGCTGTCAGCGACGGTCGTAATTACCCTGCGAATGATCACGCGATAGCCGGCCTCTCGCGACTGTCGCGGACGAATCGCACCAGCCGGCGGATGCTGGCTATCCCGGATACGGGTCCGAGTGCGAGTACGGCGAATGCCCATCGCCAGCCCACGAACTGCGTCGCCACAGGAACGAGCTGGATCGAAGCCATCGTCAGCAGGAATCCGAGCGATGTCTGGACAGTGAGCGCGGTTCCGACGGCGTGCGGCGGAACACTCTCGGTGACGAGCACGGAGAACTGCGCACTGTCCGCGATCACGAAAAATCCCCAGACCATCGCGACCGGCACCACGAGCCAGAGGGTCGCGCCGAACGTGAGGCCGATAAGGAGCGAACATAGCCCGCTCACCGTCATGGCAACCGTGACGAGCCACTCGCGTCCGCGTCTATCGGAGACGAGACCGCCCCAGATGCAGCCGGCGCCGCCGATTGCGAGCGCAGCAAACGCGACCGCTGACGCGACGGAGTCGGAAGTCGCAGAGTGGCCGCGTTGGGCGGTGACGCTGGCCGCTACGAATACCGGCAACCATGTCCACGCGGCGTACAGCTCCCACATGTGTCCCAGATATCCGCCAGTGGCGAGCCGCCAGCGTGGTTCGCGCACGATATCGGCGACGAGTGTCCACGAAAACCGTCGCGGCGGAAACGGGTACGGTCCGTCGTCGTATGCGATCATCACTAGCAGTGCCGCGACGGTGGCGGCGACGGATGCAGCGATGACCACGGGGCGAATGCCCGCGCCCGGTATTGCGTGAACCAGATATGGGGTCGCCTTTCCGACCGTAAGCGCACCCACGATGCCGCCCACAGCGAGGCCGCGGCGCGCGCGAAACCAGGTCGATATCATCTTCATGGCCGGCGGGTAAACCGCCGCGAGCGCGAATCCGGTGAGGAGCCGGCAGGCCAGTGCGGCGTGAAAGCCGGGCACTACAAGCAGCGTCGCGTTCGCGGCGGCTCCAGCCACCGCGCCCCCCGCAAAGAGGCGTTTCGACGGAATGATGTCAACGGCGTTCAGCGTGGCCAGCACCGCTGTGCCGAGCACGAACCCGAGCTGGACGATGGTTGTAAGCCAGCCGGCCTGCGATGCCGTCAGCGACCAGAGAACGCGATACTGAGCGGAGACGGCGCTGGCGGCGAACCAGAGTGACATGCCCAGCAGCTCCGCGCAGGAGAGCAGCACCAGCATGCGCCACCTGGCGGCGTGGGTGTCGCCAACAATTTGGTCTGGCGGATGTTGCAAGCCCGTTGCCTCAGGAATCCCGATTCAGCTCCAGCCGGGTGCGTATCAGGCGGATCCGCTCGTCCCACCACGGAAAGTCGTGATATTCACCGATCTGTGCCGCGCGGTCCATCTCATCCAGCGCGACCTGAGCGGAATCGTGGGGCGATGGAGTGACAGCCAGGTCGGCCGGTGGCGGAAGAGCGTGAATCTCATAGTCGGGCGCAGGAAGGCGGAGTACACCCACTTGTCCCAGCGTTACGTCGATCGGTGAGATGATTGGAATGCTCGTCAACACTTTGCATGCCCTCCCAGGCTTAGCGCGAACGCGGCACCCGCGAGCACCTGTAGCGCGCATAATGTAAAAAGCATAGCGTACGTCCAACCATGGTTGCGAAGGTCGGCAGGCAGCGTGCGGCGATACAGCAACCAACCCACGAGGATCGTAGCCGACTCCATTATTACATCGACGACCGGCCTCGAGTAAAGGTCGAGCCCGACAATGGGTCCGCTGGGCCAGGTGGGCTTGTGGCCGGTGAGGTAATCCAGACCCCAGTGGGACGCCACGACGAGCGCGACGATGATGGCTCCTTTGGGATCGCGCGTAATGGCATACGCGACAATTCCGAACACGAGCATCGCGATCCCGACGGGTATGAATCCGTGACTGTAGAGCCCGTAGGGGCCGCGGTCCACATTCGCAATGCAGAATCCCGCATCCACCCAGTCGGGAACCTGTGCCGCGATGAGCAGCAGCCAGAGAGGGAGGGTATTTCGAAGCGAGTAGGCGCCCAGGCCGACGCCGATGTGGCCAACGTACACTAACGAGCCTGGTGCTGCTGGCTTGAGATCACCGACAGGCGCCAGTGGTAGAACAACGTGGTGACGACAGGGCCGAGCAGGGCAACGGCGAGGGTCACGCCTTTGAGGAAATGAATCGACATTCGGGAGGACTGGGTTGTGAGCGACCCCTAAACTTAGCAAGGCGTCAGTGCTTGTCTCTTGGCGCGGGCCTGCTCACCATCTCACTCACGCCCGCAGCGGCGACGGGTTTAGCGAAGAGGAACCCCTGTGCGACGACGCAGCCCAGCGCAGCGAGCGTCTCGCGTTGCGAGGCGTGCTCCACGCCCTCGGCGATGGTGGACAGGCCAAGCGTGTCGCCAAGGCCAATGATGGTTCGTGTCAGCGCGGCGCCTGCGGGATCCCGGTCCATCCCATCGATGAACGCCTTGTCGATCTTGATGATGTCGATGGGGAACTGCTGCAGGTAACTGAGCGATGAGTAGCCGGTTCCAAAGTCATCGATCGCGAGATGCACACCGAGGTCCTTGAGCTCCGTCAGCCGCGACATCATCGCTTCCGTGCGGTGCATGATGACGGTTTCGGTAATCTCCAGCACCAACCGGGATGGTGGCAGACCCGAATCGGCGAGCGCCTCGGCGACGTCAGCGACGAACGAGGCGTCCTGAAGCTGTCGCCCGGAGACGTTGACCGCCATGCTCATGCGATTCTCGTCCGGGAGGTCCTTCCACCAGGCGAACGCCTGATGGCAGGCCTCACGCAGCACCCATCTGCCGATCGGTATGATGAGCCCGGTTTCTTCCGCAACCGTTATGAAGTCCGACGGTTGCAGCTCGCCGCGGCGCGAATGGTTCCACCGGACGAGTGCTTCCACGCCGACAACGGCGCCCGTCGCTATCGTTACGAGCGACTGATAGTGCAGGACGAAGGACCTGGCAGGAGACGAAACCGCGCGACGCAGATCCGTCTCGAGTTCCACCCGGTCCACGACGGCGGTATGCATGGCGGGCTCGAAGAACTGGTATCGGCCCTTGCCCGCGCCTTTGGCGGTATACATCGCCACGTCCGCGTTGCGGATCAGTTCGTCGGCGCCATCACCTTCCTTGTGGAGCCGCGCGATGCCGATGCTGACGCCGGTGGTAACGCTCTCCTCACCAACGTGGATCGGCTGGCGCATGGTTCGCGTGATCCGGTCCGCGACGATCCTGGCTTCGTCGTCGTCCCGCACATTCTCCAGGAGGATCGCGAACTCGTCGCCGCCGAAGCGCGCGACCGTGTCGGATCCGCGCGTCGCGTTGAGCAGTCTCGAGGCAGCGACGACGAGCAGCTGGTCGCCAGCGCTGTGCCCGGCGCTGTCGTTGACGGTCTTGAAGTTGTCGATGTCGAGGAACATGACTACCACCTGATCGCGATTTCTGGCGCGTTGCAGCGCGACCTCGGCGCGTTGCCGAAACAGGGTTCGGTTCGCGAGGTTCGTGAGCGGGTCGTGCGACGCCTGATGTGTGAGCCGAGCCTCGAGCGACTTGCGGGTGCTGATGTCCTGCACCATCGCGATGATTCCGAGGGACTCCCCGCTGAAGCTGTCCTGCGCGCGCGACATCGTGAGTGCCGCCCAAGCCACCTCTCCGTCGCGTCGCAGGTATCGCTGCTCGACCGTGAGATCGGGGATCGCTCTGTCGGAGAGCGCCGCCAGCGCCGCGGCGACACCGTCAGCGTCCTCATCCGGGACAAGGTGATACAGGCGGCGATTAAGAAGCTCGTCCCCGTTGTATCCGAGAAACTGTTGCAACGCGGGATTCGTCGCGGTGATTCTGCCGTCGGGCTCGATAAGCGCAATACCGACGGCAGAGTGGTCGAATACACTTCTGAATCGCGCGTCGCTGGCCCGCACCGCGCTCTGCATCCGGCTTCGGTCGGTGATGTCGCGAAACGTCCACAAACGGCCCACGATCTTGTCGGCAAGACGCTGCGGTACGGAATTGCGCTCGAGAATGCGTCCGTCGAGCAGCTCGACTGTATCGGTGCTTGCCATTTCGGGCGTCGCATACAACTCGTTGACACGGCGCGCGAAGGCGTCGGGATCCTTCAACTGGCTCTTGGCGACCGCCAGCGCGCGCTCGTCGCTCCGGAGCTCCATGACCTCGCGCGGAATGTTCCACATCTTCGCGAACGCGGCGTTGAAGCCGAATATGTGCCCATCCGAGCGCACGATGAGTATCGCGTCGTGGATAGCGTCTAACGCGGATTCCAGAAGAGAGAACGACCTCATGGCGTCGTCCTGTCCCTCCATGTATTGAAATGCCGGCGTATCGCCGGCGGGGGATGATTCCTTACGTTCCGACAGAAGCTGTGTCTCCGGATTCGGGCGTGGCAGTCATTTACTTACGACGCCCGGGGGTCGTTCGAGGCAACCCTCTAAAGAGTGTGCCTGGGGAGAGGACCAGGTACTATCTGATGCCGGCCAGCTTGTGCATCTGAATAGATAGACGCCACGCAGGATGGCCCAGGCAGTACTGAATGGCCGCCTGCGTGTTTTCGGCAAGGTGCGGACCGTCCATTGGCTGCAGGAAGAAACTATCGAATTGCAACGACGCAAAGCGGTCTGGCATCGCCGTCTCCTGCGGATATACGAGCTTGAGCTCATCGCCGCCACTGATGACGATCTCAGCACCAGCCTTGGGGCTTACGCAGATCCAGTCGATTCCGGCAACCAGCGGCTGGGTTCCGTTGGTCTCTACTGCGACCGTGAATCCGCGGCGATGCAGGGCGTCCACGGCGGCTGCGTCCAGCTGCAGCAGCGGCTCTCCGCCAGTACATACAACAAAGCGCTCGGCATCGGCATCGGCATCGGCATCGGTCGAGGGCCGCCATGCGGCGTCGACTGCCCGCGCAAGGCTCTCGGCGTCGGCGAACTTCCCACCATCCGGGCCGATACCCACGAAATCGGTATCACAGAACGTGCAGACAGCGTTGGCGCGGTCACGCTCGCGTCCTGTCCAGAGATTGCAGCCAGCAAAGCGACAGAATACGGCGGCCTGCCCGGCATTCGCGCCTTCTCCCTGCAGCGTGTAGAAGATTTCCTTGACCGTGTACGTCATCGGACGGGCGCACGTCTCGCGTACGAGATTGGATCCGAGGAGCCGGCGCTCTCGAATCCCGCGAGGCGGAGCTGGCAGGCGTCGCATTCACCGCAGGCGTCTCCATTGGCGGCCGGATCGTAGCAACTTATGGTCATCGAGTAATCGACGCCGAGCGAGTTGCCGAGCGTTACGACGCCAGCCTTGGACAGATGCATCAGCGGAGTGCGGATCCTGACGACGTCACCCCGGGTGCCCGAGCGCGTCGCGAGGTTTGCCATTCGCTCGAATGCCTCGATGTATTCGGGACGGCAATCCGGATAGCCGCTATAATCGAGAGCGTTCACGCCGATGAAGATGTCGTGCGCACCAGTTACCTCCGCGAACGCGAGGGCAAAAGCCAGGAATATCGTATTCCGGGCCGGCACGTACGTGATTGGCACGTCTGTCGCGGCCTTGATGTCGCGTTTCTTGGGAACCGCCACGTCGGACGTGAGGGCCGAGCCGCCAAAAATGCGCAGATCGATGGTGGCGATCTCGTGTCTAGCGACTCCATACGACCGCGCGATACGACGCGCGGCGGTGATCTCGTGACTGTGCCGCTGGCCGTAGTCGAACGAGAGCGCATTGATCTCGTATCCATCGCGCTTCGCGATGGCGAGAACCGTTGTGGAATCGAGCCCGCCGCTTAGCAGAACCACGGCCGGAGGAGACTGGGGCATTCCGAAATCTAAGAGGTGGGCTGCCGAACTCCTGGCCGCGGCGGCGGAGCCGGAGACGACTACGCCGTCCTCAGCTCGCCGACCAGATTGCGAAGATGAGTGCTGCCGCGCAGCAGCAGCGCCGATGCCGTGGTCATCTGCTCGCATGCCGCGCTCTGCTCCTCGGTGGACGCGCTCACCTGCATGGCGGTTGCTGCGTGACCCTCCGCCGTGCGGGCAACCGCGGCGAGCCCCTCGGTGGCACACTGCACCACGCGAACATTATTGTCGGCGGTATGTGCCACTTCCTCAGCGGCCCGCGTCGTCCGCTCCGCGGCTGCGGCAATCGATGCGAGCGCGTCGTCGATATCGCGCGACACCCGTTCCAGCTCGCCCACGTGGCGCTCGCCACGCTCCATGGTGCTATAGGTGCGAGTCACGCGGCTCGTTACGGAGCCGGTGAGCTCCACAACATCGTCTGCCGCGGCGCGGGATTGATCGGCGAGCTTTCGGATCTCATCGGCGACCACACCGAATCCGCGGCCGGCGGCGCCGGCGCGTGCGGCCTCGATCGCCGCGTTCAGGGACAGGAGATTCGTCTGATCGGCTATTCGGCCGACGGACGTAACGAACTTGTTGATGTCACCCACGGTCGCGTTGAGCGCCCGCACTTCTTCAGCTGCTTCGCGAACGATGGTACGAACATCCACGAGAATCGTGAGAGTGCGTTCGAGCTCCGCGCGCTTGCCCGCTGCCTGTCCGTGGATGGATGCCGCGAGCGCCTGGACCTCTTCGGCACCGGCGGCCACGCCGTCGGCGGCGTCCCGAATTGTGTCGAGTGACTGTGTGACGGACATGATCTGCCGAACCTGGGATTCCGCGCCAGCCGAGACCTGCGTGACGGCCTCGGAAACCTGGTTGGCGGTGTCCGAGATTTGCTGCGATGCGCTCGCGAGATCACCGGCGGAGTTGGTCACGTCGTCGGCGGTCCGCGTGGCGACGTCGACCACTCGCGACAGCGAGTCGGCGGCGTGGTTCATCGCTGACGCAACGGTGGCGAATTCACCGGGCAGGCCGGCTAGCTCGGTACGCGCCGTGAGATTGCCCTCACTGAAGCTGCGAGCGTGGCGCGACAAAGCGCGGAGCGGCGTGTCGATGGCGCGAATGGCGCGAATGGCGATGAGAAGGGCGAGGAGTGCTGCGATCGAGACGGCGCCGAGCACCGCGGTAGCGCGCCAGCGCGCCAGGAAGTCGAGATGTTCCGTGGTGTTGGATACCTCCCCGGACTTGGCGGCGTCGAATCGCGCGAGATCCTGGAGCAGGCCCGTTACGATTGTGCGCGCCTGTTCAGCCTGAACACGCGCTTCGCCGGTGCGACCCATGTCACGGAGCCTGTGGGCGAGTGCGTAGGCGCTTTCGAAGTCTGCCAGGCGGCTATCGACGGCGGCGATCGCGGCAATCTCCGTGGAGGTCGCATGTTGCGTGAGCCCAAACCGGCGCTGGAGTCCGTGCGCCTCGTGGCCGAGCTGGCGGAACTCGCGAAGGGACGCCGAGTCGCCTGTCTCCATGTAGCCCGAGGCCGCCTGAATTTCACGAGTGATGATGTTGGAGTAGTCGGACGTCTGTTGTGCGGTTGCGAGAACGCTCTGCAGCTCTCCCGCGACGTCCGAGGCGCCGGCGCGTACCGCCATCCACCCAACGACGCCGGCGATTATCAGAAAGAATACGAGCGCGCCAAAGCCCACGAAGAGTGTGTCTCGGATGGTGCTCAGCCGGAGATGTTCGCGGAATGTCATCGTGCAGTTACCGGGACCATGAGACCGGACTGAACTCGCGTCACGCGAAACGTGTCGCCCACGGGGTCCGTTCTGTCAAACCATGTTGGACCTGAAAGACTTGCGAACGCCGTGGAGCGATCGAGTGACGCGAGATAGTCACGGACAGCAGCGCGCGTGGTCGCACCGCTCCTCAGCGCGCGCGCAACGAGCCTTGTGGCGTCGTAGGCAAGCGCGGCGTGTGCGTCGGGCACCATTCCGAAGCGCGCTCTGAACGCATTGGCGAACTGACGAGTGCGGGAGCTTGGATCCTGCGCGGTGAACGGAGTACCGATAAAGGTTCCGTCCGACGCCGGCTCGCTCACGACCCCCTGCCAGCCATCGCCGCCCAGAAATGTCGTCCCGAGCTGCTGGCGCCTGGCCTCGCGGAGAATGCGGATGCCGAGATCCTCGTCGCTTGCGACGAAAACAACATCCGGCGTCTGGGTCTTGAAGTACGTGATGTATGGCTCGAGGTCCGTGTTCGATCCCACCGGATCGTCGCTGATGACCTTTCCCTTGAAACTGTGCAGGAACGCATCTGACAGCCCGCGTCCGTACGAGTCGTTGTGGTACAGGATCGCTACGCGTGGTGCGCGATGAAGAGAGTCCGCGAGCGACGATGCGAAGCGCGCGAGTGTGACCCCGTTCACGGAATCACTCGGGCTCATTCGAAACACCCAGCGAGAGATCCCCGTGATGTCCGGTGACGATGGAGTGGTCGCTACTGCCGGCAGCTGGCCGGCATCGTACACGTGCGCTGCGGACACTTCGGCACCGGAGCCAGCATGGCCAATCACGGCAACCATATCCTTGTCGGCGACAAACTCGCCAGCAATCCTAGCAGCGTCCGAGCCGCTGGCGTGATCGTCTCGCTTCACGACGCGAATGGGAACGCCGTTGATCCCGCCGTCGTGGTTTATCTCGTCCACGGCGAGTTCGATACCGCGCTGGTTCTGAATCCCGTAGGCTAGGGTCTGGGGTCCGGCCGCGCCTATGACGTACGCGTCAGGGCGGCGAGAGCAGGCAGCCGACGCGCAGAGCAGTACGGCGAGAACAAAGTGAGCGGTGCGAGAATGCAACTATGCCTCCGATGCCTCCGCGCAGGGCGGGGCCGTGAACCACCCCGCGCGGCCGAGGCTCGACGGGGACAGCGGCTGCCCCACTCGCGGCCGCGAATGGGTGATTCCGCTCAATGGAAGTGTCGGCAGCCGGGCCCGCCCGGTTGAGCGGTCGCCAGTCGGTTGGGGAGCGGGCCGACGCGGTTAACTTTCGAGGATGAGCAGAGAGCCGTTCTCCGTCGGGATCATACAGGACGCGGTAGCCGCTACGCCCGGCGAGACCGTAGCGCGTGCCGTTGCCCGGATCAGGGAGGCGGCTGGGCGAGGGGCCCAGATCATCTGCCTGCAGGAGATGTTCAACTCGCATTACTTCTGCAAGAGCCAGAACTCTGAACGGTTCGATATAGCCGAGCCAATCCCCGGTCCGGTGACGAACCGAATGCAGGAAGTCGCGCGAGAGCTCGAGGTAGTGCTGGTGGTGCCGATCTTCGAGCGCCAGGCTGCGGGTGTGTACCGGAACTCCGCGGCTGTGATAGATGCAGACGGGGCGCTGCTTGGCGTGTATCACAAGATGCACATCCCGGACGACCCGTTGTACTACGAGAAATACTACTTCACTCCCGGCGATTCGAATCACTCATACGAGGGCGAGAAGCATCCGGGCGCGAGCGGCTTTCGCGTCTGGAAGACGCGCTACGCCAACGTTGGAGTCCTGATCTGCTGGGACCAATGGTATCCGGAGGCTGCGCGGATTACCGCGCTGCTGGGCGCCGACGTGATCTTCTATCCCACGGCTATTGGCTGGCATCCGGCAGAGAAGGCGCAGTTCGGTCCCGCGCAGCAAGACGCGTGGCGTATCGCGCAGCGCGCGCACGCGATCGCGAATGGTGTGTATGTCGCGTCACCGAACCGTGTCGGCTTTGAGGATGAGCCTGGCACGGACGGCATCGAGTTCTTCTGCCACTCCTTCATCTCCGATCCATTCGGGCGCATCCTGGCGGAGGGGGGCACGGAGCCCGCGGTGCTCGTCGCCAAATGTGATCCTGCCCTGATCGAGGAAACACGCCGCAACTGGCCGTTCCTTCGTGACCGCCGTATCGACGCATACTCTCCAATTCTGAACAGGTACCTGGGTTGACGCGCTGGCGGATGCCGGCCGAGTGGGAGCGGCACGATGCGACATGGATAGCGTGGCCGCATCACGAACCCGACTGGCCGGGTAAGCTGGACGCGGTGCGGTGGGCTTACGCGGAGATCGTGCGGGTACTGGCTGACCATGAACGGGTGGAGATACTGTGCCAGAGTGACTCGGTGCGGGACTCGGCGACATCGATGCTCCGTGCGCACGATGTGACCATGCAGCGTGTGAACCTTCTCGTCGCTCCGACAGACCGTGTCTGGCTGCGTGATTCTGGTCCGTCGTTCGTGTGGAACGCGAGCGGTGAAGTGGAGATCGTCGCGTGGGACTTTGACGCGTGGTCCAAGTACGACAACTTCGCGCGGGATCGAAGGGTTCCGGATTTCATGCACGAAGTGACCGGCTTTCCCATGACTCGCGCCAGGCGCCCTGACGACGATTCGCGGCTGGTGCTCGAGGGAGGGGGGATCGACGTCAATGGTAACGGGCGAATTATCGTCACCGAGGAATGGCTGCTGAGCGACGTGCAGGTACGGAATCCGGGCCTGACGCGCGACGGCTACGAGCGCGCGTTCGCCGAGTACCTCGGCTGTCACGATACTATCTGGCTCGGCAACGGCTGTGCCGGCGACGACACTCACGGACACGTGGACGACATCGCGCGCTTCGTGAGCTTCGACACGGTGCTGCTCGCGTACGAAGCGGACCAGTCGGACGCGAACTTTGCGTCGTCGGTCGAGAATCTTGAGCGGCTGCGGCTGGCCGCGTCGCGCCAGCCGCTCAACGTGCTGTTGCTGCCGTATCCTCGTGCGGTGATGATGGACGGGCAACGGCTACCGGCGAGCTACGCGAATTTCTATGTCGCCAACGACGTGGTGCTCGTGCCCACGTTTAACGATCCGAATGACCGGCTCGCCCTGTCGATCATCGCCGACGTATTCCCGAGCCGCAGCGTGGTGGGGATCCATGCCGTGGACCTGGTGTGGGGACTCGGAACGCTTCACTGCCTCACGCAGCAGCAGCCCGCGATGGCGATAAGAGCGCCGGGCACATGAGTGCAGGGGCTGGTACCCGCTATGTGGTGATCTACGACGGTCACTGCGGCGTGTGCACCAGCCTCACAGTTCGGTTGCGGCGGATGGACACGCGTGGGGCATTCGAGATTGTCGCATCGCAGGCAGCCGGAGTGCGCGACCGGTTTCCGTGGATTCTGCCGGAAGCATACGACGCGTCACTGCAGCTAGTCCGCAAATCCGACGACAAAACGTGGGAAGGCGCGCGCGCGATCGAGCAGATCGTTGGAGAGCTTCGTGCCGGCTGGCTGTTTGCGTGGATGTTCGACATTCCGTTCGCGCGCTCGCTGGCCGACCGATTCTATCAGTGGTTCGCGAGGAATCGCGGACAGCTCGGTTGTGGCTCGCACTGCTCCAGCTGAGCGAGCAGCGTCAGCGGTTGGGTCGCAGTCCGAGCTCGTGCGCGATCGATTTCGAATTCGCATCGAGCTCGAGGGGACGAAACGATTCCGGCGCGGCTCGATCCGGGTCCTTGAGGCCATTTCCGGTCAGGACGCACACGGCGCTCGCAGTCGTATCGACGCTTGCGGCTCGAGCGGCGATGCGAAGCGCGGCGATTCCGGCGGCCGATGCTGGCTCGCAGAAGACTCCCTCGAGTTCCGCGACGTGATGATACGCCTCCAGGATCGCGTCGTCCGACACGGCGGCGAATGCTCCATGTGATTCGTTGACCGCATCGACCGCGGACGTCCAGCTCGCCGGGTTTCCGATTCGGATCGCGGTGGCGAGGGTCTCGGGATCTGACACCGGGGCACCGTGGACGAGCGGAGCAGCGCCGGCGGCCTGAGCGCCAAGCAGGCGCGGAATGTGAGTTGCGCGACCGAGCGCGTGGTAGATGCGGAACCCTCGAGCGTACGCAGTGATGTTCCCGCCGTTGCCTACCGGAAGCGCGAGCAGGGCCGGCGCATCGCCCAGCAGCTCACATATCTCGAGCGCGGCTGTTGCCTGACCGGCGATGCGGTGCGGGTTGACGGAGTTGACGAGCGCCACACGGTACCCGCTGGCCAGTTCACGCGCGATGGTGAGAGCGCTATCAAAATTGCAATCGAGTGAAATGACTTTCGCCCCAGCGACAATCGCCTGCGCGAGTTTTCCGCTCGCGACCTTCCCTGCGGGGAGAAGCACGACGGCCTGAATGCCGGCGCGTGCCGCGTAGGCCGCGGCGCTCGCCGAGGTGTTGCCGGTGGAGGCACAGATCAGCGTGTCCGCTCCATCCTCGAGCGCCTTCGCGACGGCGACGACCATGCCGCGGTCCTTGAACGATCCGGTAGGGTTGGCGCCTTCATACTTGAGATGCAGGCTGGCGACGCCGACCCACTCCGCCAGGCGCGGAGCTGGCAGCAACGGCGTGTCGCCTTCCCCTAGCGAGAGTGCGGGTGTGGTTGGAGTGATGGGTAGGAACTCCGCATATCGCGCCAGCAGACCGCGAGGCTCGGGAGCACTCCTCGCGTTCCAAGTTGTCGGGTTCGTTGCCGTTGATTCCATGAGCGTGTACTTGCGGGTGTCGGGACGCGAGGAGTTGCTGCGGCCGCACCGCTCGGGGTGTCAGTCGCTACGGACGTCCTGCAGTGAAGAGAGTCTCTTCACGACCAGAAGCGCAAGGGCCGTGAACGGACTGAGCGGCCAGGAGCGGCGCGATCTCCGCTGCGTCTATGGGGTCTATCGGGTAGCAGTGCTCGGTCGCGGGAAAGGCGCCACTCCGAACATCCGTCGCGTAGCTTCTGAACGCATCCTCGACCTGGAATCCTATGTTAGCGAACCGCCGGACGAAACGTGGTGCAATGTCACCCACGAAATTGCCCAGAATGTCGTGCGATATGACGAGCTGGCCATCCACGTGCGGGCCTGCTCCAATGCCGTACACCAGGATGTCGAGCCGGTCACGCACGCAGGCAGCAGCGACTGCAGGCATCGCCTCGAGGAGAATCGCGAATGCACCTGCGTCCTGGAGTGCGAGCGCGTCATCCACCAGCGCTTCGACGGCGGCTAGTGATCTGCCCTGCACGCGGTAGCCGCTCAGCTGGGCGATATTCTGCGGCGTGAGCCCAAGGTGCCCCATGACGTTGATGCCGGCATCGACCATCGCGCGAACGCGAGGTGCTACGCGACGGCCGCCTTCGCACTTCACGGCGTCGCAGCCCAGCGCAACGAAACGGCCGGCATTCAGAACCGCCGTCTCATCGGAAGGCTGGTACGACAGGAAAGGAAGATCTCCGACGACGAACGCGCGCTTCGCGGCCCTGCACACACTTCGCACGAAAACCGTCATTTCCTCCATGCCTATGCCAAGCGTATTCGGCAGACCCATCATCGTCATCGCGGCGGAGTCACCAACGAGAATTATGTCCACGCCGGCGCGCTCGGCGAAGGTCGCGGTTGGATAGTCGTACGCGGTGACGAAAACCGCGCGCTCTCCGCGATCGCGGAGCGTGTTGAGAGTGCGAAGGGTGATCTTGCTTGCCATGGTGGACTCAGCTTTGATGTGTGCCGTCCCGTCTGCCGCCGATCGCGCTTACGCAAACAAATCCTGGAGACTAACTCCTGGAAAACAGAAAGCCCGCGGCTGGCCGCGGGCTTACATGCTTTTTAGCGATTTGTTTTACGTGGCTGCAATAGGCGGCAAATCACCACGGGACGACGATTGTATGGTGACGATACGCAGCACGCGCGGTCCTGTCAAGGCGCCCGCGGGCTGGCTGTCAAGCACGAATAGAAGTGTCCCCTGTTTTACACGGATAGAAGTGTCCCTTTTGTGGTGGGTGATAGTTCGATTGTTCTTGACCCTCTTCACGGGTGTACGTCAGCGCCAGCCCTGCGCAGCAGGGCGAGCTCCCGCC
>JBBRBY010000046.1:0-21568 GCA_038205315.1 Gemmatimonadales bacterium | reverse complement strand
TCTTCTCGTATCTCATTGCCTGCTTGATCGTCGATCGTTGGAGTTTATCGATAGTGATGGGGTGTAGGTCAATTGGCAGACCGCCCGACTGTTACTCGGGAAGTTGCAGGTTCGACTCCTGCCGCCCCAGCTTGCTCGCTGTAAAGGCCGCCCGCGCCCTCGTCGGGTTGACTCGGCCTGCTTTCCGGCGTACGATTCAAATCTCATGATAACCCGCCGCAATGTCACCCCGGCCATGGAACGCCCGAGCCTCTATGCGGCTCCAGACCCGCGCGCGGTGAACTCGCGCGTGGGGTGACTTTTTCGGCTTTCTAGAGACCGGACGGGTCTCAGGGCCATTGGATATGCAGCCTCCCACGTTGTTACTGGGGGGCATTTTTTTGTTTACGCTCACTTTCGACTGAGGAATACCAGAATGCGGATGCTTGTCCTGGGTGCGGGGCTGCAGGGTTCGGCTTGCGCGTACGACCTGTTGCAGAATCCTGAAGTCACGGAGGTCAGGCTCGCCGATATCCACATCGAGCATCTCGCCGACTTCCTCAAGCCGTACTCCGGCAAGCGACTAATCCCCACGCCTCTGGACGTTCGAAACGCGGAAGCGGTCCGAGCCTTGATGGGGAAATGCGACGCTGTGATGAGCGCGATCCCTTATTACTTCAATCTCGATCTCGCCAGGCACGCGGTGGACGCCGGCGTCCACTTCTGCGATCTCGGCGGCAACACCGACATCGTATTCGAGCAGAAGAAGCTCGACGCGAAGGCACGCGAGAACAAATGCACCGTGATTCCTGACTGCGGCCTCGCGCCCGGCATGGACACCATTCTCGCGCAGTACGGCATCTCGCACCTCGACGAGGTGGATTCGGTCAAGATTTTCGTCGGTGGTTTGCCGCAGCACCCGGAAGGGGCCCTCAAGTACCAGATCGTGTACTCACTGGAGGGAGTGCTGGACTACTACACGACGCTGTCGTGGGTTGTCCGCGACGGAAAGCGCGCGCAGGTGAAGGCGTTGAGCGAGATAGAGCCGGTGAAGTTCGCCGAACCTGTGGGCGAGCTGGAGGCGTTTCACACGGCTGGCGGGCTCTCGACACTGCCCTTCCGCTACGAGGGGAAGATCCGGTCCATGGAGTACAAGACGCTTCGCTACCCCGGCCACGCGAAGATCATGGAAGCAATTCGCGATCTGGGTCTGCTCGATCTCGATCCGATCGACGTGAAGGGACTGAGCGTTGCGCCGCGGGATGTCGCCGTTGCTGCGATGGGCCCCCATCTTACCAAACCCGACTCTCCCGATCTTGTCGCGCTTCGCGTAGAAGTGAGCGGCAAGAAGAACGGCGCCGCGAAGAAGCTCGGCTGGGAGCTCGTGGATACGTACGATGCGAAGCACGGCATCAGCGCGATGATGCGGACCACCGGTTACTCGCTGAGCATCACCGGACAGATGCAGGCGAAGGGCGAGATCTCGCCATGCGGAGTGCATACACCCGACGAGTGCATGCCGGCCGAAAGGTACATCGCGGAGCTGGCGAAGCGTGGGATCGACATCAAACCGATCGCCTGAGCACCACGGTCCGGCGCGGCGAATTTCCGCGCCGGACCGTTCGCGTCGCCGGATGAGCCGTCGCCGGCTTGGCTCGCGCTAGTCTCTTCCGAAGCTCGCGAGCGTCTCGCCCATTACGTCGATGGTGGACTTCGCCGTCCAGCGATCCGTACCATTGTAAAGGAAGGAGAACGCGAGCACTTCTCCGTCCAGTGCAGTCACATAGCCCGCGAGCGCAATGACGTCGTTCGTGGTTCCAGTCTTTGCATGAAGGTTGCCCTGCGCGGGGCTTCCCTTCATGCGCTTTCGCTGGGTTCCGCTCTCGCCCGCGACCGGCAGGGACGCGTGGAACTCCGGCCCCCACGGCGCGCTGTGAGCGTAGTCGAGAAGCTGGATCATGGAGCGCGCGGTGATGCGGTCGTTTACCGAGAGACCGCTTCCGTCTGCATTGTAGATGGTTGATGTGTCCGCGCCGACCTTCGCGAAGAACTGGTGCATGGCGTGGTTGCTGTTGGCGACGCTACCCTGCACGTCCCGTCGCGGGCCGCGTGCACCGTCGCGGAACAGCAGCTCCGCGTAGTGATTGATGCTTTCGCGATTCATGGCGCTCACCATCCGCGCAAGCGGCGGCGACTCGATGCTCGTCACCTTCACCGCTTTCGCGGGAGTGGCGGCGAGACGCGTCGCACCGCCCACCTGAACGCCGGCTGCCTGAAGTGCAGCGCGAAAAGCGCCGGCCGCGAACATTGCCGGGTCGTCCACCACGAACGAGTACCGCCGTGGTGGAGAATTGCGGCCGATCGATCCGGTGACGGTAATGGTGCCATCCGCGCGCTTGCTCATTCGAAGACTCGCGCCGCTCCCGCCCACCGTGCGTGCGTTGTTGATCACGGGGAGAACCGTCGTCATGGGCTCCAGCGCAACCTCCGCGTTCGAGCCGCTTCCAGGCGATACCGCAACCCAAACGATGTTCTCGTTCAGCGACAACCCGCTAACTCGTGCGGCGTAGCCGGCGCCGAGGTAGCGTGTGAGCCAACCGTCCGGAATTCGCGCGTCGTCGAACGCCGTCGCGTCGCCGATGACGTCGCCGCTCACGCGCTTGATGCCGGCGGCGGCGACCTTCTGCGCGAGCGCGGCCATCGGCGCGTTGGGGCCGCCATCCATGAAGCGACCGGAGAGAGACGGGTCACCGTCGCCGCGGATCACGATGTTGCCCTGAAGCGTGCCGTCTGCCGACACCGCGCCGTCGCGTAGCACGGTGGTGCTGAATTGGTAGTCCGGACCGAACCGATTGAAGGCGAGTCCGGTCGTGAACAGCTTCATCGTCGACGCTGGCCGGAGCCCAGCGCCGGGATTGCGCGCGAAGAGTGTGTCGCCCCGGGTGACGGACGTCACCATCACTCCCCAGGTTCCGCTGCGGGTTCGCTCCAGAAAGATGCCGAGGTCACTGGCCAGCGCAGATGCACTGCGCGGAGACGTGAAGTGTGCCACAGCCGCGATCGGAGACGCCGCCTTGGGCGATCGCGAGCGGGAGGGCTTTCGGCGGTGATTCTGGACCACTGCCGTCTTCTTCTTCTTTTTATGTGTCTGCTGAGCGTTGAGCGGAAGCGCTATTGCAGCCGCAACCAGCAGGAGAAGCGTATTTCGAATTCTTGGCGCCACGATGAAAGCTAGACTTTGAGAAAAATCTTCCGGCGGTAGAGTACCGTGAGAATCGCGAACCAGAAGACGACCACGCAGATCGCGAACGCGAGGGACGCGTTGCGAGGATCGAGCCAGCTCGCGAAGGCGCTCTCGTAGATTGCCGTCTCGAGCGAGACGGTCTTTCCGCCGTATGATACCATAACGAGTGAGTAGATGATCCGGGCAACCACACCGGATCCAACGAATGCGATGATGGGATTCATTCCGTAGATCACGAACGGCTCGGTCCCCCAGCGCATCTTCTTCACGTCAACCACCCAGATTGACACCCCGAGCGCCACTGCCGCCATGCCTGCGGTGAACATCACGTAGGAGCTGGTCCAGAGACTTTTGTTGATCGGGAACGACCAGTTCCACATGAGTCCGACCATCATTGCCACGGCGCCCACCGCGAACATCGCGTTCAGACGCTCCGCGATCGGCACGTCCTGACGCGTGATCCAGCGACCCGTGAACACGCCGAGGATCACTGTTCCTATGGCGGGAATGGTGGAGAGAATACCTTCCGGGTCCCACGTCTTGCTGCCGACCCAGAGGTGCGGCAGGCCCAGGACCGTCCGGTCGAGCCACGCGGACAGGGTGGCGTCGGGCTGGCCCAGGAGGAGTGCGCCGATCTCGTGGTATCCTGGAACGGGAACAAGCGTTTGCAGGAACCAGTAGCCATACAGCAACACCGCCAGGATCACTACCTGTTGCTTGAGAGTGGTCCTCATGGTCAGAAGCGCGCCCGCGATGTAACAGACGCCGATTCGCGGCAGGACTCCGCCGAATCTGAGGTGCGTGATTCTGGTGAGCGGGTAGTAGGGAAATCCCGCCATGAGCCAGCCGAGGAGAACGATGATCGCCCCGCGACGAAGAATCTGCAACACGATGTCACGGTCGGACGCCCCACGCGCGCGACGCGAACTGAGCGACAGGTGCGTGGTGACGCCCACGATGAACAGGAAGAACGGAAAGATCACGTCGGTGGGAGTCCAGCCGTTCCATTCCGCGTGTTCCAGCGGCGGGTAGATTGCTCCCCAGCTACCCGGGTTGTTCACAAGCAACATCCCGGCGATGGTCATTCCCCGGAATA
Source organism: Gemmatimonadales bacterium (assembly GCA_038205315.1). GTDB lineage: Bacteria > Gemmatimonadota > Gemmatimonadetes > Gemmatimonadales > Gemmatimonadaceae > Fen-1247. Next base: position 17,249 of record JBBRBY010000046.1, on the reverse strand, counting down.
CGTCGAGGGAAAGTAGGCGAGTGGGGGCGGCACGCTCCATGATAGGCTTAATATACGACTCGATGCCGATTGTAGTTCATTCGAATTTGAGGCAATATTGACTTGTCCGAATTTTGCAATTCCACACGGGAGAATGCATGGCCGGCCGTGAGCACAATACCGTTCGTGAAGGGATTTATGCCGGAGTGTTGAGCGCGACTACCATCGCCGCGTGGCTGGCAATCGTTGACTTGGTCCAGGGTCGTCCCTTCTTCACACCGAACGTGCTGGGGACAGGACTGCTGCGGTTCCTGGGAGCGCCGCGCATGAGCGACACCGTCGCGCTTCACGTAGGTGTCTACACCATCTTTCACTATGCGGCTTTCATTCTGATAGGCGTGCTGGTGGCTTGGACGGTACATCAGGCCCGGAGAACTCCCGCGATTCTCGCTGGATTCCTTATCGTGTTCGTTATAGCGGAGGGCGGCTTCTACGGACTAGCGGCAATGCTCAGCGTCAACTCCGATCTTGGAACCGTTGCATGGTATCAGATCATGGTTGCCAATCTGCTCGCATCCATCGTGATGTTCACCTTCATGTGGAAACGGCACCCGGAGCTCAAGGGGCAGTTCGCGAGCGCGCTGGAAGGGACCGACGACTAGCGGGGGCGGCTGACGCGTTCCGCGGAAGCCTAACGGGCTTCCGGAACCCAGTCCACCTGCGCGGCGGCGAGGCTGTCCTCGCCACGCGCGACCCACTTGAAGAAGACGATACTCATGAGCACGTAGAACACCATGCTGCCGGGGATCCACATGATCAGGCCTCCCGCGCGCTGATCCATCATCGGCGTGAGCTGCCAGAAGCGGGGGGCAGATGCGTATGCGGGATACAACACGTGGTCCGCCATGGTGATATAAACCGCCACCACCGACATCGGGATTGTGGAAAGGAAGCAGTAAAGCAGCTGCCCCGGGTACGCCAGTCGCGGAAGCTCCGGCATCTGGCTCATGAATGGCCACCACAGGAGCACCGCACTCGCCATGAACATCAAATGCTCGGCGATGTGGATGTTATGGTTGGCCATCGCCGCGTTGTAAAGCGGTGGAAGATGCCACGCGATGATCACGAGGTTGAAAATCACGAAGCACATCGCCGGCTTCGTAACGAATTCCGCCACGCGACGTACCGCCGTGTGCTTTATGAGAGGGCGCAACATCCAGCCCGGCGTACCACCGATCAGGAGCGGCGGAAGCAGCAGCGTCAGAAGCAGGTGCTGCACCATGTGCGCGCTGAACAGGAAATAATCGCTCAGGTCGTGCAGCGGACCGTTCAGAGAGATGAACATCACGAACAGGCCGGCGAAGAACGAAAGCTTCTGCAGTCCCGTTGGCGTTCCGGTAACTGGTGCTCTGGATGCACGCCAGAGGTAAAGCGCGGCCAGCGCGAAGATGCCGATCACCGTGCTCCAGTGGATCGACCAACCCGTCCACCCGACGTCCGCTACCGGGTGGAGGGCCGCCAGCAACAGCAGACTAGGCACCGTGCCCCAGCCTAATGTGTCCAAACAGGAACATGAGCGCGATGAGTGTGATCATCGCCACGACGAGCGGGCCGGTGAACAGAGTCCGGAACAGCTTGTGATCATAGCGAAGGTGCATGTAGAACATCACGACGATCGCGAACTTGACCGCGCTCATGGTGAGCAGCGTAGGCAGGAATGCACGCGACGCAACGAACGCCGGGAGGTAGTACACCCACACCTCGGCCACTGTAATCAGCGTCAGGATCAGGGCGACCTTCCAGTAGACCGACCAGCCTGGATGCTCATGCTCGATGCCGGCAGCCGCTTCTTCCGCCGGCGTGAGGTTGGAGTGGTGCGGCGATTCGGAGTGATCCATCTAGGTTACCGGATGAGATAGACGAGTGTGAAGATCGCAATCCAGACGACGTCGACGAAGTGCCAGTAGAGCGCCATGATGTCAACGCTCAGCGCATCCGATGGTCCCAGCCCGCGCTTGAAGTCGATGAACAGCATCGAAAGCAGCCAGATCACGCCGGCAGTCACGTGCGCGCCGTGAAAACCGGTGAGTGTGAAGAACGTCGATCCGAAAAGGTTGGTCTTGATCGTCAGCCCTTCGTTTACGAACGAGGTGAACTCGTATGCCTGGAAGCAGAGAAAGCCAAGCCCGAGTAGCGCGGTCATGAACAGCCACAGCTTGGAGCTGCCGAGAATCTTGTCGCCGAGTGTGCGCTGCGGCTTGCCCTTGTTCTCGACCGCCGCCAGGGCGAGCACCATCGCCAGCGACGACATGAGCAGGATGAACGTCGAGGCCGACGTCACCGGAATGTTCAGGATCGCATGAAAGGTCTGACCCGTGGAAGGGTCGGTCCAGGGCGTGTGCGGGTACGGCCCCACACGGCTCCGGCCCTTGTAGATCAGATACGTGGAGATGAGCGACACGAAGAGCATGCACTCCGAGCCGATGAATGCCCAGATCGCAATCTTGCGGTTCTCGAGACCGGTGCTCGAATAATGATGTGATACTGTAGCTGACATGGTTAGTGATGTTCCGGTTCGAGCGGAGCGGTGAACCACGCGTACATGGACAGCACCATCGCTGCCGCGCCGAGTAGGATGAGCCAGTGACCGACGATGAGACCCGCGAACATGATCACCATGAAGAGCGCGGCGAGCAACGGCTTGATCGTGCTGAAGGGGAGTACGATCCCGAGCTCCTCCGCAGTCTTGCCGCTCTGCTGGTTGATGCGAGCGCTGTCAAAGTCGGCCTGCTTTCCTTCCCACAGTGGATAACGCGACGTCACTGTCGGAAGAACGGCGAAGTTGTAGGATGGCGGCGGTGACGGAATCGTCCACTCGAGCGTACCGCCGCCCCACGGGTTGGGACCCGCGGGCCGACCGCCGCGCCGGCTCCGAAGAAAGTTGAAGACGAAGCACAGGGTAGCGACCGCCAACAAGTACGCACCCCATGTCGACATCTGGTTGAAGAGATCCCATCCCTGCCCGGAATCGTAGGTGTAGACACGGCGCGGCATGCCAAGCATACCCGAAAAGTGCATGGGGAAGAACGTCAGGTTCATGCCGACGAACGTCAGCCAGAAGTGAACCTTGCCGAGCTTCTCGTCAAGCATACGCCCGAACATCTTGGGGTAGTAGTAGTAGATACCGGCGAAGAGTCCCATTATGGATCCGCCGAACATCACGTAGTGGAAGTGCGCGACGATGAAGTAGGAATCGGTCTGCTGCAGGTCGGCGGGCGGTGACGAGTGCATCACGCCAGAGATTCCACCGATCGTGAACAGCGCAACCATTCCGACCGCGAAGAGCGACGCCGCTGTGGCCTTGAACTGGCCCTGCGCGATTGTGCCAAGCCAGTTGAATATCTTCACGCCCGTAGGGATCGCGATGAGCATCGTCGTTACACCGAACACCGAGTCGGCGATCGGACCCATGCCGACCGCGAACATGTGGTGTGCCCACACACCGAAGCCGAGGAAGCCGATCAGAATTCCGGAATACACCATGACTGGGTAACCGAATAGCGGCTTCTTGGAGAAGACAGGCAGAACTTCGCTGACGAGTCCGAATGCCGGCAGCACGAGGATGTAGACTTCCGGGTGTCCGAAGATCCAGAAGAGATGCTGCCACAACAGCGGATCTCCGCCTGACGCCACTTCGTAAAACTGAGTTCCGAAAAAGCGGTCCATCAGCAGGAAGAAGAGCGCAACCGTGATGACGGGGAAGGCGAGCACTATCATGAACTGCACCACGAACGCCATCCACGTGAACATGGGCATGCGCATGAGCGACATACCGGGTGCCCGCAGGTTGATGATTGTTGTGATGAAGTTGAATCCCGCGGCGAGTGACGACACGCCAAGGATCTGCAATCCAATTACCCAGAAATCAATATTGACGCCGGGCGAGTAGGCCTTGGTCGTGAGCGGCGCGTAGCCGAACCAACCAGCGTTGGGTCCGTGCCCGAACAGGATCGGGATGCTGATGAAGAGGCCGCCGAACAGAAATACCCAGTAGCTGAACGCGTTGAGTCGCGGGAACGCGACGTCGCGTGCGCCGATCTGGAGCGGGATGAGATAGTTGAAGAACGCGGAACTCAACGGCATGATCGCAAGGAAGATCATGGTCGTGCCGTGCATTGTGAATATCTGATTGTACGTCGCGGCGCTTACGAGGTGGCGGTTTGGGCCGCCGAGTTGCACGCGAATGATCTCAGCTTCGAGACCGCCGACCAGGAAGAAAAAGAGCGCCGTGAACAGATAAAGCGTACCGATCTTTTTGTGATCGGTGGTTGTGAGCCAATCCCAAACCGTGCTCTTGTACGTCAGCACCGTCGCCGGTATCGGCGACGGAACGTACGGCTCGAGCTTCGGAGGAGTGCTGTCGATGACAGTCGTTGCCATTTGTCTTCGCGCCTACTTGAGAGCTTGGAGGTATGCCACGAGGTCCGCAATCTGCTGATCGGACAGTCCTGACGGCGTAGTTGCCTTTGTCTGCGGATCGTACTGACCCTTTCCGAGCGTGGGCATGAGCACGCCCGACTTCATTATTCGCGCATTCTTGATCCAGCGTGACAGATGCGGTTTGTCATTGATGTACATTCCGGCCGCGATCGCGATTCGGCTGCCGACGTGAGTCAGGTTGGGGCCGATCATGCCAACCGCGAGCGGATTGCCGGCAACGGTGTGACACGCGTTGCACGTTCCAGCACCGACGAACAGCTTCTCCCCTGCAGCCGGATCGCCCGTCAGGCGGTCGTCGAACTTGACCTCGTCCGGGAGCGGCGTGTGAGGGATGGCGTATTCAGGAACCTGCGCACGTGGGAGTACATAGCTGGCGAGTTGCGCCGGCGTCGCGGTGACAGTTGACGTCGCAATTGTTGGAGCCGGCGTGCTGGTTGACTGTGTCGTCGTCACCGCGGCCTTCCCCGCGGCTCCCGCAACTTCACCCGGCGCTGCCGGCGCTGCCGGCGTCACTGGTGCCGCCACGGGACCGTAGAATCCCGGTGCCTCCTGATGCGCTACCCAGCTCGTGAACTGCGCCGGGTCCACCGTGACGACTCGAAAGTGCATCTCGCCGTGCGAATCGCCGCAGTACTCGGTACAGAAACCATTCCACACAGTCGTCGCCATGTTGCTGTCAGGCGTGAACCAGATGTGGTTGGTGTGGTTCGGAATGGCGTCTCGCTTTCCCGCCAGCTGCGGAACCCAGAACGAATGAACTACGTCGTTCGAGCGCAATACGAGATCAACAGTGCGGCCCTTGGGGATGTAGATCTCGTTCGCCGTACTGAACTTGTACTCAGGGTAACGGAATTCCCACCACCATTGATGTCCCGTGACTTCGATGACGAGCGAATTGGCCGGAGCCGGAGCCTGTGTCTCGAAGATAGTCTTGACGGTAGGCACCGCAATGAAGGCCAGGATTGCGGCCGGTATCAGTGTCCACGTTATCTCGAGAAGTACGTGCCCGTGTGTTTGCGGCGGGATCACGTCCTCCCCCGTGCGTCGATAGCGGAAGACTATGTAGACCAGGGCCCCTTCAACGAGGACGAACACGATCGTCCCGAAGAACATGAGCCGGTTCCACAGGAAGTCGATCGCGCGACCGAGGTCCGAGTGGGGTGTGAACGTCGAATTGGGGTAGCTTTGTGCGCAGGCCGCGAGCGCCAACGCGAGCACCGCTATCACTCCGAGAGGAGCGAGCCGGCGCAGGCGAGGAGAGCCTATCATGGTAGTAGGTTGAGGGTGGATCTTTGCCGCAGTGATAAGATAGACTGTATGTGCGGGGTGGGCTACCCGCCGAGACAGCCAAAAATTCAGTCAGCGCACCATCGGACGCGTCATCGCCTCGGGATTCAACAATTCGTCCAGCGCGGCGCGTGTCATGAGCCCGCGCTCGCAGACAATATCGTAGACACCGCGCCCCGAGCTCAGCGCGGCACGCGCGACATCTGTCGCGGCTTCGTACCCGATCACCGGTACCAGCGCCGTGACTATCCCGATCGAGTGTTCCACGAAGTAGCGCATTCTCTCCGGATTCGCCGTGATTCCCTCGATGCACCGGGTCCGCAGGACGTCACACGCATTGCGCATCATCGACATACCGCGCAGCAGCCTGTACGCTATCACCGGCTCGAAAACGTTCAGCTGCAACTGACCCGCCTCAGCGGCCATCGTCACCGTCACGTCTCCGCCGATGATGTCAAAGCAGACCTGATTCACCACCTCCGGGATGACCGGGTTCACCTTGCCCGGCATGATGGACGAACCGGGCTGCATCGCCGGGAGGTTGATCTCCCCCAAACCCGCTCGCGGCCCCGAGGAAAGCAGCCGGAGGTCATTGCAAATCTTGGAAAGCTTTACGGCACAACGCTTTAGGACTCCGGACAGTTGAACGAAGACACCCGTGTCGGCCGTGGCTTCTACGAGATCTGGGGCCGTGATAAGGTTGAGTCCCGTCACTCGCGACAGGTGCTTGCGCACCGACTCGGCATACCCCACGGGGGCATTGATCCCAGTGCCGATGGCGGTCGCGCCCATGTTTATCTCCAGGATCAGCTTCTGCGCCTCTCCCAGACGGTCCACGTCCTCGAGGATCGTGTGCGCGAACGCGGAGAACTCCTGGCCGAGGGTCATTGGAACGGCGTCCTGGAGTTGAGTCCGGCCCATTTTTATGAAGCTGCTGAACTCCTCACCCTTCATAAGGAATGAGCCAGCCATCGCGCCCATCGCCTTCTGCAGCTCGCTGATGCTCGCGTGCAGGGCAAGCTTCACAGCCGTGGGATAGACGTCGTTCGTGGACTGGCTGAGGTTCACGTGGTTGTTCGGATGCACCGTGACATACTCTCCCCGGCCATGACCGAGGGATTCGAGCGCCAGATTGGCGATGACCTCGTTGGCGTTCATGTTCGTCGAGGTCCCCGCACCGCCCTGGATCACGTCGACGGGGAACTGATCGGCGTGGGCTCCGCTACGGAGCTGTTCCGCGGCCGACACGATAGCCCCGGCGATGTGCGAATCCAGGAGGCCCAACTCCTCGTTCGCGAGCGCTGCCGCCTCCTTGACGGACGCCAGCGCGGCGACGAGCGTGGGGAACTCTCCCACCGTCGTGCCGGAGATCGGAAAGTTTTCGAGAGCGCGGAGCGTCTGGATCCCGTAAAGCGCGTCCGCCGGAACGGAACGCTCGCCGAGCAGGTCGTGTTCCACGCGTGCCGGCATCGCGCCGGGCTGCGTGGACTTGGTGGAGGGCTGCATTCAACACAAGCTACGCGTCCCGCCCGCGTTTGGGGACTCGTGGCCGCGAAGGGGCTCCGCCGCCGGCCCGTGACACCCCTCTCGATGAGTGGGAGACATCCTTATCTTGCATTCATGGAACCAGTCGATCGTCCAGCCGATATCGCCGCGGCCTATGACCCCACCGCGGTGGAGATAAAGTGGCGCGCACGCTGGGCCGCGCTCGGCACCAACGTCGCCGACATACGCAACGCCGCGCGGCCGTATTACGCGCTGATGATGTTCCCATATCCCTCCGCAGAGGGACTGCACGTGGGGAACATGTTCGCGTTCACGGGCAATGACATCTTCGCGCGGTTCCAGCGCATGCAGGGGCTCGACGTCTTCGAGCCGCTGGGTTACGACGCATTCGGTATCCACTCCGAGAACTACGCGCTGAAGGTCGGCGTTCATCCCGCGGAGATGATCCCGCGCAACATCGCAAACTTCCGCCGACAACTGGAGCGCGGCGGCCTGATGGTGGACTGGACGCGCTCGCTCTCGACGACGGACCCGGAATATTACCGTTGGACACAGTGGGTATTCCTCAAGCTGTACGAGCAGGGGCTCGTTTACAAGAAGGCAGCTGCGGTCAACTGGTGCCCGACGGACAAGACGGTTCTCGCGAACGAGCAGGTAATCGCGGGTGCGTGCGAACGCTGCGGCAGCATGGTGGAGCAGCGTTTCCTCGAGCAGTGGTTCTTCGCCATCTCGCGCTACGCCGAGCGGCTTCTATCCAATCTGGATTCGCTCGACTGGTCCGAGACTACAAAGACGGCACAGCGAAACTGGATCGGAAAATCGGAAGGTGCGGAGATACTGTTCGACGGCATCAAGGTATTCACAACCCGGCCGGACACCATCTTCGGGGCAACATACGTCGTGCTCGCGCCAGAGCATCCCCTCGTGGGCGCGCACACTACCGAAGCACAGCGCGCTGCGGTGGAGACTTACGTGGAGCGCGCTGCGAGACGCGACTTGGTATCCCGGAAGACGACGCGGGAGAAGACCGGCGTCGCGACTGGAAGCACTGTGACCAATCCTGCGACCGGTGACCAGATTCCGGTGTGGGTTTCCGACTACGTGCTCATGGAATACGGTACCGGCGCGATCATGGCCGTACCCGCGCACGACGAGCGCGATCTCGAATTCGCCCACGGATTCGAGTTGCCTGTTCGCAAGGTTGTACACGAGGACGAGATGCTCATCGACTCCGGAGAGTTCACCGGCATGACCGTGCACGACGCGAAGCACGCCATCGTGGAAACGCTCGCCCGAAAGGGCAGCGCGGCGCCGGTGACGAACTACCGGCTGCACGACTGGTGCATCTCGCGACAGCGGTACTGGGGACCCCCCATCCCGATCATCTACTGCGACAACTGCGGTGTGGTCCCGGTTCCCGACGCTGATCTTCCGGTATTGCTGCCGATGATCGACGACTTCAAGCCGGACGATTCCGGAATTTCGCCGCTCGCCCGGCACGATGAGTGGTATCGCGTTCCGTGCCCGCGATGTGGCGGGATGGCGAGACGTGAGACCGATGTGTCCGATACGTTTCTCGACAGCGCATGGTACTTCCTGCGCTATCCCAACGTCGGTGACGATTCGGTCGCATTCGATCCGTCCGTCACGAAAAAATGGTTGCCGGTCGACTCATACATCGGTGGCAACGAGCACGCAGTGCTGCATCTGCTGTACTCCCGGTTCGTGACAATGGTGTTGCACGACGCCGGCATGCTGGACTTCGAGGAGCCGTTCACCAGGTTCCGCGCGCATGGACTGATCATCCGCGAAGGCGCGAAGATGTCCAAGAGCAAGGGTAACGTGGTGAACCCGGACGAGTACATCGATACCTGGGGTGCTGACGCATTCCGCACGTATCTCATGTTCCTCGGACCGTTCGAGGAGGGCGGAGACTTTCGCGACAAGGGGATCTCGGGAGTCCGGCGGTTCCTGGATCGGCTCTGGGCTTCCGTTCGCGATTGCGATTCTGCGTCGGACAGCGCGTGCGATGCAGAGGTCGATCGCAAGCTGCACGCGACGATTCGCAAGGTCAGCGAGGACCTTCCGCGACTGAGCTACAACACCGCCATCGCGGCGATGATGGAGTACATGAACACGCTAAGAAAGGGCGACCGGGTCCCGCGGCGGTCGGAGGTCGGGCCGCTGGTTCAGCTCGTCGCGCCTTTCGCGCCCCACCTCGCCGAGGAGCTGTGGGAACAGCTCGGGAACGAAGGAACTGTGTTTGATTCCGCGTGGCCGTCGTTCGATCCCGCGGTGCTCGCGACCGAAGAGGTGGACGTCGTTGTTCAGGTCAACGGCAAAATGCGCGGAAAGCTGCGTGTTGCCCGCGATGCAGATCAGTCGCGCGTGCATTCGCTCGCGATAGCCGACGCCACGATAGCGCGGTTCATTACTCGCGAGCCTAAGAAGGTGGTGTACGTGCCCGGACGCTTGCTGAACATCGTGGTGTAACGGGGCCGAGTCGGGATTCCGTCCTATCTTCTCTGGAATTCCGGAGCGCCAAGGGCAAGCCCCAGGATCTGCGCCAGCTGGCTCTGGGATTGCAGCCTGGTCGCGGCCGCCGGCAGTGCGCTGGTCGCGATCGGATTGCTCCCCTGATTCAGAATCGTGCGCGTCTGCGGGGACACGTCGTCACCGAAAAGCCGAGACACCACGCTGTCCACCTGTACACTGCGCGCGGCTCCAGATAGCCGTGCCGCAGGCGACCAGAGCCTCGTCACAGGAAGTGCGCGACCCACTCGCCTGCGAAATATCCTATCGCTGCGACACCAAGCCCGACCACGAACATGTCGAAGCCTGAACGAAAAAGTCCGCGGCCCGTGAAGATCGAGCGCAGGCCGCCGACAAGGAAGTGGCTCGCCATCGCGGTGACGAACGACGTGACGACCGCCGCTGTACCGCTGAGGAAGAAGAACGGAAGCACTGGAATCAACGCCCCTATCGCCGTCGCGCCGCCAGTGAGCCACGCTTCGCGCAGTGGCGACATGTTCGGCTCGCCGATCTCGAGCTCTTCCTGGACCTGCTCGCGAAGCATGCGCTCCGGATCGTGCATGATCTCCGTCGCCAGCTTCTCTGCGACGTCGCGCTGCATTCCCTTCGCTTCGTACAACAACGCAAGCTCGTCCCGCTCGATCTCCGGCATGAGCGCGATCTCGTCGCGCTCCATCGAGATCTCGTTCTGATAGACTTCCTGCTCGCTCTTCGCGGCCAGGTAGCCGCTCGAGCCCATGGACAGCGAATCAGCGATCAGGCCCGCGACACCGGCAACGATGACCATGTGCTGGGGCGACGCCGCGGCAGCGCCGATAACGCCCGCGACGAGGCCGAAGTTGGCCGTCAGGCCATCGTTGAATCCGTAAACGGTGTTACGAAGAAAGCCGCCCTTCTCCTTCTGATGCCACGGCTCCTCGCTCGTTCCGGTTATCGCGGAGAGCTCGGTGGCATGTTCGGCGGATTCCTTCGCCAGCAAAAGGGCCTCGGAGCCGCCGGGTGCGCCGCTCGGAGTTGAGCGGTGCATGTCCATGTAACCCTTCACCTCGCGTCCTTCTTCCGCGAGCAGCATGGGAATCAGGAAGCCGGGCCCGAGCAGTCTGCCCGTCACGGCAAGCAGACGGGTTCTAGCAGTGGGTCTGAATGGCGCGAGCTTACCGCCGTTTTGCTGGATCAGCTGCGCCCAGATCTCCAGATGTCGCGTCTCCACCGCGGACAGCCGCCTGAACACATCGCTCTTGTGCGGGTCCTTCTCGAGCGTGGAGAGGATGTCGTACAGGTAGGCCGCGTCGGCCTCGTCCTGCCAGTGGTGCCGGAATGTGGCGACGTCGGCCGCACCTGTGGGTCGCTGCGCGCCGTTTGTGGGGGGAGTGGTCGGCTGCACGCTCTGGGTCATTCGGTAATATCGCCGGTTGGAAAGGCTTTTTGGATGCCTGAAGCGATTATCAACCGAGTTCGGACGCCGGAACGCTCACGGCAAGACCGCTGGTGCTGCCGGTTCGGTCAGCCGGGAACGCAGCCGTCGACCTTTCGCGTGTCCAGATGCAGCGTGCACGTAACCGAACCGCTCTTTATAGTGACGTTCGCTGTGCCGTTGAACGTCGTCACGACCTTTCGGGACACGGACCGCGTTTCAGTCGTCTTGCCGGTGGCCGTGGCGGTGTAGTTTGCAACGCGAACGATCTGTCCCGAGAGAGGGTAGCTCCCCTGCGTACGCGGCTGCGGATAGACCACGTTCTTCAAGGAATCCATCTCCACGCCGGCGTAATGGCGCGACTCTGTAGCTGACCGGTGATCCGTGGTGTCGGTGCTAATGCCTGCACCATTCCACGTGCGGGTCACTTCCTTGCCGGCTAGACCGGTGAGCGTCTGCCACTGCTTGCGATGCATCACGCCCGTGAGATTGACGCCGTCTCCAACGGGGCCGTCCATCTGTGAGTGATAATCGACCCTTTCGGTGTTGGTTTCGCTGTATGCCTGCATCGGCTTGCCAGCGGTGTCGAAGTACGCATACGACATCACGACCGTCTGTCCGCGCGGGTTAGTGAACGGCGCGCAGGTCCAGTCGCCGGTCTTGGCCGTATAGCTGCACGTCGGCTTGAGGGTCGCCGGGGCAGGCGAGTTGCTTCCACTCGGCGGGGGAGGAGTCGTCGCACCTCCAGGCTGGCCCGGGGTCCCGCGACTCGGCGCGACGCCCGCGTTTCCAAGAAAATCGGTCTGTTCGTCAAGCGACCCGACAGCCGCGGCGCCTGCCGTCGCTGCGACGTCGCTGCTGACCTGCGCGTCGGTGAGAACCGTTCCGGGCGGCGCATAGGCGCGGTCACTACTGCAACCAGCCCCGGTCGCTACGATGCCAAGTATGCAGATCGTGCTTATACGCATCGCTTCAACCACTCCGAAAGATGAAACCCTTGAACGTCCAACCCGCTGAGTCAGTACACTTTCCAGACTGTATGAATATGCCGCGGTGTCGCGTTTCTAGCCAGTCTACTATTTTTGTGCACCCGCGGGCGCGTGATTACGATCAAATCCACGGAAAAACGACTTTTCGATTCAATCAGTCATCGATTGCGCGGGTCGTCACGCTGGCGGTTGGCCTGTAGCCACGGAGCTATGGACAACGCAAGGGTTATTCCGCGGGACCCCGCAGGACTCCGCAGCACGGGGTAGAGCGCATCGAGGCGCAGCGCGCCCGAGCCCTGGGATCCAGGTATGAGCCGAAGGCCCGCACCAATCGCGACCACTCCATAGTGATCTCGTTGCGACAGGGCCGAAGCCGTGCGGTATGACCCGGCGGTAAAAAGCGCCGCGTCGATCTTGAAAGCGTGTATCGGAGACCATACGTGGCTTGCCCTTTCAAACTCTGTGGCGACGGCGTTCTCGCTCAGCCGGTATACCGTGGGGACCAGCGAGAGTGTCGGGTCGTACGTCGCGAGAGCGCGTACGTCGGGGTCCGGATTCACCAGCTTCTCTCCCGCGACGTGAATCGTATAGAGCGCATTACCGTGTCGCGAGTAATACGACAAGAGCGCGCGACTGCTCGCTGCGTCAAAGTTGTTCCGGTTGCCGATGCGGTATCCGGCCATCCACAAGTCCATCGAGGCAAGGCGCTGGGCCCCCGGGATCCACATCCTGCCTGCCCAGAGGCTTCCGAAGGCGGCGGCGTGGCGGCTCACGTCTTCCCGCCCGACGCTCAGTAGTCCCTCCATCTCGATACCCGATGGGACGTCGATGAGCATCCGCTTCTCAGAGAGCCAGCTCACAGTGTCGTAAACCGCCGACCGTCGGGCGAAGCCGACAGTGGGGCCGTGGTATCGACGCTCAACGAGTTTGGGGCCGACAGTGAGGGATCTGTCCGGCGCACTCAGGTTTGCGCGCTCGAAATCGAACCCGAAAAGAATGGAGTTCGCGCTGCTCCCCACTTCTCCAATGCGCCGGCCTACCAGAAGAAACGCGCCTTCGCGGTCGAAGGCCTGCGAGACAACCACCGTGGTACCGCCGAACGCCTGCTTCAGATTCGTGTCCCGCCTGTAGCGCGAGATTGCGACGGAATAGCGCCAACGGTCGTTGACGCTCTGCTCCGCGTTGCGAACCCGGGCCCGCACTTCGTCGCCATCGCCATACTCGGCCAGTCTCACTCGCAGGTAGAGCGGGAGATTGAGCAGGAACGGATCGCTGTATCCGAATGCGCCGCCTAGGCGACCTTCCCGAGAAGCGAGTGAAATGCTTCCCGCGCGTCCGGTGCCAAGGAGGTTTCGCTCCTCCACCCCGGCGTAGGACGAGCTGGATTGTGCAGAGAAGCTCGGGTTCAGGCTCCAGTTGTCGGTCGTGGTGAGGATCAGTCGAACGTCACGTCCGGTCCCGCAGTGGATCGCGGTCAGCGCCGGTTCCCCTATGTACGGACGTTGCCTTAGGCGTCGCATCGCTTCGCCCACTGCCAGCGTGTCGACCGTATCGCCTGGGGCGATCGGGAAATCGCGCAGGATCGTGGACGCGCGCGAAGTGCGGTGCAGATGGGACACCAACCTGCCCGCAAATCCCGGCAGCGGCGCTGGCGGCCGCGCATCGACGTCGACGGCAGTGACGCGAAAACCCGAGAAATTGCCGGGCGCGCCTCTCGAGGTGGTGGTGTCACAGCCCCCTGGCGCAGCGGGCATTGTGGTGGATTGTGCGCCAGCCGCCGGTGCGTCGCCCGTCACCGCAGCTGCCATGGCAAGTGCCACGGCGAGTGCCACGGCGAGTGCCACGACTATGCGTGCGTGGGAAATTCTGGTTGGAATCCGCAGCCTGGGCATGAGCGTTGTAAGCTCGACGCTCGCGCAGGCTTGCGCCAGAGCGGGCTCTGGCTAGATCTGCATGCGGCGAGCGCGGCGAGCGGAGTCGCGCTTTCTCATCTCGTTTCGCAATTCGTCCAGTTTCACCTGCTGCGCCGGAGTCAGGATTCGGCGAAGCTCCGTCTGCGTGGTGTCGCTTATCTTCCGCGCGATCGCATCCACGGAATCCATTGTCGGGCGGAGCGGACGGTACAGAGCTGTCATCTTGCGTCGCTGTACGTCCATCAGCGAGTCGACAACCTTCCGCTGCGCGCCTGACAGTCCCCAATCGGCGGCCGTACGGTCCCAGAACGTGCGCGAGTCCACCGGTCCGCCAGCTGGCGAGTCGGGCCGGAGAGCGCGGTCGCCGGCCACACCGATCGCTCCACCGGCTACAAATGCGGCGATGACGACAAGCGCGGCCACCAGCTTGGTCTGTTGCATTGGATCGTCAGTGCGAGATTACATCGCGAAACGTCGCACCACGCGTATCCGGGCCGTCGCGCTCGCTCAGCGCCCCCGCGGGGACAGAAATCTGCTCGGACATGGTGGGTTGCGTGGCCGACTCGTATGCAGTCCGCGTCTCCTGATTGTGCGCCTGCAGCAGCAGAACTCCGACCACGGTTGCGACGATTATCGCTGCCGCGGCGACAAGGCCGCTCCGCGCCCACCCGCCCACCACCATCCACCAGCGGCCACTTGCGCCTTCGCCGATGCGTGCCATGATGCGCGACTCCAGAGCGCGCCAGTACGTCTCCGCAGCCGGCGCCGCATACAGGCCGCGCGCAGCCGCGATCACCTCGTCCGGCAGTGGCTCGTCGAGCCGTATCTGATTGTCCGTCATCGGTCGCTCCTCAGGTCTTTCAACAAGCCTCTCAATCGCTGACGTGCATGGTGCAGGTCAGATCGCGCCGTACCCTCGGGGATGCCCAGCGTCTTTCCGATCTCGGAGTGCGCGAACCCTTCTATGTCATGCAACACCAGCACCGATCTCATTCTCTCCGGCAACTGCGCCATCGCCTCACCCAACCGCCGATGCAACTCATCTGCCTCGGCCGGATCTCTGAACGATCCAGCCAGCGACTCATGCAACTCGTCCGTTGTTCGGACCTTTCTCCGCCGCGCAAGATCGAGCGCGGCGTTCGCGACGATCCGGTTCAGCCAAGGCCCGAAGGATTGTTCCAAATTGAACCGATCGAGCGCCTGATACGCCCTGACGAATGCTTCCTGGACGGCATCCTCCGCATCCTCATGTACTGTGACGATTGCCCGCGCCACAGCGTAAGCACGCTTGGAGTGTATCCGGACAAGCATGCCGAACGCCGCCTGGTCGCCCTTTTGGGCCGCGGTGGTAAGGGTCCGCTCGTCAGGAGGATTACGCGACGGCTGGGTCACGCGTTGAATCGAGGGGACAGAAGGGGAATGCGCACCGGGTGGAAATCTACACCTTGCCGCCGCAGGCTTGATACCCTCTGCGCGCGCCCTACTGGACTTCTACGGCGCCCGATCCCAAGGCCTTTCCAGTCGTGAACAGCAGGAGCAGCGGCAGGGCGGCGACCAGCGCCAGGTTCTTCGCATCCAGATGAGCGATGGTCGCATTCGTCTGCGGCACGACGATGAATCCGAGCCGGGCGCCACGCAGAATGAGGTGCCAGACGAAATCCTGCCCGCCGCTCACAGCGCCGGACGTCCCGTCGCGGCCGCTGCTAGCTATTTCGTCGAGACATGGACGTTCACCGAGAGCCCCGGTCGCAACGGATGTGCGGGGCAGCCGCGAGTGACTGCGATCCTCACGGGGATGCGCTGGACCACCTTGGTGAAGTTGCCCGTGGCGTTGTCCGGGGGAAGAAGCGCAAACTTGGCGCCCGTCGCCCCACTCACACTCTCGACCTTTCCTTCCGCGGTGCACTTGCCGTATGCATCGACGTCGAACTCCACCCGCTGGCCGACTCTAATGTCGTTCAACTGCGTTTCCTTGAAGTTCGCTGTGACCCACACTCCGGTGTCGGCGACGATGCTCATTACTGGCTGGCCAGCCGTGACGAGCTGTCCGACTTCCACCTGCTTGCGCGCCACGAGACCGCTCGCCGGCGCTGTGATCCTGGTGTAGCTGAGCTGCAGCTTCGCGTTGTCCAGCGCTGCCTTCGAGGCACTCGTGCGGGCTTCCGCAACACGCACACCCGCCTGCGCGGTAGAGATCTGAGACCCGGCCGTTGTAACCTGCCGCTGTGCAGCAAGCACCTGCGCCTGCGCCGCGCTCGCAGCCGCCTGCGCTGCGTCGAGCTGCTGGCGCGAGACTATCTGCTTGGCGGCCAGCTCCTTCATGCGTGCCAGGTTCGCCTGCGCGTTGGTATTTCCTGCCTGGGCCGCCAGCACCTGTGCGTCGAGCTGCGAGCGCTGGCCGGAAGCTGTCGCCACCTGCGCCTCCGCCTGACCAGTGGTCGAGCTGGTGCCGCCCACGCCCTGCGCCGCGGCGAGATCGGCCTGTGCCGATTCGACCTTCACGCGGTACTCGGCGTCGTCCAGAGTCACGAGTATCTGGTTTTCCGTGACGTGTTGGTTCTCGTCCGCTGCAACGCTGGTCACGTAACCCCCGACCTTCGCCAGAACGGGGACGATGTGCCCATCCACCTGTGCGTCGTCGGTGCTCTCGTGATCCCGGGAGTAGCTCCACGTCCTGAAACCCCAGATCGCCGCGATTACGGCTACCACTATCACGATCGGGATGAGAATCTTGCGCTTACCGCTGGTTTCGCTTGCCATTGTTTACGAGATGATGGGTGCTCAGGGAAGTGTCGTTACAAGACCCTGTGCGCGCGCGAGCGCGACACGGGCCGTCTGGAAATTCGTCTGTGCGTCTATTACAGCCGTGCGTGCGGACGTGAGCTGCAACAGCGCCGTGATGACGTCTGCGTTGCCTGCAACGCCGGCACGAAAGCGGTCGCGAGCCTGCGATACTTCCTGATCGGCGAGACGAAGCTGCTCACGTGTCGCCGCAACCTGCTGCTCCGCGGATCGGAGGTCGAGAAGGGCGGAGCTTACATCCGCCGTTGCCTGTTGCTCGAGATCGCGCTGCTGAATCTCCGCTTCACGCACGACGCCCTGCTGTTCCTGCACCCGCCCGGAACGCCG
>JBBRBY010000045.1:0-22281 GCA_038205315.1 Gemmatimonadales bacterium | reverse complement strand
CGGTCCGGATACAGGCCGCTGCTCGAGGCGGGCGTTCGCGTATTCGAGTGGAACGGTCCCATGCTTCACGCAAAGACGGCCGTGGCAGACGGCCGCATCGCCCGCGTTGGATCGAGCAACCTGAACATCGCGAGCTGGCTGGGCAACTACGAACTGGACGCGGTGATCGAAGACGAAGTTTTCGCGCAGACGATGGCCGATCAGTATGAGGAGGATCTGTCGAACGCCACCGAGGTGGTGCTGTACGGGAACAGGCGTGCTCGCGCGATAGGGCGACGGGACGACGCGGAGCGACGGCGCAGGAACAACAACGCGCCAGCAAAGGGAGGAAGCGCTGGACGAGGGGTCGCCGGCGCGATCCGGCTGGGAAACACGGTGTCGGCGGCGGTGACGAACCGGAGGGTGCTCGCGGTGTCGGACGCACGCGCGATTGGCGTCGCGGGAGCATTGCTGGTTGCGCTCGCACTGATCGTTACCGTGTGGCCACGAGTTCTGGCCATTCCGTTCGCGCTGATCTCGGTGTGGGTCGGACTGGCGCTCCTGCTGCGTGCGCACAGGCTCGAGCGGCCCAAGTCGAGCGACTGACGGGTGGGTGTCGCGC
Organism: Gemmatimonadales bacterium; assembly: GCA_038205315.1. Taxonomy (GTDB): domain Bacteria; phylum Gemmatimonadota; class Gemmatimonadetes; order Gemmatimonadales; family Gemmatimonadaceae; genus Fen-1247. The sequence continues at coordinate 21,680 of JBBRBY010000045.1, read as the reverse complement.
ACCGTTCTTGCGATGTCATCATACCTCGACAGCTCAGGTGCTTTACCGGGAGAAATGAACGATGAATATCGGAATTATCGGGGCCGGTCATATCGGCGCCACACTTACGCGCAGGCTTCGCAAGCTGGGGCACGAAGTATCTGTTGCGAATTCGCGCGGGCCCGACACGCTTTCTGCGCTCGCCTCGGAGACGGGAGCACATGCCGCAACGGTGCAGGACGCCGCTGCGGACAGGGAGCTGCTCATTATCACGATACCGGAGAAGAGCGTCCCGGAGCTTCCAAAGGATCTGCTCGCCCGGACTCCGGCTTCGGCCGTGATTGTGGACACGGGCAACTACTACCCCCAGCGTGACGGCAACATCGCTGGCATCGAGGATGGAACTCCCGAGAGTGTCTGGGTATCGGACGAGATTGGGCGCCCGGTGATAAAGGCGTTCAACAATATCCAGGCGCAGAAGCTGATGGATTCCGGCAAGCCCGCGGGCTCACCGGGACGAATTGCGCTGCCAGTCGCGGGCGACGACGACCGGGCGAAGGCGCTCGTCATCAAGCTCATCGACGACCTGGGTTTTGATGGCGTGGACGCGGGGAAGCTTTCGGAATCCTGGCGGCAGCAGCCGGACACACCGGTGTACGGGGCCGATCATGACAAGGACGGAGTGCTCAAGGCGCTCGGAGCTGCTACGAAACTGCGGTGACGCAATCGCGGCGCGCCGGATGATCGTCCGGCGCGCCGCGTGTCAGCGGGCAACCCGCGTCAACGTGCGGGAGCAACCGCCGAGGGTTAGTGTCCTGTCGAGTCTCCGCTGCGTGAAGCTTCCGCCAGGAACCATGCGCGACGCTCGGTTTCATCGAGCCAGACTTCGATCAGGCTGGCGGTGGCGACGTCCTTCTTGTCGTCACACAGCTCGTGCGCCTTCCGGAGGGCAGCGGCCACGCTGACGTTGTCGCCGAGAAGCTCCTCGAGCATGTCGGACGGATCCACGAACGCTGCGTTGTTGTCCTTGATCGTCTGGTGGCGGGATATATCGCCCACCGACTTCAGCGTGATCTCACCGATCTTTCGCACGCGTTCGGCGAGCGGGTCGGTCATGGCAAAAATCTGATCAGCCTGCTCGTCGAGGAGCAGATGGTAATCGCGAAAGTGCGGGCCACTCATGTGCCAGTGGAAGTTCTTGGTCTTGAGGTAGAGCGCGAACGCATCGCCGAGAAGGCCGTTGAGGGTCTTTGCTAGCTCATGGGTCGCGCTCGGCTTGAGGTCCGTGGGAACGGATAGCGGGTTCTGCGAGGCGCGAAGTGTTTCGGTTGTCTTTCTCGCTGTATTGGGCATAATGGCTGGGATGGAGTTTCATGAACGATTCTTGCTTGAAAGCAGACATGGTCGCCTCTCGCATGGAGCAGGCCGCCGCCGTGTTTTTACGTGAAATACTGATGAGTTGTGAATGACAATGGCAAAACGCAGGATCGGGGCGCTTGAGGTGGCCGTGGTCGGACTGGGCTGCAACAACTTTGGAACGCGGTTGGACGCGGCGGCAACCGCGGGCGTGGTGCGCGCGGCTCTGGACGCCGGCATCGACTTCTTCGACACCGCCGACATCTACGGCAAGGGCCTGAGCGAGGAGTATCTTGGCCGCGCACTGGGGGATCGCCGCAAGGACGTGCTTATCGCGACAAAGTTCGGAATGGCGATGGACGACGAGCGGCGCGGCGCGCGACCAGAGTACATCAAGCGAGCCGCCGAGGACAGTCTGCGACGGTTGGGTACTGACCACATCGATCTTTACCAGCTGCACCAGCCGGATCCCGGCGTGCCGATAGAAGACACACTCGGCGCCATGAACGAACTGATGCGCGCGGGGAAAGTGCGTGAGATCGGCTGTTCCAATTTCTCTGCCGCACAGATCCGGGAGGCCGAGGGTGCTTCGTCCAGCCGCCGAACGGCGAGGTTCGTGAGTGTGCAGAACGAGTACAGTCTGCTGCATCGCGAGCCGGAGTTGGAAGTGCTGGCTGAGTGCGCACGGGTGGGCGCGACGTTTCTGCCGTACTTTCCGCTGGCGAGCGGCCTGTTGAGCGGGAAGTATCGCAAGGGCGAGGCGGCACCCGCGGGAAGCAGGCTCGCGAGCGGAAGTCGCTCCGAACAGCTCACAGACGCCAGGCTGACGACGGTAGAGGCCCTGCGTGAGTTCGCCGAGCAGCACCGGCACACGCTGCTCGAGCTCGCATTTTCGTGGCTGCTGGCGCATCCGGTCGTGGCATGTGTGATAGCTGGTGCCACCACTCCGGATCAGGTGAACGCGAACGTCGCTGCGGTTGGATGGGCTCTCACGCCTGAAGATCTAGGCGCCATCGACGGGATCACCGGCAAGACGTAGATCGAGCGTGGCGGCGCTGCATCACGTCGTTCGCCGCTCACGTGCGAGCAGTTCACGTTTGCGATCCGTACCCCATCGATATCCCGATAGCGAGCCATCGCTGCGAACGACGCGGTGACACGGCACCAGAACCGCAAGCGAATTCGCCGCGCACGCCTGTGCTACGGCTCGTGCAGCGGTGGGCCGGCCGATGCGGCGGGCGATCTCCGAGTAGGTGGAAGTGGAGCCTGCGGGGATCGCCTGAAGTTCGAGCCAGACCGCGCGCTGGAATGGTGTTCCGACCATGTCGAGTAGAAGCCGCGTAATTTTGGACGGCGCTTCCACCGCGCACTGTACGGCGTCGGCGAGTGCGTCGGAGCTGGCGTCGCTGGCGAGGAGTTGCGCTTTCGGAAAGTGGGCCTGGAGATCGCGGCGTATCCGGTCGCTGTCGTCGCCCATAAAGACTACGCGAATTCCCGCATTACCAGCGGCGACGAGAACGGATCCGAGCGATGACGAACGGATCGCCACGCGAAGCGCGAGCGTGGTGCCGGACGTATTCACGGATGGTGCGGGAGGGGTCGGCATGAAGAGGGAAGCTAGAGCGGGGAGCCGCGGCGCGCTCGCCGGATTCGGACACGAATGCGGAAGGTAGTCGGGGGATTTGGAGTTGAACAACAACAATTCAATCAAGGAGCTGCCGGTAAGCGGCAGGGTTACGGATATGAACTGGCCTAGGCGAATGGAATTGAGCAGAGCGGCGTCGATCGCAGCGTTGATGCTGGCGTTCGCACCGACGTTGGTCGCGCAGAGCACGACTCCCGCTGCATCCAGACCGGAAGACACCGAGGTATGGAAGCCGGTGCCCAAGGTTGTGACCCCCGGTGTGCGCGATGGTGCAGCGCCTTCCGACGCGGTGGTGCTTTTCGACGGGAAGAACCTTGACCAGTGGGAAAGCGCGCGCGACAGCTCGCCGGCGAAGTGGGTAGTGGCGAACGGCGTGGCAACCGTGAACAAGGCGTCGGGCGATATCCAGACGCGGCAGGCATTCGGTGATTATCAGCTGCATATCGAGTGGCGGGAGCCGCGCGACATCACGGGCAGCGGTCAGGAGCGCGGCAACAGCGGTGTTTTTCTGGCGGCTGTGGGTGACGGAGGCTATGAGCTCCAGATCGTGGATTCGTACCACAACGAGACGTACGTGAACGGGCAGGCGGCCAGCATCTACAAGCAGTACGCGCCGCTGGTGAACGCCATGCGGCCGCCCGGCGAGTGGCAGACGTACGATGTGGTGTGGACCGCGCCCCGTTTCAACGGCGACGGCTCGCTTGCTTCGCCCGCGTATGTAACGGCATTCCACAACGGGGTGCTGGTGCAGAACCACGTGGCGCTGAAGGGGTTCACCAGGTACATCGGTCAGCCGGCGTACCATGCTCACGGAGCCGCACCCATTCTGTTACAGGCGCACGGGGACACCAGCAAGCCCATCAGCTTCCGGAATATCTGGGTGCGAAGTCTCCAGGGTGCGGCTCGTCCCGAAAACCGCGGCTGAATTTTGGTTCTGGGATGACCAAGTATCGATCGCGTCTGCAGCGCTCTGCGCCGCGAGTTCGGGCCGCATGGCCTTGGAGGCCTTGAAGAAAAATACCCGGTAGGGTATTATCCTCTGCAGGCGCGGCAGACGTCCGCGCGAAATAGTCTCGAGGTGGTCTCTACGGTGTGTTTTGCTGCGAGGTGGTACCTGTGACAATTGCCCTGAAGCCTCCCCGTCGCACCGTGCCGTCGGAAGGGAGTCCCGGCAGCGCCAGCGGAACTGGTCCTGCCGACTTCGATCTGCTTGTCATTGGTACGGGGGGAGCCGGGATGGCGGCAGCCATTCAGGCGGTGGGAATGGGCGCCACGGTGGCGATTGTCGAGGCCGGCACCCTCGGTGGTACCTGCGTCAATGTAGGATGCATCCCGTCCAAGAATCTGATCGAAGCCGCCGCTCATTATCACGCTGTGCGACGTGGATTTCCGGGGATCGGTGCGTGTGAACCGTCTCTCGACTGGCAAGCCGTCATCCGGCAGAAGGACGAACTCGTGACCGAGCTGCGTCAGGCCAAGTATGCCGATGTTCTCGCCTCCTATCCGGGCATCGCGCAGCTGCGTGGCAAGGCGCGACTCGTGGGTCGTTCCGACCGTGGTAGCGCAGTCCGCGTGCGGATCGAAGGCAACAACGGCGATGGCGAGCGCGAACATCTCGCTCGTAAGGTGGTGATCGCAACGGGGACCTCTCCATCTAAGCCAGGCATTCCGGGTCTCGACCGCGTCGGTCCGCTTGACAGCGCGACGGTCATGGAGATGGCGACGCTACCCAGGTCCATGATCGTACTGGGCGGCGGCCCGGTTGGAGTTGAGCTTGGTCAGGTGTTCGCGCGATTCGGCACCAGGGTAGTAATCGTTCAGCGCGGAGCACACCTGCTCCCGCATGAGGATCTAGAGATCTCCGATGCACTTCGCGGTTTCCTGGAAGCCGAGGGAATCGAAGTGCACACCAGCATGCAAGCGACGGGCGTGGAACGCGACGGAGACGGTGTCGTGGTCCATGTGACTCAGGGGAGCTTCGCGGGTGAGCTGAGGGCCGAGCAGATATTCGTGGCCGCAGGGCGACGTCCGAATACGGAGGGACTCGGCCTCGGCGATGCAGGCGTCGCTCTCGGCGACAGAGGATATGTACAGGTGGACGCGACGATGCGGACGTCGAATCCGAACGTGTACGCTGCGGGAGATGTAACGGGCGGACCGGGCTACGTGTATGTTGCCGCCGCAGGCGGCCGGATCGCAGCCGAGAACGCGATAAAAAGCCTTGCGCGGACAGGGACCCCGAGCGACGATCCGCGCCAGTTTGACCTTTCAGTTGTGCCCAACGTCATCTTCACCGCGCCGCAGGTTGGCTCGGTCGGGCTCACGGAAGCCGGGGCGCGGAAGCTAGGGCACAATATACAGGTCGCAATCCTCCCGATGTCGCAGGTCCCTCGTGCGCTCGTGAGTTATGACACGCGCGGCTTCGTCAAGGTTGTCGCGGACGCCGCGAGCGGGAAGCTGCTGGGCATCCACGCGGTCGCACATAACGCCGGAGAGTTGATGGGCGAGGCCGCGGTAGCGATTCGCTTCGGGCTGACTGGGCGTGAGGTGTCCGACACTCTGCATCCATACCTCACGTGGAGCGAGAGCGTGAAGCTGGCCACGCAGGGACTGAGCATGGATGTGAGCAAGCTGAGCTGCTGCGCATGACACCGAGCGAGAGCTCAAGAGAGCTTCCGATTGCGGCGACCGATGCGATCTATCTCTCGGCCGAGAGTGAGCGCGCTATTTCCAATCGGCTGTCGCGACTTGAGGGTCAGGTACGCGGTGTCAAGAAGATGCTGGCTGACCACAAGTCGTGCGACGACATGCTGGTCCAGGTCTCAGCGCTCAAGCAGGCCGTGAACGGAATCGCAGCCGAGCTGTTGCAGGCGCACATGCAGACGTGCGTGCTGGGGCAGATGGAAGCAGGTCAGGGCGAGCAGGCGCTCACCAGTCTGAGGAACGCCCTCGCCAAGGTGATGAAACATGGCTGAGCCGAACACTGCCTCGCTTGATCTCGCTGTACGGTCAGCGGGAGCGACCGATAAACCTGGTCGGCGCAGCATGTTCGTCTCGGTCGGCGCTGTTCTTTCCGCGTTTCTGGCGTCCCTCTGCTGCATTGGACCGATCCTCTTTAGTTACGCTCGGCGTTGGAGCGGGCCTCGCAAGTCGCTTTGAGCCACTGCGGCCGCTGTTTACAGTTCTCACGCCGGAATGCTGGCCGCTGGTTTTTATGCGGTATACGGTCGCAGAGGCACTCCAATATGACCTGGCGGAGATACACTAAGAGGGACATCAGTACGCCGGCCTGCGTGCGAGGTCAGCGGCAGCTGCAGCCGGCCCGCGACCCATACCGGGGACAAAATCATCCTATGGACCGCTACGGCGCTCGCACTTGTCTTCCTCACATTCCCTCGGTGGTCCACACTGTTCGTGTGAACGGGATCACCGCAGTCACGTTACCCAATTCTGGAGACAATCATGATCAGGACTCTTGCTCTACTCGGCATTCTCGGCGGCGCAGGTGCGTTCTCGGTATGCGATCTGTGTAACGAAAGCGCAGCCACAACTGGAATTACAACTCCAGCAGCGGCATCTCGGGCGGCAGCTGGCATGGGACATATGTCCCCACCCAGCGCAGCACTCAAGACGATTGCTTTCAAAGTAGAGGGTATGACCTGCGGCGGCTGTGTAATCGGCGTCCGGACGGTGCTGTTGCAACTGCCCGGGGTCAACAAGGCCGATGTGAGTTACGAGCAGCGTCGCGCGACAGTGATGTATGACGACACCAAGGTGACCGCCGAGGGGATGATCGCGGCGATCAAGACTCTGGGCTACACGGCGACGGTGGGTTCTGCGTGAACGCCCGGCCCACCGGCGCGCGCGATGGTTGAGATGACTTACGACAAACGACTTCAGAAGAGGAGGACCACAATGTGCTGCGGCGTGCCCGATGACATGTACGACATGGTCGTGATCACGCGCGATCAGCGGGATATGGGCGATGCGTTCGCGGACGCGTTCCTCGCTCGCGAACGCCAGGAGCGTGTCGCCATGGATGTTGATGGGAGGCTCGTCTATGGCGAGCCTCCCATCGATGCGGACCAGTATGAACGCATTCCGCTGGCGGAGGCCACGTGACGCCAAGCACCGCACCAGCCGACCGTCCTGCGCACGCGGCACGCTTTACAGATATGGCTGGTGTCGCCGGCGCGGTGTTTGCGGCGCTCTGCTGCGCGGGCGGGCCGCTGATCGCGGGAGTCATCTCGTCCATCGGGTTGAGTTTCATTCGCCGGGATTCGATTCTCATGCCGCTCCTCGCGCTATCGCTCGCCGTAGCCTTGTGGGGATTTGTTGCGAGTCGGAGGCAGCATGGTTCAGACGGTCCGTTGCTCCTCGGTGTTGTCGGCGGAGCCGCTCTCGTGGGTGGTGTTTTCGTGGCGCGCTGGCTTCTCGCGGTCGGCACGGTACTCCTCATCGGCGCGACATTGTGGAACATCGCGTTGCGAAGGCGGGGCTCGTTTGTGCCCATCACCGGGCGCTGACCGAATGGCATGGATAATCCAATGAGCGACGCGACGGATGTATTCGACCTGATTGTCTTGGGGACGGGTGCGGCCGGATCGGTTCCGGCGCACAAGTGTCGAAAGGCCGGCTGGCATGTTGCCGTTATTGACGATCAGCTATACGGAGGCACCTGCGCGCTGCGCGGTTGCGATCCCAAGAAAGTGCTAGTCGGCGTGGCAGACGTCGTTGACTGGCACAGGCGGATGAGCGGAAAGGGAGTGATCGGCGATGCCGCGATCGACTGGCCATCGCTCATGAGGTTCAAACGCACGTTCACCGATCCGGTGGCCGAGTCCACCGAGACCTCGTTCGAGAAGCTCGGGATTACCACGCTGCACGGGACTGCACGCTTCGTTGCTGAAGACAGACTCATGATTGGCGACCGAGAGCTTACGGCCAAACAGGTCGTGATCGCGACGGGTGCAAGGCCGCGTCCGCTCGGCATTCCTGGTGAAGAGCACGTGCGGACGAGCACCGACTTCCTGGATATGGACGTGCTCCCCAAACGAATCGTTTTCATTGGCGCGGGCTACATTTCCTTCGAGTTCGCCCACATCACCCAACGCGCAGGTTCACAGGCGATCGTGCTCGGTCGAGGGGCGCCACTCGCTCAATTCGAGCAGGATGTGGTGCAGCTACTGGTCGCTCACACCCGCGAGCTCGGGATCGATGTTCGAACGGATGCGGACGTGACCGGGGTTGAGCAGAAGGGCACTGCGTACCGGGTGTACATCCAGACGCCGAACGGCACGGGGATCGTTGACGCCGATCTCGTAGTACACGGAGCTGGCCGCGTTCCGAACACTGATCGGCTCGACGTCGAGAAGGGAAATCTCGAACTAGACAGCCACGGGTCACTCAAGGTGAACGAGTACTTGCAGAGCGTGTCCAATCCACGCGTCTACGGCGCCGGGGACTCGACGCTCCCCCGCGGATCGCTGCCGCTCACGCCTGTGGCAGCATACGAGGGAGGGATCGTCGCGACCAACCTGCTCAAAGGAAATAGCCGCACGCCAGATTACCTCGGTATCCCGAGCGTGGTATTTACTCTCCCGCCGCTCGCAAGCGTTGGTCTGACCGAAGTGGAAGCAAGAGCGGAGGGAATCGACGTTCGTGTGAAGATGGAGGGCACCGGAGAGTGGTTCTCCAACCGGCGCGTGGGCGAATCGACTGCCATGTTCAAGACGATTGTTGACGGCAACACCGGCGCGATCGTGGGGGCCCATCTGTTAGGCCCGCATGCAGAGGAAGTGATCAACCTGTTCGGCCTCGCCGTACGCCATCATCTCAAGGCGACAGACTTGGAGCACATGATCTACGCGTATCCGACGAGCGGGTCGGACGTGGCCTACATGTTCTAGCGATTGGCACGAGCGGATTCCTGGCGGCGATGAGTCATGAGCTGCGTACGCCGCTGAGCGCGATCGCCGGTTACGCGCAGCTGACGTTGCCGGGTTCGCGGTAGGAGTTGTGGTGCAAGCCGATTTTGGGAAGGGCACGGAGTGGACCCGTTCATCGAGCTCGCTGGAACAGGTGACTTGATTCGCAGGTCGCCCCTGTCCACCGGCTGGTGGTCACTCCACCTCAGTAGGCTCCTGACCATCGTTTGCAGTAAGCGCCCTTACGATGAGCTCTCGGTAAACGGAGCGCGTGCCGGCGACGCTGCAAGGCGCCAGCGCGCCAGGAACGTAAAGATCCGGTCCAGTGTGCGCGTTGTTTCTGTTCGCTCGCTCAGCCAACGTATAAGAATGCTCGTAATAGCGCCGAGTACCGCACCTCCGATCACATCCGTCGGATAATGTGCGCCGATGAAGACACGCGCGAAGCACACGACCACTCCGAGCAGCAGTAGTAGGCCGCCAAGCGAGCGGTTGAATTGCCACACCATGACAGCAACCGCGAAGGCCAGGGTGGCATGATCGCTCGGGAAAGACGTGTCCGGTGCGTGCGGCACCAGCAGCGTCACATGGTGCGCCAGATACGGGCGGTCGCGTGGAAGAAGCATGCCCACAACCTGACCTGCGCCGAGTGCCAGGAACGCTGACACGCCGGCCAGAAATGCGCCGCGCTGATTACAGTAATTCCACGTGAGCCATAACCCAGCAAGCACGAGAGCCAGCAGCTCTGGTGAGTATTTTGCCGTGGCGATCATGATCGCATCCAGCGCGGGGTGATGACCGGCAACTCCGTTGATCGCGTGAAACGCTGTGTAGTCAACCGACATGTGGCTAGCCGCATGGGTGGGTGTCATTTGCGCAAATGCACGCTGCGATCGGATCATGGGTGAGTCGTCATTACGCGGAGGTGGATCATGACCGCCTGCCCGTATGTAAAGAATGGCTGGCCGAAGGCATTCGTTCCGATCTCTGGAGCGACTAGCTGTATCCTCGTGGTGTCGGCTACGAGAATCGCACGCGTCAGTCCACGCATCAGGCTTGCCACAACGTATTCGCGCTCATCATCGATATCTGGCGCGATCTTGTGCACTGGGAGGAATGAACCGGCGGAAATGGCGTAGCCGGAATCGTAACTCGTAGTGGCGAGCCAGATGGGCGACCCGGAGGTGAGCTCGTATGATGAGAGCCAAATGCGAATGTGGTGACGCGTTGCGAAAGTGCGGCCTGCGGCCTGACTGAAAGCAAGCAACTCCGGTTGCTCGCCCAGAAAGGACGGGGTGACAGGTCCCGTGGGATCGGGGCCGCCGGTAAGAGCGGCAGACAATGCACGGCGAAGGGACAACAGGGAGAGTCGGTCAGCCTGTACCCAATCCGCCGCTCTGAACGCACGCACCAAATCGGACGCGCTACCGATGAGGATCACGTTGATCGGCTCCTGGCGATGGCCAAAGAGTCCAACGGTATATCGCGGAACGCGAGTGTGAAGCACGGGAATCAGTTGTGCATCTGTAATCGCGGACAGCGTGGTCTTCGGTGCCGGCCGTTCCGGTGGCACCGAAGGCCACGCCGTGACGAGGTAGATGATGGACGCAAGGAGGACGAGACCGGCGGCAGCGACTGGTGGCCATTTCATGCGCGCAATGGACTCTGTTGCGGCGGCGTGCGTTGCGTCGGGCGGAGCGGTGTTCTTGGGTTGCCAGAGGCGGGAAACTGCCAGGGCGAGCAGCGCCCAGAGGATGCCGGCCGCCCATCCGGCCAACACGTCGCTAGGATAGTGTACTCCAAGGTATACGCGGGACAAGCCAATCCACAGCACCGCGAGCGTAGCGCAGAGTGCGATGAGCAAACGCAACCAGAAAGTCCTGGCGGAGCGAATGAGGATGACCGCGAACGTAGCGTACAACACAGCGGCCATTGTCGCATGTCCGCTGGGGAAGCTGAACCCACCCTGCACAATTCGTGTATCGTATAGCGGTGGCCGCGGTCGCCGGATGATTAGCTTGACAATGCTGAAGAAAGCGGTGCCAGCAGCCAGAGAAGCAATGACCATCAGCGCATCGCGCCAGCGGCGCAGGAGGATCCCTATCAGAACAGCTGCGCCCGCAATTACTGCCACGCCCTTTGCGCTCCCGATGTATGTAGCCCCGAGCATCAGCCGATCCGCGGCTGGGGTGCGTAGCATCTGGAACAGGTTGATGACTCGGTGATCGACGGTCGTTATGGACGATCCACTCACAACTTCGATCAGAACCTCGACGAACGCCCAGAGTGCTGCACTCGCCGCGACCACAACGACGCTGAGTCCGAGTCCGGTCGCGGCATGCGGCTCGAGCCGGCCGATCGCGAACCGAAAGAGAGCTGGATAACGCGCATGTGCGGACCGATACCAGTCGCTCCGCTCGGCGCGGTTCAGTGTGCAATGCATGGCGCTTACGGTGTGCCGCATGAAGACGGACCCATAACGGTGCCACACCCACGCTGCAATCCCAATCAGTACCGGCAGCGCACAGATCGCGAAGACGAGCGGCGCAAGCGCGCCGACCCTACTGACCAGGAAGCGGTAGCACCAGTATGCAACGTAGAGTGTGAGCAGGAGCCCAGCCGCTGGGCCGATCCAGCGTCGAACGAAAAAATCGCGCCCGGAGCGGAGAGCGCTCGACTCTTCGGTCACTCTGCCAATCGCCGAAAGATGGCAATCAGTACAATCATCGCAGCGGAACCGACCAGGCTATTTCGGCACCGCCCCGTTCGGGGACGATTGATGCCGGTAGAAAGACGCGATTGAAGATGTTGTCCGGGTAGGCGCGATTATAGCGTTCGAAGAGCACGCCGGACAACGTGCCGACGCCGGCTCCCGCGACCACGTCGCTTGCCCAGTGCTTGTTCTTGTACATACGCGCCAATCCCACAAGAGTGGCGGCGCCATAGCTCGCTGGCGTCATGTACTTGGAGGCGCCCGGCCACGATTGCGCTACCTCGCGGCTTGCCGCCGTGGCAGCCGCAAACGCAAGCGTTACGTCACCAGATGGAAAAGATGCATAGTCGTCACTTGTGAAGCCCTTTCCAAAATTGAAGTTGTGGGGTTTGGTTGGGTCGACATATGGGCGCGCCCGTCCGAACGCGCCTTTCAGTCCCACCACGAGAATGCCGCTCATAACAATCGCCTCGCCTGTGTGCATGCCCAAAGCCGCGACCGGTCGCGAATGCGTGCCGAGCCCCAGGAAGTACGCGCCGGCGCTGAGCACGATGACACCAGGATCGCCCAGAACATTGAACCCGTTGAGGGTTCCCTTGAGGGCGCCGTTCGTTTGTAGCCCGTTCCGCTGGAACGCATGAGCAACGGATCGGTCCGCGGCGAGGAAGGCTACAGAGGCTGCTGCAACGCCGAGGCTCACCGCAGCATCGCGTGCAGTGAACAACGTGGGGTGTGGGCGCGCAGAGCCGGTGGCTGTAGTAGCCGGACCTTGCGCGGCCTGTCCATTAGCCGCACTCGCGGGCGCGGTGATAGCAATGCCAGCCCATGTCAATACGACGAGTGGTCTGGGGAAGGATTGAATATTGATCATTGGATTGAGTAGTTGTGCTAGAACGCCGTGCGCAACCCTGCGCGCACCACGCGTCCTTCCAGGGGAGCCCACACATCGGTGGTCCATCTTCCAGTCCGGCTCTGCGCCGGAAGTAACAACGGGTCGAATTGCGTTTGCAGCACGTTGCTGATGTTCTCCGCGCTCGCGAATAGTTGGACGGGTCCGACGGTCTGGGTCGCGAGCAGTTCGATCGTTGTGTATGGACGAGTGGTGCTGCGATACGGGTCGTCCTGAATGAACTGCTCCCCGGTATAATAAGCCTCTATGGCGACGCGGGTGCCGGTCTCATCGACATCCAAGGCGACGTCCAATCCAGCGCGACGTGATGGGTTGAGCGGAACCGTCTGTAGCGGGGTGCTTCCTGCGCTCACACGATCGAACGAGTACTCGCGCGCGTGCAGAATGCTGTAGAATGCGGTCACCGAGACCGGATCGGCCGTATACACGGCGAAGATATCCAGGCCGCGCGTGCGCGTTGGACTTGGCGCATTGAGCAGCTCAAGTGCATATGGACCGCTCGCAAGTTCGTGTGTCGTGAGCGCGTGCAGGATGTCCGACGCAAACGCCGTCGCATTCACGTCGAGCGCTCCGCGGTGATACCCGAGATCGAACGACGCGTACCGTGCGCGCTCGAAAGTGTGCGGCGCGGAGTTGGGACCCGTGAACGGTCTTGCTCGCGACAGGCCGATCGCCTGCGTCTCCTCAGTCAACGGTGTCGGTGCGAAGCTGCCGAGGCCGCCTGAGAAACGTTCTGACCACCCGCTCGGCTGGCGAAGGAGAACCGCCGCGAGCGGGGCGCAAACGGTGCCGTAGACATTGTGGTGATCGCATCGGACAGTTGCCGACATCGATACCCAGTCGTTCGCCACGGCCGTAAGCTGCGCAAACGCGGACGTGGTCATGAAGCTGTAGTCGAACCCGGACACATTGAGGTTCCGGTATGCATCTGTCTGAACCGCCGCGCCAGCGACCCAGATCAGACGTCCACGAGCGGCCAGAAACGATGCTTCGGCGAGTCCAGCGTGTGAGCGGTCGTTCTCCGGCACGCCACCCAAAGTTCGCGAGCGCCGCAGCGTGGTAAACGAGCTCCGCACGTTAATCGCGGTGCCGGGTGCCAACACAATCTTTCCCACCAGTCCCGCGTCCACATGCCTGTTGTTCAATTCATCGACGAATGACGTGCCGGCTGGGGTCGACTTTCCAGCTACAGTGCCGCCTCGGCGCTCATCTGTGGAAGCGCCGATTGTGCCGAGCAGATTACTTCCATTGGCACCGGTCCAGAAGAGGCGCGGCCGTATTTCAGCGCGAGACGACTGTACCACGTCGGCCCAGCCATCGTGGTCGGAATCAGTGGCGGGATCATGATGCGCGCCCCCCAGGATCGTGTAGCCAAGTGATGGACTGAGTCGGCCCGCGGTGAACGCGACGCCATCAGTAGAGCTATGCGACGAAGCGGCAATGACAGCGTCACGGACCATCGGAGCGCCTAGTGCAGGCGGACGTCGAGTAACAAAGTTGACTACACCGCCCAGTGCTGACGGACCGTAGAGCGCTGATGATGCTCCTTTGATCACCTCGACCTGCCTCAAGTCGAGCGGCGGCTGCTCGGTCAGCGAGAAACCAGCGTCGCCTCCGCTTCCCAGCGGGAGTCCGTCGGTGAGGAATTCCGTGTACTCGCCTCGAAAGCCTTGTACACGCAGTGTCGCACCGCCCAATCCGGGTGCGGTGGGCTGCACGCGAACGCCGGGGATCTCCGCGACCATCTGCGTCAAATCTCCCGGACGGACGGCGTTTTTCTCGCCAATGTCTTCTCCCGCGAGCACTTCCACGCGGAGTGGCACGGCTTCCACGCGCTGCTCGGTGCGGGTCGCTGTAACGACGACAGGTGCAACCCTAGCAGGTTGCTCGATCAGCGAGAACGCCACGACGGTGTCCACGCCCGCAACGAGCGTTAGTGTCACCGAATCAGAGTTAAACCCGAACTTACGGACGACGATCGTCCGCTGGCCAGCCGGAAGAGTGAGTGTTGCGGCGCCGTCCTGGTCCGTACGCGTCTCAATTCGATCCGAACGCACGGTGGCATACGGCAGCGGGTGCGACTGAGTCGTGACAAATACGCGTACGTGCGCACTACCGGAATCCGCAGCGGCTGCGGCGCTTTGAGCGTGCAGTGCAGGTGGTGCAGTCGCTGCCAAACCGCCGACAACGACCAGCGCGACGAAGCTGTAGCGCCAACGCGCAGGAGGTAGCAGGCACGCCGGAGGAAGCAATGAATACACAAGGTCAATGGGTTGCGTGAAGCGTTGGACAGTAGCGTACCGGGAGTCAGCGCCGACCGCGACGTCCGAAATATACCGAATCCGATTTCTGGCACGCCCATCATGATTGTGATTCTCCGAGCCAATCGTAATCGCAAACCAGGGCTTTCCCACACTTTCGGCAATGCGTTTAACGTCAGCGGTGTGAAATGATACCGCAGATCGCGCGGATCTTGCAATCTGCGGCATGTCCGAATGCCGCACGTTACGTCGGGTTGCGTCGAAGTGGCGCGCCTTCTGCGCTGGAGATCTGTTAGCGGGTCGAAATCAGCGACACGACCGGAGAAGGATATGAAGAATGGAAAGGCTTTCGGGGCAGGCGTGATCGGTGCCATCGTCATGGTGATCCTGATGTGGATGGCACGCACCTTCATCGGGATGCAGATCAATCTTTCGATGATGCTCGGCACCATGTTTCTACCAATGGGCATGGGAGCGTGGATAATGGGGTTCATCATGCACCTCATCATGGGCGGAATCATCGGACTCATCTACGCGTGGGGCTTCGAGCATCTGACCCACAAGTCAGGATGGGCTGTTGGAGTCGGATTTGGAGCCATCAACGCGATCGTGACTGGAATCTTCATGGGGATGATGCCGGCAATCCATCCCAGGATTCCACCGATGCCCGCGCCCGGATACTTCCTCTTGAACATGGGGATGATGGGTCTTATTGGTCTCTTCGTCATGCACATGATCTATGGCGCAATCGTCGGAGCGATGTATGGCCCGGTTCTACATGTTGAAGATGGACGCGTCTAGCAACCGTACGCGACTCGCTAATCGCCAACTCGAAGAATCGGAGCGTGGGCGCGAGCAACCACGTTGAGGATGGTAGAGACTGTGGGCCCCGCGCTTGCGTCCTACTTATGCCATGGCAGATAACCGGCGGGTCGGCTGGTCGGGTGTGCTCGGTGTCGTCGGGTTTGGCCTGTTGCTATGGCTCGAACACCGCGACGCGCTGCGCGACACGGTAGAGAGTAAGGAGCGCCGAGTGGTGCGCAATCTGGCGGTTGCGGGCGTGAGTGCCGTCGCGCTGCAACTTGTCGAGCGCCCGGTATCGCTTCCGGTTGCGACGTGGGTCGAGCGACGCCGCTTCGGACTACTACAACAGTTTGCGCTCCCCAGGTGGCTCGAGACGACTCTCGCGGTGGTCCTGCTGGACTATTCGCTGTACGCATGGCACGTACTGGAGCATCGACTTCAGCCGCTCTGGCGTTTTCACGCTGTACACCACGTCGACCTCGATCTGGACGCGTCGACCGCTCTCCGTTTTCATTTCGGTGAGCTCGCGGCATCGGTGCCGTGGCGTGCGGCAACAATATTGCTGGTCGGCGTGACTCCTCGGTCGCTTGCCGTGTATCAGCGGTTGCTCATGGCATCCGTAATGTTTCACCACTCGAACGTGAAGCTCCCGGGCAAGCTCGAGGGGTGGCTCAGCCGGTTGATCATGACGCCGCGGTTACACGGAATCCATCACTCCACGGCCGAGGACGAAGTCAACTCGAACTGGTCCAGTGGCCTGGTACTCTGGGACGTGCTTCACGGAACACTTCGGAGGGATGTTGCGCAGTCGGACATCACGATCGGGGTCGCTGGTTACCAGGACCTGCGGGACGTGACGCTCCCCAGGATTCTCGAAATGCCATTCGTTGATGCTCACATAAACTCGGGAATGTCTCGTGGCTGAATTCACTCAATCACCTGCATTGGATTCTGGGCGTGCGAGCACCAGGGTGGTCACGGGTGGTGCAGTGTTCGTCGCGCTTGCCGTGATTCTGATGGCGTTAGCTGGATTGGGCTCGCGCTGGGGTTGGTGGTATTTCACGACTGGGTTTGCGTTATTGAAGTGGGCCGCTTACGCGGCCATCACAGCAGCAGTTGTGACGGTGGTAGCGGCTCTGCTCGTTCGTGGCGCGCGCCGAAACCGGAGTATTATCATCGCCGCGGTTGCCGTAGCAGTTGCGTTTGGCGTCGTGTCAGTGCCGTGGCGTATGCTGCGTGCGGCGCGTGCGCTGCCGTCGATTCACGACATCACTACCGACACGAACGACCCACCGGCTTTCGTCGCGTTGCATGACCGTCGGCCCGGCGCAATCAATCCTGTGGAATACGGCGGCCCCGCGGTTGCGGCGAAGCAACACGCTGGATATCCAGGCATCGTGCCCGTGATTCTCAACATTTCTCCTACGCAGGCGCTCGAGCGTGCTGCAACGGTCGCGCACCAGCTTGGCTGGACAATCGTAGCGCTGGATACAGTTGCCGGCCGTATGGAGTCGAGCGATCGCACTACGTGGTTCGGATTTACGGATGACCAGGTTGTGCGTGTGAGACCTGCACCCGGCGGCTCTCGTGTTGACATCAGGTCGCTCTCTCGCGTCGGTGGCAGTGACGTGGGAGAGAATGCGCGCAGAATTCGCGCGTTCCTGGCGGCTATCAAGGGACGCTCCTAGGAAGCGGTCTTGACCGGAGCGTGCCACGGACGACATGCGAGCGTGGCGAGCAGCCCGGCACAGCCGGACTGTCCCTCGCATAGGCGTGCGGCCAATACGCCGAGGGTCCAGCCAAAAGCGAGGTGTGCCAGCAGCACGGTGGGGGCCAAGCCAAGAGAAAACTGCAGGCCGAAATATCCGACACCCATCGAGACAACCACCGGGCTCACCAAAAACCCGATCCCGAGAGCGAGTCCGAATACGGCGCCCATCCATCTTCGTCCGGCCCCTAGAACCAGGACATAGATGATACCGAAGCTCGCCCCGTTCCATACGTGATACGTCCAGCCGGCGACATCCGACGCCAGCGATGGACCCAGGGCGAATCGGTCCAGCAGGAGAACACCCATGAGCCGGGGCAGGTTGCCCGGCATGTAGCCGAGCTCATAGCCGGCGATCCGCACGACCTCAAGTGCGCCCGTGGCCACGGCGCCCGCGAGCGCACCGAAGACTATGGCGTTCGAGATCCAGCTGGCGCGGCGGCGTGCCAGAGCGGTGAGCAGGATGAGACCACCGATGGCTGGCGACAGGAAGTGCATGGCAGAGCCGGAGAGCGTGCCGTAGCCGGCTTGCGCGGCAGGGAAAATGAGCGGGCCGACGCTCGCCAGGCCAACTGCGATGATAGTGAATAGGAGAGTCTGCATAAATTCCTCGTCGATGCGCCGCCGAGCACGCGCGGAGGCCGAGTGTCGCGCGTGCCCAGTCGTAACGCGATCAATCGTTATCGGGTGGCCATCTGTGTCAGACCTTCGAGCTTCTGGTCGAGCATGCCGGCGATCTTGTTCACCCCTGCGTTGTTGAGCGGTGCAAGCAGCGCTGAAGGACGATCGTAGCTGAGGTAGGTATGTCCATCACTTCCTTCGTACACGTAAACTCGGAGTGGTACATATAGTCCGGCGGCATGATCCTGTTCGAGGATTTGCTTGCCGACGGTGGGATTGCCGATGAGGAATAAACTGGCCTTGAGAGTGAGACCGGTCATGGCAAGCATCTTTCCCTGATCTACCTCTGCCATGATCATCATGCCACCTTTACCGACAGAAGTCTTGAGTTGCCCGACGGTCTGATCGAAGTTCTTGTGACTCGGGATTGTAACAAGAGCGACTGGAGCGCGCTGAGCTGCGAGGTGCGGCGGCGCGAACACGACACCGACAATCCCGGCGATGGCGAGTAGTGTGGTAGTAGCTGATTTCCTGAGCAAGTTGTGCATGTGATACTCTTCGTGGATGAAGTGTTTGTGTACCGAATGGGCCAGGCGGCCGATGTCGGACTGTGTATGGTTCCCGCAGGCCCGTCGCTCATTACACTTGACCTGCGATGATGAGGGCTCGGCCAGCACTGGTGTAAGAATCCGGGCGTTCCGCGGAATTACTTAAGGCATGGCCGCCTGTGCCACGAAGAAGCCACATATTGGCGGCACCGACGACCTCTGCAGTGACCCTGTGACCACCATGATCATTCGATTTCAGCGATGCGCGCACTGATGCGCGCAACAATCTGTTCACAACTGTGCGGCTAGCGGCTGTCTCCGGAGAAGACGCGGTGACCACCGCGCGCATCCGCTCACGCGACCCGGCCGCGCTTCAGAGTGTGGTCCGCGAGCATCTCCCAATGCTTCTCCGGGCCGCCCGTGCGTCGGGTCTCTCGGCCGACCGCGCCGAGGACGTGGTACAAGAGACAATGCTCACGTTTATCGCACGTGCCCACGACTTCGACGGGCGTGCCTGTGTGCGCACATGGATGTATGGCATCCTGCTCAAGAAGGTCGCGCATGCGCAAGCCGCCACGCGCCGCGCCGACGCGACGGAGCAGATCGACGACGTGGTCGAGGGACGGTTCAATACAACCGGACAATGGGTGCGCCCTCCACGTGGGCCTGACGCGCGTGCGGATACGGAACGGGTCCGTACCTGGCTCGCCGGATGTCTCGAACAGCTGCCCGAGCGTCGGCGGCTAGCCTTCGTGCTTAAGGAAGTCGAAGGGTTGGCGACCGCCGAGGTCTGTAAGATCCTGGATGTGATGCCGAATAACCTGGGGGTCTTGCTATTTCGGGCCCGCAACGGCCTGCGGGAATGCCTGGAGGCGAAAGGACTGCGAGGGCGAGATGATGCTGACCTGTAAGGAAGTAACGACGTTAGTCGCGAGTGGCGAGATCGACGACGCATCTGCGACGCAGCACGCTCTCGCGCGGCTCCACTTGCTCCTCTGCGGCGACTGCCGAAGGTACGTGGAGGAGTTGCGATCTCTGCGCCTGACCGCGCGAGATCTTCTTCACTCCGAACTGGACACCGCTCGCCTCGCTGTGCTCGAGCGGCGTATCATTGAGTTGAGCCAGTCCGCCGATCGGTGAGCCACCCGCCCTCAAATCCGGCGCGGCGTAGCCCCTCGACGATGTAAGGGCAATCGCGCATTAGTCGCCAGATCATTCCGGTGCGGTAGTTCTCGATCATCAACACCACCGGTCCCTGGTCGATCGCATAGTAACCCTGTGACAGCCATCCGGCGTCACGTGTGTATTCGGCCGCGGGCCTCCCGCTCTGTTCGGGCGCCGCCGCTACCATCGGAGGTCCGCAGAATGACGGGTTGAAGCTGCACTTGTAGCCATACTCGCCGGTCATTGCTGGACGTGTGGCGTCCAGGTACTTCAGTGTGGGCAGCACAATCTCGGGGGCGAACGGAAGCGACGCCACGACCGCCCATGGCGACAGCGTCCCATCGTCGGGGCCGTACGGAACGCCACGCGCGCGGTACGCGTAGAAATTCTGCTCCCTGCCGTGTACGTCGCACGTTGCTGGACCGGGCCCGTCGCTCGCTGTGATTCCCCATGAGTGTTCGCTGTAGCCGTCGAAGTTCCGCGGATTGCGTCGCGCATATTCCTGCTGAACGAATGTCGCGCGCCGGCTGTTCTCGAAATAATCGATCTTCTTGTTTCGCATGAACTCATCCTGAATGCCGCGGAAGTCGATCCACACGTGGCTCAGTTGGTGGATGAACAGCGGTCCGGCGTACAGGAACTCGTAGCCGTAGATCGTCTTCCATTTGTACGTCGAGAGCCAGCGCGCGTAGCTGTCGCTCGGAATGGCGTGCGTGGGCGAGGCAAGTGCAAGGATGTAGAGAAAGAGCGCTTCATTGTAGCCGGCGTACGCGTAGGGGATGAAGCCACGCTTAGGCCGCCAGCCATGGCCCACCGCGCCGTGTGCATCGAGAAGCCATGTCCAGTCGGCTCGCCGGTACAACGCGTCTGCCAGGAAGCGTAGCTCTCGCTCGTTCGCGTTGTCGCCGTCGAAGTACGCGGCCGCGACGAGGCCGCCGATGAACACGACAGCCGAGTCGATTGACGAAAGCTCGCAGTTGTTGGCGCGAGCGCCCGTTTGCATGTCCAGGAAGTGGTAGAAGAAGCCACGATATCCCGTGGCTTCGGGGCGCTCGCTCTGTTCGGCATTCCAGAAGAAGCGAAGTGTTGCCAGAACGCGCTCCACTGCGTGTTCCCGCGGCACGTATCCGCGCTCTGCCGCCACGGCGTAACAGGCCATCGCGAGCCCACTGCCAACGATGCTGGCCGGCGAGTCGGTTCGGGTGTTGTCGCGGACCAGACCATTAGAGGGATTCGCCACCCGCTCGAAATAGCCGAAGGTGGCGCGTTGCAAGGCCTCAATCCGATGCTCGTCTGTCGGGGAGTCGTTCGTTGAAGTACGACTCATCGAAGCCTTGGGGGCGGCAATTGAAGATCCGTTCATCGGTGGGGTTACCTTCCTCGCGTTTTTTTCAGCAACCAGCTACAACATATAGCTTACATCCGATGTGCTCGTTGGGTATGCATAAATCATGTGCTTCAACTCCGTTGCGGTGATCCCATGCCGCACAGCGAGTGCGAAGACATTGATTACATCGGGTGCATCAGGGCCCAGGAGATGCGCTCCGAGGACGCGGTCCGTCCCGTTCTCGACCACCGTTTTGAACATTGCAGCGGACTCGTTCACCCGTCGGTTTGAGAACCAGCTCGCCGTGTCCTCGCATTTGACGCGCACACTGAGCCCCAGTCCGCACGCCGCTGCCTCGGTGAGGCCTACGGCGGCGAGCGGCGGTACCGTGAACACGACGCTCGGAATGCCGCGATAGTCCGGCTTCTTGCTGTTGCCGTGCAGAAGGTTGGTGGCGACGACGATCCCCTCGTGAGCTGCCACGGGCGTGAGCGGCATCGAGCCCGGTGGAAGTGTGCAGTCGCCCGCAGCGTAGACGCGCGGGTTCGAGATGCTCTGCAGGAACTCGTTCACGGTGACTGACCCTCGATCGTCCGTGGTCACATTCGCCCGACTCAACTCCAGCTGCTTTGTCTTGGGGATTCTGCCGGCCCCATG
>JBBRBY010000044.1:0-23529 GCA_038205315.1 Gemmatimonadales bacterium | reverse complement strand
GTTGTGTTGCTGGCGTCACTTCCCGTGGCGGTACTGCTCGTTGTGATCGCGCTGGGTGTGCGAGATGGTACCTATGCGCTACCGGCCCTCATCGGCTCGCTTGGTGGAGTTGTGCTGGGTCCGCTGATATATCTTTTCGTGCGAAAGCGATCCGCTTCTGATCGTGCGTGAGTATGTGTCAGGCGGCATAACCAGGGAGTCTTATGGAAGCAGAATACGAGATACAGCGAGCCGCTCACGGGAACATCTTACCCAGCGATCCTCGCTACGAAGAGCTGCGGAATCGCGGATTCAACAAGCGCGTCCAGGGACGACCGGACTACTTCCGGCTTGTCAGCTCCACGGCCGACGTCATCGACGCGGTGCAGCTGGCTGTGCGGGACGGCCTTCGAGTTGTCGTGAGGAGCGGCGGCCACTGTCTCGAGAACTTCGTCGGTGATCCGACAGTGCGCGTTGTGATTGATACGTCCCCCATGACGAGTGTCATTTACGATCCAGCCATGAAGGCTTTCTGCATCGAGGCAGGCACGACACTCGGCGAAGTCTACAGGAAGCTGTTCCTGGGTTGGGGCGTCGTGCTTCCTGCCGGCCAGAGTCCCGACATCGGCATTGGTGGACACGCACTTGGTAGCTCGTTCGGCTTCGTTCACCGAAGACATGGATTGGCAGTCGATCACCTGTATCCTGTCGAGGTGGTAACTGTCGATGCTCATGGCAATGCAGCCAGCGTCATAGCCACGCGTGAAAAAATCGATCCCAACCATGATCTCTGGTGGGCACACACAGGATGCGGCGGGGGGAATCTGGGAATCGTGACGCGTTACTGGTTTCGATCGCCGGATGTGGACGGCAGCGATCCAGCTCGCGCCCTGCCCGAGGCCCCGGCTTCCGTCGTTACGCTGAAGGCTGAGTGGGACTGGAGTGACGTGGATCGCGAGACGTTCACTACTCTGCTTCGCAATTACGGCGATTGGTCCCGATGTCGATCCTGCAGATCCTGCAATCAACACGTCAGCAGTCGCCTGGCACGCTATCTACTACAACGGCAATTATTCGCGACTGCAAGGAATCAAGCAGCGATGGGACCCCGGCAACGTGTTCCATCACGCGCTTTCCATTCGCGGAGCCGGCGCTGAGTAGCCTTTACCGGCGCTTTGCACGATTATTGAAGGTCGCAGGTCTGTTCATCCGCCCAGCCGGAGCCAGTCATGAAAAGCCTGACCGTCGTCGCCATGCTTGCGCTCGTGTCCGCCCAGTCTCAGGCGCAGACCACGCCTCATCCGTTTGACATCCGGGACCTGGTGATGATGGACCGGGTTTCGGACCCGCACCTGTCCGCCGGCGGGAGTCGCGTGGCATTTACGGTGCGAAGCACGGACTATGCGGCAAATCATGGCGTGACCACCGTCTGGATGCTGGACCTGGCCAGAGCCGGCGCGACGCCAGTGCGTGTGACGACGCCCGCGATCGGCGCCAATACTCCGCGCTTTTCGCCGGATGGCAGGACACTGTACTTCCTGGCGCCGCACTCCGGCGTCAACCAGCTCTGGGAGATGCTGGCCGGTGGCGGAACCGCGAAGGTCGTGACGCACCTCCCGATCGACATCGACAACTTCCACATCTCCCCCGACGGACGGAAGCTTCTCTTCTCGTTGCAGGTCTTCGAGGACTGCGCGACGCTCGTCTGCACCACGGCCCGCCTCGACAGCGTTGCGAAGAACAAGTCCACGGGACGGATCTACGATCGGCTGTTGATCAGGCACTGGGACACCTGGTCGGACAATCGCCGGTCGCAGCTCTTCATAATGCCGCTGCGCGCGACCGGTGAGCCACTGCGACTCACGCGGGGCATCGACGGCGACGTGCCGTCAAAGCCTTTCGGCGACGAGAGCGAGTACAGCTTCTCGCCAGACGGCAACACCGTGTACTTTGACGCGCGCATTGCCGGCGCAACCGAGGCGTGGTCCACCAATTTCGACGTGTATTCAGTGCCAGCGAACGGATCGTCGGCTCCGAAGAATCTCACGTCGGCCAACCTGGCCTGGGACGCGACTCCGGTACCGTCACACGACGGGAAGACGTTGTACTACCTGGCGATGAAGACGCCGGTGTTCGAGGCGGACCGCTTCGGTATCATGGCGCTGGATCTGGCGACCGGCGCCAGGCGTGAGGTTGATCCGAGTTGGGATCGGTCGCCTGGTGGGTTGACACTTTCGGACGACGGCAGGACGCTATACACGACCGTGGACGAGCGCGGGGCTCACGCTCTTTACGCAGTGGACGTCGCAACGGGCGCCGCGACCAGACTGCTTGGTGACGGCACGGTAACGGGATTCGACGTGAGTGGCAAGAGGATCGTCGCGGCGCATCAGGATTTCAAGCATCCTACGGATCTCTACGCCCTGGACGCGCACGGAGCTGGCAGCACTCAGCTGACTCACTTCAATGCCGACAGATTGCGCCAAATCCAGTTCGGTGACGCGCAATTCTTCAGCTACGTTGGAGCGAAGGGCGATTCGGTGGAAGGTTACGTGATGAAGCCCGTGGGTTATCAACCGGGCAGGAAGTATCCGGTCGCGTTCCTGATCCATGGCGGGCCGCAGGGTGCCTGGCACGAAGACTTCCACTATCGCTGGAATCCGGAAGTGTACGCAGGGGCCGGCTTTGCAGTAGTGGCGATCAATCCGCATGGCTCGACGGGTTACGGCCAGGCCTTCACCGACGAGATTTCCGGCGACTGGGGCGGCGCGCCGCTCGAGGATCTCAAGAAGGGATGGACTGCAGCGCTCGACCGCTTCTCGTTCCTGAATGGCAACGAGGCCTGCGCGCTGGGTGCCAGTTATGGCGGATACATGGTGTACTACATGGCAGGTGTCTGGAACACGCCGTGGAAGTGCTTCGTGGATCACGATGGAGTCTTCGACACGCGAATGATGTTCTACGCCACCGAAGAGCTGTGGTTCGAAGAGCGCGAGAATGGAGGTACGCAGTTCGCGTATCCGGAGAACTACGAGAAGTTCAATCCGCTGAACCACGTCAAGGACTGGCGCGTGCCGATGCTGGTCGTGCATAGCGGACACGATTATCGCATCCCGGAGACTCAGGGAATCGGAGCCTTCACCGCGCTACAGCGTCTGGGGATTCCGAGCAAGCTGCTGTACTTCCCTGACGAGAGCCACTGGGTTCAGAAGCCTCAGAACAGCGTCCTCTGGCACAACACGGTGATCGACTGGCTCAAGCAATGGACGGGCGGAAAAGGATCAGGGCACTAGCCGGCGCGAGCGTATGCCGTCATCTCGGCGCGGGTGTCAGCCCGCGCGGGACGAGGCCAGTCGATATGCGTGAAAGAACGTCGGGACATCAGCGCGCCATTCCGGAAGCATGAAGGAGATTGCCAGACCTTCGATATCTGCCGCAATCCCCACGTAGATCGCGAGAGCGATGGCGAACGAGCCACGATTGAGTGCGAGAAGCGCGAAGAATCCGCAGAACAACGCGATTCCCCAAACCTTCGAGGACCACGCGTGATAGCTTGCCTCACGTCCAAACTTGCGGAGATCGACCGCGTATCGCGAGATCTCGAGTAGCACCAGGACGGCGAGAGCGGGGATGTGGCTGGTGATCGCCGACGGGTGTACCCACCAGGCGGCGAATGCGGCGCCCATGTAGAAAACAGTGTCAGCGCTACTGTCTAGGCGACGAAGAGCGTCCTCGGCGACCCTGAGACGCCGTGCGACAATACCATCGAGGATGTCGGACATGAGTGCCGCAACGAGGCAGAGTCCGAATGCGAGCCGGGAAGGGTTTGCGAGGGCGAGCCAGATCAGCACCGGGACGAGCGTCGCGCGCAGCAGTGTGAGTGCGACAGGAATCCGGCGCGCCCAGATCACCCTCGCTCGGACGCGAACTGCTCGGCTATTTCCGCAATTTGTGCCGTGTGCCGAGCCTCATGATCCGCGATCAGCGCAACCCAGCTTCGGAGCGTCAGCTCGCCAAAAATCGGATGCGGATGCGTCTGCCGATCGAGTGCGACAGGATCCGCGGCTGCGAACGCGTCGAGCACTGACGCCCGCGCGAGCTCGAGCTGTGCGAGCGCGGACTTGGCTGACAGCGTCCCCGTCGGCCTCACTCGCTCCGGCGCTTCGATCGGTCGTGTTCGATCGCGCACGCGTAACCCGAGGCCCGGTGTCCCTTCGGATTCCTGAGGCGGTTGGTCGGGCGTTGCGCCTGCGGGAAGCTGGCCCTTGAGCTGGAGCAGCCTTACCACGCCCGACTCGAGCCGTGCGAGATGCTCGAGAACTTCGGCAATCGACCATCGACCCTCTCCGGGGCGCCTGTCATGCAGTTGCGGCGGGATGCCGGCTAGCTGAGCCTTGAGTGCTTCGCGCTGGTCGCGCAATCTCTGTTGAATCGCATCAGTTGCGAGGTACGCGGACATGATCACTTTACTCCGGCAGAATTGATCGGGAGGATGCGCACGCTCTGAAGGCGCCGCTTGCTACTCGGGTGACCGTCGTTGAAACAGGCAATACGTGAACTGCTGAATGGCGCCCGATGGAGTCTGGTGCTCCTCCCGCCGGCTGTCAACGAGCAGGAAGTCAAATCCCAGCTCGCGTCGCAGCGATTCCGCGGAATATCGGACAACCGAGAGTCCGCTGCATCTCTCCGGCCCGTCCTCGGCGAATGTGGCGATCAGGGCAAACCCGCCAGGCCGCAACGCATGAGTGAGTTGTCCAACATATCGTCGCCGATCGGCTGGGTCCGTCAGAAAATGGAAGACAGCACGGTCGTGCCACACGCCGAACGCCGACTCCGGAAGCGACACCGTCAGCACATCGGCCGCCACGAAGCTCACAGCCGTCGCCGGATTTTCCAGACGTATTCGCGTCAGCTCGAGCGCGGTACGAGAGACATCGAGCAACGTAAGATTTTCGTAGCCGAACGCCAGGAGCTGGTCAACCAGACGCGAGGTACCCGCGCCGACATCGACAATCGCAGCGTCCCGCTCGGTTGCCACGGACTGTATCAGTTCGAGCGATATCGTCGCTTCGGACTGGTACCAGCTCACCTGCGCGGGATCCTTCGATCGATAGATGTTCTCCCAGTGCGCCAACCCGCCCACGGGATCCGACAATCGCATCGTCATGAAAACACTGTTGGGGTCATCCACGTAATCGCCGAACGGTGCGCAGTGACGAAAGCCATAGCTCTCGTAAAGCGTGCGAGCGGGAATGAAAGCATCCATGGATCCCGTCTCCAGACTCAGTCGCTCGTATCCCCGCGACCTTGCGACTTCGACGATGTGCGCGAGAATGGCGCGGCCGATGCCAGCGCGCCGGCGCGTACTCGACGTCCGCATCGATTTGATCTCGGCGTGCGAGCGATCCAGTTCCCTGAGCGCCCCGCATCCCAACAATTCTGAACCGTCCCGCGCAGACCAAAACGTAATGTCGGGACCTCGCAGCCGATCGATGTCGAACGCGTGCACGCTATCGCGCGGCGAAACCTCGTGCATGTTACGAAAGTGCTCGTCCAGCAGCGAGCGGATATCCGGGCTGGAAAGATCATCGAGCTCAATCTTCATCCGGCTAGGCGGTCATCCAGGTTCGCCGCGTCGATCGCCACCGCCGGATGCTTGCGCTCCTGGGCGGTGAGGTATGCCACGAGCACTCCGGCGATGACGAGTATGACACCCGTCGTCGGGAGGCGCGAAAACCCGAGTCCGCCATTGCTCGGCGCCTGTGTCAACAGATCGCCCGCCGAAGCGCCGAGCGGCCGTGTGAGGATGTACGCCGCCCAGAAGGCGAGAACTTCGTTTATCAGGTGGAACCGGTACAGTGCATAGACCAGGGCGATCCCACCCGCAAAGATTGCGAGAGCAACAGTGTATCCGAATCCGAGCTTCTCAGACAGAAGGTCGCCGCCGGACGTCCCGAGGGAAAACGTGAACAGAATCGCGCCCCAGTAAAACAACTCACGACGTCGTATATAGATCGTGTGAACGGACAGCGTCCGCTCGCTCAGATACCACCAGATGAACACAGCGGCGAGCGCGGTGCTGAAGATGACCGTCGTCGTTGCTAGCGAAACGCCGAGGTTGTCCACGAGATTGTCCGAGATGACGGTTCCGACGACGCTGATGAAGACGACGACGATCCAGTAGACGGTCGGTACGTACTTGTGCGCGCGAAACTGGGCGATGAGCGCGATGATGAGCAGCGCGGCCATGACGTACGAGGTCACGACAAGCCCGAGGTTGAAAGTCGTCGAGAGGACATCCGCGGCAGTTTCGCCAACGGTCGTCGCAAGGATCTTGACGATCCAGAATACGAGCGTAACCGCGGGGACCTTGTTGAATACGGCTGTGGCGGCGTCCGATCGCGTGTCGGTCATGCTGTGTCTCGTGCGGTGGAAGTGGATACCGGTGCGGCGCAGGATGGGCATTTACTGCGCCAGATGCGCATTCTCCAGATGCGCATTTAGATATTGTAAGGGTTGAAGCTGTCGGGGAGATGACGGAACACCGCCTGGTCGCGAGTAGTCGCCCAATGGCTGAAGAGGCGCCCGATCGCGGGACGTGCACCGGCGCATTGCAGCCCCGTTAGTGGCTGGCCAGTCTTACCTGAAACAGTTCCGGCCACAGCTTGCCGGTCAGCAGCAGCTGCGCGCCGTCCGGCGCGATGGCGATTCCGTTCATCACCTCGGCCGATGGCGGCCGGTCCGGATAGAGATCCGCGAAGTCCAGAATCTCGCGAACGGTGCCGCTAAGGGGATCTATCCGCAGAATCCAGTTGGATTGATACACGTTCGCGAGAACATCTCCCCGATAGTACTCGAGCTCGTTCAGCTGATGGAGCGGTGCATTCTGATATTGCACGTGCACCACTCGCTGCACTGCGAAGGTTGTCGGGGAGATGAAGCGAAGCGAGTCGGACCCGTCGCTCATGATCAAGACAGTCCCGTCCGTCGTGAGGCCCCAGCCTTCGCCTGCAAAATGAAACGAGTCGGCCGGAGCGAGTGTCGCTGCGTCGTACGTGTAGCAGATTCCCGATTGCCATGTGAGCTGGTAGAGCCGGCCGTGCAACAGGGCCAGACCTTCTCCGAACCGGTTCTCCGGAAGCTGCCGGCGCGCGAGCACACGACCGGACTTGAAATCGACGCGGCGAATCTCGGAAGCACCGTAAAGCCCCGTGCTCTCGAACAGAACTCCGTCGGCCCACAACAAGCCCTGCGTATAGGCAGCAGGATCGTGAGGGAAGCGTCCAGTGATCTCGAATTGGTCAGAATGCTTGCGGTCATTGGTGCCGCATCCCATCAGGACAGCGGCCGATAGCAACACCAACGCAAGGGAACTCGAACGGAGCGCGCCAGTCATTCTGGATTCCTCCGGGTGTGCGGGGTCGAGACGCGGCGGTGAAGGCCGCCGGAATAATCTAGCTGCGAGTCGCGGCCCCAAGACCGCCGCGAGCCGTCAGCGCCGGTAGTCGATGTCGTCATTCGACGCGGCGATATAGAGACTTCGCGAAGTGCGCGGGCGCGGCTCCATGAACGCCCATCGGGCCGGAGGCGTTCGAGCTGATGGCAATCGGCGCGAGAAGGGCCTGTTGTCCTCTTACACCTTAGCTCGGCGCGCAAGCACAACGTGCGTGGCCTTCTCCGACGCGACGCTCTGAACGCATTCGTATCCAAGAGCCCGCATATCAACGTCCTCGAAGAGTCGCTCCCCGCTGCCCAGCAGCACCGGCGCGATGGCAACGTGCATCTCATCGATCAGGCCCGCTCGAAGGTACTGTCGGATAGTGTCGGGGCCGCCGCCAATTCGTACATCCATTTCGTTCGCCGCATTGCGCGCCTGGTCCAGAGCGTCGTGAATACCCCCGGTGACGAAGTAGAACGTCGTATGGCCTTCCATCTCGATCGGCGCGCGCGCGTGATGAGTAAGGATGAACACGGGCACGTGGTAGGGCGGGTTGTCACCCCACCACCCCTTCCAGTTCATGTCCGGCCATTCTCCACGAATCGGGCCGAACATGTTCCGACCGAGGATCCACGCGCCGATGTTTGAGAAGCCGCGCGCAGCGAAGTCGTCATCGACGCCGGTTGTCCCGCCCTCAGCGCCGAAGAGCTTTTGCTGGAACGTGCGCGTTGGAAATACCCACTGGTGCAGTTCCGTACCGCCGACACCGAGCGGATTGTCGAGGTCCTGGTCAGGACCTGCTCCGAAGCCATCGATGGAAATTGAAAAACTCGCGACTCGCACTCGACTCATAGCTCACACCTGGGTGGAATTGATGCGTGACACGCCCGCGTCACGTCGCATATTAGTCTATCTTCGTGGCGATCCACCAGGTCGTACCACCGGCATCCCTCACACCGCCGCGCTTGTCCTCATCGCCTGTCTTCAATGGCTCCTGAACGGAAGTGGCCCCGGCATCGAGAGCCATTCGGTACGCAGCGTCCACATCAGGAACGTACACGTGCACGTTTGACGGCACGGCGGGCCAGTCGGGTAGCACGCGATCGGCCAGCATGATCACTGTGTCATCAATTCGAACCTCGGCGTGCCGTAGGTCGCCAGACTCGCCCGCAAATCTGCGGAGTTCGACAGCGCCGAAAACGTGTTTCAGGAATTCGATTGTACGAGCGGCGCCGTCCACAATCAGATACGGTGAGACCGTGCTGTATCCCGCTTGCTTGTATTGAGCACTCATAGAGGTTCCTCCAGTGTATTGAGGGGTGGCTTACGTCGGTGACCCGAGAGCATGCGAATCGATTTCCTGGAGCGATCGGCGTCCCAGCTGCATCGCCATTTCCAGCTCACCTCTCAGTATCTCGACCACGCGCTGCACTCCAGCCGCACCATCCGTTGCCGAAATCGTGGACGCGGCCGCGAGGAATGCTCTTCGAGTGGACATCTGTCACCCCGGAATATGCGTCCAGTTCGAACGCGTGTTGGCCCCGGAGCACGGGACGGCTAGGTGCGGTTCAGGAAGCGCGAGTAGAACGAGGCAAACGACAGAATGATGCCTATGTTCGCAAGCAGTCGCTCCCGGAAACGATCCCTGAAGAACAACAAATCCACGCAGATGACAACTACGACCAACGCCCGAGGATAGAGTACAACGAAGGCGTTCCTTGCCAGGCGCTGGCCCACCTAGATGATCAGAAGTATCCGCCGTGCGCGTCCTTCCACATGCCGTACCCCTCCAATTCATCATCAGCAACGGGGCGGCTGCCGCAGATTTTGGGCTCCCGCATGAAATAGCTGCCATAACTCAGAGGCATGTGTCCAATCGAAAACGGCTTTGTACCGTCTGCACAGGACGCGGCGAGTGTGAGAGCCAGACCTTGAACCGCGTTGGGCCGACGCGAGAAACGCTCGGCGTAGAGGCGTACGTGAACTCCGCCGTGGTCCACGGCGAGGATCTTCATAACCGCGAACTGATTCTCGCTAACCACAGATACAAGATTTCCAGCGTCGGGCGGTTTCTGTCGGCGCGCGCGCCGTATGATTTTATTGATGATGCCCCAGGCCATGATCTAAGAGTTAATGTGGTTTGCCGACTTTACGTTGCAGCGGCCTGGTAGTCTGGTGCGCAATGAGGCCCGCTTCGTCGCGCCGCGACCTAGAGCGGGATCTTATACCAGGGAGCGTGTTGAATTTGACTGATACGTTTGTCGTGTTCAGCGCCCGCGAACAGCGGCTGACATCGCACGCGGGAACTGATCGTGGACGACCCTTCCCCCGACGATCGTGAGCACGCTGGTCGTGGCCGGGAGTGCTGTAGGTTGCACAGTAAATACATCTTGCGACAGTACAGCTATGTCAGCGAGCATCCCTGGCGCGAGTGTCCCTTTTTCGTTTTCGTCGAACTCCGCGTACGCCGGCCCGAGCGTCAGCATCGTTACCGCCGCTTCTCGCGAGATCGCCTGCCCAGGCGCCGCTGGCCTCGTCACGGCGAGCATCATGTGATAAAAAGGGTTGCGGAGCATGTCGGAGCCGTAAGCGACATGCAGCCCTGCTTCCAGCCACGAACGCAGCGGTGCCGTTTCCAGTCGCGGTTGTGCGATGACAATTCCGAGACGACGTGCCCTAATGATCTGTTGACCCGTGATCCCGTTCCCATGCTCGAAGCGGACTCGGCGCGTGCGCCACACGGAGTCGGGCGCCATATCCTCCATCATGTTGAGCACCAATGCCGCTGTACTGTCCCCGACGATGTGCAGGCACAGCTGGGGCGCACCCGCGTTGAGCGCCTCGCTCAGCATGGCACGCACGGTGTCTGGGGGGAAGTCGAGTCGCCCGTACCAACCCGGGCGTCCCCGATACGGCTTGCGCATGAGCGCGTTCTGCTCGATGGGCGTCGCGTCGAGAACCCACTTGCGCCCCGAGACGACGACCCGGGGGGCGACCCTCGCCACCACCGTGTCCCACTCGGTTTCGTTTCGGCCCACGGCGTTTGGGATCGACCAGCGGATCAGGCGCACACGAATCGGCAGGTCGGCGTCGCGGAAGGCACGCACCGTATGCGCCGGGTCGACGTTGCCTGCCATGTCCTGCACCGTCGTCACGCCCATCCGGATGGCGGAATCGGCATACGCGCGCAGGCTGGCCACGAGCGCCGGCTGCGAGCCCATGGAGTAAAGCCGCCGGAGCGCGCCCCATTCTGCGTACTCGTACATACCACCCGTCAGATGGCCCGTTGCGTCGCGCTCGTACCAACCACCAAGAGGGTCCACTGCCGTATCGGCGATTCCAAGTGCGCGCAGGCCTGGAGTGTTCAGCACCGCGCCGTGACCCCACCATGTCCACAGCAGCATGGGGTGGCTGCCAGCGGCACGGTCGAGCGCCGCTCGCCGCGCGGAGGTATCGGCCAGAACGTGCGGGCCGATTGTAACGCGGATCCATGTGCCAGTGGGCGTGCGTGCGGCGACCGCTCTGACGGAATCGAGGACCTGCGCGGTAGTCGGGTCCGGTGTTGGCGCGGCGCTGGTCTGCACCTCCACGCCAACCAGAACGTCACCGAGGTGGTCATGAGCGTCGTTGATGCCAGGAATGACGACGCGGCCGCCGAGTGCAATCTCGCTCGTCTTTTTCCCTGCGAGACGGCGTATCTCCGCGTTCGTACCGACCGCGATGATGCGGTCCCGACGGATCGCGATCGCCTCCGCCCAGGGATGCGCGGAGTCGGCTGTGAAGACCTTGCCACTCGTGAGGACCAGATCAGGCGACGACGACAGCGGGACCCGTTTTGATGACTGCGCGCCGGTGAGCGACGGAGTGACACACATGGCAGCGCATAAGGCCGCGAATAGACGCGTTGGCACGGGACTAACTCCGTCGCACGAGGGAACCGCGAAGGTGTGGGACCTTCGGACGGTCGTCAAGGCCGGCCGGACGGTTGCGCTGGTCTACTAGTGTGGCACACCGCCGGAAGTCAGCCGCATGTTGAAAATACGCCAACCGCAGGCGCTCTCCTGGCCGCCATTTCCGATAATCGCGTCCCAGTAGCGATCAGTTTCGGCCTGATCAGCGGTTGCGACCTGAAAGGAGAACGCATCGGTGTGTGGGAAGCCGGGTCCACCGTTGAGGCCCAGGCACGGAAGACCCAGTACTGTAAACTCGACCGTCAACACATCGCCTTGCTTTCCCGCCGGATAGTCTCCCGGTGCGCGATGCACTGCGGCGACAGAAGAATCGGGAAAGGTCTGCGCGTAAAACCGCGCCGCGTCTTCAGCATCGCCATCGTACCAGAGGCAGATAGTGTTCTTCGCTGGCTGGGCCACGTCATTTCTCCATGCACGAAAAGTTGTCGATTTCACGTGAACGATTTCCCATTTGGCAGGCTAAGCACCAGAGGCCCGTTGAGGATAACGCGGATCAGACCATAAATACCTCCTTGAAGTAAAGACTGCGAGAATTCCGCCTAAGATGTGTGCCAACAGGCCCTGCGCAAGCTCTAACTGTATGGCAGGTCGACGTCTACAACGTCTCATCCACTGCGGCCTTCCGCCCCCCAGGCCCGTCGCGACGCAAGAGTTTGGCTTGCTTAATGCCCCGTTAGGATGGATCACCGCCTGTTGCTCGTGACAACGAATGGCCGGCGCAATCGCACGCATCAAAGAGAGTAGCCAGTAAAAAACGGGCCGAAGAAAGAAAGAAAGGTGCCGCAAAGCCGGCGCGAGCCATTCTTGGCATCCACTGACTCGCGCATTCTGACTATCAACGGAGGCTCGTCCAGTCTCAAGTTCGCACTCTTTGAAGCCGGTGAGCCGTTCCGGCGTCTGCTCAAGGGCGGGATTGAGCGAATTGGACTGCCTGGGGCGATGTTGCGTGCGACCGGTGTGAACGCGGTGGACAACGTTTCCGAGCCAATGACGGTGCCCGATCATACCGTCGCGGTGAACGTCCTGCTGGATTGGATTGAAGAACACAGTGAGTGCGACGCGATGGCTGCGGTGGGGCATCGAGTGGTGAACGGCGGGCCCAAGTATAGCAGCCCGCAGCTGATCACTCCGCAAATGATCGAGGAGTTGCGCCGGCTCAGCCCGTTCGATCCGGAGCATCTGCCGGAAGAGATCCGGGTGACCGAGGCGTTTCATCGGCGGTTTCCTGCGCTCCCGCAGGTGGCATGCTTCGACACGGCCTTTCACCATGACCTGCCTCGGGTGGCCAAAGTGCTGCCCATCCCGCGCCGGTACGAAGCACAGGGGGTGCGGCGGTACGGCTTTCACGGATTATCGTACGAATTCCTCATGGGAGAGCTGGCTCACCTGGCGGGAGCTCAAGCCGCACGGGGCCGAGTTATCCTGGGGCACCTCGGCAATGGCGTGAGTCTGGCGGCGGTGCACGACGGCCGATCCGTGGATACCAGCATGGGTTTCACTCCGACAGGCGGCGTGCCGATGGGCACGCGGTCGGGCGACCTCGATCCCGGACTCGCGTGGTATTTCGCGCGCGCCGAACACATGAACGCTGAACAGTTCAATGAGATGGTCACGTCACAATCGGGACTGCTCGGCTTATCCGAGACAAGTTCCGACATGCGGGACTTGCTCGACAATGAACCGCATGATGTACGTGCGGCGGAAGCGGTCGCGCTGTTTTGCTATCAGATCAAGAAGTGTATCGGCTCGTACGCGGCGGCACTTGGCGGACTGGACACGCTCGTCTTTGCCGGCGGCATCGGCGAAAACGCGCCGGTCGTGCGCGCGCGTATCTGTGACGGACTGAGTTTCCTCGGCATCGAATTGCATGCGTCGCGTAATACGGAGAATGCGGCAGTGATTTCTACGGACGCAAGTCGTGTCAATGTTCGCGTCATTCACACTGATGAAGAACTCGTTATTGCGCGCTCGGTTTGCGGAGTACTTGGACTTGACGTGACTGGCCGCAAGGGTGCGCGCCATGAACGGACATGATCCCCTCACAAGGCCTTCTAATGAACGCAATAACCATGAACACAGAACCGAAGACTCTAGATCCAGACCTGCTCCGGCGGATGAACGCATACTGGCGTGCCGCCAACTATCTCTCTGTCGGCCAGATTTATCTATACGACAATCCGCTGCTGAAGGAGCCGTTGCGACTGTCGCACGTGAAGCCGCTTGTGGTTGGCCATTGGGGTACGACACCGGGCCAGAACTTCATCTACGTGCATCTGAATCGGGTCATCAAGAAATACGATCTCGACATGTTCTACGTCGCCGGCCCAGGCCACGGCGGTCCGGCAATTGTCGGCAACGTGTATCTCGAGGGCACCTGGAGTGAGGTCTATCCGGGCATCACCCAGGATGAAGCGGGGCTCGAGAGGCTGTTCAAGCAGTTCTCGTTTCCCGGCGGCATATCGAGTCACGTCGCACCGACGACTCCGGGATCGATCCACGAGGGCGGTGAGCTGGGATATTCGCTCAGCCACGCATTCGGCGCTGCGTTCGACAATCCAGATCTGATCGTCGCGTGCGTCGTCGGAGACGGCGAATCGGAAACCGGACCGCTGGCGACCGCGTGGCACTCCAACAAGTTGCTCGACCCGGTCACCGACGGGGCGGTGCTCCCGATTCTGCATCTCAACGGCTACAAGATCAGCAACCCCACCATCCCCGCGCGCATCGAGCACGAGGAGCTTGAGCAATACTTTCGCGGGTGCGGTTGGACGCCATGGTTCGTGGAAGGCGATGACCCGGAGAAGATGCACGAGTTGATGGCGACGACGCTGGATCAGGTCATCGAGGAGATCGGGAGGATCCGGGCGAGCGCGCGGAACGGGAGCGATACCACGCGGCCTCGCTGGCCCATGATCGTGCTCAAGTCGCCCAAGGGCTGGACGGGCCCCGACATCGTTGACGGGCGTCAGATCTCGGGCACCTTCCGATCGCATCAGGTGCCGCTCCTGGTTGATGCCGATCACCCAGATAACGTGAAGCTGCTGGAAGCGTGGATGAAGAGCTACCGCCCGGAGGAGTTGTTCGACGACCAGGGGCGGTTTATCGCGGACCTTGCGGAGCTGGCGCCCGAGGGCGATCGGCGGATGGGCGCCAATCTCCACACCAACGGCGGCATTCTCCTTCGCGATCTGCAGATGCCGGACTTTCGCGCTCACGCGGTGACGGTGCCGGCACCGGGCGCGGTCACCGCGCAGGATACGCTGGTGCTGGGCGGATTCCTGCGTGATATCGTGGCACTCAATCAGGAGCATCGCAACTTCCGCGTTTTCGGTCCCGACGAGACTCTGTCCAATCTGCTCGGTGCAGTTTTCGAAACCACCAATCGCCAGTGGGACGCACGGACGCTCCCGAACGACGAGTTCCTGGCTCCGGCCGGACGCGTCCACGATTCGATGCTCAGCGAGCATCAATGCGAGGGATGGCTGGAAGGCTACCTACTCACCGGCCGGCACGGGATCTTCAACTGCTACGAAGCGTTCGTGCGCATCATCGATTCGATGTTCAGCCAGCACGCCAAGTGGCTCAAAGTGACGCGCGAGCTGCCGTGGCGCCGACCGATCGCATCGCTCAACTATCTCCTGGCGTCGCATGTCTGGCAGCAGGACCACAACGGATTCACGCACCAGGATCCGGGCTTTCTCGATCACGTCATCAACAAGAAGGCCGATATCGTACGCGTGTACCTCCCGCCCGATGCCAACTGCCTACTTTCGGTGACCGATCACTGCCTGCGGAGCCGCCATTACGTGAACGTCATCGTGGCCGGCAAGCATGCATTGCCGCAGTGGCTGACCATGGATGCTGCTGTGATCCATTGCACGGAAGGCATTGGCATCTGGCCGTGGGCCAGCAACGACCAGGGCTCGGCGCCCGACGTCGTGATGGCCTGTTGCGGCGACACACCCACGCTGGAGATTCTCGCCGCGGTGTCCATACTGCGCGAGCATCTTCCCGATTTGAAAATCCGCGTCATCAACGTCGTCGACCTGATGAAGCT
This sequence comes from Gemmatimonadales bacterium, assembly GCA_038205315.1. GTDB lineage: Bacteria > Gemmatimonadota > Gemmatimonadetes > Gemmatimonadales > Gemmatimonadaceae > Fen-1247. The sequence goes on along the minus strand of JBBRBY010000044.1, from coordinate 8,084 downwards.
GCAGCCCAAGTCCGAACATCCGCACGGGTTGAGCGACACGGACTACGACTCGCTCTTCACCACCGACAAGGACGTTGTCTTTGGATTTCACGGTTATCCTTGGCTGGTGCACCGTCTCACCTATCGCCGGACGAATCACAAGATGCATGTCCGTGGATACAAGGAAGAGGGCACCATCACCACCGCGTTCGACGTGCGGGTGCAGAACGACTTGGACCGTTTTCATCTCGTGCAGGACGTTGTAGATCGGGTCCCAAACCTCGGTGCTCCGGGCGCGTATCTCAAGCAATTGATGGCGGACAAGCTGATCCAGCACAAGCAGTACATCAATGAACACGGCGAGGACATGCCGGAGATTCGCAATTGGAAATGGAACAACTCCGCCCAAACCGCTCGCCTAAACACACGAGTGTCAAATGGCCATTCAACGTAACGTAGAGGCGAATCAGAGCATGTCCATCCGGAAGCAACTTGCCGGCGAATGATGGCGTAATTGTCTCGGTACGGGGCAGCGTTGTCGATGTTCGGTTCGAGACGCGTTTGCCACCGATTTACACGGTGCTTCGCACTGGAGAAGAGGGGCGAATCGCCATCGAGGTGTTGATGCAGCTCGATGCGCATAATGTACGCGGTATCGCTCTGAATCCTACGCAGGGTCTGGCCCGCGGAATGAGCGTTGCCAACACCGGCGGCCCGCTGAAGGTACCGGTCGGCAAGGGGATTCTCTCGCGGATGTTCGACGTTTTCGGAAATGCGATCGACCGGGAGCCGGCGCCCACCGACGTAGAATGGCGCACGATTCATCGAGATCCGCCGCCGCTCGCCAGTCGCTCCACAACTTCGCAAGTATTCGAAACAGGCATCAAAGTCATCGACGTGCTCGTCCCGCTGGAGCGCGGCGGCAAGGCTGGCCTGTTCGGAGGAGCGGGTGTAGGCAAGACAGTGCTGCTCACGGAGATGATCCACAACGTTGTCGGCCGCCAAAAGGGAGTGAGTATGTTCTGCGGGATCGGTGAGCGCTGCCGCGAAGGCGAAGAACTTTACCACGACATGAAAGCGGCCGGCGTGCTCCCGCATATGGTCATGATGTTCGGCCAGATGAACGAGCCACCGGGCGCACGAGCCCGTGTCGGCCTTGCAGCGCTGACGATGGCAGAGTATTTCCGGGACGATGAGCACCGCGACGTATTGTTGCTCATCGACAACATCTTCCGTTTCATTCAGGCCGGAATGGAAGTGTCGGGACTCGAAGAGCGTATCGCCAACACCGACACTGGTGCGATCACGTCCATCCAGGCGGTGTATGTGCCCGCAGACGATCTGACCGACCCGGCGGCGGTGCATACGTTTTCGCGCCTTTCCGCTTCGATAGTCCTGTCCCGCAAACGTGCGAGTGAGGGCCTGTATCCGGCCATCGATGTCCTGCAATCCAATTCCAACATGGCAACGCCGACCATCATAGGGGAACGCCACTACCAGCTGGCACAGGAGATCCGCAAGACTTTGGCGAAGTACGAGGAGCTCACGGACATCATTTCCATGCTCGGGATCGAGCAACTGGCTCCGGATGACCGCGCCGTTGTGGGCCGCGCGCGAAGGCTGGAACGGTTTCTCACCCAGCCATTTTTCGCTACCGAGCAGTTCAGCGGGATCAAGGGAAAAAATGTGAGCCTGAAAGACTCGCTTGATGGATGCGAGCGAATTCTGCGTGATGAATTCAAGGATTACCCAGAACGTGCGCTTTACATGATCGGCATAGTCGACGAGGCAAAGAAACACTCAAATCCGGGTGCGGAGCCTCAACCAGCGAAACCTCCAGTGGAGCCCGTGCATGCCGCCGTTAATGCACCTTAAGATACTGCTGGCTTCCGAAGTCTTTGCCGAAACGAACGGGGTATCACGCATTGTCGCGGAAATACACGACGGTTCGTTTGGATTCCTGCCACATCGACTCGATTGTGTCGCGGCGCTCGCTCCTGGAATTCTGACCTATCAGACCGAAGCGGATGGCGAAGTATTCGTGGCCGTAGATCAGGGGGCGCTGGTAAAGACCGGACCCGACGTGCTCGTATCCGTGCGTCGCGCCGTGGCGGGCAAGGATCTCGGCAAACTGCGCGACACGGTGAAAAATGAGTTTCTCAAACTGGACGAGCAAGAAAGAAACCTGCGGTCGGTCATGGTGAAAGTGGAAACCGGACTGCTGCGCCGCCTGGCAACGTTTCAGAATGAGTGAAGATCCTGGGAAGGTTTCCCCAAGCGATGCCTTCGCCAACCTGATCGGCGCGAAGGCGGCAAGCAAAATCAACGCGCGTCATTCGACGCAGGACGTCTGGTCTGGCCTCGGCATGATCGGACTGATCGGTTGGTCGGTGGTCGTTCCGACGCTACTTGGAGCAGCACTTGGCCTTTGGCTGGACAAACACCATCCAGCCACTCATTCCTGGACGCTGGCGCTCTTGGTGGCTGGGTTGTCAGTCGGTTGTCTCAACGCGTGGCATTGGGTCGCGAATGAACAAAAAGCCATGCATGACAAACAGGAGAACCACGATGAATGAAACTGTAGCACTGGTGCTGGCGTTGGTTGCGGGAGTAATTCTGGTGCGGTTTTCTTCGGCGGTCTCTGGTGGACAATTGGCAAGGGCGTTGCCTCCGATCGGCCGGCCTTGTGGTTCTTCGGCAGCCTGTTGACGCGAATGAGCATCGTCCTGGCCGGATTCTTCCTGATCGCGCGCAGCCATCGGTGGCAGAGTCTGGTGACTTGCCTTGTCGGATTTGTCACGGCCCGTATTATCGTGACCTGGCTGACGCGACCACGTGGTGAAGACAGACGCTCTCCGGTAGAACAGGGGAGCCATGCATCTTAGTCCCGATCAGGTAGTCTATTGGCGCTACGGCGTTATTAAGCTCAACGCAACCATCTTGTTTACATGGGGACTGATGCTCGTGCTGGTGGTGAGCTCAAAACTCATCACGCGAAAGCTGTCTATCGATCTGCATCGGTCTCGCTGGCAAAATCTCCTCGAAATCGTTGTGACCGGGATCGAAACACAGATCGGGGAAGTCGGGCTCAAACATCCCGAGAAGTATGTCGGCTTTCTCGGCACGCTCTTTCTCTTTATCGCGCTCGCCAGCCTCTGCACCGTCATTCCTGGCTACGAACCTCCGACGGGCTCGCTCTCGACGACAGCAGCACTGGCACTGTGTGTGTTCGTAGCCGTTCCGCTGTTCGGCATCGAGGAGCAAGGTTTCGGCGGCTATCTCAAGTCCTACGCGCAGCCAACAGTCATCATGCTGCCATTCAACATCATTAGTGAACTGTCACGTACTCTAGCGCTGGCCGTGCGTCTGTTCGGCAACATGATGAGCGGCGCGATGATCGTCGCCATTCTACTCACCATCACGCCTTTCATCTTTCCGATCGTCATGACAGCGCTCGGATTGCTGACCGGCATGGTGCAAGCCTACATCTTCAGCATTCTGGCTGCAGTGTATATCGCCGCGGCCATACGCACACGCGGGCCGGCGCTGAAAGTTAAACCGAAAATGAAATAACCCAGGAGACCCGATGGATAGCATGACCCTTATTGCAGTTGCGTCGATTGTCACAGCTGGCCTCACAACCGGTATCGGAACCATGATGCCAGCGTTGGGGGAAGGGCGCTCAGTCGCCGCAGCGCTGGCAGCGCTGGCCCAGCAACCCGATGCCTCGTCCACAATCACGCGTACACTGTTTGTCGGTCTGGCCATGATCGAGTCCACGGCCATCTACTGCTTCGTGGTCTCGATGATTCTCATTTTCGCCAACCCGTTCTGGACGCACGTCATCACGCAAGCGGTAGGTAAGTGAACCGATGCTGATCGACTGGTTCACCGTCGGTGCCCAGGCGGTCAATTTCCTTATCCTGGTGTGGTTGATGAAGCGTTTCCTTTACAAACCCATACTTCACGCCATTGACGCGCGGGAAATGGGGATTGCCAAGGAATTGGCGGATGCCGACGCAAAAAAGGCGGACGCACAAAAGGAGCACGACGAATTCCAACACAAGAACGAGGACTTCGACAAGCAGCGCGCGGACCTCCTCAACAAGGCGACGGAGGAAGCGAACGCGGAGCGCCAGCGTTTACTTGACGAGGCGCACAAGACAGCAGACGCCTTGAGCGTCACGCGACGGGAAGCGCTGCGCAACGAAGCGGATCGCCTGAATCAGGCCATCAGTCGTCGGACACAGCAAGAAGTGTTTGCGATTGCTCGCAAAACGCTGACGGATCTCGCCGGTATAAGTCTGGAGGAAGGCATGGTCGGCGTGTTCACGCGCCGCCTTCGCGAAATGAATGGCCAGCCGAAGGACGACCTCGGCAAGGCACTCACAACGAATTCCGCACCCACGCTCGTACGCAGCGCATTTGATCTGCCCCCCGATCAGCGTGCGGCAATCCAAACCGCGCTCAATGAAACCTTCTCGGCCGATATCCATCTGCAGTTCGAGACCTCGCCGGACCTGGTCAGCGGCATCGAACTCACGGCCCACGGCCAAAAAGTAGCATGGAGCATCGGCGATTACCTCGCGTCACTGCAAAAAAGCGTTGGCGAACTTCTGAAAGACAACGACAAGCCAAAAACCGCGCCTGAAGTCAAGCCCGATGAACCTGCCGCAGAAACCAAGAAATGACGACCGCCGTTCCTGAGACTCTGCAAAGCGTGTTCGATCGGACATTCGCCGGAATCGATAAGGTACGGGACGCCTTCACGCCGCAACTGGCGCCACGCGAGGTGGGTACGATCACGAACATCTCGACCGGCATCGCGAGGGTCAGTGGCATTCCCGGCGTCGGCTATGACGAGATTCTGGAGTTTCCCCGCGGCACCTTCGGCATCGCGTTCAACGTGGACGAAGACGAAGTCGGCGTTGTACTCCTCGGTGACTTCTGGCATCTGCAGGCTGGCGATCAAGTGGAGCGCACGGGGCGGGTCATGGACGTGCCAGTGGGAAATGAATTGCTTGGACGTGTCATCGACCCCCTCGGTCGGCCGCTTGATCGCAGCGGACCGGTGCTTACCAGCGCTCGCCTACCCATCGAACGCCCCGCGGCTGCGATCATGGATCGCGCACCGGTGACGGTACCTCTACAAACGGGCCTGAAGGTCATCGGTGCGCTGATTCCGATCGGGCGCGGCCAGCGCGAGTTGATTCTGGGTGACCGTCAGACTGGCAAGACGGCTATTGCGATCGACGCCATTCTCAACCAGCAGGGTTAGAATGTCATTTGTGTGTACTGCGCCATAGGCCAGCGCGCGTCTGCGGTCGCAAAAGTCATAGCCGCGCTCCGGGAAAAGGGAGCAATGGATTACACCGTGGTGGTGGTGGCTGAAGGCAACGACGCGCCCGGGCTTGAATACATCACGCCGTACGCCGCCACCAGCATCGCAGAACACTTCATGGAAGCGGGGCGCGACGTCCTGATCGTGTACGACGACCTCACGCAGCACGCCCACGCCTATCGCGAGCTCTCTCTGCTGCTCCGTCGACCGCCCGGTCGCGAAGCCTTTCCCGGCGACATCTTCTACATTCACTCGCGCCTGCTTGAACGCGCGACACACTTGCGCACGGAGCTCGGTGGCGGTTCACTCACGGCGTTACCAATCATCGAGACCGAAGCGCAGGACATCTCCGCCTACATCCCGACGAATCTGATTTCCATTACAGATGGGCAAATCTATCTTTCGCCATCGCTGTTCGAACTCGGCGTGCTGCCGGCGGTCGATGTCGGGAAATCAGTGTCTCGCGTCGGCGGCAAGGCGCAGCGAGCCGCCTATCGCGCGGTGGCGGGGGACCTCAAGCTCGCCTACGCGCAATTCGAGGAACTGGAGACATTCGCGCGATTCGGCGCACGCCCGGACGAAAGCACACGAAAGAGTATCGAGCATGGACGGCGCATTCGTGCGTGTCTCAAGCAGCCGCAACTCACACCAGTCTCCGTGCCTGCACAGATTGCGGTTCTCCTCGCCTTGACGGCCGCACTCTTCGACACGGTTCCCCTTGAAAAGATGACCGATGCCGAACACGCGGTGGAGGTCGCCGCATCGAGCATTCCAGCGGAGATTACCGCACGATTTGTGTCGGCTGACAAGTTGAGCGACGACGACCGTAATGCGATCATCGAAATTGCGCGCAAAGCACTCATCAGCTTCCTGCCAAAGCCGGACCCCACGCCGCCGGCCAAACCCGAGACCGAGCCTAAACCCGAATCCAGACCGGAAGTCAATCCGATAGCCGCGGCGGCGCCAAAGGGGAAATCATGAGCGATACGGTGCCGAGCCTGCGTCGAAAAATCAACAGTGCGGGCGACCTCCAATCCGTCGTCCGCACGATGAAAGCGCTGGCTGCATCGAGTATCACGCAGTACGAGAATTCAGTGTTAGCGTTGGCCGACTACTATCGAACCGTGGAGCTGGGACTGGAGGCCTGCTTCCGCGAAACCAAAGCAACCACGCCCGTAGCAGGACAGAGCCGAAAGTCCGATGGGAGCGCCGTTGGCGCTATTGTGTTCGGCTCCGATCAGGGATTGGTTGGACAGTTCAATGAAGTGGTCGCCGACTATGCGATAAAGACCCTCGCAACACTGCCGGGCAAACCTCAAGTGTGGGCCGTCGGTGAACGCGTTCGCGCGCGGCTTGTCGATGCCGGGATACCGGTGGTGGGGCTTTTCGACGTACCGAATTCCGTCAATGCCATCACGCCGCTCGTCGGACAGATTCAAATCCAAAGCGAGGCGCATCGCGCCAAAGGAGGATACGCTTGGCTTTTTGTCTTCCACAATCATCCGCTAGCGGGTGCTCTCTATGAGCCTGTTGGCCAACGTCTGTTGCCGCTCGACGCGCCATGGAAACAAGGACTGGCCAAAGTCCCCTGGCCTACCAGGAGCAAGCCGCAGGTCCTAGGTGACACTTCGTTGACGCTGCGCATGTTCATCCGCGAATATCTCTTCATCTCGCTCTTCCGAGCGTGTGCCGAGTCCCTTGCCAGCGAGAACGCCAGCCGTCTTGCCGCCATGCAGCGCGCGGACAAGAACATCGACGAGTTATTGGAGACGCTCACCGCAACGTTTCACCGTGTGCGACAGAGTGGCATTGACGAGGAACTGTTCGACGTCGTCTCGGGCTTTGAGTCGCTCAATGCAAAGGCGAAATGAGATGAGCCCACAAGAGCGTGCGAGCCGATCCGAAGCGAGATTCGAAAACGTTGTATTTGGCGGAGGTTGGGCAGAAACTCCGCTCTTCGCCCGACGGTCTGACCGAGGCGAGCGGAATCGGTTGACCGAGGACGGAAAGAGGATGGCGAGAATCGTCACCATCGCGGCGGCGCCCACCACCTCGGCCAGCGCGAACTGCCAGCCCAGGAAGACGAACATGACGATCGTCAACTCGAGTACCAGGTTGGTCGAGGCGATCTGGAACGTCATCGCGGCCGTGAAGTCGACGTCCTTCCTGAAGATTCACCGGGCGATGACTACGGCCGCATACGATCAGGACGAGGCGGCAGCGCCGAGCGCGATGGCGCGGAGGAGGGTCTTCGGGCGGTGGTCGCCCAGCATCCGAACGACGGCATCCTTCGAGACGACGGCCTGAATGGCGGCGAGGCCCGAAGCCGAAAATCAGCGGCTACAGGATCTGCCAGAACATCGTGAACGACATCCAGAGGGGGTCTACGACCGTCGCGACTTTCGTCATGCGTCCGCCCGAGCGCATCATGATTCAGTTATAGGCGGTGCGACGCGGCCCCTCGCGCTTGCGGGGCCTGAGGAGGTAACATATACATTGGGCAGGCATGGGCTCCCGGTCGGCGGCGCCACCCATTACTTACGGGAACAGGAGGACTGCATGAAGGCGTTAATCCTTATGCTGGCAGCGGTCACCGTCGGTTGCTCGCGTCCGGGGCCGGGCAGTGCCGGAGACGCGTCCACATCGACGCCCATGCAGGGGGCGCCATCGCAAGCCGGCGGCGGTATGGCTCAAGGCATGATGGGCGGAGCGACCGGGGCGATGCCGATGATGACGGCTGCCGCCCGTGCCGATACGACCGCCG
>JBBRBY010000043.1:0-23608 GCA_038205315.1 Gemmatimonadales bacterium | reverse complement strand
CTCACCGGCGCCACGTGCAAGGAATTCATCGGCGTGGGCGCGACGATAATCGTCGCAGTGATGCTTTATCTTGTGCGAACCTACTACCGTCCTACTTCAGCACTCGAATCCTGATGTTGCGGAGCGAAAGCACTCCGTCGTGGTCGCCCTGGATTCCTATGTATCCCGTGGTGGCGCGCCCGTAGTTGGGCCACGCGCCGAACTTGCTGGCCTTCACCTTCGCTTCCCAGTCCGGGCTGAGCAGATCGTACTGCAGCAGCTTCTGGCCGTTCATCCAGTGCTGCACGCGGTTGCCGTTCACGACGATCAGGCTCGAGTTCCACTGGTTCGCCGGCTTTACCACGCCTGACGGCGAGGGATACAGTCCGTACGCGGAGCCCGCGGCGGTGAGCCGGCTCTTGCCATCCGGATGAACCGCATCGTCTAGCAGCTGGTACTCCGGACCGCTCCAGTACGGATGATCGTACTCTTCCGTCACGCGGTAGAAGACGCCGGAGTTGCCACCGGTGTCGAGCTTCCAGTCGAAGGAGAGCTCGAAGTTCGCGAACTTCTCGCGCGTCACTAGATCGTCCACGCTTCCGGACTTGGTGAGCGTCCCATCCACGATGTGCCAGCCTGACGGCATCGTGTCCATGCGGTATCCACGAAATGCCGCGAGCGACCTGCCGTCGAAGAGAGTGCGCCATCCGGCGGAGTCCGCGGAGTTGACCGAAGTCATCGCTCCGAGTCCCGCCGAGCTCGTTTGCGAATTGCCGGCGCACCCGCCGGTAAGAATGAATGCAGCCGCGACAAGAACATTCGTCACCCGCCTGCCAACCCTGTCGTACATCACAGCCTCACTTGAGAATTATTACACTGCCCATCCGGCCCGATACTCGCGCCGCAGGTACTGATTCGCTTCCGGTATGTTCGTAACCAGCATCTGAGCGCCATCGTACAGCAATTTGCGGCCCTGTCCCGTGCGCAGCGCGACGATGCCGAGCAGCATCGTTTCCGTGAGCCGTGCGGAGTACTCGAAGGGCGAGCTCGCCTTCGCCTGTCCCATGCACGCTCTGGCCCAGTTCACTTCGTGTCCCCACTTGATGCGCTCGTAACTCTCCGGGACGAGCGCAGCGTCGGCCATGAGCGACGCCGGGTACAGGCGCGGATTCTCGCCGTATGTGTCGTTGATCAGTACGCCGCGCTCGCCCACGAAGATCACGCCGTTCGATTTGAGCGTGACGTCATCAGGCAGCACGCTCGGACGCGTTGGATACAGACCGCCATCGTACCAGCTCAGCCGCACCGGAGGCTGCGTGCCGCGCGCTGCGAACTCGTAATGCACGGTGGTAGCGAGCGGATACGATACTGGTTTGTACCGGGGCCTGCTGCTCGCCGTGAGTCGCGCCGGCTCCGGTAGCTGCATCGTTCCCCACGGTGTCGATGTCGCCTCGATGCTCGTTGGATAGTCGAGGCCCAGAGCCCAGAAGGGCTGGTCGATCAGGTGAGCGCCCATGTCGCCCAGTGCGCCGACGCCGTAATCGGTCCAGCCGCGCCAGTTGAAGGGATGGTAGATGGGGTGATATGGAATGTCTTCCGGAATTCCGCCAAGGTAGAGATCCCAGCGCAGTCCTTCGGGCACCGGATACGAGCCCATCGAGTATGCGACGGCATCGTCGAGTCGGCGCTGGCTCCACTCCGTCCCGAAGCCATCGTCCGGGTACTGGGATGGCGGCTTGTTCTGCGACGGGCGGGGAACCGCCTGCGGCCAGAATCCTTTCGGACGGTTGGTCCACACATGGGCCTCACGCACCGTGCCGATTATGCCGGCCTGAATCCACTCGTTGATGAGTCGCGCGCCGTCGCCGGAGTGGCCCTGGTTTCCCATCTGCGTGACGAGCTTTGGATTCGCGATCGCGAGCTCGCGCAGCACGCGGGACTCGTGAACGGTAGTGGTGAGCGGCTTCTGCACGTACACGTGCTTGCCGGTTTCCATTGCTGCCTTCGCGATCACTGCGTGGTTGTGATCGGGCGTCGCTATCACCACGCCGTCTATATCCGGCTGCTTCGCCAGCATCTCGCGGAAGTCGGCATAACGTTTCGCTTTCGGTATCTGCGCCTCGAGCCGGAGACGCGCTGGCGTTCCCTTGCCGTCCGTATCGGCGAGCTTCTTCATGATCATGCGGTCGGCATCGACGTCACAGATCGCGACGATGTCAGCCACTTCCGTGAGCGCCTCCGCGTTCACGGACCCCTGTCCACCGAATCCGACAATTGCGACGTTCAGTCTGTCACCTGTCGGTCGGTGCGTCGGCTCGCCGGCCATGAAGCGCGGCGCGATCATGGCGCCGAGTGCCAGCTTCCCCGTGCCGGCGATGAAGCTCCGCCGCGTGAAGTCGTGATCTGTCATGGGAGGGCGTTGTTCGATGGTGTGATCTGCGGATGTCAGAAATTGGCAACGGAACGGCGATTTCGTAAGAGACAGGCTCTGGATTTCACAGTTTCAGCAAGTGCGACCCGCGGTCAGCCGTTGCGTTGCCGAACTGACCAGAAATGGGACCGGGAACGCAAAAAACCGGATATTGGCCAGAAATCGCAGTGAATTGGCTTGAATGCGCACTTGTTGACCGCACCGGGTCTTGTACGTTGTAGATCGTGACGCTGTTTCGATACGGCGTCGGCGCGGGTGCCCAAAGTTCGTCTCACCTACGGTCGGTGTTTGTCTCACACTAGTCAGACGCGACCGAGGATCGCGTTGTGGACAACGAGTAATCCACGCGTGCAGTGCGTCGTTCGATTTGCAGTTCGGCCCCCTCATTCTTGTGGAGATCTTATGATCGCCGTATCCCGCAAAATGGTAGCGTTAGGGCTCCTTCTCACTGCGTTGCTCCCGTCTGCGTGCCACGAGATACCCACTGAACCTGGTCGAGGAGTAACTCCCTCGGAATCGCTCAGTCCTGGTGACGGCGGAACAAATCCCAACGACACTTTTCTCAGTGCAGACTTGACGATTCAGCAATCCTCGACGATCACGACTTCGGAACCGATCTACGACCCGAGCACCGGTGGAATGTCAACTTCGGTCACTGTGGTGAGCGACCCCCTGAGCATGTCGGTCGATGCAGGGTACGACTATCAGGACAACTCTCATGTCAATTTGTACTTCAACGAGAGTGACGCGGTAGCGCCCAGCGACCGCGTGGCCATCGTCCGGTCGAATGCGGACAGCTACAGCGAATACGACGCCTCAGGCAACACTCTCGCTCCGGCCGCTATAGCTCAGGATCCGATGGGGACCTTTTCTACGGATACCGGCTCGTTTCTGAATGGCATCATATCGAGCAATGACCCAGGTGGCGGAGGCGGAGTAACCTGCCCGCCGAATTGTGAGACGGATCTGCTTGTGCCAACTCGGGATGTCCTGGCGGGCAGAGCAACTTCCAGAAATGTGGTTCGCAAGGATGCGAATCACGTTGAAATCACCACTGTCGCAGTGGGGGTATCTGGGACAATCTCCTCATCGGCTTCGGTCTCATTGGTCGACCCATTCACGGGATCCGCCGCGTCTGGCCCTCCAAGCAAGCTGAAACACGTCCGCCAGTATGAAAAACGTGGTAACAAGTGGGTGCTTCAGCGATCACAAACGGACATCGACGAAGCGCCAGGATCAGTTACGGCGCATCACACTATCGTCATGTCCGTTTCCAATGTGAAGTGGCAAGAGAATACCGACAAGGAGAGCAAGCGCAAAGCGAAGCGCGATGCAAAGAAGATCGCGGCTGCCATGAGCTCCGTCACTGCGTCAGGGCAGGCTCAAGCTGGGCTCCATCCCTCCGCGATGGTAGCCGTGCAGGACGTGTTTGGCGGAGGTTTTATCCCGGCACTTCCGTCAGCTCCGGATCCCGATGGCGGTCATCCCCAGGACGGCACACAGCAGATTGACACGACGGTCGCGGGCGTTGCTGGCGGTGTGCCAATCGTGCTGCAGCACGGCTTCGATAGCTCCGCAGAAACGTGGGGGAGGATGATTCAGTTGCTGCACCAGGATACCGACGTTGGCGATATCATGGCGAAGTCCCTCGACTGGCAACAACGGTATGAAGACCAGGCGGTGCAGTTGCATCGGAAACTCCGTGACGAAAACTCGTTCGGCCAAACTCCTGTCGTACTGGTCGGACACAGTAACGGTGGCATGGTCGCCCGTTACCTGGGAATGCATCCCGACGCGGCGTCCGACCGCACGCCTCTTAACGTGAAGGGAGTCATCACCCTTGGCACGCTGCACGAGGGAGCGCCGCTGGCTAATGTTGGCCGAAGCATGCAGGTGCTCTTCGATGCGATCAGGATAACCGGAGACGCAATTTGCCCGTCCGTTAACAACGCTGCCTGCAATCTCGTTAGAGATGTAGCCAACTCCAAACTCGGGAATCTGGTCAGTAATTATTCTTCAACCGGCTTACCTGTTCTGGCCGAGATGACCACAGGGGGGCCGTACCACCAGGCCTTCGATCAGGTGCCCGAAAATACTGCGCACTACAGCATCTCGAACGTTTCCTGGCAGCGCTGGCGGCCGTGGGGTCTGGCTGGCGATATGCGCGCTGACTGCACGCCCGAGGGACCATGCGGGGGGCGCAACTGGGTCAAGACCGCCGACCGTACCTATCATAGGATGGTCACAGCGACGATCTTCGGTGCAGTTTTCGGATACTTTACTGGACAATGGGTTCCGTTCGGCTTGACGCTCGGTTCCACTGCAGCACTTGTTGCGGTCAGCGATTACTGGAATCAACTCACGAGTCCCGGTGAAACGACTGCTTCTGATGGTCTCGTGCCCTATTCATCGCAACAATATCCGCATACTCCGCTGCAGTTCAGGTATCAGGTGACCGATGGGGATTCGCACGTCGGTGAAACCAAAAGCACGGCGGCTGCAAGGTCGCTGGAACTTGTTCTCACAGAGCGTTTTGGCGTGCTCAGACATTGAAGTTGTGATCGCATTCAAGGCAGACTCGTGAACCCCACCTACCTGGCTACGTCCTTATTAGCCTCACTGCTGGTGGGCTGCAACTTCGGCTGCTCCTCAGGGATGATACCCAGCGCCATTCATCCCTGGGGTCAGCAGAAGACGCTCATGATCTGGGCCAACGTTGTCGACTCGACCAACCAGCACGGCTGGCACGGGCGTCCTTCAGTCGCCCACGGCTTGGTTTTTATTCGAGTTGCGGGCGGGATCGCTGCGTTTCAAACCACAACTGGGAGAATGGTATGGCGAGATACGCTTCCCACAATATTTCATACTCTTGGCGAAGATAATATCACTGTAGCGGGCGCACTTGTGTGCATTGGAGATGGAGATGCGGTCTGCGTCCGCGCTTCCGACGGAGCACTCGTCTGGCGATACGCTCCACACGACACCGTGTCAGACCTCGCGACGACTTCGGCCTCCAATACGACTTTTTTTGTAGGCCTAAGAACTAGCGGTGCGGTGGTCGGTTTGGATCTCGCAACGGGACATCCGCGATGGACAGCCGATCTTAGGCGCGGAGCACCACTCCCTCTTTTCATCTTCGGAATATCGGTCTCCGGTGACACCGTTTACGTTGGTACCGACCAGTGGATTACAGTTTTTGGTGGTATCTCGCACGGAAGCGTGTATGCGCTGGACGCTAGAACCGGCCACGAAATCTGGCACTACCAGACGCCAGGCAATCACGGCAATATCGCAGGTGCGCCGATCGTGACGGACCGGCTCCTGGTGGTCAACGATGTGGACGCTCACGTTCTTATCGCGCTCAATCGCGCCGACGGCCACGAAGTCTGGCGCACCGCGATGCCGCTTCCGGGAGGTGGCCACGTGACATCGGAACACGCACCCATTGTATATCGGGACACGGTCTATGCCGGCTCGCGCGACACCCACGTGTACGCGATCGACCTCGAGACTGGACGTGTCCTCTGGGATCACGCGCGTGGTGGGTCAATCAACTATATCGCCGCCTGTGGCAACAAGATCCTCAGTCAAGACTTCGGCATCATCGTCACCGACCGCGGGACACACCAGAACGTGCGCGCACCATCGGGCACTACCGTGTCGGGCGACATGATGCTCTCGGCATTCGCAGTGGAGAACGATACCGCCTTCGTTACGAGCACCAAGGCAGTTTACGCCATTGACTGTACCATTCAGTAGCTGCCTCGCTCGTGTCGCGACGCTACTCGTGCTGGCCGCGAGCGCGCAGCCAGCACGTGCGCAGGACCCCGTTACTGCGACCGCGAAGGTCACGACCGATCCTGCGCGCGACACCGCCACCAACCACCCGGCTGCGCACGAATGCACAGCGACCAGACCCGAATGGATCTTCTGCGACGACTTCGAGAGCCGGGACCTGAGTCGCTATTTCGAATACTCCAACCCCGATTCCAGCTTCATCCTCGCCGACAGCGTCGGGGTGCTCGGCTCTAACGGAATGCGTGTGCGGTTCAGGAAGAGACAGGTCGATGCCGGCTCACTGAAAGTCGCGTTCGGCCGCACTCCATCTGCGTACATGCATCCCGTAGATAGCGGCACAACCATATATCGCGACATCTACTGGCGCATGTACGTGCGGAACGATTCGAACTGGACCGGTGGCGGCGGAGACAAGCTGTCGCGCGCGCAAGTGCTGACGTCGCCAACATGGAATCAGGCCATGGGCGCACCAGTCTGGTCAAGCGGTGGCACGGTTCCAGGCGCGAATTATCTGACAATCGATCCATACTCGGGAACCGACTCGGCCGGTACGGTCGTCACGACCACGTACAACGATTTCCCGCATCTCCGCTGGCTCGGCGCCGTGCGCGCACGCACTCCGATCTTCGATTCGACACACGTGGGCAGATGGTACTGCGTCGAAGCGCACGTGCGGCTCAACGACCCTGATCGAGCCAACGGAATTTTCGAGCTGTGGACCGACGACTGGCTCGAGGCGCGCCGCACCGACATCAACTGGGTGGGCCGATTCACCGATTACGGACTCAACACGGTGTTCTTCGAGAACTACTGGAACGCGGGCTCCCCGGTCACCCAGTCACGCTACATCGACAACATCGTGATAAGCACTCGGCGCATCGGGTGCGGCAGATTGATCATGCCCTGACATCCGATTCAGCCGAGCGTGTCGCGATTCCGCGTGCCGCTGATGGGCGACGGATCAGCCTCTGTCGGGAACCGCGAGCCAGAGGGCCGGGAGCCCACCACCGGACGCATCCATCAGCACGATCGTTCGCACCTGACCCGGCGTCAGCGAGCTTGCATCCACATCGAGCAGCACAGTCTTGGTTCCGGCCGCGGTCACGCGCAGATGCAGCACACCGCCGTTCGCGGGATACGAATATGCCGACGTTCCCTCGAACGGAATGTTCGATACCACGGGCGTTGTGAGCGTGGAGTCGGCCCCCGTGATGTACAGATCCACGTTGCCGGCCGATGGAGATGCGTTGATGAGACGCAGACCGACATTGCTACCCGGCGGAGGCGAAACCGTATCCGGGAATATCAGCAGGTTGCCGCCGGTTGCGTGTTGTGTGAAGATCGCGAGGTACACATGCTGATCTACTATTTGCAACGGGGTCGCGGCGAGCGTATTCGCGTTGGCGCTGTCCCGAACGGTGAGCTGGCGCGCATTCGTGAGTGCGCTGACGTACGCAGAATTACCGCCAGAGTAATTCTCCAGAGTGACGGCGATCGTGCTGTCGACCTTGAGATTCACGAACTTGTAGCGCGGCGCGGCATTGATGAACTGCACCAACCCCTGCGGACCGCCCGATCCCGTAAGTGTGTTATCGAGCTGGCACCCGGAAATGGCGAATGTTCCGGCGATCAATCCGAGCCCTGCGATGGTGCGGACGATTCCGTGCCTGAGGTATCCTGCGGTCCTTGGAATTTGGAACATTGTTCTCTGGTTTGGTGGTAGTGCCAGTCCGACCCGGTCCAAATGGAAGGGGGTCACATTCCGAGCCATCCTCGCGCAATTACCCCGCATGCGTGGGGCCAGCTCCCGCAGAAACTGCGTCACGGTCCTTGCGCAGGATTGTACTAATCATATAATACAAGCATACAAGCCATGTTTCATATAGATCCTGGCAACCCCGCCCCAATCTACGCGCAACTCGAGCGCGAGGTGAGAACCGCCGCCGCCGCAGGATGGCTTGCGCCCGGCGATCAGCTGCCAACCGTCAGGCAGCTCGCGGTGATGCTCAAGATCAATGCGAACACGGTAGCCCGGGCCTACGCGTCACTCGAGCGCGACGGGGTCGTGGAGACCCAACGGGGTGTCGGCACCTTCATCAAGCGGCAGGCTGCCGACTCGGGGACGCACACTGCCCTTCTCATGCGCGAGCTACGAGATCGGGCATCCAGGTTCATCGCGGAAATGGCCAATCTGGGATTCTCCGCGTCCGACGTTATCAATCACCTGCAACGCACCTACAATAAGAACGAGGAGTCAAATGGCTAACGATATGGGCATGGCGCTGGCGACCATGCGAAACGCGCGCAACAACGGCCGCCCGGTCGGCGGCCCGCGACTCAACATCGTCTCGATCGTGGTTCTGCTCGGCTTCATCCTGCTCGGCTTCGTGGTCACCGCCATGACTGCAAGCCCGGGCGCACTCATCATCGGTGCGATAGTGGGTGCGATACTGGCCCAGGCACCGAAGATCGCGGCGGAGTGGGAACGCGGTGTCGTGCTCAGGCTGGGCCGCTACGTCGGACTCCGCGGGCCGGGCCTCTTCTGGGTGATCCCATTCGTGGACCGCGTCAACAGCTGGATCGATCAGCGCGTGATCACCACCGGCTTCGCCGCAGAGCAGTCGCTCACCGCAGATACGGTACCCGTTAACGTCGATGCGGTCCTCTTCTGGCTGGTTCACGATCCGCAGAAGGCCGCACTCGAAGTGCAGGATTACTTCAACGCGGTCACGTGGGCGGCCCAGACGGCGCTGCGCGACATCATCGGACGAACCTCGCTCGCAGATCTGCTTCTGGGACGCGAGCAGATCGAAGGAGAGCTGCAGAAACTCATCGACGAACGCTCCAGCCCCTGGGGAGTCACCGTGCAGGCGGTGGAGATGCGCGACGTGCTCATACCGGAATCGCTTCAGGACGCGATGTCTCGCCAGGCACAGGCGACACGCGAGAAGCAGGCGCGCGTCATCCTTGGCGAGGCAGAGGTGGAAATCGCCGCGCTGTTCGACAAGGCAGCGATTACATACAGGGACAATCCAACTGCGCTCCACCTCCGCGCGATGAACATGCTGTACGAGGGGCTCAAGGAAAAAGGCGCGCTCATGCTTATCCCGAGCTCAGCGCTCGAGACCATGGGCATGGGGGCTCTCAGTGGCGTGGCCGCTATGGGCCAGCAGTATCTGTCGCAACGGCAGCAGCCCGCTCCGCCGGATTCGTCCACACCGACCTGACGAGCGCGCCAGCCGGCCTGCCAGAAAAAAGCGGGGCGCCCCAAGGCGCCCCGCTTTTTATCCGACAATCATGCAGCCCTCAGCGCGCGGCTGGATGCGCGTGGACGCCCAGCTCCACGGGCGACTGGGTGACCATCATTCTGTCACCGCTGGACTCGCCATCCTTCACCGTCACCGAGACGGCCGATCTCGCTTCGAGATCCGCCTTCTTCTGATCGCTGGCACGCCGGATGTCGTGGAGCACGGCGCAGCGGAGGCATAGATCGATCGTTCGCTGCCGGCGTCGGAATATTCCGAACGGTGCGCCGCAAGCCTCGCAACTCAGCGCGGCGAGCGCCATCATCACCACCAGTATGGGACAGAGCACCAGGGATATCACCACCCAGTGCTGCACCATCAGTTGACCGAACGAACTCGCTGTCATCGAATCTCCACTCAGGACGACTGGCATCAGCAGCCGTCGCGTCGCCGTATGACCCTGACAGGAAGTATCGGCCGCCGGGCCGTGATCGATCACCAACCCTCGCCTGAGGCATGATCCGCGCCCGGCAGGCCGGCGATCGGACGTGCCAGTGCTGAAAAACGCTTGCCACGATGCCATCCGGTCCGCATTTTTGCGAATGAAATACGGAAACGTCCAGAATTACCTGGGCGGAGCGTTTGTCGTCCCCGACGTTCCGACCCTTGACGTGTACAGCCCGGGTACCGGCGGCGTCATCTCCCGCGTGCCGCTGTCCGCGAGCAAAGAGGTGGACGAGGCAGTCCGGTCAGCACAGGCCGCGTTCCCCAAGTGGGCTGCCACGCCAATCAAGGCGCGGGCGCAGGTCTTCTATAGGTACAAGGCCCTGCTCGAGCAGAACCTGAACGAGCTCGCGGCGCTCATCACGGAGGAGAACGGCAAGCTTGCGAGCGAGGCAAAGGCTGAGGTGCTGAAGTCGGCGGAGCTCACCGAGTTCGCCTGTTCGCTGCCCCAGATCGTGCCGGGCGAGATTCTCGAGGTGAGCCGCGGTGTCGAGTGCCGCGTGGAGCGCTATCCGGTGGGAGTCGTCGCCGCGATAACGCCGTTCAACTTCCCGAACATGGTGCCGAACTGGTCCATTCCAAACGCGCTGGCACTGGGCAACTGTCTCATCCTGAAACCATCGGAGCTGGTTCCGCTGAGCGCCAGGCGCATCGCGGAACTCCTGCACGAGGCAGGACTTCCCGACGGCGTCCTTCAGGTCGTACACGGCGGACGTGACGCCGTCGAGGCGATCTGCGATCACCCGGGGATCGCCGCGGTGAGCTTTGTGGGATCCACGAAGATCGCCAAGGTTGTGTATCGCCGCGCCACGTCCAACCTCAAGCGCTGCCTGGCGCTGGGCGGCGCCAAGAACCACCTGATCGTGATGCCGGACGCCGAGCGCGAGATGGCGGCGAGCAACATCGTCGCGTCGATGTCGGGCTGCGCGGGGCAGCGATGCATGGCGGCATCGGTAATGCTCGCTGTATCGGACACCGACCACATCATCGCGCGCATGGCCGAGCACGCTCGGGCGATGGCGCCGGGCCGCGACATAGGGCCGGTGATATCAGCCGAATCGAGGGACCGTATCCTCCGCTACATCGACGAGGCGGAAGCCGCAGGCGCAAAAGTGATCGTGGACGGCCGGAAGACAACGGTTGCCGGAAGGGAGGGCGGATACTACATGGGCCCGACCATCATAGACCACGTCACTCCCGACATGGCTATCGCGAAGGAAGAAGTGTTCGGCCCCGTGCTCGTGATAGTGCGGACGAAGGACGTGAACGAAGCGCTCGCGATCGAGAATGCTTCGCCGTACGGGAACGCCGCTTCGGTGTTCACGGAGAGCGGCGGCGTCGCGCGTCATGTGATGGAGCACGCGAGTGCCGGCATGGTAGGCGTCAATGTCGGCGTTCCGGTTCCGCGAGAGCCCTTCTCGTTCGGCGGCTGGAACGACTCCAAGTTCGGCGTCGGTGACATCACCGGCCGCGGATCCATCGAATTCTGGACGCAGGCAAAAAAGATGACCACCAAGTGGAACAACGATGCTGGCGTAAACTGGATGAGCTGAGTCAGCTCTAGGAGATTTCCAATGCCCGATCGCTCAATCAACTTCACGGGAATTCACTTCGAGAACCCGTTCCTTCTCTCGTCTGCGCCACCGACGGAGTCGGAGAACAACATCCTTCGCGCATTCGATGCGGGTTGGGGTGGCGTGGTCACCAAGACAATCGGATTGCATCCGGTGGTGAACGTGGTGGGCGCCAAGGCTAAGTTCATGCGGACAGCGGCGGAGGACGCGTCGGTATCCATGAAGAAGCGGCCCGGTGCGGCGCTTCACTCTTCGTGGAACTGGGAGCTCATCTCGGACAAGCCACTCGACTGGTGGATGCCGCGGCTACGCCGTATCAAGGAGGCCTACCCGACTCGCGTGCTGATCGCGTCGATCATGGCCGGCTCAGGGAACGACAAGGAGTTGCGCAACTGGCAGAGCCTCGCACAGGCGTGCCAGGAGAATGGCGCCGACGGTCTCGAGCTCAACTTTTCGTGTCCACACATGGACCGCAAGGACATGGGTTCCAACATCGGCAAGGATGAGGGGCTCTGTTCGGTCGTGACGGAAGCGGTCAAGGAAGTCGCCACAATTCCTGTGTGGTGCAAGCTCACGCCGGCGACGAGCGACATGGTGGTAGAGGCTGGAGCGTGCTTTCGCGGCGGTGCGGACGCGATCGTATCGTCGAACACGTTCCCGTCGCTACCGATGATCGACCCAGAGAGTCTCGAGTTCGAGATCAATGTTGACGGAAAGGTCTCGAGCGGCGGTCTCGGCGGCCCGGCGATCCTTCCGATGTCGCTCGCCAACATGGCGCGCATGACCAAGACATTCCCCGACCGCGCGTTCTCCGGAATTGGCGGAGTCTCCGATTTCTCGCAGGCGCTCTCCTACTTCCTGCTTGGTTGCGGCACCGTGCAGGTATGCACGTCCGCCATGCTGGATCACGCGATCGGTCCGGATGTCATCAAGCGACTGAACACCGGCCTCGACGCATTCCTCGAGAAGCATGCAGCCGATGGCTGGAACTGCATCGAAGACTTCCGCAGCGCGCGGCGTGACAGAGTGGTGCTTCAATCGCAGATCCGGCGCCCTGATCCCAGCACATACGAAGGTGGCCACGAGCACGTGGAGGGATACGCCGCCCCGGATGCAGCTTCCCAAGTGGGGATCAGCTGATGACCGCCGTCGCCGAGAGAAACAATGCACCAACGCTCGCCCACCAGATGCCGCCGGTTAATCACACACCGCGTTCATACACGGGTCCGTCCCGCGCGGAAGTTCTCGAGATGCGGCGCCACTACACCAACCCGACTGTCTTCACGATCTACAAGGACCCGCTCCTGATCGTCGAGGGCTACATGCAGTACCTCTACGACGAAACCGGACGCCGTTACCTGGACATGTTCGCGGGCATAGTAACCGTTTCCGTGGGCCACTCGCATCCGGAATTCGTTCGCCGCGTGCAGGAGCAGGTCGGAACGCTGCAGCACGCGACAACGATGTACCTGCATCCAAACCTGGCGCTCCTCGCGAAGAAGCTCGCGTCCAAGATGCCGAAGGGTCTGGATGTCACATACTTTGTGAACGACGGCACCGAGGCGAACGAGCTAGCGGTGACCATGGCACGACTGTTCACGGGCAACCGCGATGTTATTGCGCTTCGCAACGCGTACCATGGCGGAAGTGTAACTGGTCAGGGTCTCACGTCACACAGCACGTGGAAGTTCCCGGTACCGGGCGAGGGTCACGTCCACCACGCGATCAACCCCGATCCGTACCGGAGCCCATTCAGCGGTACCCCGGAAGAGATCGCGTCGATGAGCGCGAAGGACATCCGCGAAATCATCAGGTACTCCACACCCGGCAAGATTGCCGCTTTCATCGCCGAGCCGATCCAGGGTGTGGGCGGCGCAACGCACGGCGCGCCAAATTATCTGAAGGAAGCGTACGCGATAGCGCGCGACGCGGGTGGACTGTGCGTCGCCGACGAGGTGCAGACTGGATTCGGCCGTACGGGCGAACACTACTGGGGCTTCGAGAATTTCGATGTCGTCCCCGATTTCGTCACCATGGCGAAGGGTCTGGGCAACGGCGCACCGATCGGCGCAGTCACCACGCGAATGGATATCGCCCAGTCTCTCACTCAGCGCGTTCACTTCAATACGTTCGGTGGCAACCCCGTCTCCATGGCGGCTGGACTCGCGGTGCTCGACATCGTTGATGCGGATGGGCTGCAGGAGAACTCAAAGATCATCGGCGCGCGACTCAAGAAGGGTTTTCAGAAGCTGCAGCAGTCGCATCGCATAATTGGCGACGTTCGCGGAATGGGCCTCATGCTCGGAGTCGAACTCGTGCGCGATCGCGGAACGAAGGAGCCCGCGAAGTCGGAGGCGCTCGATATTCTCGAGGCCTCACGCGAGATGGGGATGCTGATCGGCAAGGGTGGTCTCGATGGGAACACACTCCGCATCAAGCCGCCAATGTGCATCACCGCGGCCGACGCGGACTTCGCGCTCGACGTGCTGGACAACGCGTTCTCGATGGTGGAGCACGCTTAAATGCGTTTTGACAAGGTGATACGTGGCGGCAATGTCGTCACGCCCGGCGGGTCGTACGTTGGTGATGTGGGGATCATCGGCGAGAAGATCGCCGCACTCGGTGCGAACCTCGACACCGAAGGGGCACATGTCATAGACGCTGCGGGACACCACGTGATTCCCGGTGTGCTCGACGTCCATGTTCATCTGGAGTTGCCGTTCTGCGGAACGGTGTCCGCCGACGACTACTACAGCGGAACGCGGGCGGGTGCGCGTGGCGGCGTCACCACGGTGATCGACTTCGCCATTCCGTACGCGGGTGAATCGCTTGGGCAGGCGGCTGACAACTGGATGAAGAAGGCCGAGGGGAAAGCACTCATCGACTACACCTTCCACATCTGCATTACGCGATGGAAGGAGCACAAGGATCAGATCAAGGGGATGGTGGATCGTGGATTCACCACCTTCAAGGAGTTCATGATCTACGAGTCCGAAGGCTGGCAGTCTGACGACCGCGCCCTTTTCGGCACACTGGAGAAGATGAAGGAATACGGCACGATGCTGCTCGTGCACGCGGAATCGGCGCGCGTTCTGGATGAACTGATCGAGCGACACCATACTCCGGACCTAATGAAGCAGTACGGCGCGCAACTGCACGGCATCACGCGACCGAATTTCGTCGAGTCCGAAGCAATCCAGCGCGCCGTGCAGTGGTGCGAAGCCACTCGCGGGCAGCTCTACATCGTTCACATGTCGACGGCGGAAGGCACCGACATCATCGAGCGAGCGCAGGCGCGCGGAGTGCCGGTGATCGCGGAAACGTGCGTACAGTACCTCGTGCTCGACGACTCGGTCTTCGCGCGCGATGACGGTCACCTGTTCGCCTGCTGTCCACAGCTCAAGAAGCCCGCGGATTCCGAGCGCCTGTGGCAGGGTCTGCGCGACGGTGAGGTGTCGGTCATATCCACCGACACGTGCACCTTCTCGCGCGAGCAGAAGGCGATGTGGAAAGGCGACTGGACCAAGATCCCGATGGGAATGCCGGGGCTGGAAACGTTGCTACCACTCACCTATACGCGCGGCGTCCTCGAAGGTCGTATCACACTCGAGGAAATGTGTACGAAGCTGAGTACTAATCCGGCGCGGATCATGGGTCTAGCACCGCGGAAGGGCGCAATCCAGGTCGGCGCCGACGCCGACATCGCGATCATCCATCCGACCTCGACGCGAAAGGTCACGCCGAGCGAGATGGAGACCAACGCGGATTGGTCGCCTTTCGAAGGGTGGGACCTGGCGGGATTTGCACGCACGACTCTGTCGCGTGGTGAGGTGATCGTCGATGACTACAAGGTTGTCGGTCAGAACGGCCGCGGCAAGTGGCTTCCACGCAAGACCGCAGGCCTGCAACCGTCATCCGCGAAGGCAGGCTGGGCGGGGGTTTCGGGGGACAAGCATATTCTAACCGGAGTCTGATGACGGATTCGCCGACGGTGGCGTTCGCGAGGGACTCGCAGGACTTCGTCACCACTGACGAGGATCTGTCGCACAGCCCGCTCTGGAATCCCGACCTCGCGCCGACACCGCTCGCGCGACGCACGTGGTCCACGTACAACATCGCCGCTCTGTGGATCGGAATGAGTGTGGTCATCACGACCTACACGCTCGCATCGGGCCTGATGATTCAGGGGATGACGTGGTGGCAGGCCATGGGCACGATTCTGCTCGGCAACGTCATAGTGCTCATACCTATGGTGCTGAACGCCCATGCCGGAACGAAGTACGGGATATCGTTCCCCGTGTTGTGCCGCGCCGCATTCGGAGTTCGTGGCGCGAACGTTCCCGCGGTGTTGCGCGCAATCGTTGCATGCGGCTGGTTCGGCATTCAGACGTGGATCGGCGCGCTCGCCATCAACGCTCTGTTCCAGGCCGCATGGCACGGCTGGTCCCGGCTTCCGGGATCCACCGCAATCGCCTTCGCGCTGTTCTGGGCGATAGAGGTGATGATCATCCTCAAGGGCACCGAAGGGATCAAGATACTGCAGAGCTGGTCCGCGCCATTGCTGCTCGGTGGCGGCGCGCTGTTGCTCTGGTGGGGCATTTCGCGCGGAGGTGGCTTCGCGAACGTGCTATCACAGTCAGAGCGGCTGCAGCAACATTCCAACGTTTCGTTCTGGAAGATATTCCCCGCTGCGCTCACGGCGAACGTTGGATACTGGGCCACGCTGAGCCTCAACATACCGGACTTCACGCGCTATGCGCGCAGTCAGCGCTCACAGGTACTCGGCCAGGCGCTCGGGCTTCCAACCACCATGACCGCGTTCGCCTTCATCGGAGTCGCCGTCACGAGCGCGACGATAGTCATATTCGGACAGCCCATATGGGATCCCGTGGTGCTGGTGAGCAGAATCGGTAGTGCCGGCGTGATCATCTTCGCGGCGCTTGTGGTGCTCGCTGCGCAACTCACCACGAACATGGCGGCGAATGTCGTGTCGCCATCAAACGATTTCTCCAACCTGAGCCCGCGACGCATCAGCTACGTGACCGGCGGTCTCATCACCGCGGTTGTCGGCGTCCTGATGATGCCGTGGAGGCTGTATTCCGATGCGTCGGCCTACATCTTCACCTGGCTGCTCGGATATTCGAGCCTCATGGGCGCGCTCGGCGGAATACTGATCGCCGACTACTGGATAGTCCGGCGCCAGCGGTTGTCGCTGCCTGACCTGTTCAGGGAAAACGGAATCTACAGCTATTCCAACGGCGTGAACCCGCGCGCCATGGTCGCACTCGTGCTGTCGGTGTTGCCGGTATTCCCCGGCTTCCTTCGCGCGGTGGTGACGCCTGGCGGTGTGGTCGCCAACCCCAACGTGTTCGACACCATCTATTCATACGCGTGGTTCGTGACCTTCGGGCTCAGTTTCGTTCTATATCTCGGTCTCATGCGTGAACGCGGACGCGTCGCGCGGGCCACAAACCTGTCCTTGGGAGAAGTGTAATGCCCCAGATTGTGAAGTGCGGATTGATCCAGGCGTCCCACGCATGTGGCACAGACGAGAAGCTCGACGTGATTCGCGAAGCAAACGTCGCGAAGCACATGGAGCTCATCCATCAGGCTGGCCGCGAGGGAGTTCAGATCCTCTGCATGCAGGAGATATTCACGGGCCCGTACTTCTGCGCGGAGCAGAGCACACGCTGGTACGAGTCCACCGAGCGCATTCCGGATGGTCCAACCACGCGTCTCATGCAGGAGACGGCGAAGAAATACCAGATGGTGATCGTGGTACCGCTGTACGAGGAAGAGTCAACCGGCGTGTACTACAATACCGCCGCCGTGATCGACGCGGACGGTACCTACCTCGGCAAGTATCGCAAGAACCACATTCCGCAGTGCGGACCAGGCTTCTGGGAAAAGTTCTACTTCAAGCCCGGCAACATGGGCTATCCCGTGTTTCACACGCGCTACGCAAAAGTTGGCGTCTACATCTGCTATGATCGCCACTTTCCCGAAGGTGCACGAGCGCTGGGACTGAACGGGGCGGAGATCGTTTTCAATCCGTCGGCGACCGTCGCGGGTCTCTCGGAATATCTGTGGAAGCTGGAGCAGCCGGCGCATGCTGTCGCCAATGCGTACTTCGTGGCAGCGATCAATCGCGTAGGCTACGAGGATCCATGGCGGATTGGCGAGTTCTACGGCCAGAGCTACTTCTGCGATCCGCGGGGCCGGATGATCGCGGAAGCCAAGCGCGACCAGACCGAGCTCATTATCGCGGACATCGATCTTGAGCAGATCCGTGAGGTCCGGAACGTTTGGCAGTTCTATCGCGATCGGCGTCCGGAGACGTACACGGGGCTCTGCGAGCTGTAGCGGCGCAAGAGTTACTTCGCGATGCGGAGACTACCGCAGCAGCGGCCCGTGATAAGCAACCGGATATCGACTTGCGCTTCGCGAACGATTTAACATCTGACGTTTCAAGCACCAAGGAACCGCCCACGCCAACCAAAGATCGGGACTTGAAGACGGGCCGTGGCACATGCTTGTGCTAATCACACTCCGTACCGATCTCAGATCCACTGCGGCCGCTCCGATGGCGTTGGGCGTCGCCGCGACTGGCGCGAAGACTCGCAGTCTTCAAGCCGCAGGTGTTGCTCGTTAGGATACTGTCAGAGGCCGCACGAAAGTCAACTGCTATTGCCCAAAACGGAACTTGCTTGCCGTCAGATACTCCTCGATCTCATCCATCGCCACCCAGCGACGATGACAAGATTCGGCAACTGCACCTGCCGTGTTAGAGCCTGCGAACGGATCAACGACGAGATCGCCTTCGTCGGTGAGGAGCTTGACAAAGAACTCGGGAAGTGCCGCGGGGAACCGAGCCGGATGAATTTTTAGCCCTGCCTCCTTGCACCTCTTCGTGTACTGATCGTTCGCCGCGTTGTTGCCAAGGCGCAACAAATCTGCTGGGATTTCTTCCTCAATTACGTTGGATGGAATTGACCCGCCGGCATCCATGCTGTTGAAATCCGACGTGATGTTGTGCCCGGACGGCCGGACGGTTGCCCGCACCCCACGTTTGTTCAGGCGAAGCATGTCGGCGCTATATGGCCTTAACACCTTCCGATTGCTCGCTTTTGGCCAAGGGGTCTTCGAGAACCACCAAACATATTCCACGGAGTCTTTTACCCGGATGCGACGTACCGTCACCCATTCGGCAGGCATTGGCATTTTCGCGGGATTATACCAGAAACATTCCTGCGCGAGATGAAACCCGATCTCCTCGACAAGCGCGATCATCAGCTTGTAGTGATAAATGGATCGTGTCGGAAGGCCTTTGTTGTAGCTACCGCCAATATTGAGGACGAAGCTTCCGTCGTCCGTTAGCACACGCCGAATCTCGCGTGCGAACGTCAGGAACCACTCGACGTAGTCATCCTTGTGAACGTTTCCGTATTCCTTTTTGAAGTGCAGTGCGTAGGGCGGCGACGTGAACACCAGATTCACGCTGCCATCGGGCAACTGCGCTAGCAGCTGGCGCGAGTCGGCGCAGTAGGCTGCCCCAAGGTCCGTCTGGTATGACGGTTTTACGCTCGGGAGCAAACTCGTCGCGTGCGGTAAGTTTTTGAAGGCGAGCGACGGTTGCTGAACTGTGGCCATACGGGTCGACCCTGATTGCAAAGGCGAGGCGCGCCGGCTTGGAGACATAGAATGCCACCTGGCCGCTCGAGCCGGGGAACTGAAGGTTACTGATGAAGCGCTTAGTGATGCACGCGACTGCTGAAGCTTACCTAGCGACCTTGAAGGCGCCATTATCAAAGTACCGTTCGTTTAACCTAAGTGAATTAGTTGTCATTGTCAACCGATTCTAACCAGCCCGACGCAGATATAGAATGGATATCGCAGGCCGAGGCCGCGCGCCTTCGTGGGGTATCGCGTCAGGCGATCGCGCGATTGATCAAGCGCGGTCGGCTACATACACGAGCCATTGCCGGCCGCGTCGTCGTGAGTCGTTCAGATCTTCTCGTTTTTCACCCGCGCGCCGCAGGCCGTCCGAAGGCTACTCCTACAGATCCCGCCGTTGACTGATCTCACCACCGTCAAGCAGATGCTCGATTCGTTGAGCGAGACTGAACGCCTCGAGGTTCTGGGATACCTCCGCAAATCCGTGCCGCTGCACCCGGTCGAGCAGAAGCTTATGGCTTCGGCCGAGACGATCCTCGAAGCCATCGCTCGATCAACCGACCTGACTGTCCGCGGGATCGAAGGGATCATAGCTGAGGCAGCGTTCGCAACGGAGGTGGCCCCAGCACTCATTGGTTGGGTCGAGCAGCGGGTACCCGCCGGTCTCCCTTTATGACTTCCTGCTCGACGACGGCCACGGACCGGTAAAGCTTCAGGTCAAGATGCAGCGGCGGCAGAACCGAAACCCACTTATGGCTAGCGAAGTGAGTAAATCCAAGAAATGGTCGTCTGATTTTTACGTCGTCGAGACGCAGCGGACCCGTGGCGGAAAAACGACAGCCGGAGAGGAGACACGGCCTTACCGATTCGGCGAATTTGATCTGCTGGCCGTATCGATGGGCGCATCTCAGGGGCGGTGGAGCGCATTCAGGTACACGGTGCAGCGGTGGTTGCTTCCGTCAGATAAAGACGCTGCCCACCTCAATATCTACCAACCGGTCCCACCCGCGCCGAACGAGTTCTGGACCGATGACTTTGTAACGTGCGTCGGTTGGCTGCGAAGTACGGTGCAACAACGCATAACCTCGTAGACAACTCGCACACGCGGCACAGTGCTGGGCTATGACCACCGTTAGTGCCCTCCCAATTGTTCACCAGTTGTGACGGCGGCTCGCATTGAACGACCTCCGCCTGAACCTAACAGCGCTAATCGGGTGTCCGTTTTCGCAGGGCGAAGGCCACGTCGCCGGTCCGATCACGCTTCTTATCACGTCCTTAACGCGATTTTGCATCCCTGAAGGCGTACATTGTCCTCCTGCGAAAAAACGAAGGACGCAATGTTTCTGACGATAGCCCTTGTTCTGTTCGCACTCTGGGCGCTGGGGTTCTTCCTGTTCCCGGCGGTCGGAGTGCTTGTCCACATCCTGCTCGTGCTTGCGATAATCTCTCTCGCCTGGCACGTGATGACCGGCCGCGGCACGCGGGCATGACAGCGGCGCGGCGGACAGCTACATCGTCGTCGCTGATGATTGCCGCGTGATCGTCACAGGAAGCAGGGTGAGCTTGCGACGAACGGCAGGATCCGCTGACCGCCACGCGCTGGCCGCGTACCGCGCATACACTCTGGCGCTATCCATCGCACCAGCCGCCGCGAACGCCCGCGCCATCTCGAAGTCCAGTTCACTGCGCGGAACGTATCGCCCCATTCCAGCCAGTGGCGACGTGTAGCCGTCGCGCAGTGTGATCACCGCAACCGCGGGACGTCCGGCCGCGACCTCGGCATGCGCACGCTCCACGAGCGAACGCTGCCAGCCTGAGTGCTCCCACTGCGACTGGCCAAATTCGCGCTCGGCATCGACCCAGCGGTGTTCACTCATGGCAATCAGGCCACGCACGTGATGATACACTCTCCAATCGCGCCCAAAATAGCTCTGTGAGCCGATGGCCTGGATGGAATCCGCGGCCACCGACAGCGCGATAGTATCCGTGGCGCCATTCTCCCACAGCGCATCCGCGAGCAATGCCCGCGGCCACGTATTGGTGCGCGCGCGATCTCCCGAGTAGTTCGAAGAATTGTTGGGGCCATTCGCGAGCGGCCACCCCGCAACCGCCGCGCCGAATGCCCGCCGGACCCCGCGAACGTCGCCCAACCTGGAGAGTCCCTCGCCCTGAACTAGTAGCAGCCAGTTGGAGTCGGCGGGAAAGCGGTCAAGCGCCAACTTCACAAGGCGCGCCGCTGCGCCGAACTGCCCGCGCTCGCGCAGCAGCAGTATACGTAAATCCGTGGCGTTGAGCGCAAACCGGCTGTCACTCACCGTCGACCACACCGCCAGAGCGCTGTCGGCGGCGTCATACTCGCGCGACTCCAACAACAGCCGGATCGGTGTCATCGCGAAATCCGGGTCCGTGGGCGCCAGCCCGCCCGCGCGCCGGCCCGCCGTGATCGCTTCGGGATACGATCCCTCGCCTGACAGCACGGTTGCTAGCTGCTCCCATGCCGCTGGATCCTGAGGGCTCAGCTCCGTCGCACGCCGCGCCATTGCGTCAGCTCGCGGAAGATTGCCATCTATCCGCGCAATCTCGGACAGCATGCGGTATCCAATGCATACACGGCACTCATCGGTGTTCGAAGTGCTGCCTGCTGAATCCAGCGCTACGGCGCGTTGCGCCAGGAGCGTTGCCTGAGCGAACCGGCCATGCAGAAGCAGTACCTCGAGCGCCCGATTGTAGGCGCGTGGATCGCTCGGGTATCGCTCGACGAGCGCGCGGCCACTTGCTTCCGCGCGCGCGTGATCGCCGTTGTGAAGCGCAAGGTACGTGTCGAAGTACAACCGCTCGAACTCGGTGGCCTGCGAGCGGTACTTTGCATACGCCGCGTCCAGTGCCATCGCGGTATCCATCCGTTGGCGCGTTGACGGAACTCCCAGCAGGTAACGTCGTTCCATCACTGCCGCCACGAAACTTGAATCGGCTGCGATCGCTCCGTCCAGTACAGCTACCGCTTCGCCGTCACGCTTCTGCGCGCGAAGCTGCATTGCGCGCATGTACGCGCGATATCCGGTTACCGTCTTTGGGTCAAACTCCACCAGTTGCGCGCCGCCTTTCGGGGAGTCGATCGTTGCAATCAGTGTCGCCGTCACCTGTGAAATCACAGCGTCGAGTGTCGAGTCCGAGACGGTTATCCTGCGCGGATGGTCGCTCGCCTGAACGTCGCTCAACCACACGTCAAGCCAGTACCTTCCGCCGCCGGCGATCACGCTTCCGGTAAGCATCCACCGCGCACCCAGGCTCCGCGCAGCTGCGAACGCATTGTGTGACGACGGCGCTGCATCCGTGTCCGGTGACGCAAGCGCATCCCTAAGCCGCGATGGATCGACGACACTCACTATGTGCTCCCGCGACAGCGATGCGCCAAGCAGCCGAGGCGCGCCGTTCGCAAGCCATCTCCCACCAGCACTGCTCACGACCTCGAACGGCACGATCGCGATGCTCGCACCGTCAGCCGTTGCGTTCGGAGCAGCGCGAGATCCGGCGTACAGCAGAACAAGCGCTGCTACGCCCGCAACCAGCACCGCGACCGCCGCCAGCCGCTTGCTCCGCTCCGGCCCCATCGCACGGCTCGTGACCGGTACGACCTCTTCGTGTGTGCCGGTGACGGCGAAGTCCGACGGCTCAGCGTCCACGATGTGCACTTCCGGCGTGGTGGCTGTTTCCGGCGCTTCGGCTGGTGGCAGAGCCTTCGGCGCCCTCAGAGCCTCGGCCGCCATTGCTTCCGCGCGGTGAGCGATTCGGTCCGCAACGGCAATCACCGTCGCATGCGGCGCGAGCTCGAACTCGACTGCAAGACGCTCGGCGATGGCGTGATACTCACGCGTCGCCAGGCGCAGGGAATCGGCGGTTCCCGAGGATGCCAGTGCCTCCAGCAACGCTATCGCGGCCTTCGGATCCAGCGGTGCGGCCTGCAGCCACCGGCGCGCGAGCTCGGCGCAGTCCCCGAGAGCAGTCTGGCGCAGGCGGGCGCATTCTACGGCACACGCGGCTGTGAATCGCGCTTCGTACATCGAGCGCTCCGCATCGCTCCAATCTTCGAACGAACGCGCTCCGCTGGTATGCACTCCTTCCAGAAACGGGCCGGCGTAGAGCGCGACGACAGTCCGCGTGTCACCGGCGGTTGACGCCGAGGCCAGCACTCTCGCGTCCACCGAGAGCGCCACCGACGGATCCAGCAGTACTCTGTCCGATCGGCGCGCGATCGAGTCAGACCCAAGCACCTGGCGCAGCTTCGACAGTGCCTCACGCATCGAGTGCCGCGCGCGCTCCTCGCCTCGATCGCCCCAGAACAGCTCGGCGACGTGGTCCCGCGTGAGAGGCTTGGTCGCGAGCGCCAGGTAGGTGAGCAACGC
>JBBRBY010000042.1:0-23870 GCA_038205315.1 Gemmatimonadales bacterium | reverse complement strand
ATTCACGAGATCGCGTTGCTGGACTTTCATGCGCCTGACGCGATGGTGGCGGGAACGGTGCGGGGCACGCCCATTGTCATAGGCAACGCGTTTTACGCGTTCGAGCACCCGCTGGCGAACAACGCGGTCGATGGCGACCGTATCCGCTGCGGAATGTCGCGTACGCTGCCGCTCCGACCCGGTACTGTCGTCGACTTCAGCTCCGTGGTGGGCGTGGCTCGTCCCGGCCAGATGCGCCGCGACTTCCTGGCATACGTCGAGCGCGAGCGCGCCCAGCCGTATCGCACCTTTCTGCACTACAACTCCTGGTACGATATCGGTTACTTCAACAAGTACTCCGAGGCCGACGCGCTGGCTGTGATCGCGGCATTTGGAACCGAGCTGCATGTCACGCGCGGCGTGACACTCGATTCGTTTCTATTTGACGACGGGTGGGACGACTCCAAAACGCTGTGGCGGTTCAACTCCGGTTTCCCGGACGGTTTCAGGAAGGTGGAAGAAGCGACCCACCGGTACGGAGCTGCACCTGGCGTGTGGATGTCGCCTTGGGGGGGATACGGTCAGCCCCACGCGGATCGGATAGCCTACGGAACGGCGCAGGGCTTCGAGACGAACAAGGACGGGTTCGCTCTCTCGGGACCGGTTTATTACAAGAGATTCCGCGACACCTGCATCGACATGATCCGGCAGTACGGCGTGAACCAGTTCAAGTTCGACGGCACCGGCGATTCGTCGAGCACATTTCCGGGCAGTCCGTTCGATAGCGACTTCGACGCGGCGATTCACCTGATCGGCGAACTCCGCGCCGAGGAGCCCGACCTTTTCGTGAATCTCACCACCGGGACGTATCCGTCGCCGTTCTGGCTCAAGTACGCAGATTCAATCTGGCGCGGCGGCGAGGATCATGACTTTGCGGGGATCGGCTCAAGCCGGCAGCGATGGATGACGTATCGCGACGCTGATACGTACGAGCACGTTGTGCGCGCCGGTGCGCTCTTCCCCCTGAACTCGCTCATGCTGCACGGAATCATTTACGCCCGGCAAGCGCACAACCTGATGACCGATCCAGAGAACGACTTCGCATCGGACGTCCGTGATTATTTCGGGACCGGGACGCAGCTTCAGGAGATGTACGTCACCCCGTCACTCCTGACACCCGCGAACTGGGATTCGATCGCCGAGTGCGCTCGATGGTCGCGCGCAAATGCGGACACGTTGGTTGACACGCATTGGGTGGGCGGGGATCCGCAACGGCTTCAGCCCTACGGATGGGCGTCGTGGTCATCCCGAAAGGGGATTCTGACAATGCGCAACCCGAGTGACGTGCCGCAAAACATCCTGATTGACGTGGGGCGTATATTCGAGCTGCCCGAGGCGGCTCCCCGCAAATACTCAGCTGTGAGTCCGTGGGCGGAGCATCGTGGAATGAAACCAATGAGCTTTACGGCGGGCGAGGACAAGCGTGTAAGGCTCGCTCCCTTCCAGGTTCTGACGCTCGAGATGACCGGCCGATAGGCAGCGCTCCGCACCATCAACATCAACAGCCAACCGGGTACAACTGAATGCAGCTGACATCGCTGGACTGGGTGATCGTCGCAGTGAGCCTCTTCCTCTGCTACCTCCCGGCCCTGTTCTACATCCGGCGGTCCCAGTCGAGTGTCGCGGAATTCTTCACGTCGGGACAGTCGGCGCCCTGGTGGCTCGTCGGCACCTCGATGGTCGCGACCACGTTCAGCACTGACACTCCGAACCTCGTAACGGACTTCGTTCGTTCGCACGGTGTGTCGTACAACTGGGTGTGGTGGGCATTTCTGCTCACCGGCATGGCGACGGTCTTCTTCTACGCCCAGCTCTGGCGCAGGTCACGCGTACTCACGGATCTCGAGTTCTACGAGCTGCGGTACTCTGGCCGGCCGGCGGCGCTTGTTCGTGGCTTCCGGGCGGTCTATCTGGGCCTGTTCTTCAACATCATGATCATGTCCACGGTGACGCTGGCCGCCGTGAAGATCGCGAACGTCATGCTCGGCTGGGGCCGGCTCGAGACGATAGTCATCGCCGGAACTGCGTGCGTGCTGTTCGCTTCCGTATCGGGTTTGTGGGGCGTACTCGCCACCGACCTGGTTCAGTTCGCGCTCGCGATGGTGGGTGTCATCGCCGCAGCATACGTGTCGCTGCATCAGCCGGCAGTCGGGGGACTTTCGGGACTGCTCGCCAAGATCGATCCCAAGACGCTGTCGCTGCTGCCGGACTTCCACGACACGTCGCTCACCGTCACGGTGCTAGTGATCCCGCTGACCATACAGTGGTGGTCGGTTTGGTATCCTGGAGCCGAGCCGGGCGGCGGCAGCTACATCGCCCAGCGAATACTCGCATCCAAGAACGAGCGGCACGCTCTGGGCGCCACCTTGTGGTTCAATGTCGCGCACTACGCCCTGCGTCCGTGGCCGTGGATCATCGTCGCGCTATGCTCGATGCTTGTGTTCCCGACACTTGGCGATCTCCATCGCGCGCTACCCAATGTCGATCCAGCGCTCATCGGTAACGATCTGGCCTATCCGGCAATGCTGACGCTGCTCCCCGTCGGCATGAAGGGGCTGATCATAGCCTCGCTCTTCGCGGCGTACCGCTCCACGATGGAGACGCATCTCAACTGGGGATCGTCGTATCTCGTCATCGACTTCTACCAACGATTCCTCGCGCCTGGGAAGACCGAGAGTCACTATCTGTGGGTTTCCCGCGGGCTAACCGCGTTTCTGATGATCGCGGCCGGAACGTTTACGCTGTTCCTGTCCACGGCAAGCGAGGCCTTTCAGCTTCTTCTCTCCGTCGGCGCAGGAACCGGATTGATCTATCTGCTGCGCTGGTTCTGGTGGCGAATCAACGCCTGGAGCGAGATCTCGGCTATGGCTTCCTCGTTCGCGATCTCGATTGCGTTCTTCGTGGCCAAGAAGCTGGGCGTCGGCATCGCGGATCCCATCCCGTTGCTGACAACAGTCGGGATCACAACCGTCGTATGGATAACGGTGACCCTGATGACCAGGCCCGCCGACCACGCGACACTGCTGCGATTCTATGAACTGACGCGACCGTCCGGTCCGGGATGGAAGACGATTCGCGCTGAATCAAAGGTCGCCGCGTCACCCGACAGCCTGCCACAGATGATGCTCGGCTGGACATCGGGTGTGATGTTCGTCTATGCGGGGCTGTTCGGTACCGGGAGCCTGATCTACGGCCGCACGGTCGCCGCTTCGGTCTGGATCGTCGCATTCGTCATAAGCGGAATAGTCCTGTGGCAGGTTGTGCGCAGGATATGGACGGCAGACGAGCCGGCGCTACGGGGCAGCGAGACCTCCGCGATCGCCGCAGCGCGTCCATGCACCAAGGCTGTCATCCTCGCGCGCGGGTTGGGAAAACGCATGAGCGAGGAAGACTCCACTGTGACCCTCGCGCTGGAGCAGGCGACCGCCGCGAAGATGGGAGTGAAGGGGATGATGCCGGTCGGCCGGCCGTTCCTCGATTACGTTGTGAGCTCGCTCGCCGATGCCGGCTTCACGGACGTCTGTCTGGTGGTAGCACCGGATCACGCCGCGATACGCGACTATTACACCTCGCGCGTAGTACCGCAGCGGATCCGCATTTCTTTCGCGGTTCAATCCGCACCCATCGGCACGGCGGATGCACTGCTGGCCGCGGAGGATTTCACCGCCGGAGAGCCATTCATCGTGCTGAATGCCGACAACTACTATCCGTCCGAACCGCTACAGATGCTGCGGGATGCAAGCGGGCCCGCAGTGATTGGCTTCTCCCGAAGCGGGCTCCTGCAGCACGGTAACATCGATGCGGCTCGCATCGGATCGTTCGCCATACTCGGTGTGGATTCCGATGGCTTCCTGCGTTCTGTCACCGAGAAGCCGGACGAGGCGTCGCTCGCCGCTAGTGGCGCGGATGTCGACGTGAGCATGAATTGCTGGAGGCTCACATCGGAGTTCTTCCGTGCGTGCCGCGATGTGCAACCGTCGCCAAGAGGCGAGCTGGAGTTGCCTCTCGCAGTGCAGTACGCGATTGACATTCTTGGTATGCGGTTCAGTGTAATCCGGGTCGATGCGCCGGTGCTAGATCTGTCGCGCCGAGCCGACATCCCTCGCGTCACGGCCTTCCTTGCCAACACCACGGTATCCATCTGAAGGACATCGCATTACGACTCGCCGGCGCCGGAATGAGCGCCGGCGAGTCCGAACGGAAGGCAGAGCACTTCAGGCACCTTGCTTCGGCGCTGGATTCGATGACCGGTGCGGATATCGAGAGGGACGAGGAGTTGGTGTCGTACTGGGTGCCCGGTCGAATCGAGGTCCTTGGGAAGCACACTGACTACGGCGGCGGACGCAGTCTGCTTTGTGCCGTCGAGCGCGGTATCTGCGTTTCGGCGCGACCGCACCGACGCGGAAATGCCAAGCCGAAATTACGAATCGTGGATGTCAGGTCCGGCGAGCAGATCGAGATCGATCTCTCAGATGGCGTGATTGCCGTTCCCGGAAGCTGGTCCAACTATCCCATAACGGTCGTGCGGCGCGTCGCATCGAACTTTGACACGCCGCTCCGCGGTGCCGACGTCGCGTTCTCAAGCGACCTGCCGCCGGCCGCCGGCGTCAGCAGCTCGAGCGCTCTCGTGGTTGCGATGTTTCTCGTGCTGTCGGCGGTGAACGATCTTCCATCGACGGAAAACTATCGGCGAGATATTCGCACCTGCGAGGATCTCGCCGGTTATCTGGGATGCGTGGAGAACGGCCTCGACTTCAAGGGACTCCACGGTCACGCCGGTGTCGGTACGTTCGGCGGAAGTGAGGACCAGACCGCTATCCTCTGCTCTCGTCCAAAGTCGCTCGTGCAGTATTCATTTTGCCCCGTCACGTTCGAGCGAGTTATCTCCGTTCCCACCAGCTATCGGTTCGTGATCGCTGCCAGCGGGTTTGCCGCTGAAAAGACAGGAGCGGCAATGGCCCACTACAACCGTGTCTCGACGCGACTGAGTGTCGGCCTCGAGCTTTGGCGCCGTGCAACGGGCCGCCCTGACGCATCGATGGGCGAGGCGATTGCGTCGTCGCCTGACGCGCGTGAACGAATTCGGAAAATCCTCGGAGCAACGACAAATACGGAGTTCACGTCGAATTCTCTCGTTGAACGGTTCGACCAGTTCGACGTGGAGTCGAACGTGATAATTCCTGCCGGCGGCGATGCGCTCGCTCGCGGAGATTTAATAACATTTGGCAGTTTGGTCGCCCAGTCGCAGGATGCTGCCGAACGAGGACTAGGAAATCAGATTCCGGCAACCGTTACGCTGGTACGTCAGGCGCGCGAGCTTGGAGCCATAGCCGCATCGGCATTCGGGGCTGGTTTTGGCGGGAGCGTGTGGGCGCTGGTGCATTCCCCGTCGGTCGGCACGTTCCGCCGCAAATGGTCTGCTGCATACGCCGAAGCATTCCCCGAGGCAGCGCGTCGCTCGGACTTCTTCAGCACTGCGACGGGACCGCCAGCCGTGAGACTGTAAGCTCGGTGACTACTCGCTGGATCACTGATTTGGTTGGCTGACTGGTGCTCGCACAGTCGCATAAGTACAGAAAAAGGAGCGGCGCCTCACGAGGCGCCGCTCCTTCTGCACTGGCTCTGAACCGGCCGGCCCTATTATGGCAGGACGATATCCGTACCTGTCGTAGTCTTACCAGTCGTCACTACGATATTGGCAACCAGAGCTGGCTTATTCGTTGAGCCTGCTGGCGGGGTCACGCGCACCTCATACGTTGACGGTTGCAGCCACATGGCGGCGTAGGAGCCAGACGCATCGGTCTTTGCCGTGGCGATGACGTTCGCGGCTACCGTATCGGTGAGTGCGGTTCCAGCATTGAGAACCTCGACTGAGGCATTCGGGACCACCGCGCCAGTCGCCGTTGTCGCGTGCACCGTTCCAGCAATACCACCGGTCTCCTCTACCGCGCTCGCGCGAATCACTGGCCTGAAAATGAGTCCATTTTTCTCGAGGCTGTGGCCTCGCATCTCAAAACTATGCCCGAGGTCGAAGTCGATCATCATTTGTGACTTACCACTCACGATTGAGAATGGATGGGCGAGCTTGATCTGGATTCCGGACCGGCCAGCGCTCGGGAACTTGATGCCGCCGTTCGCACCGCTGAGGACAGTGCCATTCTTGAGCGTGATGGAAGACTTGCCGGCGTCTAGAATCAACCGAAAACCGCGATATGTGCCGCTTGGTAATGTCTTCTGCGCTAAGTTCACCGACTTCCCGTTCTGAAGATCCAGGAGATTGAATAACTGGTTCGGTGAAGCGAGCGTCACCCAGTCGTGCGCGGGGTCGTTGTTCGAATGAGAGTCGTCGTCCTTGTCGGACTCCGAATCCACCGAGTCGGTCTCGGCGAGCTTGCCGTCGACGCGCACGATGAACAGGTCAGCGCGCGCGACGGAGTCGAACGGAAACGGTGAGTCCGTCAGCGCTACAGAAACAGAGGCCGCAGCCGCGGGCGATGTCCCGCTATCACTGCCGCAGGCTACGAATGCCGCGCTCCCGGACGCGGCGAGAGCGACGATTGACAGGAGTTTGAGGCGACTAATCACAGATACTGAGCTCCACAAAGGGGTGATGTTCGTGTTGTGAGTCGGTAACCGGAGATTCCGGTTATCGTAAGACAACGGCGAGCCCGCGAGCACTCTCCGGGTGCCGGGGGTAATTCATGATGCCTGGACCCCGGCTCTATCACGGGTGTCCCTTCCCTGCTGACTTGCCCTGCTTGCCACCTTCGGTGTTTGGCCGACCCTTTTCGCCTGCGTTGCCCGGGATTCCGTCCGGCGGCCCGTGCGAAGCCGAGCCGCCGGCTTCGCGTTCGCCGCTGGACCGGCCAGTGTTGCGGCCACGACCTAAGTCGCTGTCATCGTTCCGGCGTGATCCCGCTCCCTCGCCTCCGCGACCCACCGATTCGATGTCCCCGTCCGAGGCACCCGTCGCAAGCCGTCCTTGCACACGCTGCAATGCCTCGTCAGACCCAAGCCCACGACTCACAAGGCTCCCGATCACGTACAATGGCACGGCGAGCGACCGGCCGGACGGTGCGTTCTTCGCGAGACTGGCGACATCAGCGCCCGTCACACCCTCGCGTATCGCTTCCGCTCCCGCCTCGATCTCGTCGCCACTGGGAGCACTTGGGCGCGCGGAGCGCAACACATCACGCGCGGACCGCATACGCAGCAGCTGCTCGCTCGCAGCGCGCGCAATGTCCTGCGGCGCAATACCGCGGGCGGCGAACTTGAGCGAGCGGTTCGCAAGCGCGTCCGCCGGCAGGTTCTCCGAGCGTGCGACGCTGATCACCGCCAACACTTTCCGGGCGGCGTCCGCCGGCAACACGGCGGCGAGCCGCGCCGACGGATCGCCGGACACCGCTTGCGCTACGGCGATTACCGGCTTCGTCGTCATCGCGAGCATCACCACGCCGACGCTCAGCGCCGTTATGGAACGCATTCTCATTGCCGTTTACCTCGAACCCAGGAGCGTGGCCGACCACGGATGGTGGAGCGGTCTGCTTCACCCCTCGTCATTGACCTTCACTCGTTCAGACTGCAGCGCCAGTCCCGTTCGTCACATCGAGATTTGGCCAAACTCCAATCGACGTTACATAGAGGCTCAGGGCACCACCAGAACTCCAGTAAGTCCGCCAAATTCGTCCCGTACGGTGGGAAGCGAGGACGGGGGCGCCCACGCCCCACCATTCGTCCTGATTATCATCTGATAAGTGCCCGGCGCGATCGGTTCCGGGAGCACGTACCAATCATTGGCTTCCCGAGTTAGCGCGCGCGGTTGCCAGC
Organism: Gemmatimonadales bacterium; assembly: GCA_038205315.1. GTDB lineage: Bacteria > Gemmatimonadota > Gemmatimonadetes > Gemmatimonadales > Gemmatimonadaceae > Fen-1247. Next base: position 16,004 of record JBBRBY010000042.1, on the reverse strand, counting down.
CGGTGAAATCGCCGTTCACCTCCACCACGCTCGCACCTGACACACGTATGCGAAGCGTGCGCCCGCCATCGGCAGCGCGAGCAAGCTGAAGTGTGGACACTCCATTCGCAGCCGCCTCGGACTCGACCCTGATTGGCGACCACTCCGGACGCCTCCGATGACTAAGTGAGACACGCACTCCGGCTGATACGAAACGTCCACCGGGAAAGTTCAGCGTGTAATCCACAGGGTACGTCCCCGCGCTTGCGAGCAACGCTACACGAGGAAACACCCACGCGACAGCGCTCACGCTTCCCCATGTCGCCGCACTGCCGGCGTTGTATGGCAGCCGAGAACCTGCGCGCGTGCCCGCGATGGCCCTGAGCTGCACGATCCCGCCGCGCCAACTTCCCGTCGCGATTAAGTCGGCGTATCGAATGGAATCGCTCACCTGGGTAGGCTCCGCGAGGAGCGTCAGCGTCGATGGGCCGGCCGACAACCACCCGCCCGCTTCGCCCTGGCGCACGCGACGCCACACGTAACCATCCGACGTGGCTCCTCCACCGGCGCCTACCCACGCGCCAAAATTCACATCGTCCAGATGTAGTCGTGCCACTCCGAGCGCGGTTCCAGTGCCAGTTCCGTCATGATGCGTGCTCCCGCCAAGCGTACCACCAAGCTCACCAGACAGCGCGCCGACCGTCGGCGTGAAGACTGACGCATCGACCAAACCGTCGGCGCTCCATGCATGAGCGAATTGCGCATAGGTGCCTGACGCGCGCACCACCAGGTTGTCCCAATCCAGCCTCAGCGCCGGGGCAAGCCCCATCGCAGTTGCGTTGAGGCTGTCCGCATAGCGTAGCTGAATAGCTTGCGCATCCAATGTCGAGGCAATCCGCTGGGCGCCGGCCACACCAGGAATCGCGCTCCCGCCAATTAACGCAATACTCAGCCAGGAAACGGCATAGCGGCGAAGATGATACATCGTCAAAACGAGATTATCGCCTATTGACTAGATTGTCGTGCGATAACGGCGTCATATTGCTGCTATTTCTCAGCAACCCCATCTCCTCCAACGGTGACGATAGAACTCGGGGTGTTGAAATCGTCTGCTAAACGATCGGCGGCCGGATCGGCAACCCAACGCTTACCATCCACAACAAAGGCGTACTCGTGTCGCCCAGCCCGGAGAGCCACCTGCGTGCGCCAGACTCCCGCCTTGGCCGCGGTAAGCGGCGTCGCTCGTTTGGTCCAGGCGTTGAAGTCACCCACGAGACTGACGGTGCGCGCCTGAGCGTCGGCCAGCACGAAGCGCACCACATATACAGTATCGCGCTCCTTCACACGCGCTGCCGAATTCACAGGCCGAGTCTGCCGTCCGCTGGCTACGTGACGCGCTCGGGGTACGTCGGTCTTCCCAGCCAGTGCAAGCGTCCCCACGCTCACAATAGCCGCGAAACCGGCCGCGAGTGCGCCCCAACCAGCCAGTGGAAGTGCGACCACCCGCGGTCGGCGCCATCCGGCAGGGCGCGCAGCGAAACGGAGCATCGTCGCTGCACCGGGCGCTCCATGAGCCGCCCGGACGCCTGCGAGTACGCGATCGTCGAAATCGGCTCCGGGGCTCTCTGCGGTCCGCAGCACCGCCGCCAGTTGCCGCGCGAATTCCGCATCCTCTCGGCTCGGCTCCTCGTCGCCGGGTTCGACGCTCCGGTGATTCCTCATAGCACCACTCCCTCGAGAAGTTCTCGAAGCCGCTCGCAGCTTCGCTTGACGCGCATCTTGAGCGCGGACACACCGACGCCGGTGATTTCCGCCATCTCCTCATAGCTCATCTCTTCCAAGTACTTCAGCAGAAACGCCTCGCGCTGCTCCGGTACCAGTTGGGCGAGCGCGTATGCGATCTCCTCACTAACTCCCGAATCCCGCTCAGTCGCGGGATCGGCGAGATCGAAGGCCGCGCCGTCTACGAGCCGCCGGTCGTAACGCGCACCGCGAGTAGCCCGAGTGCGACACTCGTTAACAACGATGCTGTAAAGCCATGCGCCGAACCGGTCTCGTTCTCTACATCCAGCCAGACCGCGAAAGGCGCGAACGAACGCATCCTGCAGCGCATCCTCGGCGTCGTCCCTGTTGCCAAGAATGCGAAGCGCAAAGCGAAAACACAGATCCCTATAGCGCTGCACCAGGGTGGCGAACGCGTCGACGTCACCACCCACGACCGCGACAATGAGATCCGCGTCCGGAGGGACCAACACTTCCATATACCATATAGACTAGCCTGTTTCGTCCCGGGTCACATCGAATATTGTGGACGTTCTGCCCGCCCATGAAGGGCCAGACAACCCAGATTTGAACAGTCCTTCGAACCCTCGCCGCCGTCAGTTACGAGGGTCACGATGACCGTTGATGGCAGGTCGGGTGGGCGCCCTGCGTTATCGCAGCGGGCTGGTGGGAGCATACGCGCTCCTGTCATCATCACTGCACCAGCAACTGTTGCACCCCTTTCAACAGCGCGAACGGCAGCTGATCTGGCTGGCGTAGAATCGTATGTCCCGCCGGCCCGAAGATGTGCGCCAGATACTCCGATCCCTCTTCACGATCCACCGTGAGACAGAAAGGATAGACTCCGGTTGCTCTCGCTTCCAGTATCGCCTGGCGCGTGTCCTCGGCAGCGTAATGCTCGAAATACCTATCAGTGTCGTTCGGCTTGCCGTCCGAAATGATTAGCAGCAAACGATGACTCACGGGCTGCCGAGCCAGCTGAGCGCAGGCGTGCCGGATCGCCGCGCCCAGTCTCGTCTTGCCCTGGGGCTCGATGGCGGCGATACGTTGCCTGACCCGCTCGCCATTCGGCTCGCCGAAATCCTTTATATGCGTCATGCGTACGTCCGCCGCGCCATAGCTCGAGAATGTAAGGATCGAGTATCTGTCGCCCAGTGCATCGAGCGCCTCGCTCGCGAGTAGCAGTGCGACCCTCTCAACGTCGATCACGCGACGTTCGTCACTGATCAACTGACCTGTCGAACCGCTCACGTCGACGAGCATCGTTATCGCGATTGCTCTGCGCGCCGACCGCACATCTATGTAAAGACGATCGTCGGACGTGTGTCCCGTCCGGATGTCGACGAGCGCACGAACGCACGCTGCGAGGTCGAGCTCGTCGCCATCACGCTGACGGGTTCGCTGGACTCGCTGCGCACGCATCCGCTCGAACCGCTGGCGGAGAGTGCGAACTATCGACGCATGCTCGGCGAGGATCTCGTCCGCCGTGTGCGCGGTGCCTTCGGGCTTTGTGGTAGTACGGACCGTTGTGCCGTGGGGTCGGTACGTCTTCGTGTTGCAGTCCCACTCTGGATAGACAGAAGTGTCCGAAGCTGGCGCCGGTTCGGACGCACGCCTCGTCGCACGGCGGAGCGCCTCGTCGTCCGCGGACGACGGAACGGTATCGTTGCTCGGCGGCGCGCCGCTGTCTTTTCCAGTCGGTGCGGCATCGCTCTGAACAAGCCGTGCGCCCGCCGGCCCAGCTTCTTCGGACGCATCGAGATCTATCTGTCCTTCGCCGTCCTGATCGTCGCTTTCCCCCTCCGAGCCAGATTGTGGCGAGCCGCCGCCTGATCCGCCTTCCTGCTCGATGCCGGAGTTGAGCATCGATGCGGAGCTCAGCGTGTCCTGCATCCGATCCTCCGCGCTACGGACGTCGCGTGTTGACGCCGTGTTTGTGACGGTTCCCCACAGCGAGCTCGGCGCGACGCCACGATAGCGCTTGCCGACGTTCTGCCCTCGTGAGTGAATCATGCGCGCCATGTCTCGTGCCCATGCCAGTGAATCCGCCGTCGAGTCGCGTGATGGGAAGCCATCCGGCAACTCGGTGGGTGACGACGAAAGCACACGCTGCGTCAACTTCTCGACGTCCTGTTCGATAGAGTTGAGCGACTTCAACGACGGACGCTGCCCCAGCTCGGCCGTACGCGCGCTCCGGATGGTCTCTGACATCCCTCGCATACTCTCCGCTATGGCGCTGTCGACTGCGCTAGCTTCAGCGAGCAGGTACAGATCTCGCTCGAGAGCGACGCCTTCGGCAGGGCGATTCGCCTCGGTGCCGCGCACGATCCGCTCGGCGTGCTCGATCGCGAGCAGCCTGTACTGCGTGATAGCCGAGCCTCGCGTATTCGAATCGCAAAGCATTCGCGGCAGACGAATGGTATCCGCATCACTCTCAGCTATCTCTCCAGGGTCTCGTCCACGCGTAGCACGATTCACGAGCCGGCCGACGACGCCCGGCGGGCGTACCGGCTTCGCATCCTCGATCCGTATCGATCTCCCGTACATCGCGGTTATGAGCAACTCCAACCGTCGACGAACGCTGCCGAGCTCGGTGATCGCTGAGTGCTTTTCAGGATTTACGCGTTTCCATACGCTGCGCGCAACTGCGGACGACCTGTTGAGCGCCTTGATCAGGCGCGTTCTCGAGCGGTTCATGCGAGGCGATTCGGCGGGCTACATCGTCGTCGCGACGAGATCCGAGATCGCTTCCAGCAGGTCGGGGTCGTCAGTGAGCGGATTCGCGAGTGCCACGCGACACGCGTCTCCCGCATCTATCCCGCCAGCAATGAGTCGCGCAGTTGCAACGAGTAATCGTGTGCCGGGTGTTTCCGCTAGCCCTTCGTCGCGCAGTCGCCGTACGCGGTGAGCGAGAGTCACCAGCGAAACGGCCGTGCCAAGCTTGACGCCGCTTTCGTGAGCGATGATCGCCGCCTCCAACTTGGCAGGCGGAAAGTCGAACTCAAGCGTGACGAATCGCTGTCGCGTGCTCGGCTTGAGATCCTTCATCGCGTGCTGATAACCGGGATTGTACGATGCGACAAGCTGAAAACCAGGTGCAGCCTGTATCAGCTCGCCCGTCTTGTCTATGCTCAGGAGCTTGCGGTCGTCGCTCAGCGAATGCGTCACGACTACTGTATCCTGTCTGGCCTCCACCAGCTCATCCAGGTAGCAGATGGCGCCGATGCGCGCGGCGACGGTGAGGGGCCCATCGGCCCAGATTGTCTCACCACCGCGGATCAGATAGCGACCCGTGAGATCGCTGGCCGAAAGATCATCGTGACAAACGATTGTCACGAACGGACGCTTCAACCGCCACGCCATATGCTCAACGAAGCGCGTCTTTCCACATCCGGTCGGGCCCTTCAGCAGAACGGGAAGGCCGCGCGAGTAACACGCCGAGAACACTTCGATCTCGTTACCGACTGGCACATAGTACGGTTCGTTGCCCGACGGATAACGGACTCCCTCCGTATCCGAAGTCGGAGCGATCGTGGAAGCGGGATTCGACATTGGTGGTGTGGGGTCTACTGTGATTGCCCTGTCCAGCCGGGCCCCCGGAGCGTACGACCCGGCTTCGCGCCCGTGACGGCGCCGTCGCTCAGCACAGCGGTACCGTTTACGAAGACGTCGCGGATGCCGTTCGAGAGCCTGTGCGGTTTGTCATAGGTCGCGACATCGATCACCGTGTTGGGATCGAGTATCACGACGTCCGCGAAGAAACCAGCGCGAAGCTGGCCACGGTCACGCAGTCCGAGCCTGTCGGCGGGAAGTGAAGTCATCTTCCGGACGGCATCCTCGATACTGAGCAGCTTCTGCTCACGAACGTACCGACCCAAGATGCGCGGGAAGGTGCCGTAGGCGCGAGGATGCGTCAGCCCGCTCAGCGAATCTGCGGGCTTCAATCCACCGGCATCGGTTCCGACCATCATCCACGGCTTCCGGATCTGCATGGCGACGTTGGCCTCATCCATCGAGAACGTCACTCGGCCCGGCGGGTCGCCCGCCAAAAGGATGTCGATGACCGCATCCTGCCACGACTTTCCCATGTCCTGCGCGATCTCGGAAAGCCGCTTGCCCTCATACTTTCGCAGTGCCGGTTTCGAGAAGCCGACCACCATGATCCGTTCCGGTGGAATGCCCTGACAGTCGGCGCTTACGCCCAGCGACTCGTCGTTCATTTCGCGCGCGACGCGCTCGCGGCGCGCAGGATCGCGGAGATTCTCAAGAAGCTTCCCGTTCGCCGACACGTATGCCGGCACACAGGACGCCAATCCGTTCGACGATGCTGGGTACGGATACATGGTCGCAGTAACGTCCTGGCCCGCAGCTCGAGCGGAGTCGATCTTCGCCAGCAATGCCGGCTCCTTGAACCAGTTGCGCTGGCCCGCGGCCTTCAGGTGGTAGATAATGAGCGGTACGCCCCCGTCGCGCGCGATCCGCATCGCCTCGTCCGTCGCCTCGAGTAGCGAGTCACCTTCGGAGCGCATGTGCGTGATGTATATGCCATGCATTGGCGCCATCGCACGTGCGATCTCGGTCAACTCGGACGTTCCCGCGTACGATCCCGGCGGATAGATCAGAGCGCTGGCCACACCGAACGCGCCGTCGCGCATTGCGTTTCGCACCACGGTGCGCATGGTGTCCAGCTCCGCAGCGGACGGCGCGCCCGGCGCCGCGCCCATCGCATAGCTGCGCACGGTCGCGGCCCCGAGGTACGAACCCACGTTTACTGCGACGCCATGCCGCGGCATCTCGTCCAGCCACGCACCAAAGCCGTGGTCGCCGCCGAATCCGCGCATCGCGTGAGTCATCACCGAGTCACCGGGCGACGCGAGTGAGAGGATCTTCGAGTTCACGGGCGCCGGCGTGTCACCTTCGCCGAGTATCTCCGAGGTTACGCCCTGCGTGATCTTGCTTATCACGCGTCCGTCACCGTACACAAACGCTTCCACCGATTGCCCCTGCATGTCGATGAACCCGGGCGTCACAACCAAACCGCGCGCGTCAATTCGCCGCGAAGTCGCGGCAGCATCGAAAGAGTGAGGCGGTGCCACCGCCGTGATGCGATCTCCGCGAATCCCGACGTCCGCGTAATACCAGGGGTTGCCCGTCCCATCCACCACTCGGCCGTTCGATATCACCACATCGAACGGGCCACCGAACCCCATGATGGACGGCGCGCCGGGATTCGCCGGCATGGACGCGCAGCCGCCCGCGAAGGCCAGCGCTGCAGCGAAGGCCAGCGCCCGCACAACATACGATGCGCGCTCGGCTACGTGAGGACGAACGTGCTGCGACATGCTTCTCTCCCTTGGGTAAAGCGCAAAAATGGGGATTCGCCCGGCAACGGTGCAAGATGCGTCCCGATTACTCCAGGGTAACTCAAGCGACGGGTACCGGCGTTTGTGAACACATCGGTCCCCGTCGCCTGCACGATAATGCGGGCAGCCGCTACCTGCTTGCTGATTCCTGCCTTTCCCCGCCAGCATAAATGCCGTTGAAGAGGAACCGGAACGTTCCGTGCGGCTGCGCGCGGAAAGCTATCTCGGGCCCGAACAGGAATAGCTGCCCGCGGCCCACGGTGGCCTGGGCCATCGCCACCGTGCCATCCAGATAGTTCTGGCCCCAGGCCCAGCCGCTTCGTAACGGATGCGCCGAATCGAACCACGCCACCGGCTTCACGCCCCGGGTTGCCGCGTCGGGTTGAAGCCGGAAGGCAGGGCTGTTGTCGAAGAACACGTCAACACTGTCGCCGAAACCCATCGCTACTCCGAGCTTGTCGTTGACTGCAACGTTTAGAATCGATCCCGGCACGTAGAACTTTTCATTCGAAAGAGGACGCTCGCCGCTGGTCGGGGATCGCTCGACGAGAGCGTTGGCAACAGGCAGTCCCAGCATCGACGCCAACGCCGTTGACCCGCCGATCGCAACCACCGTTCCGCCCTGATTCAGGAATCGGCCGAGCGCGGGCGCACTTTTCTCCGCGGTCAGGCGTCCCGTCATGTGCTGATACTCCTTCGGGACGTCGCGATCGCGCGCCCCGCCGACGTATGCGCGCATCAGCGCTTCGGCGCTGCCATTGATGCCACCTGAAGGAAGGATGAGGACATCAAATTTGCCCTGAAGCCGGCCAGCGTCGATGTCCTGCGGATACACCAGCGTGTACGGGAACTCGAATTGCTCGAGAATCCATCGAATCTGGCCTGAAGGCATCGAGCCGCCATAAGTGTCCCACAGCGCGAGCCGCGGCTGCTTGAGCCTGGTAGCGTCCGCGCCCACGTGAGTCGTGGTTCCCGCAAAGCTCACGCCGAGCTGCTTCGCCGCGGCTTCTATCACCGGCATCGCCGCCGAGCTGGCGGTAACGTAGAACGTTCCCGCGGGATAGGCCTTTCCGTGCGCGGTAGTGGAACTCTTGAGCCAGTAAACGTCCGCACGACTCTTCAGCAGCCGGTTGACGACCGTGAAGGCGTCGTTCTCTGCGTGCGAGAAAAGAAATCCAGTCGCGCCCGCCGCGTCTGCGACCACTCCTGCCGGTGGTGTCGCCAACCCGCTGACTACGGAGAATGGTCCATCGAACGAAGTGAGGATGCGATCGAACCGGACTCCCATCTGGTATGCGAGAGTATAGCCCGTATTGTCATACGGCCTGATCGGTGGCCCCCCCGGATACGGAAAGTCGTTCGGATAGTCCTGCGGCTCGAACATGTCGAGCACGTACGGACGGAACGCCTGCGCAGTCTTCACGACGAAGGAGCCCACTGGATACTGCTTTCCGTTGACGGTGAACGGCGCCGTGGCTCGTTCGACCGTGATGCCGTTGTGCCGGAGCGTGTTCACGAATTTCGTCGCAGTCAGGAAGTCCGGCTGATCCGCGGTGATTATGTAGCCGCGCGGGTCCCGCTTCGCCGGATCCCGCAGAATACTGGTGAAGTACTTGTCGTCGACCGTGCGCGATCGGCTCGACGCACGAACGACGTTATTAACATTGGCGCGGTCCGCAGCAACGGCGGAATCCACCGCGGCAATGCGATCGCCCGTGATGGTCCAGGAATCGCGGCTTCCCTTCTCGATCGAGTTGCGCCCCATCTCATAGATGTCGTATAGGAAATCCTCCCTGTAGCGAGACGCCAGATCCAGCACCGCGTAGTTTGCCGTCACCGAATAGTCTATGGATTGCCTGAAGTGCCAGTCCTGCGGCGTAATCGGATAGGGCATGTCTCCGCGCGGGAGATTCATCTCCGGCACGAACGGAATCTTCTGCGGTGTCGGACTGCCGATGGTCTCCGTCAGCAGGCCTATCATGTTGTGGAAATACGGCGCGGTCCGCAGGCCCCCATTCCACCATGTCGAGTACGTCGCACCCGACCGCATCACCACACCCGGCTTGTGCTCGCGCGCAAATCTGTCGTGCATCGCAGCCCCGATCAGATCGATGTCCGTCGCGATCATCGGGTCAAAGTTGTAGTTGAACGGATCGCGGAACGGCGGCGAGAACATCACCGCGCCTGCTGGCCCTGTCTGATGGTGGTTGTAGACGATCTGCGGGAACCAGTCCCAGTACAGCACATGATTGATGTTCTTCGTCTCGGCCTGGTTCGACATGTAGAAGTCACGGTTGTTGTCATGTCCCGTGTATTTCTGCCAGAGGCGCGGCACGTCCATGTTGCGTTTGGTGGAATCCGCATCCTTCATGTACCAGCTCGACACGAGCTGCATGCCGTCCGGATTGGCGTGGACCGCGAGCACGATGCAGTCATCGAGAATCCGTCTGGTTTCGGCATCGTTGCGAGCCAGCAGATCGTACACTGTCTGCATCAGCTGGTGAGCGCCGAGTACTTCGCTTGCGTGAAGTCCGCCGTCAATCCACACTACCGCCTTGCCTTCCGACGCGAGCGCATGCGCCTGCTCGTCCGTGAGGCCTTCCGCATGGGCGAGGCGCTGCGCGATCTCCTGGTAGCGCGCGAGATGCTTCATGTTCTCGGGCGATGATATGATCGCCATCAGTTGCGGCCGCCCTTCCTCCGTCTTGCCGATCTCCACGAGCTTCATCCGGTCCGACTCGCCCGCGAGTTTGTGCCAGTAGGCCGCGAATTGATCGTACGTCGCGAGCCAGTAGTCGTCGCCGATGTCATGGCCGAATTGCTGGCGCGGTGTCGTGATGGACGCGATTACCGGTTGCTGGGCCGCCGCGCGGGTCGCGGCGAGAGGCAGGCTGCCAATCAGCAATGCGAAAGTAGCGCCGGAGATCAGACGGCGAGGCGTGGAACTGATGGACTTCGGCATCGCTGTTCGGGATGGAGAAGGTGGCGAGCGCGCTAAACGTGTCGTCTCAAATACGCGGAACCGCAAGGTATCGATGAAAATCCGAAACCGCGGGGGCTGTCACGACTTCAAGCTCGGCGTCGCGGAGAGATTGTCAAACGTCGGCCGCCCGTACGATCTGAACTAGCGGGTGTGGCGAAACCCCTGGCACAGCACCGCCGACGCACCTTCCGCCTGACAGTGACCGGTGGAAACGGACGCGACCCGTTCGGGGGAATTGTACGCCGCCAGAGAGCTCGCGTAGGAAGTGCGCGTGGCCGTTCCCCACCGCGCGCGGGTGCCGCGGACGTCGATGTGCGCGAACGGGCCGCTCGGCCCCATCTCCCGGTAGATGCCCAGGCCGCCAGCGAGCTCGGGGTGCGCGCGCTCGACGCGATTCACCGCATCTTCTATCACGCGCACGTCGTTCACATCAACCCGGCCATCGTGGTTCAGGTCGCCCATCCGGCCCGTGCCATCAGAATCAATTATGAGATCAATCGCGTCACCGTACTGGTGGCGGCTCTCGCGCGCGCGGCCGCTCGCATCGCCCAGGGCAAGGTTATAGGCCGGTGTACGGAAGCCTGATAGCACCTGAACGCGCTGCGTCGGAATCCCCTGCATCTCCAGCTCTCCGAGTACCAGCTCGAGCTTGTCCAGCAGCGCTTCGCGTAGCACGATGAACTTGGGCAATGGCGCGCTGTCGTGGGTCACGAAGTCTCCCAGCCTGAAGTGCTCAGACACGGGCGTATCGGCATTCTCGGCCGTGACTTCCACGAATCCCGCGGGATTTTCGTATGCGTCGGAATGCACCGCGTGAAGCTCGGCCGGCCAGAATCCGATCCGGTAGCCAAGCAGTGACGCGCCGCGCTTGGCTACGAAGGGAACGACCCCGATGAATGCGAATGGCCGACCCCCCACGCCACCCGGGACTGTGTAGACACCCGCTGGCGCCGTGCCGGGAGCCAGCAGATGCACCCAGACTCGTCCGCTTGTTCCAGTGCTCGTGTCGCCGCGCTCGGATGCCGGAATTGCATCGAGCGGATTCGCGATGGGCGCCGGTTCAATCGACGGGCGTGTCGATTCGTCCACAGCCGTGGGGCGCAGCCGGCTGTGCCCCCGCTTCCGGACCTCGTCCCTCGTACCATGCGCGAAGGCAGGCAACGCCGCGGCGCCAAGGAGCAGGACGAGCGCAGCTGCCCCCATGGGGTCCAGCCGGGAAAAGGAGGACATCCCCGAAGTATCGGCACGTCGCCCCTCCAGCCGGGACGCCTTTCGGCAGTGGCGAGCATCCGAGCCCCCAACCGCGTATTGCTGCTGAGCCAGTCGGTCCGGCCGCTTCCTCCAGCCAACCCATTCGATCATGCGCCGTTTCAGACAGCCCGCCATCTCGATCGCGATCCTCGCCCTGTCAGCCGCCAGCGCCAGCGCCAGCGCGCAGCAGCCAGTCGGATCGAACGTTGGATCGAAAAGGCCGTTCACACCCGCGGACTACTACCGGATCACGACGCTCTCGACGCCCGAGATTTCCCCGGACGGCAAACTCGTGGCATTCACGGTTGTGACCGTTCGGGAGAAGGAGAACAAGCGGCACTCGGAGGTGTGGGTGGCTCCGACCGACGGAGGAACCCCACAGCGGTACACGTCGCCGGGGTTCGAAAGCAGCAATCCGCACTTCTCGCCGGACGGCAAGTACCTCTTCTTCACCTCACACCGCGGGGAGGAGAAAGCCACTCGATGGGCTCTCCGCATGGACGCGCCTAGTGGCGAGGCTGCGGTGATGGATGACTATCCGAAAGCCACATCGGCGTCCGCCGACCATCGAATTGGCGTGTGGACAGACACAGTCGATGGACCCGCGCGTGACACGGCGGCTCATGCAGCTGGCGGGTACGCGGCCATGGGAAAGCTCGCGCGGCCTCCGTTTGACGCGATTACGAAGCCAGTCGATCCCAAGCGTTTCGATGGAATGCAGTTCACCGACATGCGCTTCAAGAGCAACGATGCGGGGTTCGTGCCGAGTAGAGCCGAAGCGCGTCGATATCCTGCGACTCAGATCTGGGTACAGTCGTACGACGGCTTTCCGAAGAAGATGCTGACCAGCACGAGTTACTCGCACCGCGACGCGGTGATCTCGCCTGATGGCCGGTTCGTGGCTTTCGTCGCGGACCCGGCCCTGCGCCCGGATTCAGTCGTTGAAGCCGAGCGCGATTCGCTGGCGCGGCTGCCATACGATGCCGCGCGTGACGAGAAGGAGCGCGACGACGCTGACGTCTTCGTCATCCCCACGGATGGAAGCGCGCCACCTAGGCGCATCTCGCGGTTCGCAAGCCAGAAACGATCGCTCGCGTGGTCGCCCGACTCGAGACTTGTGTCGTTCATCGGCGCGCCTTCGCGCGTGAAGTCGCAGCGCATCTACACGGTGAGCCTCACGGACGAGACACCGCGCAACCTGCTCGGCGACTTTCGATACGAACCCGGACAGTACCAGTGGACACCGGCCGGCAACATAGTGATGAGCGCCGCAGTCGGCGGCCGCACCGCGCTATACAGTCTGAACCCGAAGTCCGGGGCGGTGAACGAGATTCTGGCCGGTCGCCGCGCGATTCGTGGCTGGGACATCGACGCGAAGCACGACAGGATTGCGTTCGTGGGTACGGATATGACGCACCCCACCGAGCTCTACGTCGCTGATGCCAGCGGTGGTCATGAGCGAAAGCTCACGAGCTTCAACGACAGGGTGACAGCAGAGATCGCGTTCCAGGATGGCGAGCGCTTCACATATCCATCGGTCGGGGGCCTCGAGATCGAGGGCTGGCTCATGAAGCCGTACGGTTATCAGGCCGGCAAGAGATATCCGCTAGTGTTGTACATACACGGCGGACCGCACTCGCAGTACGATGAGGGCTGGTTCGACGAATTTCAGAACCTGGCGGGCGCGGGTATGATGGTGCTGCTCACGAATCCGCGCGGATCGTCCGGATATGGCGCGGACTTCACCTACTCGACGCGTGGCAGATGGGGCGCCGAGGACTATACGGATCTCATGAAGGCGGTGGACATAGCCGCCGCTCGGAGTGATGTGGACTCCACGCGAATGGGTGTGACCGGTGGTTCCTATGGCGGCTACATGACCGCTTGGATCGAGACGAAGACGAACCGGTTCCGCGCCGCGCAGACCGACCGGATGATAAGTGACTGGACGTACTGGTATGGCGCGAGCGACGCACAGGGACTCACCGAGTTCGAATTCTACGGCAAGCCGTGGGACAATTTCGCGATGTACGATTCGCTATCTCCGATACGGCACGTAACGAAGGTTCGGACACCAACGCTGCTGGTGCAGAGCGAAAATGATTTCAGGGCGCCCATCGGTGACGCGGAGCTCTGGTATCTCGCCCTTCGTAAGCAGGGCGTGCCGGCTGAATTCGTCAGGTACCCAAGATCCACGCATGAGCTTTCGCGCTCGGGCGAGCCCTGGCTGCTGGTAGACCGTCTGGGACGGATACGTCAGTGGTTCAAGTACTGGCTCATGAACGGGCCCCGCGCCGGTAGCGTCGCCCGAAACGGAGAGTAACGCGGCGAGAGTGCAGGCCGGTGGCTTGTTGATGCTCGGTGCAGCGTGCCTGCGCTGCACCGAGCATCAGGACACTAATCTGAAATCGTCTTCGACGCGCCGGATGATGCTCGTCGGAGAGTTCGAATGCGGGAAGAGCAGTGCATCGCTAACCGACGTCAGGGCGATTCGCATCACCCTGAATCGCTCGGCGGCAAGAGCGTAGAAGTCGCTTACGCCAGTGACCTTCGCCAGCTTGTGATCTGCTGCCAGCGCGTAGCCCTTCCGGCCCATCTCTTCGTAGTATTCCAGGTTGGGACCGCCCTTGCGCCAGCGACGTTCCTCGATGTGATCGGGGAATACTCCGCTGAACCATAGCGCGTAATTACCGAGATGAGTGCGCGCCATGAAGCTTCGCCTGGGATCGGAGCTGTCCGCCGCGGCCAGGATTCCGCTCAGCGTGTCGTACGTCTCGTCGTCGTATTTGCTGATGCGCTGCGCGCGGTCCCGCATGCCGAATTCCATGAAGAGCGACGCGAGAAAATCCGCGAGACTGCGGTCCCGCTCTCCAACGTGCGTCAGGGCGTGGCGCATGGTGACATACGCAACGAGCGCGTAGGAAGCGATCACCCCACGATCGGTTCGTAGCAGACCGACGAGCAGGCGTGGATCGTCGAGCAGAACGTCGACTCCTTCCGTAGCGAGCTTACGCTCGCCTTCCTCCAGGTCCGCGATGCGGCCCGAAGCGATTACGTGAAGAGCGAGCTGTGCGTCGTCCCGCGTGAGTGAAGCGCGAACATTGGGTTGAACCATGCGCGTACCCTCCGGCCGTAGCCTTTCCCCGAGTATCGGCACGTGATCAGCGACTTCACAATGCTGAGGCGACCGCCGCGAGACACCGCTCCAGGGTGTCGACTGTGTGGTCTCCCATGTGCCCTATCCGGATGGAGCTGTCTTTCAGCTTACCGTAACCCGTGCCCACGGTAATCCCGCGATCCGCTGCGAGCCCCGTGACCTGACCGCTCCTGATTCCCGCAGGTAACAAGATGGTGCTCACCGTTGGTGACCGGTGCCCATCGCGCGCCAGAATGGCGATATCCGAATGCGTCGAGGCCGCCATTTCATCCACCCAGATACTCATACGCGCGGCCATGGCGAGATGCCGCAGCCAACGCTTCTGCATCGTTTCGGTCACAATTGAACTCAACTGCAGGTCCAGCGCGTAGTAGAGAGATATTGCGGGAGTGTTGGGTGCCTGCCCTGCCAGCACCTGCTCCTCGTGCTCGATGAAATCGAAGTACGCGCCGCGTCGCTCCGAACCAGAGCTGCCCTGTGCCCTGAGCCGCTGCATGTAGCCGTCCGACGCCACCGCAAACGCGAGTCCCGGTGGAATCGCGATCGCCTTCTGTGATCCCGTGAACACGTAGTCCATTTCCCAATCGTCAAATCGCAACTCCGCCCCCGCAACACCGCTGACGCTGTCCACCAGGCATGTCGCTCCTGCCTCGTGCGCGGCGCGTGCAATTGCGCGGACGTCGTTCAGCACCCCGCTCGATGTTTCGGAGTGGGCGACGGTAACCACCGAATACTTTCCCGTCGCCAGCCGCCGGCTCACCTCAGCCGGATCGTGCGCCTCGCCCCATTCTATTGTAAACCTCTCCACATCTCGTCCACACGCCTCCGAGACGTGCGCGAACCGTTCGGAGAACGCCCCGTTCACCAGCGACAGCACGCGACCGGTCGGCGCATTGCGAATTCCCCCCTCCATCAATCCCGTTCCAGAGGACGTGCTCACGAAAACCGGCCGCTTGGTGCCGAAGACGTACTGCAGTCCTTTCTGCACCCTGTCGAAGATGGCACCAAATTCGGGATCGCGGTGCGACATCATCGGACGCGACATGGCACGCAGGATTTCCGGACGCACTTCGGTGGGACCGGGAAGAAAGAAAGTGCCGAAATCAGAGGGTGAATCACTCATGGGACGACGATTGGAAGAAGTTGTGAGAAGTTATGAATACAGAATTCGGCGACGGCAACCACCGGTGCCCGCGCCGCGACTCCGGTAAACGCAGCCAGAGCGTCCACCGCCGGCGGATTCACGGTGCGAAGCTCAGCATCGGTAATGCCATCGCCCACCGCAAGTACCGGCCGCGCCAGGTCGAGTCCGCGAACCAGAAGCGGCTTTCCACCGCTGCGCGCGAGGGGTGACTCCGCGTCGAATCCCGCGTATTCTCCAGACTGCGTGAATCGTAGAGCGACGGCGTGGATATCCCGATCGGACACCGCGAGAGAGCGGCCGAGGACCACAACGGCTTCTCGGATACCACCGCTCACGATGATGACG
>JBBRBY010000041.1:0-24311 GCA_038205315.1 Gemmatimonadales bacterium | reverse complement strand
GTACGACGACGAGGTGATGATCGAACGATTCATCGCCGGGCGCGAGCTGACGGTGGGTGTGCTGGGCGACGATGCCCTGCCGGTAGGCGAGATCAAGCCGGCGAAGGAGATCTACGACTACGAGTGCAAGTACACGGCGGGAATGGCGGTGGAGGAATTCCCGGCGGATTTGTCGCCAACTGTTACCAAAAAACTGCAGGAGCAATCCTTGCGGGCGTTCAGGGCACTGAAACTGCGCGGATATGCCCGGGTGGATTTCCGACTGGACGACCGAGGCGAGTGCTTCTGTCTCGAAGCGAACACGTTACCAGGGATGACGGAGCTGAGTCTGATTCCACAGGGTGCAGCCGCGGCGGGGATAGCTTTCGACGAGCTGTGCGAGCGGATCGTTCAGCTTGCAATTGGGTAGGACGAAGGTCGCGCAAACATGGAAACGACAACCGAATTCAACGCAGCGGATTACGAGCCTGGCGTAGGAATAACGCCCGCGGTCCAGGCGATCATCGCGCTGAACGTTCTCGTCTACTTCGTCCAGCTGACGTCGCCGATCGGCGCGCAGGACGTCGCGGCGTGGCTCGGGCTGTCGGCTGCGGAGTTCCCGGCCCACTGGTGGGCGATCGGCACCTACATGTTCGTGCACGCGGGGCTCGCGCACATCGCGACGAACATGATCATGTTGTGGATGTTCGGCCCGCGCCTTGAGCGCGCGCTCGGCGTTCGTGCATTCATCTACTTCTATCTGTGGTGCGGACTGGGCGGCGGTGTGTTCCATCTGCTGTTCGAGCAGCATGTGAACGTCATCGGAGCGTCTGGCGCGGTGGTGGGTGTGGTCCTAGCATACGCGCTCAAGTGGCCGGACGACGAGGTGTACATACTCGGCGTCATGCCGATGCGCGCAGTGTGGCTTGCGGTGTGGACGATCGCTTGGAACCTGGGAATGGCGTTCGCGAACCTCACGGGATATTCGAGCGGCTCGGTGGCGTTCATGACGCACGTTGGTGGTCTCGTGTTCGCGTGGATCTATCTGCATGGGCCGAACGCGTCCAGCTTCGAGAAAATTCGCCGGCACGTGGCGACGGTGCCGGACGATACCAATCCCCAGCCCATCCCGAAGACGCAGCGCTCACCGAAGCGGCGGGACAGTATGCCGTCGGCTGACGATGCGGTGGCGCGAAGCAACGCGATAGTTAAGCAACGGCCGCAGCCGCCGACGCTGCTGTCCGCACCGAATCCGAAGGTGCGCACGGAAGACGTGAACGCGCTGCTGGACAAGATCTCGCGCGAGGGCATGGGTAGTCTGTCCGGCGACGAGCGAGAACTGTTGCAGGAGATCTCGAAGAAACTGCGCGGGTCCTGAGGCAAGGAAGGGGACCATGTGGCGTCGTCCAGGCCTTTGGCAGGATGACGACTTCCGTGCCTATTCCGTCTAGATTGGAAGCATGCCAAAGCCCCAGTTGCTCGAGACCTTCGCGAATCCGTATCCAGATCGTGATTATGAGATTCACATGGACTGTCCGGAGTTCACGTCGCTCTGTCCGCTGGGCGGAATCGAGGGTGATGCGACCGACCTGACGGCGCTCGAGGGTGGAGCGCCGGATTTCGCGACTATGCGGATTACCTACTTTCCGGGCGAGTCGTGCGTGGAGCTCAAGAGTCTCAAGCTCTACCTGTGGAGCTTTCGCAACGACGGGATATTCTACGAGCGCGCGGTGAACCGGATTCTGGATGATCTGGTGGAGCGTGTACAGCCTAAGTGGATGCGCGTCGTGGGAGACTTCAATCTGCGCGGCGGGATCAAGTCGGTGATCACCGCATCCACTGGTAAGCGTCCGGCCGCGCCGGACGCCTGATCAGCGGGCGGATCAGAGGGCTGAGCGGACCAGGTCGGCGCAGGCGCCCGGCGTGTCCACTGATGAAACCGGGCCGGCGACCACAGCGTAAGCCTGCTGCGGAGAGAGTGAAAGTGGTACCAGGGCATCAGCGGCGCCTGTACCATCCGCATGAATCGCGAACTCGCCGTACCGGTCGGCGGGCCCGATGACGCTGCCTTGTGCGCCACAGGATCCCGAGCGGAGACTCCACGAATAGATGCCGCCCGTCTTGATATCATCGAGCGAAATCAGAACGTGGGCCCAGCCGGGGGTTTGGCTAGGCGTAATGGCGGCCGCACCGGCGATCGCTGTCCCGGTGGTGCTACGGACGGAACCGAGCCACACTGGAGCTGGCGGCTGCAGAGGCATTACGCCGAGCGAGCGGCTGAAGTCGGGGGACGACGCGCAGGCGGTGCAGAATATGGTCGTGAGAACGGCAAGAACGGATGTACGTGTCACAAATGAGTAGGTTGGTGTTTTGGAAGAATCAACGCAAGTTCCGGGCGCACCTCTGACCCGTCAGGCAGGCAAGCTGGTCACATGCACAACCAATAGGGTGTACAAAGTTGATTCGCTGTGCTTGACGATTTTCTGAGGAGTTTGAAGGACCGTTTGTTCACGCCGGTGGCGTTGACGATTGGCGATTCAGTGCATCCCAACGTCATCACGGTTCTGGCATGGCTGGCTGGGGTTCTGACAGCCGCGTCGGTGTTGAAGCAAGCATTTGCGATTGCGCTGTTATTCTGGTTTCTGAACCGCGGCCTGGACGGTCTGGACGGGACGTTGTCCCGAGTAGCTCGGAAGCAGAGCGATTTTGGCGGCTATCTGGACATCGTGCTCGACTTTTCGATTTACGCGATGGTTCTGGCTGCGCTGATAATCGGGAGTCGCTCCTGGCAGACAGCCATGGCGGGGACGGCGCTCATCTGTCTGTTCTACGTCAATGCTGCGTCGTGGATGTACCTTGCCGCGATTCTCGAGCGAAAGGGAAGGGGCGCCGAGTCGACAGGCGAGCTGACCACCATCACAATGCCGCCGGGGATCGTAGCGGGAACCGAAACGTTCCTCTTCTACGTGCTCTTCCTCGTTTTTCCAGGCAACCTGATCTTGCTCTTCACGTTGATGTCGATCGGAGTACTTGCCACAATCGTGCAGCGAATGGTATGGGCGCGTCAATTCCTTCGACCGCACCAATGAAGAGTACCGCTATATATCCAGCTCTTCTCACCGATCTCCGTGAAGCGTTTGCGTTGAGCCGGGATTGGGCGCTGGCGGTCAGCCTGGGACTCGCGAGCGTCTCAGTGTGCGCGCAGCGCTTACCGGCCCAAGCGAGTACTGCGACGATCACCGGAGTGGTGCAACGGAAGGGAGGCGATCCAATCGCGCGGGTCAGAATCACCATCGACGGCGGCCGGGACACGGCGACGACGGAACCGGACGGGCGATTCGTGTTACGCGTCACGTCGAACGTGGCCGGCGTGTTGCGAGCGACGACTCCGGTGGACACATCGGTCATCAGCTTTCCGCCACTGAAAGCGGGAGCGACTCGAGAGGTCGACGTGGTGATGCCGGGGGGCGTCGCATCGCGATCGGAAGAATCGCGCTCGCTCGCTCCCGTGATCGTTACGGCAGATCGTGAGCATATCGTACAGGTTCGGCCGTTGCTCGACACGGCTGCGGCGGTGACGGGAGGTACGGTGTCGGCCGCAGAGCTGCGGTCACTTCCAGTCGCGGACAGGGATCCACTGACGCTTGCATTCACGATACCCGGCGCTGCGCAGGCGACCGGTTTTTTCAACACGGCCCCGATCCTGTCGCTGAACGGGCAGAACTCGTTGTACACCCAATACCTCATTGATGGATTCGACAACAATGAAGGAGTGTTGGGAGGACCGCGAGTAGATCTTCCGTTATCCGCGATACGATTGCTGGACATCAGATCGTCGACATACGATGTGACCAGCGGACGAAGCTCGAACGGCATTGTCAACGAGGAGACGATGCGTGGCTCCGATGCGTGGCATGGCGATGGCTTCGTGTACGATCATCCGGGAAAAAGTTTCGACGCGCGCCAGGCAGTGCTACCGCCGAATACTTCCGCGGGGTTTCGCCGGATCCAGGCAGGAGGCGCGCTTGGCGGGCCTGTCATAACGGGCCGCACCTTCGTGTTTGCGGCAGCTGAGCGGCTTGCGGAGCTTCAGGATCAGCCCATAGTCATCACTTACGGAAGCGGCACGGGTTCCATGAAGCGCGAGAAGACGAAGGCCTTTCTGCGTCTCGATCAGAAATGGAACGACCATCAATCGACCACGTTCCACGTCGCATACAGCGACGTGCAGTACATCGGTAGAGGCGGTGGTAATGTCACGCCGGAGGCCGATGTGACCCAGCATCGGACAGGTGCGCTCATTGCCGCCGAGCATGAGAGCGTGCTGCGGGTTGGTCTCCCGAGCACGTTCACGAACACGTTCACAAACACGCTCACAAACCGGCTCACCAACAAGTTTGGAGTGCAGGTCGCGACCTTCCACTGGTACTATCCCCCGACCACGAGTGCGCTGGACACTCCGCAGATCGTGATCCTGAGCCGTGGCCTGGACTCCACGCTCGCAATCGTGGGGTCGAGCGGCTTCCAGTATGATTCGCACGAGCGGCAGATCAATCTTCGGGACGAGATCGAGCAACACTGGCTGAAGCACGACGTTCGCATCGGTGCCGACATGATAAGTGGCCAGTTCAATCTTCACGGTGACGGGACGAACCTGGCCGGAACCTACTCAGTGATCGACAGCGGGCAGATCTCGGTGCGAGGCCGCGTTCCGAGCGCTGCGGATATTCCGGCGAGCATCCCGGTGTATAGCTTCGCGATCGACGCCGCACCGCAGGTAATCAGGGCATCGCAAACGGTGGTCGGGGCCTACGCGCAGGATAGCTGGTCCGCAACCGGACGACTCAGGGTGATCTACGGAGTTCGTTGGGATTACGACGACATCACATCGCACGGCGGCAGCTCGCCGGATCTGACGAATGTCCAGCCGCGCGCATCGTTCAACTGGCAACACAGCCCGCAGACGATCATCCGTGGTGGAGCCGGCATCTATTCCGGCAAGCTTCCGTACACCATCTATTCAGACGCATTGCAGTTCGGGGCGAATGGCAGCGCGCATTCCACGTTCTACAACTCCGCCGCGACTCCCCTGTCACTCGGCCACGCGCCGTCGGCGGCGAGCCTGGCATCCGCCAGACAATTGTTGCCGCCGCGGGAGATTCGCTCGGTGTTCGCTCTTGGTATCAGAAGCCCGCGCAGCTATCAATCCTCGACAGGCTTTCAACATGCCTTTGGCGCAAACTGGGGCGTCTCGGCAGATGTCGTGTACGTCCAGACAGTCCATCTTCCACGGCTGTATGACCTGAACGCGGTTACGCGCGAGGTCGGTCCGTCTGACACGACGAATCAGGCGGTCAGCATCGGTGACAGGTTCAGACCGGTCACGCCGAGGGCGGGCAGCTTTCGTCAGAACACCACAACCGAGACCAACGGCCGAAGCTGGTACGCCGGAATGTTCCTCACATTACGCCATGACTTCACGAGTTCGTTCAGTGGTGACGCGAGCTACGTCCTGTCGCACGCACGCGACAACACCGAGGACATCAACTTTGCGGCGTCGAATGGGAACAACGATTTTGGCAAGGAGTGGGGTGACGCCGTAAACGATCGGCGGCACAAGCTCAACGTGCGGGGCAGATTCGCATGGTCCCGCAGATTGCAGCTCACCGGAGTACTGGATTTTCAGACTGGTCAGCCAATCAATCGCGTTTCGGGACTGGATCTGACTGGCTCAGGCGGCAGCTTTGGTGACGGCTTCATTCGCAACACGCAACGATATTATGGGGTGCCTCGAAATGGTGAACGCCTGCCATACGCGCTGGAATTCAATCCAGGGTTCAGTTACAGCGTGCCTGCCGGGACCGGTGAGATAAAGCTGCGGGTGGACGCATTCAACGTGTTGAACCGAGCGAATTTTTCGGGCTTTCCGAGCGGAATCGTGTCGCTTGATCCGCGCACGCAGGTAGGTCGTCCGGGCGACCCCATCGTATACCAGTTATCAGGGCGTCCTCGGCAGATCCAGTTCGCGGCCGAGTACGGATTCTGATGGCGCGCGGGCGCGTGACTGGAATCCGTCCGATCAGGAACCTCGGTGCTTCGTGCCGAACCGGATTGTGCATTGCGCTGGCGATGGTCGCCCTGGCGGACGCCTGCCGGAGACCAGAGGCTCCGAGCGCCACGTTGTTGAGCGCGACACCGTGGGACACCATAGTTGCGCACGCACGTGGTACGACAGTCACATGGCTCATGTGGCGGGGCGATCCATCAATCAATCGCTACATAGACAAGTGGGTGGCGCCGCGATTGGCACGGGATTATGGCATCACTCTCAACACGGTGGATGCGCAGGGCCCGTCGATTCTGAATCAGCTTGCCATCGAGCGGCAGGCGCGATCAGGGCCGGGAACCGCGGACCTGGTCTGGATAAACGGTGAGACATTTCACAACCTCAGGAAGAGCGGCCTGCTGTACGGCCCGTGGAGCGGGCGATTGCCGAATGCCCGGTTCGTGGACAGCTCATCCCAGATCATATCCCAGGATTTTGGGCAGGAACCCGGCGGATACGAATCCCCCTGGGGCAGAGTACAGTTCGCGTTGATCTACGACACGCTCCGCACGCCACACCCTCCTCGCACCGTCGCGGAGCTGCACGACTGGATCCGCGCGCACCCGGGACGATTCACGTACGATCAGGCATTCACCGGAGCCACCTTCCTGAAAGTGGTGATGTACGCGCTCGACGATGGCCCGGAACACTTCGAGAACGGCTTCAACGAAGCGGCGTACCGGGAAGGGAGTGGCCGACTGTGGGCGTGGCTGGACGAAGTGCGACCGTTTCTCTGGCGACGAGGCGAAACGTACCCGGACAACGTTGCGGATCTCCACAGGCTTTTCGCGAATGGAGAGGTGGATTTCTCAATGTCGAACAATCAGAACGACGTGGTGACGAAGGTGCGCCAGGGAATACTGCCACCGTCGTCTCGTCCGCTGTTGCTTCGCGATGGGACGATCGCCAACGCACATTACCTTGGAATCGCGAGCAACGCACCGAACCCTGGCGGGGCCATGATCGTCGCGAACTTTCTGCTGTCTCCCGAAGCCCAGCTCGAAAAGCAACGGCCTGAGGTGTGGGCTGACGGAACGGTACTGGCGGTATCTCGCCTACCAGTCGCCTGGGCGGTGCGGTTTCGAAGCCTGGCCGCCGATTCGCGCGCGCTGGATCGCGACTCGCTCGCAAGGTATGCGCGGCCCGAAGTGAGTCCGGTGTATACCGAGCGGCTTCAGCGTGACTGGCGAAGCCGAATTCGCTCGTCATCGCGCCGATGACGTGATGAGAGTGCGACAGCGCGAGCGATCGAACCTTGCTCTGGCCGCCGCGCTGGCGGTTGCGGCCCCGGTCGCAGCCGGTGTCATATACTCCGTATTGGGAGCGATTGGTCTTGCCGGCATCGATGCTTCGGGCATCGACCTGCATCGGATCGCGAGTGTACTGGGCGAGCCCACGGTCTGGCGGAGCACTGCTTTCAGTTTCTGGGTCGCTGGTGCGGCAACAGTACTCGGTGCGGCGGCCGCGGTGGGTGTGGCGATAGCGTTCCGCGGCAATCAACTGACAGATCGCATTGCACGCACGCTCGCCGTCGCGCCACTGACCGTTCCCTACGTGGTGGCTGGGGCCGTGGGCCTGATGATTCTGGGACAGAGCGGATACATCGCGAGGCTGGCATACGCGTGGGGCTGGATCGCCAGCCCGAGCGACATGCCCGCGCTCGTGTATGACCCAGGAGGAATTGGTCTGATCGTTACACTCGCATGGAAGGAACTCCCGTTCATGGCGCTCGTCGCATTCTCGGTACTCGGTGTGCGAGGTGCTGAACTCGAGGAGACCGCCAGGATGCTGGGTGCGGCGAGGTGGGCGGTATTCACGCGGGTCACGTGGCCGATCCTCTGGCGGGGGCTGCTTCCCGCGTTGGTCGCGGTGTTCGTCTTCACATTCGGAAACTACGAGACGGCTGCGATGCTTGCGCCGAGCGACCCGCTGCCCCTGCCAATGCTCACGCTCGAGCGATATTCGGCGCTGGATCTGGCTCAACGTGCTGACGCGTACGTGCTCACCCTTGTCGCGTTGATGATCGGGCTCCTGGCAGTGGCTGTCCACGAATGGACGCGCGCGCGAATGGAGGCGCTGTTTCGTTGAGATCGATCGTTCGCCGTGCATTTCGACTTGGAATTCTTGCCGCGCTCGCCATGGCGACGATTGGACCGCTCGTGCTGCTGGCCGTCTGGTCCGGAAGCCATGAGTGGTTCTTTCCGGCGCTCCTTCCGCAGCATTGGGGAATGGGAGGGTGGGAATGGCTCCGGTCCGGCGGCGGGAGGATCGAAGAGGCGATTTGGAACAGCACGTTGATCGGTCTCGCCGACGGCATGATCGGGTGCGCAGTTGCGTTCCCGATCGGCCGGGCAATCGCGCGTTTGAACGGATGGCGGCGTTACGTTGCAGCCGCCGCCGTATTCTCACCGGTAGTAGCACCGCCCATCTCGCTTGGAATCGGCGTGCAGTACCTGATGTTGAAAGTCGCTCTGGCCGGCAACGTGGCTGGCGTGCTACTCGCTCACCTCGTACCCACGGTCGGCTATCTGACGCTGTATTTCATGAGCGTCTTCGCAGCGTTCGATAGCCGTATCGAAGACGAAGCTAGAACCCTGGGCGCAAACCGGATGCAGGTAGCGCTTAGAGTAACGTTGCCCATGCTGCGAAGGCAGATCGCGGAAGCGATTGCGATCGGCTTTCTGATATCGTGGGCGCAGTATGCACTCACGCTGACGGTTGGAGAGGGCGTGGTGCACACACTACCGATCGAGGTCTTCTCCTACATGCGATCAGGTAACGGCAGCTTCGCCGCCGCGGCTGCGCTTGTGATGATCCTCCCGCCGCTCGCCGCGATCGCCGCCACCAGATACGCGGCTCGCAATACTGCGGTGTCGCCGTTATGAACTCCGTCCCCGCGCTGAGACTACAGGGAGTGTCAGCGGCGTTTGGCGGACGTCCCGGGCTTCAGGATATTTCGTTCAGCGTGAATGAAGGTGAGCGTTGTGTGGTGGTGGGCTCCTCCGGTGTTGGCAAGACGACCCTACTCAAGGCGATTGCGGGACTGGTTCCGGTGACGGGTGGGACCATCGAGATCGCCGGCGCCGATCGGACGGAATACGCGGCGGAGAGACGGGACGCGGTGTACCTGCATCAGACTCCGCTGTTGTTCCCGCATCTTGACGTCTTCGAGAACGTGGCGTTCCCGCTTCGGGTTCGCGGGGTGAACGAAGCAGACGTTCAGAACAGGGTGGCACGGATCCTCGAATCGGTTCAGCTGGGTGCGATGTCGAAACGGCGACCGCATGCCCTGAGTGGAGGACAGCGTCATCGAGTGGCGCTTGCGCGAGCTGTAGTAGCGCGTCCATCGGTGTTGTTGCTGGACGAGCCGCTATCGTCGCTGGATCCGGCGTTACGGAGCGATGTGAGAGATGTGATACTCGAGATTGTGCGGGCGCACAATCCGGCACTTGTGATGGTGACTCACGACCTGGACGAGGCTGCAGTCATGGCGGACAGGATCGGCGTACTGGTCGATGGACGCATGGCGCAGGTCGCGACGCCAGCAGATCTGTTCGCGCGTCCCGCGTCGCTCGTGATTGCCCGATTGCTGGGAATGAAGAACGAGGTTCGTGGGTACGTACGCGATGGTGTCTTCACGTCCCCACTGGGAAGCATGCCGATTGCGAATCGAGTGCCGAATGGACCAGCGACTGCGATCTTCCGACCCGAAGCGTTGCGCGGAGCGGCGACATTGAATGCTAGCCACACTTCCAGCAACGGGCTGGAGCGGCTCGATTGCACGGTGGAGCGTTTGATTCACCGCCCGGAGAACACGACTGCGCAGCTGCGAATTGACGCAAATGGGGCGCCGCTCCTTCTCGAAGCGGCCGTGGATCCCATGAGCGTGCCTGTGGTGGGTGAATCGTTCACCGTGTCGCTGGATTCGCGTCGCGTCGCGGTGTTTGCCGATGTCAGTGTGTAATGTCGTTCAGCGACGCGCGAACCAGCCGGCGATGTCCTTTATCAGGCCGGTGAAGCGGGACTTCTGAAATTCGTTCGCGGCCTGTCTGATACCGTCGGGATACGTGGGATACGGATGAATGACATCCGCAAGCTTGCTGGCGGAAAGATTATACTTCATCGCAATCGTTATCTCACCGATCATGTTGCCCGCTCCGTAACCGAGTATGTGGCCACCGAGGATCTTTCCTCGGGCATTGGTAACGAGCTTGACTATGCCATCTGTCTGTCCATCGGTGTTGGCACGATCCACGTCCCGGAACGGCCGGCGCCATACGCGCACGGCAGAACCGTGGAGTTCTCGCGCTTCCTGTTCAGTGAGACCGACGTGGGCCAGCTCTGGATCGGTGTAGGTGACCCAGGGGACGGTGGAATAGTTCGCCTTGGCGGAGAGCGGGAAGAATGCGTTGCGGACAACCAGGCGTGCCTGGTATTCCGCAACGTGTGTGAATCGGAGCGGTCCGACACAGTCGCCGGCTGCCCAGACACCGCTCGCCGACGTTTGCAGTCCTGCATCCACCTCGATGCCCTGCTTGCTCGAGCGTATACCACCGGCGGCGAGTTCGAGCGAGGCAAGGTTGGGCTTTCTTCCGGTCGCGACCAGAAGCGTATCACCCTGGATGGTGAGCGATTTTCCATCGCCTGACGCCGTTTCCACGGCAATACCGTTCGCCGTCTTCGCGACTCCGGTCGCTTTGGTGCCAAGATGAAGCTTGACGCCATCGGCCAGGATGCACGGAGTGAGCATTTCGGTCAGCTCGGCGTCATCGTGGGCGAGAATTGCGGAACCGGCCTCGATTACGTGTACAACGGATCCGAGCCGCGCAAAAGCCTGCGCCATCTCGAGGCCAATCGGGCCGCCGCCGAGTATGATGAGAACGGCGGGTAGCCGATCGAGCGCGAAGACAGTTTCGTTGGTGAGGTATGGAACGCTTGCGAGACCGTCGATTGGCGGTAGTGCGGGAGAGGAACCGGTAGCGACGGTGATTCGTTTGGCGGTGAGCGTCTGGCCATTCACGGTGATGGTGCGAGGCCCGGTGAAGTGTGCCTCACCCTGAATTACATCGACACCCATCTCTCTGAACCGGTCCGGGCTGTCGTTTGGAGCGATTCGCGCCTGCGCTCCGCGCATCCACGCCATCACTCCGGCAAAATCAACTTCCACCTCTCCAGCTGTCACGCCGAAGCGCGCGCTATTTCGCATCTGATGCGCAGCCCGCGCGCTGGCGATCACTGCCTTGCTTGGTACGCAGCCATTCCAGAGGCACTCGCCTCCGAGTCTGTTGCGCTCGATGAGAGCCACGCGCGCGCCGATGCCGGCGCTGCCAGCGGCGGTGACCAGGCCGGCGGTACCGCCGCCGACGACGATCATGTCGTACGGGTGCTTGCTAGTCATGTCGAGTCGGTTCGGTTGATTTGATCAGCTCGCGGTTGGCGAGTCTGCCGATGATGACGATGACGGCGATGGTTGCCAGCACTCCCACCGCCATGAGCGCGTAAAACGCAACTCCGTGTGGCACCGACGGTGTTATTCCGGTAACGGTAGCTATAACCGTCCCATAGTACGTGTACACGAGAGTACCTGGCACGATAAAAAGCGTCCCGACCAGGTACGCCCACCAGCTGATGCGGGTTATGCCAAGCGCGTAATTGAGAACTGTATATGGCAAGAGTGGCGACAGGCGAAGCAGCGCAACCACGCGAACTCCGCCCGTCGTCGCTGCGCCGTCGATGATCTCGAAACGGCGATCTCCGTGCAGTCTGCGGTGCACTACCGGTCGCACGACGTAGCGCCCCATGGCGAACGCGGCCACGGACCCCAGCATTGCGCCAACGAAGGCGTAGACGGATCCCGCGACGAATCCGAACAGAGCGCCGGCTACCAGGGTTAAGGCACTCGCCGGGATGAGAAACACCTCGGCCAGAGTGTATGTCGCGATGAACGCCACCGGCCCCCGCGGCCCGAGCGCCTTCACCCAGTGGGCGAATGGCTGAATGTATGGGCGAGAAAAATGACCGAGTGCCCAGAGGACGGCACTCAGGGCGGCAATCGTCGCCAACCATCGGAATGTGGTGGCGGCCGACGGCCGGTTCACGTACGAGCTCGCTTATGTGCTCGTTTACTGGAGGCCGGCTCGAGCGCCGCCTCTATTAGCGCGAGTATGCCATCCACGCAGAGCGCGAGTACGGCGGCAGGCAGTGCGCCAGAAAGGACCATACGCGTATCTGCCAGCGCGAGGCCTGCGACGATCGGCTCGCCGAGCCCACCAGCTCCGATGAATGCCGCGAGAGTTGCGGCGCCCACGGTGATTACCGCTGCGGTCCGGATGCCGGCCATGATCACGGGCGCCGCGAGCGGAAGCCGTACCTTGAGAAGGCGCTGCGATGGTGTCATGCCGAGCGCTGTTGCAGCCTGGACGGCAGCCGGATCCGCGTCGCGCACGCCGCTGTAACTGTTTCGGGCGATGGGATAGAGAGCATAGAGCCACAACGCCACGAGTGCGGGCACTGTACCGATGCCCAGCAGCGGAATCATGAACGCGAGTACCGCTATGCTCGGTATCGTCTGGATCATGCCGAGTACACGCACAACAGGCTCCGCCACCGTCCTCGCCCGCTCGAGGGCGAGGCCGAGTGGGAGTGCAACAAGCACCGCAGCACCGAGTGCTATGGTCACGAGGAACAAGTGACGCAGGGTGAGAGCACCGATGGTGGAGCGGCTACGCCAGAGATAGCTGATGAAGCTCTCGCGGTGGAGTGCGTTTTTCGTCACCGCGCGGTCCGTCCCATTCGAGACGAGTCCGAGTTGGTTCAGTGCATCGCTCGCTACCTGCCGTACGTCCTGACCATCGACTTCAACGCGACGGTTGAGCATACGCATGCGGGACTCGTCGAGCCGGCCGCTGAGCAGCGCGAGTACTCCGACCACGTCCTCTCTACCGTGCGCGATACGCGGACTCACCAGCGCAGCCGCCTGATACGGCGGAAAGAAGTGGCGATCGTCAACCAGCGTAGCGAGGTCGTATCGGGCGAGGAGCCCGTCGGTGGAGTATCCATCCACTACATCCACCGCGGAAGCCGCGAGCGCCTGATACTTTACCGCCGGAGCTAGTGGCCGTACCTGGCGCAGGTGGATACCGTAAGCGCGCGCGAGTCCGGGAAGACCATCCGAGCGCCCAATGAAATCAGGGGTGAATCCCGCCACCAGGTGCGAACTCTCTCTGGCGAGATCGCTCAACGTGTGAATGCCATACCGCTCCGATGTCGCCCGTCGCACGGATATGGCATACGTATTCTCAAAACCGAGTGGTGGCAGCCACCGAACGCCGTAGCGTGCAAGGAAGGTTCTCGCGACATGATCGTATACGGAGCGTGGATCACGCGCGACGGAATCCGGCAGTGAATCATGGAGTATGGCGATCAGGCCAGTTCCGGTATACTCGGGATAGACGTCGATCGCGTTTCGCTGCAGCGCGGCGAACGCGATTTCCGTGGCGCCAAGTCCCGGACGGCGCGTCACCTGGTATCCGTGAGCTTCGAGGAGCTGCGCGAACATCTCGCACAGCAGGTACGATTCACCGAACGGCTTGGATGCGACGACTATGGCCGCACTAGAGGGTTCGGATGGCATCGAGATCCGTTCAGGTAGCCGGCTGGGTTGTGCGTTGGCGGCGTGAATGGGCGTGGATGTTAGCATTAACGCTAGCGTAACCAGCATTAAGCGCTGAACACCGGCCATGTGGATCGCAGTGTTGCGCCTCGACGTCATGCCCGCACAAAGCCGGTCGCCGCCGCCAACGCGCGGCTGACGAGAGTCGACACGTACTGAGTGGCCGGCGTATCGCGCATCTCCGGGAGCGTGCCCAGCTGCTCGACACGGCCAGCGCGCATGACCGCGATCTGGTCAGCCAGGCGTGCCGCTTCGGCGATATCGTGCGTAACGAGGAGCATGGTCACAGGGAAGTCGCGATGGGCGTCCTCGAACACGTCGTGAAGCTCCGCGCGAGTTATTGCGTCGAGCGCGCCGAATGGCTCGTCGAGCAGGATGACACCGGGTCTGGCTGCCAGCGCACGCGCGAGTGCGACGCGCTGGCGCTGTCCCCCGGACAATTCGTGCGGAAAGCGTCGTCCAAAAATTCCTGGTGGCATTCCAACGACATTGAGCGCGTCGCGTGCAGCGGCTTCCGGATCATCGAAGCCGAGCAGGTTTGGTACGAGTGCGACGTTGCGCAGCACTCGCCAGTGTGGCAGCAGGCCACCCTCCTGCGGTACGTAGCCAATCCGCCGGCGAAGTTGTGTCTCAGGTTGGGAGCGGACATCCACGCCACCGATATCGATCCGTCCAGAATCAGGATCGATCATGCGGTTGAAGCAGCGAAGCAGGGTGGTCTTGCCCGAGCCACTCTCGCCCACCAGCGCGAGCGACATTCCCGCGGCGACCGTGACGCTGACATGGTCGAGCGCGGTTACGTCCGCGTAGTGATGTACTACATCGGTAGCGCTCAGCTCGCGGGGTGGATCCCTTTCCTCGGGCGGCATCGTGCCTGAATCTACAGAGCGACTCCCGGCTGAGGAGTCACGCGCTAATCAATGGAACGGCTCAGATGATCCCGTTGACCACGGCGAGGGAGGCGTCGATTGTTGCGCCAAGTACCGCGTGGCCGGCCAATCCTCTTGCGTGGGTCTGAAGCGGAAAGGCTTCCGGTCCGGGGGTGAGTCCCAACGCCGGCGTCACAGCTTCGTCCATCACCGCCCAGAACAGAGTTCCGAAACCGATCCCCGCGAGCGGTGCGATTGTCCTGGGATCACGCTTCATGGTCGCGTACACGATTCCCGCAGTCGCACCGAGCGCCCAGTGAATCGAGTTGCCTGCCTTCTTTCGCTCATCGTCGGAGAGGGAGATGCCGACGGCGTCGGCAGTTTTGTCAGCTGCGATCTCGTACGCGGTTCTGTCTCCGCGCGCGGAGTCTTCCTTTTCGCGAGCCGCCTTGCTCTCGTTCTCGTACAGATAAGTCGTGACCCTGTCCATCAGCCACGTAGCCGCGACTCCAGCGAGTGCGCCCTTCACGAGCGTGGTGATCGCGCCGTCTCCGTCGACGTGCTCATCGACCTGCACGTCCTGCTTTGTAACCGCGTTACTGCTCATCGAAATCCCGCCGCTGTAAGTAGTCGGTCCAGACTACTGATGTCAGGCAGAATTCACGCCATGAACGCGGAAGACCTACACGTGGTCGGTGGGTCCGATTGGTGCCGGATCGCCGGTCTCGAGCACACGTTGGGCGATTGCCTTCATGCGTTCGTCCTGGTTGCGTGAGATACGACGGATGGAGCGGCGGACCTGGCGATAGCGATCCGCGAGAAAGAGTCGGGCGCAATCCAGCTCCGGCGCGGCGGCTTCGACCCCGCCCGCACGCTCGATCTCCCAGGTTGTACGGGAGAGCACTGCGGTGCTCATGTAGATACCTATGGCGGCATCCGCCATTCGTTCCTGAACGAACTGCCGTTCCATGATCTTCTTGCCGTGCTTCATGAGCGCGCTCTCAACTGCGAGGGCGAGGCTGTGTACGAGCGTGGCGACTCTTTCCGCTTCCTTCGACAGGGCAGGGTGAACCTTGGTGAACTCCGGCTTTCTGATCGCGCGCTTCGCCCTGCCGGCGATGTACGAGCTGATCTCCCCCATGGAGTGAAGGGGATCCTTGAAAGCCGATCCGAGTGCCTTGAGCCGCTCGCCGGGCTGCTGCAAACCGCTGAGAGCGATGAGGGCGCGCAGGATCTCATTGGTGCCTTCGAAGATCATGTTGATGCGCGCGTCGCGCATTGCGCGCTCGTACGGGAATTCCTTTGAGTACCCGATACCGCCAGCTATCTGCATCGCCTCGCTGGTTGCGTGTACTGCCAACTCGGAGGCAAAGACCTTGCACGCGGCGGTCTCAAGTGAATAATCGATTTGGCCGCGGTCCATCATTTCGGATGTCACCATCACGGCGGAATCCGCCGCGTATATCTCCGCCGCGGCCTGCGCGAACTTGCGCTGAATCATCTCGAACGAGCCGATGGATCGTCCAAACTGTTCGCGCTGATTGGCGTACTTCGCGGCTTCAGAGAGAATCCGTCTCGCGCCGCGCGACGAACCCGCTGCGAGACCGAGTCGTCCAGAGTTCAGAATCTCGAGCGCGATTTTGAAGCCCTGTCCTACTTCGCCGAGCATATTGCCGACGGGAACGCGCACGTTCTCGAACGTTACCGTGCGGGTATCGGATGCCTTGATCCCCATCTTCTGCTCGGGCTGGCCGAGCGAAATTCCGTCGCTCTTTGCATCGACAATGAACGCCGTGACGCGCTGCTTGGACTTGCCGTCGATTGTGACGGGTACCTTCGCGAACACGGTAAACAGGCCCGCGTAACCGGCATTCGAGATCCAGATCTTTCGTCCATCGAGACGGTAGTGTGTACCGTCGTCGTCGAGTACGGCGGTGGATTGCATTGCCTGTGCATCGGAACCCGAGCCGGGCTCGGTGAGACAGAATGCGGCGATGATGTCACCGCTTGCGCATCCTGGCAGCCATGCCTGCTTCTGTTCCTCGGTTCCGAAAAGCGTTATTCCCTTGCAGCCGATGGACTCGTGCGCGCCGAAGTAGACGGTGAGTGCGGGATCGGTGCCGCCAATTTCACCGAACATGCGATTGAAAACTTTCGCGGAAGCGCCAAAGCCGCCATACGCTTCCGGGATGTTGAGTCCCATCAGTCCGAGTTCATGCAGTCCGTAACGCACTTCATCGGGGAACTTTCCATCGTGATCCATTTTGGCCGAGTCGATGTGCGTTGCGGCGAAGGCGCGGAAAGCATCGAGGATCATGCGAAGCGATTCGCTTTCCTCGGCAGACATGACCGGAAACGGAAAGACGAGATCCTCGCGGATCTCACCAAGGAAAACACCCTTGGTGAAGGAGGGATTGACGTCTGGCGAAGCGAGGTGTGGCTCGTCATGTGACGAGCTGGCCCTGGTGGCGGTGGTCATGCCGAGTGTCTCCTGCGGACTCATCCGTTGGAATTCAGGCGCGACAGGAGGATGAGGCGGTGCTCGCGATCGCGCATCATGAAGAATACGCGCTGGGCGGCGATTCCGGTCGACCGGGGCGGGCTAAACGAGAGAGCACCGGCGGATGGCCGGTGCTCTCACACACTCGATCTGTAAACCTTGATCAGTCTCGCTCGGGACCCGGCTCGAACTCGGCGCCGCCGCTACCAGCCGAGCCGAAGAGGGGAGCCGTCATTTTACCCTTAGTCGTATGGGGCGCCTGGGCACGATTTACGGTGTCCGACAGGTCCGTGGTGGCCTTATCGGTTTTCTTCGAACTCTCGTTCGTATTGCCCTTTTCATGGTCTTTCATTGGGATCCTCCGATTGGTGCTACGGGCTTAAGGGGTGCATTAAGTATGCCTTTCACGGGCATGGGCGGGCGTAGCGCGAACCATCCGATTACCAGGTGTGACACACCGTTGCAGGGGAAAGGCGAACTTCCACCGATTGCTCGCAAGGGAGACACGACATGGTCTATCCGATAATGGCGCTTCTGGCGCTCAGTGTCACCGGTTCAGCCGTGACGAAAGCGCCGCGGTGCACCGAGCCGATTCTGGCGCAACCGGACTACATGTACACGTTCACGACCACATCGGAGAAAGGATCACCGACCAGTGGGACCGTCCGGGTACACGGGGACCGCACGCGGATCGACATCGACGGGAAGAAATCCGGCGAATACATACTCCTCACCGACGGCGGGATGAAGATGTTGTCCGTCCACCCGGACAAGCGGGAAGTGGGTCAGATAAGCTCGCCGAGCTTCGAGCGAATAATCGGCACGTCTCTGCGGATGGTATCGCCGATCGTGAAGTTCAGGGTGATGAACAGCCGAATATCATCGGAGCGCATTGGAACCGGCCAAAAGGTGCTTGGCTATTCGACCGAGCAGATCCGGCTCACGGAGCGTTTCGACGTTCGCATCATCGCGATGGGCTTCGAGGCAGGGATCGAGCACCACACGATCGTGACCGACTACTGGGTGAGTCCGGGACTCGATCTGGGGAGCAACCCACTGCTTACGCTACTGGAGCATACTGGAACAGCGATGGCGCAGACCGACGCGGATTTCGTGCAGAAGGAAGCGTCGGTGCGCTCGCAGGCGCTCGGCGGCACGCCGCTTCGCACGATCGTGAAGGAGTCGACGGTGGATGACAAGGGGATCGAGCACACGGCCACACACTCCATTGACATTACGAGTGTGCGTCAGGGCGCCCAGCCGGCAGCGCTCTTCGAGGTGCCGGCTGGTTACAGGATGACGTCGGGGGTGAACTTCTCGGCTGGCTGATGCGGCGGTAGAGACCGACGGACCGGAGAACTCGCAGCAGTCGTCTGGCGTAGGACGTAGGGCAGATGCAGGTTTACTGTGGCCGGCACGAGCCTGCATGCCGGAATCATGTCCTACAAATTCTGCCACCGCCATCATGCGTCGCGCCATCTCGTGGACCCTGGTTCTCTCGCTGCTTCCGTCGATAGCAAACGCTCAGACGCGGTTGCTCCGGTCTCCCACAGTCAGCGCGACGTACATCGCGTTCGCATACGCCAACAATATCTGGATCGTGCCGCGAAGCGGCGGCGCTGCCACCAGGGTCACGACCTTTCAGGGTCTGACGACGAATCCGCACTTCTCGCCCGACGGAAAGTGGATCGCCTTCAGCGGCGAGTACGGCGGCAACATCGACGTTTACGTTGTTCCGACCGGCGGTGGGGAACCTCGCCGGCTGACGTGGCATCCGGCGCCCGACGTGGTGCAGGGATGGACGCCCGATGGCAAGTCGATCGTCTTCTCGTCCACCAGATCGTCCAACCTGCCGTCGCCACAGGCGCGATGGTACACCGTGCCGGCCGAGGGCGGCACGTCCTCGGCGATGCCGATGTACCGGGCGTACCAGGGAAAGATCTCGCCGGACGGGGCGCATATCGCGTACCGAATGAACGACTCGTGGGATGAGGAGCGGCGCGACTATCGTGGTGGCCAGAACAGGCCGATCTGGATTCTGGACAGCAAGACGCTTGCGGTGGATACGATCCCGCGTCCGAACTCGAAGGAGATTTACCCGGTGTGGTCGGACAACCACACGGTGTACTTCCTGTCGGATCGCGACGGTGTGTCGAACGTATGGTCCTACGACATGACGTCGAAGCAGCTGAAGCAGATCACCAATTTCTCGGACTTCGACGTCAAGACGCTCGATGCGGGCGCGGATGCAATCGTGTTCGAGCAGGGCGGTTACGTTCACGAGCTCGATCCGAAGACCGACCGGGAGCACATTGTCAACATCAGTGTCACGGGCGACTTCCCGTGGATGATGCCGCAATGGAAGGACGTATCTCACAGCATCACGAGCATCGCGCTCTCCCCAACGGGCAAGCGTGCGGCGATTGAGGCGCGCGGCGAGATCTTCACAGTGCCGGCCGAGAAGGGGGATATGCGCAACATCACGCAGTCGAGCGGCTCCGCGGAGCGCGACCCAGCGTGGTCACCGGATGGGAAGTCCATCTCGTACTTCAGCGACAAATCCGGCGAGTATCAGCTGGTGATAGCCTCTGCCGACGGGAGCAGGCCAGCGCGCACCATAACACTGGCGCATCCAACGCATTTCTACACACCGTCGTGGTCACCGGACGGCAAGCACATACTGTTTCAGGATACGAATCTTCGGTTGTGGGTTGTGGACGTCGCAAGCGGGAAGGCGACGGACTTTGGCGGCGACGAGTTCATGGTGCCCGACCGATCGCTGAATCCAAAATGGAGTCCGGATTCGCGCTGGATCGCATACGTGAGGCGGCTTCCTTCACTCTATCGCGCCATTTTCGTGTACGACCTGACCACGGGCGCGACGCACCAGATGACGGACGGTCTCGCGGATGCAACGTGGCCTGCGTGGGATGCGAGCGGAAAGTATCTGTGGTTCTTCGCTTCCACTGATTTCGCGCTTGGTTCCGGCTGGCTGGACATGTCGAGCTACGGCCATTCCGAGACGGACGCGCTGTATCTGGCGGTGCTCAAGAAGACCGATCCATCGCCGTTGCTCCCGGAGAGCGACGAGGATGCCGGTGTCTCGGCGCAGCCCGTCCCCGGGATGCCGCCGATGCCGCCGATGCCGCCGATGCCGCCCAGGGCGCCGCGTCCGCGCCGGCCTGACACGACTGTCGTGGATACATCAAAGGCGAACGCGCCGATGTCTGATTCGTTGAAGGCGATGCTGGCGACGCGCCACAACGTGGAGATCGATTTCGACGGGTTGCAGCAGCGCATCGTTCCCGTGTCGGGAATCGCGCCGCGCGGCTATGGCGAGCTTCAAGCCGGGCAGGCGGGTACGGTATTCTTCATGGAAGACGTTCCCAAGACCGGCACGGAAGACAAGCCGGAGTTCGGACAGGTCGTTCACCGTTATCAACTGAAGGACCGGAAGGCAACGGAGTTCGTGCAGAACGTGGCGCAGTATTTCGTGAGCGCCGACGGAAAGAAGATGCTGTACCGGACACCCGGACCGACGGGCGGACTTTTTCTCGTGGATGCGATGTCGCCGGCGTCTCCAGCGATGGGCAAGGGAAAGCTGAATGCGCAGCTCAGCATGCTCGTGGATCCCAAGGCGGAGTTCAGGCAGATCTTCAACGAGGGATGGCGCAACCAGCGTGACTACATATATGTGAAGAATCTTCAGGGCACCGACTGGCCGAAGATGAAGGAGATGTACGGCCAGCTATTGCCGTACGTGATGCATCGTGCGGATCTGAACTATCTGCTCGACATGATGGGATCCGAAATCGCGATCGGTCACTCGTTTGTGCGCGGCGGTGACATGCCCGAGGTCCCGAAGTCGAGTGTCGGGCTCCTGGGTGCGGACTTCGCAAACGAGAACGGTTACTACCGGATCACGAAGATCTATGGAACCGACAGCTGGAATCCGGATCTTCGCGCACCGCTGACGGCGCCGGGCGTGGATGTGAAGGTTGGCGATTACATCATTGCGGTGAACGACATACCAGTGCGTGCGCCGGAGAGCATCTATCGGGCGTTCGATGGAACGGCGTCGCATCAAACTGAGATAACGGTAAGCTCGAGCCCGTCTGGTGGTAACGTGCGGCGCGTGACTGTGGTTCCCATCCCGAACGACGCAGGGCTTCGAGCGCGTGCCTGGGTGGAGCACAACCGGCACATCGTTGATTCGCTGTCGCGCGGCCAGCTTGCATACGTGCATCTACCGAACACCGGGCAGGGTGGCTACACCAGTTTCAACCGGTACTACTTCGCGCAGCAGGATCGCAAGGGTGCGATCATCGATGAGCGGTACAACGGCGGTGGATCGGCGGCGGACTACATCATCGACGTGCTGCAGCGAAAGTTCGATGGGTACTTCAACAATCCGGTAGGCGATCGGTACCCGTTCACGAGTCCCGCGGCGGGGATCTGGGGCCCGAAGGTGATGATCATCAACGAGATGTCGGGTTCGGGCGGTGATCTGATGCCCTACATGTTCAAGCTCCGCAACGTGGGCACGCTCGTTGGCAAGCGCACGTGGGGCGGACTTGTAGGCATCTGGGACACGCCGCTGTTCGTGGACGGCGGAATCATGTATGCGCCGCGTGGAGGCTTCTTCCAGCGTGACGGGCAGAAATGGGCTGTGGAGAACGAGGGCATCTCGCCTGACATTGACGTAGAGGACTGGCCGCGAGAGATCGCGAACGGCCACGATGCGCAACTGGAACAGGCTGTCACGACTGCGATGCGGCAACTGGCGGAGCATCCGGTGGATCGGGCGACGCACGAGCCACCATCGCCGATGTGGGGAAAGCGTGTGAAGCCGTTGGTGCCGAACGAGCCGTAGCGGAGGATGACCGGGGGAGGGCGTAGCGAAGACTCCCTGTCGTCATCCTCGGCGAGGGCCACGAATAGACGAATCTATCGTTTCGACCAGACCTGATTATCGCGGTTGATGTCGGGGAACAGTCCTTCCGGATCGATCTCGACTTTCACGATGGAGGGGCTCGACGGAACGCGCTCGACGTATCTGCGTGCTCCCTTGAGCCAGACACCCACGGGGATATCGATACGCTGCACCGTTCCATCGGCGCGTGACACGGCGAGCTTCACCGGCATCGGGGCGAGTCCGCGATCCTCGATGGTGACGGCAGTAGTTGCACCGTCTGTCACGACGCCGGCAATCGCCTGATCAAGTGGCCACGCGTTGTAGAACCACGTGCTCCAGAACCAGCTCAGGTCCTGTCCGATTCCGCTGTCCATCGCGTTGAAGAAATCCTCCGGATATGGATGGCGATTCACCCACTGCTCACCGTACCGCTGGAATGCACGATGAAACACCGGCTCACCCACCATACCACGCAACGCTGCGAGGACCTGCGCGGTCTTGTCGTACACGAGAATGTTGTACGTCTCGGCGGGGAAGAGATCACCGCGCGTCATCAGTGGAAGATCACCGCCAGCGGCGGCAACGTGGGTGTAAAGCAGCCGCTGGCCCTGTTCGGTGTCTGCAATGCGGCCGCCCTTGCGGGGCTCTCCGTAAAGCGACCGAAGCCCTTGTGCCTCATCGTACTGTGTGAGCCCCTCATCCATCCATGAGTACCGCGCTTCGTTGGAGCCGACCATCATCGGAAACCACATGTGACCGGTCTCGTGCATCAGGTCGCCGGCCAGTGAGAGCGTGTCAGCCCATGGCTGCATGAGCGTCATGCGCGGATACTCCATGCCGCCGCCGGTAAGGATTCCTTCCATTGAAGTCATGGTCGGCCACGGATACTTCCACAGATACTTCGAGAGCTGCTCAATGGCATCGCGTGTGTAACGCGCGCCTCCAACAGCCCATGCGCTGGCTTGCGGATGAATGCGATAGAAGCTGTAGATATCCACGGTGTCCGGCCTCCCCGCGGAATCCCGCACGAGTGCACGCGTCGCGTCCCACACGTAACGGTCGCTCGTTCCCCACGCAAAATCGCGAACGTTCGGTGCGACGAAATGCCAGGTGACAAGTGGTGCTGACGCCGCGAAGGTGGAGGATGCGCTCTCCGGCCTGCTGATCGTGACAACCGACCCGGCCCGGCGGGCGAGTGCCAGCCGCGCGCGCGCGGAATCGCTCAGAATGGCGGCGGCGTTGGTTAGTGTACCGGTTGCACCGACAATCCAGCCTCGTGGCGCGGTGACGCTCACGTCGTAATCAGCGGGGTCCATGTAGAACTCCACCGAGAGGATGTACTGGTCCGCAACCCATCCCTCGACGTCGTCGTACACCGCGATCTGCGGATACCAGTATCCCATGAAGTACAGATGGTCGTCGCGGCCCTCGCGCCCATCCGAGGGCGTCATCGCAGGGACATAGGACCACGCAAAGTCGAGCGCGACGCTGTCATGTGGCATGAGCGCCGTCGTGAGCGGCACGCTCATCACTGTCCCGCTCACGACGTAACCGGCGGAAAGCCCCGGGCGATTCGAGCGCCTGCGCGCTGGTGGTCGCGCGGCGTTCGAGTCCATCGCGACGCCATTCACGGCGACTCGGCTTAGCGCCATCCCACTTGTGACGGGCGCCGCGCCATCGTGACGCTCGCTGCCAGCGCGGAAAACGTTCTGGCGCAGGTGGACGAGGATCTGCTTGAGCGTGTCCGGCGAATTGTTGAGGTAGACGACGTGCTCCGATCCCGTCAGTGTATTTGTCGCCGGATCAATCGAAGCGTCGATTCTGTAACGCGCGTGCTGCACCCAGTATCCGGGGCCCGGAGCACCCGTCCGAGTGCGGGTTTCCCTCAGGACGGCTCGCGTGAAGGCGGGGGTTTCGTACACCGCTCCTGGAATTGGGCGCGCGCTCTGCAGGATACCGTCGGATGTCACCATCGGGCTCGGTCGCGACTGCGCGTGCGCGATGCACGGTGACAGTGCGATCGAGAGTGTGAGCGAAAATGCGAGCCTTTGCAAGTGGTTCACGGATCAGTTGCCCGGATGATAAACGCGCTCGGTATGTCCCTTGAGCTGCGGCGGATAGAAGTAAACCGTGCGAAGATTGCCGGTGGCATATCGCTCGGCTTCGTCGTTGAAGTGCGGTGAGCCGGGATGGCCGCTCTCGCCGCCCGCGGTGACCGCGACGGCGCGTACACTGTCGCCGAACTCGACCACGGCGACAAAGCTGTTGCC